>JAETRR010000107.1 GCA_021770065.1 Lachnoclostridium sp. | reverse complement strand
TCCTCCCTATATTGTCAAGTGATTTTCCTTAAAAATTCAAGGAATTTTTATTGTTACTCTCAGATAAATGAGCCAAGGAAATGGACATTTCTCTGTATCTGGTACGAAAATAGAGGATGTAGGGTACACGAAGTAGAACGTCTATCTTTTCGCTCTACATGGCCTTGTGTATACCCTTCCTTCTACGGCAGCGAACCTCCCGTGTCTACCAGGATCACCATCTTGCGGGTCCTAACTTCCTTCGTTCCGCCTGTCCATAACCAGGGTGCCAGCTCAGCTCCTAACCAGGGTCATGCCCTATGGAAAATATTCCTGCCGGCTACCGGCTCATTCTTTATATAAGTCTTACTGACCTGTATGTTTCCCTGACTGGCACCTTGCGGCGGACGTTTCCCCAGACTGTTCCACATACCTTCCAGCCTTTTCTGTCATGGCTGGATTCAGCTCCCGGCTCCGTCTCCCGGAGGCTCAGTCCAACCCTGACAGGGTATTGCCTGTTTCGATTCCAGCTGTTATGCCGTCTGTACCTGTGGCCTCCTGATGTCGCCCAGCAGCCTCTCAGGGTCATACTGGATGCCTTTGGTAAGGACCGCGTAAAATATCCTCAGCGCCTTACAGGCTACCGCCACCACCGACTGCATCTTTTTGAGCGGGTTCTCCTTCCGCGTCCGGTAATACTCGTGTATCTCCCGAAACTCTGCGTTCTTTCCCACCAGCGATATAGCGGCCTCGTACAGCACATACCTCAGGCGTTTCCGCCCCCGGTAACTGATACGGCTTTCTCCGTTATGCTTGCCCGAATCATTTGCCACGACGGCATATCCCGCCAGCTTCTGCAGCTGTTTGGGGTTGTCAAAACGTCCTATGTCCCCCACCTCTGCTATAAAGCCGCTGACTGTTACCATCCCAATCCCCTTGATCGCCAGCAGGTTATCTATATATGGGATCTCCTTCAGCTTTTCTTCTATCCTCCGGAGCAGTTCCTCCATTCTTGACGCATGTACATCCATGTCACTCAGCAGATTTTCCAGCTCCATCCGCGCCGCTTCCGGCGCTTCCTTACTCCCTACGCTGTGCTCCGCAGCCGATAAAAGGGCCTTTGCCCTCTTCATCCCGGCACCCCTCAGCTTCCTGTCCCTCCAGATCTGGTTCACACCTTCCGCCCCCAGCTTTAGGATGTCTTCCGGCAGCGGTGCAACCTTCAGTACCATCCTTCCGCTTACTGCCTTTAAGTCCCCGTAAACGTCTTTATATTCGGGAAAGTAGATGGAAAACCACCTCGCCAGCCGGTTCTTGATCCTCGTAAGCTCCTCCTGTGTCTGAAAGCGCAGGTTCGACAAGCTCCTGATCTCCGCATAAATACCGACTGGCATATAAGGGTAAGAGAATCTCCCCTCGTTGACAAGCGCGGCGATCGTCTTGGGATCCTTCCGGTCGTTCTTGTTGGGATTGTTGTCATCCAGTTCCTTCGACTTCTTCACATGATGGGGATTTACATGCACCGGCTTCATGCCGTTGTCCTGCAGGAATTTTCCCAATGCGAACCAGTAATGGCCTGTGGGCTCCATGCCGGGGATTACAGCAGTTTTACCGTGCCTCTCTGCAAGCTCCTCCACCCATGCCTTGAATGTCTGGAAACCGGTTTCGGTGTTGCTGAACTCCAGCGGTTTTTTAGTGTACTCGTAGTTGCGCCAGTCAAATGCTCTTGCATAATGGGTCTCGCTTCCCACGTCGATTCCGACAATCAAAGTTTTTTCTGTTATGGATGCAATTTTTGCGTTTTGTGTGTTACAATTCATCTTGGGATACCTCTCTGTTCAATAAGATTTTTACTAACCGTCCAAAAGTCAGTAATCTTATTTTACTCTGAGGTATCTTTTTATCAACCACCCTTCTTGGAATTCCTTATATTTGAATTATACAGGAAGCTCC
>JAETRR010000061.1 GCA_021770065.1 Lachnoclostridium sp. | reverse complement strand
TTGATCCCTGCAACTTCATTGTCCAGGCCCATGTCCGTAATCATGACTCCTATCTTGGGTGCATTCTCGATTGGCGCGTCAAATGTATAGAAAGGTAATACATTCTCTCCGCCAAGCTTCACTGCCTTGTCGCCGGTACCGATCTCTACGGTACGGATGGCAGCGTTAAACTTTCCTGATTTTCCATTAAACGGCATTTCTTAGTTACCTCCTTTATCTTTTACACGGCTTTAAGCATAGGGCTTTGCTTCCCTATGCTTAAAACCTAAATGCTAACCTTTATTATACTACATCATCGGGTCCATGCCAAGTGCCGGATGTCCTTTTTCTGTCAAGAATGCAAGCAGGGTCTCCGGATCCTCCGCAATGGTCTCATCACCGATCATATCGGTAAAGTTCTCAATCCCGTAAAGCTCCTTAGCGGACTCATTCAGACGATCTGCTACGGTCTCCTTAAGCTCCTTGGGCATCCATACGATACGCTCGATACCGCCCTCAGCCTTCATAAACTTCTTGGACGCGATGAAGTGCTTTCCATGTCCCATAAAGCCCGGTGTCTGAACACCGCCGCCCGTCATGGAAGCCAGCTCCGGGAATGTCATTCCAAGAGGAGTCATGCCTGCATACTCACGGTTTGCAATGATAACGCCGTTGGAGAACGGTTCAATGCCGCAGATACACTCAAAGCATCCGCAGGAGGTCATGGGATTCTCCATAATAGAGTACAGAGACACGTTCTCCAGTGCTCCCTGGGAGTACATCTTAACAGCCTCGTTCACATCCTCATACTCTCCGGTACGCTCGTCAATGACACGCTCCTTGGTGATTACCTGGCAGGGACCCTGCGGATCCAGCTCATTGGTTGCCTTGGCATCCAGCCATGAAACGGCGCCGCACAGGCCCAGACGCTCCGGTGTTACCACGCATACGTGGGACGGGGAGAATGCCTGGCAGAGAATGCAGCTGTAGTAAACCTCTACGGACTCGTCTGTCAGAGTACGGAGTCTGTCATCACGCTTGTCAAAGGACGGAATCGCCAGATTGTGACGAAGCTCCGTACACTTCTCCGGATCGGTAATAACCTTTACCTGACATTTATCAACAACTGCGTCAAACTCATTCTTAATCTTGGCATAGAGCACTTCTCCGATATGCTTTGCTCTAAAGCCTGCCTCAAATGCGGCCTTTCCTACACGCACACGGATCATGTCACGCTGTCCTGTATGCATCACACCCTCAATGCAGTTTAAGTAGCTGTGGAACTTACGCTCAAATACCGGCTCAAAGTCGGACTGCATGCTCCGTCCGGCAACCTCTACAATATAGCCGATGCTGTGCTTGCTGCCAACCTCAAACTCGTCAAGATCCGGCCCGATCACTTCGATCTTGTGATCCTCAACCTCGGAAGCCTCCCTGGTCTGCACCAGCTCGAAGCAGTCAACACGGGAACCGTCAAACTCAACCTGCATATCGCCGCGGCGGATAATCTCACCCTCAAATGCGGAAGCAAATGCAACGGGGATATCAATATCCGTTACCTTGATCTTCACATCTCTTGCCTCAATAGAGGTGGGATTGAATTTCTCAGTGTCAGGCTGCAGAATCAGGCTCTTGGGTACGTTCATGCCCTTCAGGCTCTCCATATCGTTGGAGATAACCGGGAAGCCGAATGCGATTGCGCCGGCGCCGCAGCCTACGGTCAGATCATCAACAGGAGCAAATGCATTTACAAAGGCAAATACACGCTCAAAGGTGTACTTCATCAGGTTCGGCAGATCGCCCGGCGTAATGTTGCCGAAGATGAGCGCCGCGCGAAGTGCGATAGAAACTACATGAGCTGCAGATGTGATATCCTTGCCCATAAGAGTTACACGTACATTGAAGCCCGTGTTGTAGCCGGCCTCAATCAGCTGATCGCAGATGCCGCCGACACAGGTAACGAAGTTACCCTGTGCCTGGTAGCTCTTTACCAGCGCTACTGCTTCCTCTACTGAGGGAGCCGCATTAATGATAACCGGTACGCCGGGGATATCGCCTGTTACCAGGGGAACGCCCAGCTCACGGATCATAGCGTCAGTGAAATGTCCTACATAGGGCTCCTCATAAGGCTGAGCGCCGTCCATGTATTTCATGGTCTCGATAATCTCAGCGGCAAGAACTGTTGCGATACCGGCCTGAAACACATTATGTAAACGTTCCTTCCTTGTCATCATTTCCTTAATTCTTCCCTCAAGAGCGGCCTTTACCTCTCCTAAGGTTGTCAGCTTCTCGCCTGTAACCGCATAATAGCAGGGAAGACTATATGCGGTACTCGGCAGGGATACTGCCGCATCTGCGCCGTACTTCTCAAGCGCTTCAGCTACCGATTTTTCGGCCCATGCGTACATCTCGCCTGAACCGCCGAATGCTCTGTCAAATAATGTCACGGTTTAAACCTCCTATAATAAGTTCCTGTTTTTTATTTTTCTAACAATTCCTTTATTTTCCGAATCTCCTCCGTCGCCTCCGGGCTGATATCGTAGGGGGATTTCCCCTGCCGGTCTGCGTTGATGACATCCGTGTTGTAATGGATAAAGCCCAGTAAATCCTCAGCGGGAATCTTCGAGCGGACAAATTCCTCGTCCTCCGGGCCGCGCACCTTGTTGGCAACCACCCGGACCTGCTTTACGCCCAAGTCCATAGCCAGACGCTTCACGTTCTTGTAGGTCTGCACGCTTCTTGCCCCAGGCTCAATCACTACCACAAACTGGTCCACACCCTCGCAGGTGCCTCTCCCCAGATGCTCAAGACCTGCCTCCATATCCATGATGACAACGTCCTTGCTTCTTAAGCTTAAGTAGTTCAAGATCCTTTTGAGCATCACATGCTCCGGGCAGACGCAGCCGCCTCCGCCTGTCTCTACTGTTCCAAGGGTCAGAAGCTTCACGCCGTTATAAGTCTTGCTGTAGGTATCCGGTATATCGTCCACCTTGGGATTCAAGGTGTAAAAGGTATTGTCGGCTCCCGCTCCGGTGCGCTCCTCAATCAGCTTCCGCATCTTGGAAATGGGAATAATGGAGTCCAGAATCTCCTCCGGGAATCCCAGTGCCAGCCCTAAGTTGGCATCCGGATCCACATCCGCCGCCAGAACAGTCCTGCCCTCTGCTGCGCAGAGCCTTGCAAGGGTTGCCGCAAATGTAGTCTTTCCTACGCCGCCTTTACCGGTAATTGCAATCTTCATACGTCTACACTCCTAACTGTCGCTTATCCATGTCCTAGCTTTATTACTGACATTCAGCCGAAGCCGAATCATCAGATGCCAAGAGCCGTTCTCTTCTCTTCAATCCGGTCGATCATAGCGTCAACCAGCTTGTCAATATCCTTCTCTACGGTGTAGGAAGCCTCTACCCAGTCACGGATACCGTGCTGCAGAAGATTGTCTACTTCCGTAGAGCCGCATACATACGGGTCTACTCCAAGGAACGTATCAATACCGGTCGCTACTACATAGTTGCCGATAGATACGGCCTTCTCGGACATCCACTCAGGAGCACAGCCCACAACGGGAACCTGAGAAATGTTCCAGCCGGAATCCTTTGCAATATCAGCTGCCAGAATCATCATACGGCTGATATCCACGCAGGAGCCCATATGTAATACAGGAGGAATATCCGCCAGCTCGCAGACTCTCTTTAAGCCTGCGCCGCAGAGATCCTTTGCGGATTTATCCATCAGGCCTGCCTTTGCAGCCGCCTGTGCAGAACATCCGGAAGCGATAATGATAATATCATTGGCAATCAGCTTCTTCATCAGTTCAATATGAGCGGTATCGGGACGTACCTTCGGGTTGTTGCAGCCTACCATAGCAACAGCGCCCCGGAGAACTCCGGACTTCACACACTCAACCAGCGGCTTGGTGGTTCCGGTCTCATCTACATATGAGTTGGTAACCGTATCCAGTGTCTTCTTAATAGCCTCTACGGAATATCCAACCGTAGCCTTCTGCTTCATATCCGGAATGTAAACCAGCTCCGGACGGCGGTTCTCAAAGTTATCAATAGCCATCTTCACGATTGCCTTTGCATTCTCTCCCGCTGTCTCCGCATTGAAGTGGATAAACTCAGAATCCGGCATCTGCGCAATCTTGGATGTGGTAATAAACTTGGTGTGGAAGCATTTGCTTAAAGGTCCAAGTGCCGGGAAAATACACTGTACGTCTACAACGATAGCTTCGCAGGCACCTGTCAATACTACGTTCTCCTGCTGCAGGAAGTTGCCTGCCATGGGAATACCGCGCCGCATTGCAACCTCATTGGAGGTACAGCACACACCGGAAATAGTGATGCCCTTTGCGCCTTTGCTCTTGGCATAAGCAATCATCTCGGGATCATCCGCATACTCACAGATCATCTCGGAAAGTGACGGGTCATGTCCGTGAACAACAATATTTACATTCTCAGCTACCATAACGCCAAGGTTTGCCTCGGTATCAATCGGCTTCGGCGTTCCGAAGAGTACGTCGGAGAACTCCGTACCGCACATGGAACCGCCCCAGCCGTCGCAGAGTCCGGTACGTAAAGACTGACGGATCAGCGCCTCCGGCTTGGAGGAACATCCCATATGAGTCATATGTAAGGAACTTGCAACCTCACGGTCAATGGCACGGGGAGCAATCTCCTCTCTCTCCCAGATCTCCTGGGTGTGCTTGGGCGCTCTCTGAATCCATCTCTGGAATCCGAAAGGCTTACCATACTCCATAAGAGCAACCTCAGAAACCTCGTGAGCCAGATCGTAAATGTCTTTTCCCTCTGTCTCAACGCCCCACTCCTTGGCAATGCGAATCAGCTTCTCCGGATCTTTCACCTTGTAGTTTCCGTCCGGTGCTGCACAGTGCAGGGTATGGCAGATCTCACGGCCGTGGTCAGAGTGTGTTGCTGCTCCGCCTGCCGTGAACTTCAGATAGTTACGTCCTACGATTCCGTGCACGTCACATCCGCAGATACCTCTCGGCGCCTTGGGTGTGATACGGCAGGGTCCCATAGAACAGATCCGGCAGCAGACACCCTGCTCACCGAACTTACAGTGGGGAGTCTGGTTCTTCACACGAAGCTGCCAGGAATCGGCACCCACTTTCGCCCCTGTTTCCAACAGTCTGGCTGTTGCGGCTTCAAATTCTTCCACCGTTGTCAATTTAAAGTCTCCCATTATAAACCTCCTAAAAAATTTATGATAAAAATCTGCAAGCTCATTGCCCTCACTTAGGGCAATAGACTTACACTTATCATGTTCTACATTTGCTATGCCAAATCCAATTTGCCGATAATGTCATACAACGCTTTCCGTACCGGAGAATCCTCCGGAAGCTTTACGGTAGGAACCCCGTCGCAGTCGAATTCAAAGACCTGCTCATCCTGAGGTACTACGCCCAAAAGAGTTAATCCCTGCTTTTCGATCTCCTCCTTTGTCCCCTCATTCAGAACGCCGCCCGGAGCACGGTTTACAATCAAGCCTACCATATTCGGCTTCAAGCCGCACTCAGGAATCAGCTTGGCGATACGCCCGACTGCCTGAACGCCTCTTCTGGAGCAGTCGCTTACCAGAATGATGGTATCTACCTTGGGAAGAATTCCCCGGCTGATATGCTCCATGCCTGCCTCATTGTCCACTACTACATACTTGTAATTCTGCGCATACTTGGAAATCTGAGCTGTCAAAAGCCCGTTTACAAAACAGTAGCAGCCCTTGCCCTGGGTATGTCCCATAACAAGCAAATCATAATCATCTTCCTCTACCAGCGCGGAACTGAACTTCATCTCCGCATAATCCTGCTTGGACATCCCAAGAGGAATGGGATTGGTGCTGGAAATCTCCGCCTGGGCAATCTCCTCACGAATCTCGCCCAACGTGGCATCTACCTCCACCCCAAGCACTTCATTTAGATTGGAATTTGCATCTGCATCTACCGCCAGCACCGGGCCCTGCTTCTTCTGACACAGGTACTCAATCAAAAGCCCTGTCAATGTGGTCTTGCCCACACCGCCCTTACCGGCTACCGCTATTGTGTGTGCCATTTCTTATCTCCTATTACAAGTTCCGTAATATGCCGTCCGTACACCCTCATATAAATCAATTTCCAGCCACAGATACTTGCGTCTGTAAATTGATTTGTGCACGGACAGCATATTACTGTTTTTGAAGTTCTGTAATATCCTAACGTACATCTTTGTCTAAATCAATAGGATATTACTGTCTTTTAGTCCTTAAGCTGGACAATTAAGCTTTACAACGGAACCGGTCAGATCCACAAAGGAAATGCTTCCCTCTACCACGGTCTCGGCTCCCATAATGTCCACCAGGCGCACCTGGCTTCCCTCTACATAAATCTTGCTTACATTCTTTAATACAACTTCTTCCGTATCCCTGGTGGTTTTATAAACCGTTGCCAGACACATAATATCACCTCTTATCAAAATTGCTGCGCAATAGCACTAAAGGGTAAAGTTCCGCATCCACTGACCAAATCCTACTGAGACGCTTTCACGCTGGAAAGGGCCACGCTCAGATACAGGTTGCCTTTCTCAAAGCACTCAACAGCCTTCTCAATCTGGGATGCCGCCTCTTCCTTTCCGTCTGTGCGGAACTGCCTGGCAATCTCTTGAAGTTCTGCCGCATGATGCTTGTTGTGATCCAGCATATATGCTAAAATCGCCTCCTGCTCATTAGCCGGACGCTCTCCGCCGCAGCCGCCGCAGCTTCCGCAATGCTCATGCTCATGGGTATGGTTGTGATCCTCCTCATGTCCATGGGCATGCTCGTGTGCATGGGTGTGGGTGCAGCCGTCCTTGTGGGTATGTTCATGTGTATGACCGTGGGTATGTCCATGCTCGCCATCTACAATATGCATGTGAATCCTCCTGTTCTAATTCTTTTTGCGGACTGTGTTAATTTCCTGACAAACTCAGATTCATTATACCCCATACAGGGGATTTTATCAAGGTCATTTCCTTTGAGGAATTGCTTTTTTTTCAATACATTTTTAGATACAAAATGCCGCATAAAGAGGAACAACCTTTTTATTATCCTCAAATGCAAAGTTCTTCGCAGAGAGCTTAATAGCATAGGCAGGCTTATAGGTATCCATGTAAACCTTTAAGCTCTTTGCCCTGGTATTGTCGGCAGACTTGACCTCAATGGGAATAAGCTGTCCATCACGCTGAATGACAAAATCAATTTCAGCCCCACGCTCAGATTCCCAATAGTAGGTGTTGTATTCATTTATGCACAGCTGTACATTGACGTAATTTTCAGCCATACCGCCCTTAAAATCATTGATTTCCTCCACCATATAGAGAATATCATTTGCCATTAAATCTTTCTTGGCACATAAAAGTCCCAAATCCGATACATATATCTTGAACGCATTAATATCACGGTAGTTTTCCAAGGGCTTTTTAATTTGTTCTGCCTTGTAAACCTGTGATACGATGCCAGACAGGCAAAGCCATTCAATCGCATTTTCAAATTCGGAAGCCCTTCCGCCTTTCTTAATCAGCTTATATTGAAAACGGGTATTCTTTTTTGAGAGCTGAACAGTAATGTTGTCATAGGCAAGCCTGGTTTTCTTGATTTCATTTAAATTATTGTACTTGCTCATATCATTCAGATAACTTGCCAAAATGGTATCTTGAGTATGACGAACAAGGATATAATCCTTTGTTTCCTTAAACTGCATGACGCATTCAGGCATACCGCCTACAACCAAATACTGTCGATAGAGCTGCATTGCCGCATTGTGGAGAGCAGCGGGCATTGGACTGTTTGTTTCAAAGCATTTTTTAATCTGTTCAACAAGGGCATCCTCACCCTGTGCTATCATAAATTCCTCCATATCCATAGGATACATGGTTTTCATATCTACCTTGCCTACAGGGAATGAAAATCGCGCTCTATTAACCGCCACACCAAGCAGGCTGCCTGCCGCAATTATATGATAATCCGGTGCATTCTCGCAAAAGTATTTCAGTGAAGTCAAGGCCCGTTCGCAAAGCTGCACCTCATCCAATATAATCAGAGTTTTTTCCCTGACAATTGTCTGTCCCGCAATATGGGATAAAATCGGTATCAGATAATCAGGGCTGATATTTTCCTCAAAGGTTTCATTTAGCTTTGGATTGGTTTCAAAATTGAAATACGCTACATTCTCATAATGGGTACGCCCGAACTCTAAGACGGAGTAGGTTTTTCCTACCTGTCTTGCCCCCTTCAAAATTAAAGGTTTGCGGTACTTGCTTTTTTTCCATGCTTCTAAGAAGCCCATAATCTTTCTATACATAATCAATCCTCCCCTAAGGCGCTAAACATAGTATATCGGATATTCATGTAAAAATCAATGTATTTTATTTCTATTTTTACATTAAAACACATCATTATTTTTAATATTTTCTCACCATTCTACACAAAAGTCAGCATCACATGGTAATATCGTGTCTATTAATGATACTGCTTGCTAAAGATAAAATTGATTAAAAGAGTATAACATCTAGTAAAATTTTCATGTCAAATGCCTTAAAAGCTTTTCCAACAATCTCGCTACCTTCTCCTTTTCTCTCAACATAGAGCTCCAAGACTTTGGTATTCCCAAAAAACCATATAAGATCCCAGCAAGGCCGCCCGTCACACAGGCAGTTGTATCCGTATCATTTCCCAGCAGAACCGCCTGTTTTACAGCTTCCTCATAATTAGAAGTCTGCTCCAATACCATAAAAGCGCTCCTTAAGCAGTCCACCACATAGCCTGACCCATTTCCTTCCCATGAAGTCCCAGGGCGTATACTCCACTCCAACTCCTGTTCATGCTCCGGCATATCCTGATAAATCTCCCGAAGACCGGCAACGCCCTCATCGATTGCTTCATGAGCATTCCTGCCCTCCAGCAAAGCTTTTGCCACAAGGCAATACAAGGCACAGCAGACTTGATTGCAAATATGACCATGGGTAATAAGGCACTGACAATGGGCATCCAAAACCAATTTTTTCCTGTCCTCATGCCATAATGCAAGGGGCAGAACCCTCATCAATGCTCCGTTCCCCTTGCCCTCCGGATTCAGCAGGCCGCACTTATGGGCAGGCATGCCGCTCTTGTAAGCATGAAGTGCCTGACCAGTCTGAACACCCACATCAAAAACCTTATTTTCCACAGCCCATACTCCATCCTCATACCAGGCCAAAAGTAAGTCTGAAAAACGCTCCAGCGAAAATTCTCCCTGATTCAAAAGGCTGTCTAGCAGACATAATGCCTGGGCTCCATCATCCGACCAGGTTCCGTCCTTCACCTGCGGATATGTCTTTTTAAAACCGGCAGGAGGTATCATATCAATTTCTTCATAAGATGGTAATTGAGCTGCCTTATAAAATTCGTATGGAACCCCAAGAGCATCTCCAATAAGCAGTCCATAAATTCCACCTGCAATCCTGTCACTCTTTTTCATAATGTTCCTGCTTTCATCATCTGATTTGCTGCATCACTATTCAAAAAATGACCAAAGGCTTAAAAACAGCCTTCGGTCACTTAATCATTTTATTTTAGCTATCACTGTCTCAGATTAGATCCCGGCCTGACGAAGAAGCTCCGGCACCTTAGACTCCCATCCCATTGCCATAATATGTACTCCCTGGCAATAAGGCTTGCACTCCCGAATCACACGGGCCGCAATCTCCACGCCGGTGATGCCTGCCTTTGTCTTTTCCTTATCTGCCTTAAGCTCCTCGATCATTTCCTCCGGAACGTGGATACCAGCAACGTTTTCATTCATATACCGACACATCCCCACAGACTTGGGAATCACGATTCCAAGCTGAACCGGCTTTCCGAACTGTTTCGCTTTCTCCATAAACTGGATAAACTTCTCCGGCTCATAGACGGCCTGTGTCTGGAAATACTCGGCGCCTGCGGCAACCTTGCGCTCCATCTTTGCAAGCTGGACATCCACAGAATCGCTGCAGGGCGACACAACCGCTCCCTTGGCAAACTTCGGCGGCTCGCCGACCAGCTCATTTCCGCCCAGATCCACTCCCGACTCCAACTGCTTCACCGCATGAATGAGAGATACGGAATCCAGATCAAAGACAGGCTTTGCCTGAGGATGATCCCCAAGCTTCGTATGATCTCCTGTCAAGAGCAGCAGATTTTCGATTCCGAAAAGTGCCGCGCTTAAGAGATCCGATTCCAAAGCAATACGGTTTCTGTCACGGCAGGTCATCTGGAAAATAGGGGTCAGCCCCTCGTCCTTCAGCGCCTTACAGGTTGCAAGAGAGCCAAGACGCATAACAGAAGACTGATTATCCGTTACATTGACTGCCGTAATACCGCTTAAATATGTTTTCGCCTCTTCCAGCATATGTTCAATATGAAATCCTTTTGGCGGTCCAACTTCCGCCGTAACTACAAATTCACCGCGTTCAAATGCTTCCGTAATTTTCATGATTTCACTCTCCTTATTCAGCTACTTCTTTATCAGTTGCGAAATTACGCACCTGTGTGGGGCATTTTAACAGATCCAGACGTCCAATCTGGGCAAGGCGCCTGTAGATACGCTCCCAGCCGCATTCCATCTCGCTGTCCACTTCGCATTTTCCATTTTTGGAACCGCCGCACTGTCCGTTGACAAGGCTCTTGGAGCAGGCCGTAATGGGACAGATCCCACCGGTCAGATTCAAGTAGCATTCTCCGCACTGATCACAGTCGTATTGAAGTGGCGTCACTCCCTGAAAGCCCGGCTGCGGATACGTGTCGCAGGCCGCATAAACCGGTTTATCCTCCAGATACTCGGAGATCGTCTGCACCCCGACACCGCAGGACAATACCAGCACTGCATCAGCGGTTCCTATCTCGTCCTTATGCTTCTCAAGACGCAGCTTCATATTTTCCGGATTGCAGATGTAATCTGTCGTGATGCTTCCGGTCACACTCCCGGATGCTTCCAGTTCTTTTTGAAGCTCTGCCGCTTCTTCAAGCGGAAAATAAACCTCCCGGCATCCGTGACAGTTTATGATAAATACCTTTTTACCGCCTGCCAGTGACAGGAGGGTTTCCTTATCCTTTAACCTGGTAATCAACATATCACTTCATCCCCCTTACTGCATTTTTGCCCGCTTTAATCTTAGTAACCAGCGGAATCTTGGAGGAACAGATGTATTCGCAGCACCTGCATTCGATACAATCCATGACATTCATTTCTTTTACGCCCTGCCAGTTTTCCTCATCCGCATATTTTGCGAAATACAGGGGTGACAGCTCCATGGGACAGACATCTGCGCAGCGGCCGCATTTGATACAGGGCTGCTCTGCCGTATGGTCGGTATCCACGGCAATGATTCCGTTGGAGCCTTTCATGATCGGCACATTGGTATCGGCCAGGACGAATCCCATCATAGGGCCGCCTGCCTTAACGGTCACATCCTCTCCCGTGATACCGCCGCAGTAGTCAATGAGATCCTTTGTGTTCGTACCAATCTTTACAATATAATTTCCCGGCCTCTTCACATGCTCACCCGTAACCGTCACCACACGCTCCACCAAGGGCATTCCTTTTTGAATGGCATCCGAGATGGCCTTTGTTGTGCTGATATTGCTTACCACACAGCCCACATCCGCCGGAAGTCCGCCGCTTGGCACCTGCCGCTTCATCACACGCTTAATGAGCATCTTCTCAGCACCCTGAGGGTACTTTGTCTTAGCCGTAACCACTTCAATCTCAGGGATATCCGCCGTCTTAGCCGTCAATAATTCGATGGCATCGGGCTTATTGTCCTCAATGACGATAATGCCCTTTTCTGCGCCCACGGTCTTCACAATCGCCTTAAGGCCGAAAATCACATCATCTGCAAACTCCAGCAGCACTCTGTGGTCCGCAGTCAGATAGGGTTCGCACTCACAGCCGTTGAGCAGAACGGTATCAATAGGCTTCGGCGGCTTCAATTTTACGGATGTCGGGAAGCCTGCGCCGCCCATGCCTACGATTCCCGCCTCCCGGACAATATCCACAATCTCATCCGGCGTCAGGCTGTCAAGATCCTTATTTGGCTTCACGGACTCATGAAGCGTATTTTTCCCGTCGGAACGGATAACTACGGACAGACACTCTCCTCTTGTGGCATGCTTATGTACCTCGATTGCCGTTACGGTTCCGCTGACACTGGAGTGAATGGGGCTGCTGATAAATCCTGCCGATTCTCCAATCTTCTGTCCCACCTTAACGGTATCGCCAACCTCTACAACCGGGTTAGCCGGAGCGCCTGCATGCATAGATAACGGAATCACCACAACCTCCGGTTCCGGGAACCGCTGCAGTGCAAGATCCTCGGTAAATTCCTTGTGTTCCAGGGGATGTACGCCGCCGTAATAGCCTGCGAGACGGTTCTCACGGATAGATTTTACGTAATCCTGAATCACTTTATGATTGATCTTGGAGTAATCACGGAGCTGTACCGGCTGGGCCAGGAATTCCTCAAGGCGTCCCTGCTTATTAAGACGTTCATATATCTTTTCCCATGCACAGTCCTTGCTGCTGTCCACTTCGCATTTGCCGTTCTTTGCGCCTCCGCACTGTCCGTTTAACAGGCTCTTGGAGCAGTCAACCACGGGACAGATACCGCCCGTCACATTCAAGTAGCACTGTGCGCATGCGCCGCAGTTTTTCTTCGTCAAGGCCATGCCGTGATGCCCTCTGTAATTCAGAGAGTTGGCAGCCGCATATACGGGCTTGTCCGCCATACCTGCAACAGTCTGAACGCCCAGTCCGCAGGAGATCACAACTATGTTCTTCGTCCCTTCCGGAATCAGGCCCTGCAGTTTCCTTTCTGTCTGGATCTTGTTGCACAAAAAGTCAACCTTCAAGCTGCCCGTAATTGTCTTTCCCTGAGCAGCAGCCAGCTTCTCAAACTCCTCACAATCCGGCTCGTCAACAGTCTCAAATTCCTTGAAGCACTTGTTACATGCAATCAGGAACAGCTGATCCTTATCCTCCAGTAAGGAGGACAACTCATCATTGCTTTTCAACTTATACTTCGTATAGTTTTCCAATTGATCACCTTCCTATCAAATTGATTCGCAAATCTTATACCAATATACCATAAATCGAGCGCTCTTTCCAGTGCAAATATCTTCTACATTGTTTCTTTTTTTATACAACTTTTTTTATACACGTCTCAGTTACAGTACAGTTACTGGTCACAAAGCAATCGCAACACAGTATATGGGGCTGTAGAAAACCCGGCCCTCTTCTCCTTGACTTTTTTTCAAAACTCCTATAGCATGAACCAAAAGACTTTTCTTTTGGAGGCATTTCCTATGAAAGATATGATTACCGGAAAAACAAAACTAACCGGGCTTTTGGGAAGTCCCGTAGGGCACAGCATTTCTCCGGCCATGCACAACGAAGCTTTCCGGCTTTTGGGGCTTGACTACGCTTACCTGGCCTTTGATGTGACGGAGGATACCTTTTTAAAGGCTGTCGACGGCCTTGCGGCCCTGGGAGCCGCCGGGTGGAACTGCACCATGCCGCTGAAGCGCTTGATGCACCAGAGAGTGGACGTTCTATCGGACACGGCTCTTCTCACCGGATCCGTAAATACAGTTGTAAATCGTGACGGTGTTCTTCACGGTGACAATACGGACGGCTACGGCTTTATACAGTCTATGGCAGACGCCGGACTTCACCCGGCCGGAAAAAGACTGACCATTCTTGGCTCCGGAGGGGCTGCTGCCTCTATTATCGCTCAAGCCGCTCTGGACGGCGTGTACTCCATAGATATTTTCGCCCGGACGGAAAGTGCTTCTACGAAGCTTATAGAGCGGGAGGCGGATCTCATACGCAGCAAGACTGCCTGCCTTTTGAATCTGTATGATTTAAAAGATCATACGCAGCTTTCCAAGAGTCTCGAACAGAGCTATTGCCTCATCAACGCTTCTTCTGTTGGCATGGCTCCAAAAACCGACGCCTGCCTGATTCCTACGCCTTCCATGCTTCATCCCGATTTGGCAGTGGGGGATGTGATTTATAATCCCAGGGAGACAAAACTGTTACATATGGCTAAGGAACAAGGCTGCATGACGTTTAACGGCCTTTATATGCTGCTCCATCAAGGGGCTTTGGCCTTTCAGCTCTGGACCGGGCAGGACATGCCGGCAGAAGATATCCGCAAAAAATTTTTTCAGTAACAGCGGCTTCAAATATTTAAATATTTGTAAACAATTGTAAAATCCGTTTTTTGGGATTGACAATCACAGCACACATTGTTATAATGAGTCCGACATTTGAATACGGAAAGTCTTCGGGGCAGGGTGAGATTCCCGATCGGCGGTATAGTCCGCGAGCGTATATACGCAGGATTTGGCAGGAACGGCCTGGAAAAAGATTGCAGACTGCATTTTCCAGACAGGTTTCAGGTTCAAATCAGGATTTGGTGAGATTCCAAAACCGACAGTATAGTCTGGATGAAAGAAGATGTGTAGAAAGTCAGAATTATTTCGGCAGAGTTTTTGTTGTATTGCTTTTTATTCTGATAATAACGACACCTGGAAGACGAACGTTTTTTAGGTGTCTTTTGTTATGATCCGACTTAAAAGCGGTAAAAGGATCATAATACAGTTTTAAACCTGCAGTATATAAGGTACTGCAAAATCGGAATGGAGGAATAACAATGAACCAAAAAACTCAAAAAATCGCTTTAATCGGCATGTTCTGTGCCATCTCCTATGCCCTGATGCTCATAGGCCGCATACCGGTAGTCCTGTTTCTCAAGTATGACCCCAAGGATGTGATGATTGCCATCGGAGGTTTCCTGTTAGGTCCGTTTGCCTCTTTTATCATCGCTGTTGTGGTTTCTTTTATCGAGATGCTCTCAGCCAGCGACACGGGAATCATCGGCTTTGTAATGAACGTCCTGTCAAGCTGCAGCTTCGCCTGCACGGCCGCCTTTATCTATAAGAAAAAGCATACAAAATCCGGAGCCATGCTGGGGCTTTTTGCCGGCTGCGGCGTGATGGTTGTGGTAATGCTTTTATGGAATTACTTCCTTGTACCCATTTATATGGGCTACCCCAGAGAGGCCGTTGCCGCCATGCTGCTTCCCGCATTCCTTCCCTTCAACCTGTTAAAGGGCGGCCTGAATATGGCTATCACGCTTCTCTTCTACAAACCCGTAGTAACGGCCCTTCGGAAAGCAAAGCTTGCACTGCCGTCCGCCTCGGAACAGACCGGAGGTTCTAAGGGCGTAATTGTATTTTCCCTGTTCCTGTTTGTTACCTGTGCTGTTTCCGTACTGGTAATGAAAGGGGTAATCTGACATTACCGGCATAAAATTAAAGGAATCCATAAAAGAAGGGGCTGCCGCAGTCAAATACCCCGCGGCAGTCCCCTCTTTGATCATCTGAGCAGCAGAGGAATCCCGGCTGCTTCTTTTTACACTGCAGAATAACCGATACACTTTAAAATCCGGTCAATGATCCGGGCATTCGTCAGAGAAAACGTCTCCGTCACAAAAGGCTGCTCACCTTCCGTAATACACCTCCCGAGCTGCTCCACCTCCAGCCGGTAATTCTGCGGAACCGACACGGTTTTCAGCTCTTCTCCGCCTTCAAATTTACGCACCATATAACTCAGCTCCCCCGGCACATTAAACCCGAACTTCACCCCTTCAATTGACCCTTTCGTGCCGTGAATCTGGAACCTGTCCAGAGCAGAGTTCTTCTCCGTTGCAAGCACCATACCACAGTCAAAACTGGCACGCATCCCATTCTCATACTCCATCAGAACTGCCGTATACATATCCACGCCCTCCCCGGAAAAAGAACTGACTGCCTGTATCTTCTCCGGTTCCCTTCCAAGCATGCGGAGAATCAGGCTATTGCAGTAAACCCCCAGATCATAGGTACTGCCTCCTAAAGTTTCCCTGCGCATGCGGATATTTCCTTCCACATAATCGGAAGTAATCAGAGCCGCCTCCATATAGCGGACCTCCCCGATAGTTCCGTTTTCAAGTTCCTTCTTTATCTCTGCAAGATAAGGGCTGTGCTGATAAGCAAAAGCCTCCATCAGAAAAACATGATGCTCCCGGGCCGTCTCAAACATTTTCCGTGCTTCCTCCTCCGTAGGCGCCAGGGGCTTTTCACACAAAACATGCTTTCCCGCCTTCAAAGCCTTAATCGTCCACTCATAATGCATAGTATTGGGCAGCGGAATATAAACCGCCTCCACCTCCGGATCGGAAAGCAGCTCCTCATAGCTTCCATAAGCCATTTGAAAGCCGTATTTTTCCTTAAAAGCCTCCGCCTTTTCCATACTGCGGCCCGCAATCGCATACAACGTGCAATTCTCCGCCTGCTTCATCCCCTCCGCCATATCTCTCTCAAAAATATACGCCGTACCCAAAACACCCCATTTTACTCTCCTCATAAAAATCTTCCTCCTATTTAAAATCGCTGCGCGATGGCACTAAAGGGTAAAGCCGCTTCGACACACTGGTATTGAGAGAAACTTTTATTCGAAAAAGCTCTCATAAAAGTTCCTCTCGTGCGCCTTTGCGGCTTTACC
>JAETRR010000005.1 GCA_021770065.1 Lachnoclostridium sp. | reverse complement strand
GAGGTGGAGAAGCTCTTCCGGCTTATGCGCAGGCTGAAAGGCGAGGGAGTAGGAATTATATTTGTCACCCATTTTCTGGAGCAGGTTTATGAGGTCTGCGATAAGATTACTGTCTTAAGAAATGGCCAGCTGATTGGCCAGTTTACCACTGCGGAGCTTCCCAGAGTACAGCTTGTGGCGAAAATGATGGGAAAAGATTTTGACGATCTGGCGGCCATTAAGCAGACGGGCGGGGAGGAGACTTCCTTTAAGGAAGAGGATATTGTGATTAAGGCCGTAGGACTAGGGAAGAAAGGCTATATCAAGCCCTTTGATCTGGTGATACATAAAGGCGAGGTAGTGGGCTTTACCGGGCTTTTAGGATCCGGCCGCTCTGAGACAGTCCGTGTGCTTTACGGAGCGGAGAAGACAGATGAAGGGGAACTGCTGGTAAAAGGAAAGAAGCTTTCCGCCAAGCATCCCATTCATTCCATGTATGAGGGAATGGCCTATCTTCCGGAGGACCGGAAGAACGAGGGAATCATTGCAGATCTTTCCGTGAGAGAAAATCTGATCATTGCTCTTCAGGCAAAACGGGGGATGTTCCATCTTTTAAGCAGAAAGCAGCAGGAGGAATTCACGGACAAATATATTGATATGCTGCAGATTAAGACGGCCGGCCGGGAGACTCCCATTAAGTCCCTTTCCGGAGGAAATCAGCAGAAGGTGATTATTGGAAGATGGCTTCTGACCAATCCGGATTTTCTGATTCTTGACGAGCCTACCAGAGGAATTGACGTTGGAACCAAGACGGAGATTCAAAAGCTGGTGGTGAAGCTGGCGAAAGAGGGTATGGCAGTCGTGTTTATTTCTTCTGAGATCGAGGAGATGCTTCGTACCTGCGACCGCATGGTGGTTATGCGCGACGGAAGCAAAGTAGGAGAGCTCAGTGGAGAGGAAATGAACCAGTCAACAATTATGTCGACCATAGCGGGAGGGCTGTAAGATGAATAAAACGTTGAAAAATATAACATCAAAACGGTTGTTTCTGCCGATATTCTGTCTTGCTCTGGTGCTCCTTATCAATCTTGTCACAAGACCGGACTTCTTTTCCATTGAGATCCGGGACGGCGTGCTGTATGGCTTCCTGATTGATATTATCAACCGGGCATCTGAGCTGGTAATTCTGGCAGTAGGTATGACATTGGTAGTATCGGCTTCTGCGGGAACGGATATTTCTGTGGGAGCAATTATGGCAGTCAGTGCGGCTGTCTGCTGTAATGTGCTGACCGGAGGAGAACGGGCGGCTACAGCTTATGCCAATCCGCTGATCTTAGGCTTCCTTGCGGCTGTTCTTGTGGGAACACTGATTGGCTGTTTTAATGGAGTGCTTGTGGCGAAGCTGAATATTCAGCCTATGGTAGCAACCTTGATTATGTTTACGGCAGGACGGGGAATCGCCCAGCTTATTACGGACGGGCAGATTACTTATGTGCGTGTGGACAGCTATAAGACCCTGGGATCTTCTTTTCCGGGATTTCCTGTTCCGGCGCCTTTTATTGTGTCCATTATAGTTGTGGCGCTGACAGCCCTGCTTTTGAAAAAGACGGCTCTTGGAATGTATATCCAGTCTGTCGGAATCAATAAGAAAGCTTCCAGCCTTACGGGAATTAAGGCTGTTATGATTATTTTCCTGACATATGCTTACTGCGGTTTCTGTTCCGGGCTTTCCGGATTGATTGCTTCCAGCCGCATTTATTCGGCAGATGCCAATAACATTGGCCTGAATATGGAGCTGGATGCCATTCTGGCAGTAGCTATCGGCGGAAACTCACTGGGCGGCGGAAGATTTTCCATCGCCGGATCCGTAATCGGCGCTTACACGATTCAGGCTCTTACCACAACTTTGTACGCCATGCATGTTTCTTCTGACCAGATTCCGGTGTATAAGGCAGTCGTAGTGGTGATTATTGTAACGCTTCAGTCTCCGGGCTTTGCAAGATGGAGAAAGTCTCTTGCCCAGAAAAAAGCGGGCAGGGTTGAAGGAAAGGAGGCGGCATAGATGAAAAAGAAACGTACTCTGAATCAGACGGGTTTTCTTCTTTTGATTACGATTGCATTGTTTTTTGTGATGTATATCCTTGGCTGTGTGATTTTTAAAGATCAGGGCTTTGCAAAGATGCAGAATTTTCTGAACCTGTTTATCTCCAATGCGGGACTGATTGTCATCAGCATCGGGATGACTGTGGTAATGATTACAGGCGGCATTGATATCAGTGTGGGTTCCTTTGTGGCTATGGGCTGCATGATGCTGGCCTGGATGATGGAGAAAGCAGGTATGGGTGCTGTTCCGGCAGTTCTTATCGTACTTATTACGGGAGTTGTATTTGGACTGGTTCAGGGCTTTCTTGTGGCCTATATGGATATCCAGCCCTTTATTGTTACTCTGGCAGGTATGTTCTTTGCCAGAGGAATGACGGCTATTATCTCTAAGGATATGATTAGCATCAGCAATGAGATGTTTATGGCGTGGGCAAAGATGAAGATTTATCTGCCCATCGGCGGCCATATGAACAAGAAAGGGGTAATGATCTATCCCTATATCTATCCTACGGTAGTCATTGCGCTGATCCTTTTAGTGATTGCATTTATTATGCTGAAGTACACCAAGTTCGGGCGCAGCATCTATGCGGTCGGCGGTAATGAGCAGTCCGCTCTGATGATGGGACTGAATGTACGGCGGATTAAGCTGAAAGCGTATATGCTGGATGGCTTTCTGTGCGGAGTGGGAAGCATTCTGTTCTGTCTGAATACGCTGGGCGGCTTTGTGGAGCAGGCCAAGGGCTTTGAGATGGATGCCATTGCCTCTGCAGTTATTGGGGGAACTCTCCTGACGGGCGGTGTGGGAAATGTGATTGGAACGCTGTTTGGAGTTTTGATTAAGGCTACCATTGAGGCGTTTATTACATTCCAGGGAACTTTGTCTTCCTGGTGGACACGTATTACCATTGCGGCACTGCTCTGCTTCTTTATTGTATTGCAGTCCATACTGGCTATGCTGAAAAAGAAGAAATAACTGATTGGAAAATTGTAAAAGTTTAAAAGTATCTGTGGGGGACTGTTGCATGGAATGGAAGATTTATTCTGATGGCAGTTCCTCTGTTTTGCATCTTTCAGATGAAGCCTTAGATTTGACACGAATTTAGATTGCAAATGCAAGAAGGAGCGGGAATATTGTAAAATGTTTTGGGTTACGGTATAATATAAAAATAAGTAAGGAGGGCTGGTCTTATGGTTAATGTATCTGAAATTTTTGATAAGCTGAGCAGTGTATATAAGATATATGATGGTATTCGATTAGGGCTGGCAGGTTCTTATGGGAATGATACAGCGAAGACAGACAGTGATATTGATGTGGTTATTGATGGAGATTCCAGACGGATTGAGATAGCTGACTATATCAAAGGCTTATTTAGCATTCCTGTGGATGTGTTATGGCTGGATTTGCTGAAAAAGGATGATGAAGAACTGGATAGCTTTGCGGTCTCTTTGGGCTTGCCTAAAAATGAGCATTCTGTTTATAAAACGATTATTAATGAAGTAAAATGGTTATGAATTAATCATATGGTAAGGACATTCAATTACTAATGAAAATATTACAGAACCAAGATAAGATTAAAAATGTACTGAGAGATTTTAACTGCAATGAGAAAAATTTGGATCAAAGTCAATATGGATTTGATTTGTGTGCGATGTATACGTCTCAGATAGGAGAGGCCAGTAAATATTTGACGGATGATACAAAACAGTCTTTTAAAAATTTTGATCCGTCTATAACGGGATACTTTAGGAATATGATTGACCATGTGTATGAGAAGGTAAATAAAGCGGTATTAAAGGCCTATGTGTTTAACATGGTGAAGCCGGACGTAATAAAGGAAGTAAAAGATAGAATTATCTTTTGTTCTGAACGTGCAAAGGAGGAATGATAAAAATATTGTAATATGGGTTGACACAGTAAAATTCTATGGTATAATATAACTAATATATGAACAATTATTCATATGAAGAAATGTTTTGATTGGAGGACGGATACCATGAAGAAAACTTATAAAATTGATGTAGACTGCGCAAACTGTGCCAATAAGATGGAGGAAGCCGCTAAGAAGACGGCGGGCGTGAAGGATGCGGCCGTGAGCTTTATGACCTTGAAGATGGTGGTGGAGTTTGAGGAAGGAGCAGAGCCGAAAGCCGTGATGCAGGAGGTACTTAAGAACTGCAGGAAGGTGGAGGACGACTGCGAGATCTTTTTATAGTAAAGTTAAAGCGACGTTACTCTTTAGTGCTATCACGCAGTGATTTAAATAGGAGCAGAAAATGAATAAGAAACAGAAAAAAATGCTTACTCGCATTATAGCAGCGCTTTTGCTTTTGATTATTTTAAGCTTACTTCCGGTTACGGGATATCTGCGGTTTGGGCTTTACCTGATCCCCTACCTGGTGATTGGCTATGATATATTGAAAAAGGCTTTTAAGGGGATTCGGAACCGTCAGGTGTTTGATGAGAATTTTCTTATGGCAGCAGCTACGGTAGGCGCCATCCTGCTGGGAGATTATCAGGAGGGAACAGCGGTTATGCTGTTTTATCAGATCGGGGAGCTGTTCCAGAGCTATGCCGTGGGAAAGAGCAGGCGGAATATCAGCGAACTGATGGATATCCGTCCCGACTATGCCAATGTGGAGAAGGACGGCGCTTTAGAGCAGGTGGATCCGGATGAGGTGGAGGTCGGAACCCTGATTGTAGTGCAGCCGGGAGAGAAGATTCCTATTGACGGTGTGATTGTGGAGGGTGCTTCCACCTTAAATACCAGCGCTCTTACAGGAGAAAGCCTTCCCAGGGAAGCCTCGGCGGGAGAAGCGGTCATCAGCGGCTGTATCAATATGACCGGGCTTTTGAAGATTCAAACCACAAAGGAATTTGGAGAATCTACCGTATCGAAGATTCTGGATTTGGTGGAGAATTCCAGCGCCAAGAAGTCCAGATCCGAGAACTTTATTTCGAAATTTGCAAGATATTATACGCCGGCTGTGTGCTATGGGGCCCTGGCATTGGCTGTATGTCCGCCTCTTGTACGGCTGCTGGTTCTGGGAACCGCACCTGAGTGGGGAACCTGGATCTACAGGGCGCTTACTTTCCTGGTTATCAGCTGTCCCTGTGCGCTTGTAATCAGTATTCCCTTAAGCTTTTTTGCAGGTATCGGGGGAGCGGGCAAGGCCGGTATTCTGGTAAAGGGTTCCAATTATCTGGAAGCTTTGTCGCAGACGGGATGGGTGGTCTTTGATAAGACTGGGACTATGACACAGGGCGTATTTGAGGTGAAAGGGGTTCACCACAGTACGATTGATACGGAGCGGCTGCTGGAATATGCGGCTCTTGCGGAGTGTGCATCTTCTCACCCTATTAGTAAGAGCCTGCAAAAAGCCTATGGAAAGCCTTTGGATCGAAGCCGGGTAACGGAGATTGAGGAGATCGGCGGAAACGGTGTGACAGCCAGGGTGGATGATGTGGCTGTGGCAGTGGGAAGCGATCGGCTGATGGAACGGCTTGGAATTGATTTTGTTCCTTGTCACCATCCCGGAACAGTGGTTCATGTGGCGTTGGACGGGACATATGCAGGACACATCTTGATTGCCGATATGTTAAAGCCTAATGCAAAAGAGTCCATAAGGCAGCTTTCTAAGGCCGGGGTTAAAAATACGGTAATGCTGACCGGAGACCGGAAGGAGGCTGCGGATCAGATTGCAAAGGAGCTTGGTATTGGCGAGGTACACAGCGAGCTGCTTCCGGCGGATAAGGTAGCAAAAGTTGAGGAGCTTCTTGACCGGAAGGGGTCAAAGGAGAAGCTGGTCTTTGTAGGAGACGGAATTAATGATGCGCCGGTGCTGTCCCGTGCGGATATTGGAATTGCTATGGGAGCTTTGGGCTCTGATGCAGCTATTGAAGCAGCGGATATCGTGCTGATGGACGACGATCCCATTAAGATAGCCACAGCTATCCGCATTGCCAGAAAATGTATCCGGATTGTCTATGAAAATATTTATTTTGCTATAGGAATCAAGGTGATTTGTCTGGTGCTTGGGGCCGCTGGCATTGCTAATATGTGGGTGGCTATTTTTGCGGATGTGGGAGTGATGGTGATTGCGGTGCTTAATGCAATTCGGGCTCTCTTTGTAAAAAAGCTTGGTTAGTTGAGAAAGGAAGTGTAGCGAGATGGCAGAAAAGTTAGAGGGCTGCTGCGATACCTTTGAGGTTCATGAGAATTTATTAAAAATTGTTCAGGAAAAGATGCCGGAGGAGACGGAAGCCTACGATCTGGCGGAGCTCTTTAAGGTATTTGGTGATTCCACCAGAATCCGGATCCTGTTTGTGCTGTTTGAGGCGGAGGTCTGCGTCTGCGATCTGGCGGAGGCCCTTCATATGACGCAGTCTGCCATTTCCCATCAGCTTCGGATATTAAAGCAAAATAAGCTGGTGAAGAGCAGGCGGGAGGGAAAGTCTATCTTTTATTCTCTGGCAGATAACCATGTGCGGACAATTATTGACCAGGGGCGGGAACATATTGAGGAGGATTGACAGCTGTTACCGGCTTTGGCATTATAATTAATAAAAGGTTATTTTTAAGCTTTCCAGGGACGTTGCATTTTTAATCCTTCTGTGCTATGATAGTGCAAGTACAGGGGAGGCGGAGGAGAATTATGATTGGAATGTTGGAAGAGGTTCTGCACTATCTGGTAGAAGCCACAATTCCTGTTTTTGAACTGATTGGCGTGGGAATTATCATTGCGTCCGGTATCCGGGGTTTTTACAGCTATGTCTGCAGAAAGCCGGATACGAAGCTGACACTGGCAAAAGGATTGGCAATGGGTCTGGAATTCAAGCTTGGCAGTGAGATCTTACGTACTGTAGTGGTCCGGGAGTGGACAGAGATAGCCACAGTAGCCGGGATTATTGCATTGAGAGCGGCATTGACCTTCTTGATTCATTGGGAAATTAAGGAGGAAGAAAAAGGGATCCATGCGGAATAAGCCGATAAAATTATAGCGAGAGGCTGTAGTGAAATGGAAGAATACATTTAACTACAGCTTTTTTGCGGATTTCGCGTCTGGCAGAAATTACCTGCTTTCTGACAGAACAAAGAAATGGGGAACTATAAAAAAGGAGTAATAAAGAATGAATACAATCAGATTAATTGCTTTTGACTTAGACGGCACGCTTTTAAAGGATAATAAAGAGCTTACTCCCCGGACCTTAAAGGCTCTCAGCCAAGCGGCAGAAGCAGGCATCTTTCTGGTTCCAGCTACCGGGCGCCTCTATGACGGCGTGCCGGAAGAAATTCGTACACTGCCATTTATTCGATATGTGATTGGTGCGAATGGAGCGCAGGTGTATGATGCCTGGGAGAAAAGGATCCTTCATAGAGCTGAGATGAACCGGGAAGAAATTCTGCGATTTTTTGATGCGTCCGAAAGCTCGACAGCCATTACTGGCTGTTATAAAAATGGAAAGGCATATATGAGCAGGGCGGATATGGAAAAAATGGAAGCATATTCCCCCGGACAGGCCCTTTTTCGTATGATGCGGAGAATCTATCTGCCGGTTGAAGATTTAAAGACATTCCTTCTGGAATCAGAAGAGACGGTGCAGAAACTGATGCTGTTTTTTGCGGATTTGGAGGAGCGCAAGCGTGTCTTGGCGCATATGGAAGCGGTGCTTTCTGATTTGTCGGTGTCAAGTTCTGTGATTAATAATATTGAAGTGAATACGGGAGAGGCCAATAAGGGAGCGGCATTAAGGTTCCTGAGGGGGTATCTTGGTATCAAAAAGGAAGAAACGGCAGCTTTCGGAGATGGAAGCAACGATATTACCATGCTTATGGAGGCAGGAATCGGCTTTGCCATGGAAAACGCCTGCCCGGAGGCAAAGGAAGCGGCGGATCGGATTGCCTTAAGCAATGAGCAGGAGGGTGTGGCCAGGGAAATTGAGAAATTGCTTTCATTTTTTTTATAAAAACACTTGCAATAAGTATGCAGGTTTGTGTATAATGATTTTCGACAAAGGCGTCAAAAATAAGCGTATGGCCTGTGTCATACGCTTTGCTATTTTTTGTACGCTTTTTTTGCATTTATGCAAGCTATAAAAGGAGGAGAGAGAACATGTCATACGTTGATGAGATCATTGAAGCGGTAGTCGCCAAAAATCCGAGTGAGCCGGAGTTCCATCAGGCGGTAAAAGAGGTCTTAAATTCCTTAAGACCCGTAGTGGACGCCAATGAGGAGAAGTACAGAAAGGAAGCCCTGCTGGAGCGTCTGGTTGAGCCGGAGCGCCAGATTAAGTTCCGTGTACCCTGGGTAGATGACAAGGGCCGGGTACAGGTGAATACCGGTTACCGTGTACAGTTTAACAGCGCAATCGGACCCTACAAGGGAGGCCTTCGTCTGCATCCGTCCGTAAACCTGGGTATTATCAAATTCTTAGGTTTTGAGCAGATTTTTAAGAATTCCCTCACCGGCCTGCCTATCGGCGGCGGCAAAGGCGGTTCCGACTTTGATCCCAAGGGCAAGTCCGACCGTGAGGTAATGGCTTTCTGCCAGAGCTTTATGACGGAACTTTGCAAATATATCGGGGAGAACACCGATGTTCCGGCCGGCGATATCGGAACGGGTGCCAGAGAGATCGGCTACCTGTACGGACAGTACAAGAGAATTACCGGACGGTATGAGGGCGTGCTCACGGGAAAGGGCCTGTCCTACGGCGGCTCTCTGGCCAGAACAGAGGCAACAGGCTACGGGCTTCTGTATCTGACACAGGAAATGCTGAAAATGAACGGCATTGACATTGCCGGCAAGACGGCAGCCGTATCCGGATCCGGAAATGTGGCTATCTACGCCATCCAGAAAGCACAGCAGCTTGGAGTGAAGGTATTAACCTGCAGCGATTCCAACGGCTGGGTATACGATCCCGAAGGCATCGATGTGGCTGCTTTGAAGGAGATCAAAGAGGTTAGAAGGGCAAGGCTGACCGAATATAAGAACTACCGTCCGAATTCTGAGTACCATGAGGGACGGGGCGTATGGACCGTAAAGGTGGATCTGGCACTTCCGTGCGCAACCCAGAATGAGCTTCATCTGGAGGATGCAAAAGCCCTGGCAGCCAACGGCGTAATCGCAGTGGCAGAGGGAGCCAATATGCCGACCACTATGGAGGCAACCGAATATCTGCAGGAGCAGGGAATCCTGTTTGCGCCGGGCAAGGCAGCCAATGCGGGCGGCGTGGCAACTTCCGCGCTGGAGATGTCCCAGAACAGCGAGCGCTTGAGCTGGACCTTCGATGAGGTAGATGCAAAGCTTCAGGGTATCATGGTAAATATCTGCCACAATATGGCGGATGCAGCAGAGCGTTACGGCTTTGCCAAAAACTATGTAGCAGGAGCAAACATTGCCGGATTTGAGAAAGTAGTGGATGCAATGCTGGCACAGGGAGTCGTATAAAGCAGCAGCTGCTGGCAATGCCGCAGTGTATTTGATGATTGCGTTTTGTGAAAAAGGGGCTGTCTTATTTCCCGACAGCCCCTTTTAAGATCTGTCTGAAGAGGCGGAGCATTATAAATATTGGATTCGGGTTGAAAAGTGAAGAAAGGAGAGGCATTGCATATGAAAATTATAATTCTGGACGGTTACACGGAGAATCCCGGCGATTTGAGCTGGGACGGATTTGAGCGGCTTGGGGATGTGACGGTCTATGACAGGACACCCGTCGGAGATGAGAAAGAAATACAAAAGCGTATCGAAGATGCGGAAATCGTAATTACCAACAAGACTCCCCTGACCAGGGAAACCATAGAAGCCTGTCCGGGGATCCGCTATATAGGGGCACTGTCGACAGGATATAATGTGATTGATATTCAGGCGGCAAAGGAGCGGGGGATTCCTGTGTGTAATATCCCCTCTTACGGAACGGATGCAGTGGCACAGTTTACCTTTGCCCTTCTGCTGGAGATCTGCCATCATGCGGCCCATCACAGCCAGGCAGTGCATGAGGGCCGCTGGAGCTCCTGTGAGGATTTCTGTTTCTGGGATTTTCCGCTGATTGAACTGGCAGGAAAGACCATGGGAATTATCGGATTCGGCCGTATCGGCCAGGCTGTGGGCAGGCTGGCCCTGGCCTTTGGCATGAAGGTGCTGGCGTACGGGCCCCGCAGAAGGCCGGAACTTGAGGCGGAGAACTGCCGTTATGCAGAGCTGGAGGAGCTTCTGGGGCAGGCAGATGTAATATCCCTTCACTGTCCCCTGTTTCCGGAAACAGAAGGGATGATATGTAAAGAAACCATCGCTAAAATGAAAGACGGCGTAATTCTTTTAAATACCGGACGGGGGCAGCTGATTGCAGAACAGGATCTGGCCGATGCACTGAACAGCGGCAAAGTATCTGCCGCAGGTCTGGACGTGGTTTCAATAGAGCCCATCCGGCCGGAAAATCCTCTTCTGAAGGCAGAAAACTGTCTGATTACGCCCCATATTGCCTGGGCTTCCAGGGAGAGCCGCCAGAGGCTTATGGATACGGCTGCAGCGAATCTGGAGGCGTTTTTGAAAGGAAAGCCGGTCCATGTTGTAAATATCTGATTGCATTTCCCATCACTGCCTGCTACAATAAATACAGTAAATTACTGGCAGGGGGAATCGGATGATGAGATCAACCAAAGAAAAGGAAATCCGTTCCGGCGCAGTGCGCAGAGGAATGGGAATTACGGGGAAGCTTGCCGCGGCTATTGTGGTGAGTGTTGTTATTGCAGTGGCAGTGCTGCTGGGGATAGTCTATGTTGAGATGTCTCAGGCATTACTGGAGAAAAGCGAGGATATGCTCAGGACAACTACCGATAAGATGATTCAGGAAACGAGAGCCTGGATGAACGGTACGCTGGCCATGCTGGAGACTCAGCGGGATACTATTGAGTATGAAGATATGGACATTCCGGAAATGACGGACTATATTAAGCATACCGTAGATCAGAATGCGGCATATCCGGCCGGACTTTATGTGGCTTTGACGGACGGTTCCCTGTACCACGCTTCTTTTGTACCGGGACCGGATTTCGATGCCCTGACAAAGAGCTGGTACCAGAATGGAATCAAATCCGAGGATTTTATACTTGGAGATGTATATTTTGATGAGGACAGCCAGTCCTACGTAGTGGGGGCATCCGGTGTGTTAAAGAATTCTGCCGGGGAGGTGCGCGGCGTTGCGGCTGCGGACGTTTACCTGGATTCCATATCCCAGATTGTCAGCGGCGTGCAGATTGAGGAAACAGGCGGAATCTTTCTGGTTGATACACAGACAGACACCATCATCGGGCATAAAGATAAGGAAATTACGGGAAAGAAACTCAGTGAAGCTGACGGATCCATGTATACATATGCGGCGGAGCAGATACGGGCAGGAAAGACGGGGCTGACTCTTGAAAATAATACTTATATCCAGGTGGAGAACATACCCGGCAGTAACTGGGCGGCAGTTGCATACGTATCCCGGACAGAAGTGCTGAAGGAACTCCTGCAGCTGACATTAAGCATGCTTCTGATTGCGGGGGCAGCTATTGTGGTGCTGATCCTCCTGATTGTGATTCTGGTTCGGCGCATGATCGGTATCCCGGTAAAAGAGCTGAGCCGGGCGGCCACCCGGATTGCGGAAGGGGAGCTGGAGCAGAGCATTCACTATCAATCCGGAGATGAGCTGGGCGTACTGGCCGACGACTTTAACCGGGTAACTGTCCGGCTTCGGGATTACGTGGGATATATCAATGAGATTTCGGAAAAACTTCGGGAAATTGCGGGAGGAAATCTCGCTTTTACCCTGGAAAAGGAATATACGGGCGAATTTGAGAAAATAAAGACTGCCCTGGATGAGATTTCACGGGAACTTAACAGAACTATGGGGCAGCTGCAGGCGTCCTCACGCGATGTGGCCTCCGGAGCGGAGCAGGTATCGAGCGGTGCTGTCTCATTGTCCCAGGGGTCTAATGAGCAGGCAGCGGAGGTGGAGACTCTGGCCGGGCATATCAGCGCCGTATCCGACAGTGTCCACAAGGTGGCCAGGGGAGCGCAGGAAGCCAGCCGTATTTCCGGAGAACTGAAAAGCGGCCTTCTTTCCAGCAACGAGAAGATGCAGAATATGACAGAGGTGATTCAGAAGATCAGCGACAAGTCCACACAGATTCACCAGATTGTGAAGACTATAGAGGACATCGCATTCCAGACGAATATTCTGGCGCTGAATGCGGCCGTGGAAGCTGCACGTGCCGGTGCGGCCGGAAAGGGTTTTGCAGTAGTGGCAGACGAAGTCCGGAATCTGGCTGGAAAATCTTCTGCGGCCGCCCGGGAGACGACGGTTCTGCTAAGCCAGACCGTAGACGCCATGGAGGACGGTGTCCGTGCGGCCAGAGAGACGGCGGAATCTATGATGGCCGTGGTGGATGACGCGGACAAAATGAGCAGCCTTGTAGACGGAATTGCAGAGTACACAAAGGAACAGGATGCCAGTGCTGCAGAGATTACCAGCGGAATCGAACAGATTTCCACGGTTGTCCAGACAAATGTGGCTACGGCGGAGGCCAGTGCGGCTGCAAGCGAGGAGCTGTCAGGCCAGGCCGCAGTGCTCAAGGAAATGGTGAGCCGTTTCCGGCTGAAAAATTAAGCTGCGGTTTCTGTGCATCAGTTATCATAAGGGGGACCAAGATTTGCTTGGTGGATTCCTTGTGATCTTGCGAAGCGTGTTACTGGTCACAAAGTGAACAGTAACCCAGAATAAAAAGGTTTGAAAAGCTTTTTGAATCATAACTTGACACATGTGATTAGACTGTTGTATAATTATACCAATGTGTTGCTTGTTTTACAAAAAAAAATGTGCATTTTGCAAAAATGAAGGGAGTGGAGTTATGATTCAAAACGGTTTTACCTACATAGCGTTTTTGATGTTTCTGGCAGGTATTCTGCTTGCTGCGGAGAAGTATACCAAGTGGAAGGTGTTCAATTATATTCCGCCGCTTGTGTGGATCTATGTGCTGAATATGCTGTTCTGCACTATCGGCATGTTTGATTCGGAGGGATGTTCCGCCGCCTTTGGCGTGCTGAAGAATAACCTTCTGTATGCCATGATTTTTGTTATGCTGCTGCGCTGCGATATCCGGAAGCTGGCAAAGCTGGGCGGACGGATGGCAGCTATCTTTATGGGCGGCGCCCTTTCCATTATGCTTGGGTTCTTTATTGCGTTTCTGGCGTTCAAAGGAGCTCTGGGAGGCGGTGAGACTATCTGGGGCGCCATGGCGGCTTTGTGTGCCTCCTGGATCGGCGGCTCTGCCAATATGGCGGCTATGGAAGCGGCATTTACCATTGATCCCGGCGCTTACGGCTGTGCCCTGGCAGTAGATACGGTTTACTATTCCGTGTGGATTGCCCTGCTGCTGATTATGGTCCGCTATGCAGGCAAGTGGGACAAGTCCGTGAAGGCCGATACCTCCAAGCTGCAGGAGGTTGCGGACGCAGCCAATGCAGAGATTGAAAAAGAGAAGAAGAGAGCATCGGCAAGTGACTGGATTTTCCTGATCGGCCTGTCTTTGATGGTTTCCGCCATTGCACAGATGGTGGGCGCGGCCGGCAATACGGCACTCAAGGAAGTGGGCCTTGCCATGTTTGACAAGGGAACCCTGACCACTGTATTCGTGACGGTTCTTGGTCTGATTTGCGCACTGAGCCCTCTTGGAAAGCTTCCGGCTGTGGAAGAACTGTCCAATATTTATCTGTATGCAGTTGTATCCCTGCTGGCATCTACCGCCACGCTGGTGGATCTGGTGAGTGCTCCTCTGTGGATCGTGGCCGGACTTGTGGTTATGATTATTCATGTGGCAGTGATGTATCTGCTTTCCAAGCTGTTCCATTGGGACTGCTGTATGGTTTCTACTGCGTCTCTGGCAAATATCGGAGGAAGCGCCTCGGCGCCTATCGTTGCATCCGCCTACAATCCATCCTATGCCGGTATCGGTGTACTGATGGGAGTTCTGGGAGCGGCCATCGGCAATTTCTGCGGCCTTGCCATGGGATATCTGATGCAGATGTTCATTTAAAGGGGAGGAAAGCGTCTCAGATATTTTGACAGATGGCGCATTCCCGGATTGTATTTACACAGGATTGGATTCAGCTGGTTCTTCGTCCTTGAGAAGGTGGGCGGAGAACCACTGTTTTATATGGAGGGTGCCATGAAAGTGAATGAGAATTTTCGTTATCTTCATGTGGGGCTGCCGGATGATATTCTGCAGCGTAAGCTCTATGGCGATGTGGAGGGAGCAGTAAGTCTGATTGATAAGCGTCTGGCGAAGGACGCATTGCCGGATCCGCTGCGGCAGTGTCTGACAGCCCAAAGAGAGATGCTCCTGCGCCGTTCGGAGGATTATCCCTACACAAAGGAGGAAGCTCTGGCCGTTGTCCGGGAACATATCTCTGATTTTTCGGAAGAAGAATTTGAGGAACGTGTGGATGCCGGAAAGATTGGATGGATTTATCTGAATGGAGAAAGGCGTTTTTTCGGACGTTTTTTCCAGAGCATGTGTAAGTCGGAACCGGCATTCGCAGTCCGGGCCGGCGTGCGGCTTCCGGGCGTGGAGAGTGCAGGGAAGGGAACGGCAGGAGAAGGACGGCTGGATCGCAGTGCCCGTCTGATGAGGGAGAGAGGAAGCATAAGCAGCCGTATCCGGATTCGGGCCGGTGTGCGCGTGAAGGATGAAGTTTTTGAGCCCGGAATGTTTGTGCGTGTCCATCTGCCGATTCCGGCGGCCTGTGAACAGCAGAGTGAAATTGTGATTGAGAAGGTATTTCCGCCGGAGGGGATAACGGCTCCGGAGGATGCGCCCCAGAGGACTGTCTGCTGGGAAACACATCTCAGGGAAAACAGAGAATTTTATGTGGAATACTCTTATGTGCATACGGCACGTTACCATGATGCAGATAAAATGCAGGAAGAGGGTCTGGCGGCTGCCTGCGCACAGCCGGATTTCTTTACCGGCGAGGAGCCTCCGCATATTCTGTTTACGCCTTATATCAGGGAACTTGCGGCAGAACTTACAGATGGAGTTACAGATCCTTTGGAAAAGGCCCGGCGGTTTTATGATTTTATTACCCTTCATATGAAATATACGTTCATGCCTGCTTACTTTGGATTGGAACAGATTGCGGAATCCTGTGCAAGAAATTTTACGGGAGACTGCGGCGTCTTTGCCCTCTTGTTTCTGACACTGTGCCGGTGTGCAGGGATTCCGGCCTGCTGGCAGAGCGGACTGACGGCGGAACCGGATTTCTGCGGCGCCCATGACTGGGTACGGTTTTATGTGGAGCCCTATGGGTGGCTGTATGCGGATCCGTCCTACGGGACTGCAGCGGTAAGGGCGGAGAATGAGGAGCGGCGTCGGTTCTATTTCGGCAATCTGGATGCATACCGGATGGCAGCTAACAATGCGTTTCAGGCGCCGTTTACCATAGACAAGGAGCACTGGCGGGCTGACCCTTATGACAACCAGCTCGGAGAGATAGAGACAGCGGACCGGGGGCTTCGGTATGGAGAATTTGAACGCAGCAAGGAGGTTTTGCTGTGTGAGGAACTGGAATAAAAAATACCCTTCGGGTATACCATTATGCACAAAAAACGTGTGCGAATTAAGGAAACACCCTTCGGGTATACCATTATGCACAAAAACCATGTGCAGATCAAGGAAACACCCTTCGGGTATACCATTATGCACAAAAAACGTGTGCGAATTAAGGAAACACCCTTCGGGTATACCTCTATGCACAAAAACCATGTGCAGATCAAGGAAAGGAGATTGTTATGAAGATTACAGAAGTAAGATTGGGAATTTTGTCTGTTCCATTAAGAGTACCATTTAAGACGGCACTGCGTTCCGTCTCCAGTGTGGAGGATGTTATTGTGGAGATTCACACAGATTCGGGACAGGTAGGATATGGTGAGGCACCGCCTACCGGAGCCATAACGGGAGACACTACCGGGGCCATTATCGGAGCTCTTAAGGATCACCTTATCAAAACTATTATGGGCAGAGATGTGGATGATTTTGAGGAGCTGCTGCAGGCGGTAAACAAATGCATTGTAAAAAATACCAGCGCAAAGGCTGCCGTAGACATGGCTCTGTATGATTTGTACGGCCAGCTCTATAAAATTCCTGTCTATAAACTTTTCGGCGGAAGCCGCAGGAAAATTGTGACGGATATTACTATCAGTGTCAATGATCCGGAAGTCATGGCAGAGGATACAAGGAATGCGGTAGAGCGCGGCTATGATACCCTGAAGGTGAAAGTAGGCATGAATCCGGATTTGGATCTGGCCCGTCTGACTGCAGTGCGGGGAGCAGCCGGCCCGGAGCGGCAGATCCGCATTGATGCAAACCAGGCATGGAGTCCCAAACAGGCAGTGCGTCTTTTGAACCAGATGCAGGAAAAGGGCCTGGGAATTGAATTGGTGGAGCAGCCGGTGCCAGCCCATGATTTTGAGGGCTTGAAGTTTGTAACAGAGCGTTCCTATGTGCCGGTTTTAGCGGACGAGAGTGTATTTTCTCCCGCAGACGCGGTTAAAATTATGCAGATGGGAGCGGCGGATCTTATCAATATCAAGCTGATGAAATGCGGAGGGCTTTACAATGCGCTGAAGATTGCCACGGCAGCGGAGCTTTACGGCGTGGAATGTATGATTGGCTGTATGCTGGAGGCGAAGATCAGCGTGAACGCAGCGGTTCATCTTGCCTGTGCCAGGAACATTATTACGAAGATTGACCTGGATGGTCCGGTGCTCTGCAGTGAGGATCCGATTCTGGGCGGTTCCGTATTTGAAGAAAAGAACATTACCGTGTCACAGGAACCGGGACTTGGTATCCGCGGGATTGAAGGGCTTAGGTATCTGGATTAAAAGGTATCCGTTTTAATTCAAGTGCAATTTCCTTGCAACTCCTGCCAATATCCTCTATAATAAGGTTCAATACCAATGTATTTCTAATGAAATTAAGGCTCCCTTAATGCACAAAGAGGAAAGGAAATATCATATGGAAGAAATCCGTTTAAATAAATTCTTAAGCGAGTCCGGGGTATGCTCCCGGCGTGAGGCGGACAGAATGATTGAGGAGGGCCGTATCACTGTAGATGGCAGGAGAGCTGTGACCGGCATGCGCGTGCGTCCGGAGCAGGAGATTAAGGTGGGAAAGAAAGTCATTTCCATGGAGCGCGAGGAGGAAGTGCTTCTCGCAGTCTACAAACCCGCAGGTGTCATATGTACTACTGACCGGAGGGAAAAGCGCAATATCGTGGACTATGTGGGTTATCCTGTCCGTATTTACCCAATCGGCCGCCTTGATAAGGATTCCGAAGGGCTGATTCTGATGACCAACATGGGAAGCCTGGTCAATAAAATGATGCGTGCTGCAAATTACCATGAGAAAGAATATCTGGTTACTGTCCATAAGCCGGTGACGGATGCTTTCCTGGAGCGGATGGCAAAGGGCGTGCGTATCCGCAAGGAGGAAAAGGGCGAGGTGCTCCTGGATGCTATGACAAGGCCCTGCCAGGTAGAAAAGCTGGGAAAATGCAGTTTCCGCATTATATTAACCCAGGGACTGAACCGGCAGATCCGCCGCATGTGCGAGGCCCTCGGATATCAGGTGACTCATTTGAAAAGGGTGAGGGTTCTGAACATTGAGCTGAAGGGAATGCGCCCCGGCACCTGGAGGAGAGTGACGGACAGGGAACTGAAGGAGCTTTTAGAACTGCTCCGGGGTTCCGCAGGATGAGGAAAGGAAGCAGAGGGAATGGACGAGAAAAGGGCGAGAATGCGGGAACTGGTTGAACTTCTGAACCGGGCCGGCCGGGCATACTATCAGGAAGCCCGGGAGATCATGAGCAATTATGAATACGACAAGCTCTACGATGAACTGCTGACACTGGAAAAGGAGACCAAAACGACTCTGTCGGGGAGCCCCACCGCCCATGTGGGATATGAGGTTTTAAGCGAGCTTCCCAAGGAGCGGCACGAAAGCCCTATGCTCTCCCTGGACAAAACCAAAGACACAGAGGAACTGAAGGAATGGATCGGAGATCGCAAGACACTCCTTTCCTGGAAGCTGGACGGCCTGACGATTGTCCTCACATACCGGGAGGGGCGGCTTTTTAAGGCCGTTACCCGTGGAAACGGAGAAGTCGGCGAGGTCATCACCAACAATGCCAGAGTGTTCCGGAACATTCCGCTGCAGATTCCCTTCCGGGGCGAATTGATCCTCAGGGGAGAGGCCGTAATCGGATACGAGGAATTTGCCCGGATCAATGCGGAAATTGAGGATGTGGATGCAAAGTACAAAAATCCCCGGAACCTGTGCAGCGGATCCGTCCGTCAGCTGAACAACGAAATAACCGCGAAGCGGAATGTAAACTTTTTTGCCTTTTCCCTGGTGTCTGCATCGCAGGCGGATTTTGAAAATTCTCACGAAAAAGAGTTTCTCTGGCTTCGCGATCAGGGCTTTGAGGTGGTAGAGTACCGGGTTGTGACAGAGGATAACCTGGAAGAAACCGTCCGATGGTTTTCGGATCATATTTCGGAAAATGATTTTCCGTCCGACGGACTGGTGGCCGTCTACGATGATATTTCCTATGGGAGATCTCTTGGCCGTACCTCCAAATTCCCACGGGACTCCATGGCCTTTAAATGGGCCGATGAGATCCGGGAAACGCGGCTTGAGGAGATCGAGTGGAGCCCTTCGCGGACGGGCCTTATCAATCCGGTGGCCGTCTTTGAGCCGGTGGAGCTTGAAGGCACCACAGTGAGCCGGGCCAGTGTCCATAACATCAGCATTTTAAGGTCTCTGGAACTTGGAATCGGAGATACCATAGAGGTTTACAAAGCCAATATGATTATCCCTCAGATTGCGCAGAACAAGACGCGGAGCAATACGGTGGAGATTCCCGGGGTCTGTCCCGTTTGCGGGGGCGCAACAGAGATACGCAAGGTAAATGATGCAGAATCTCTGTACTGTACCAACATGGAATGCGAGGCCAAAAAGATTAAGTCCTTTACACTCATGGCCAGCCGGGATGCGCTGAACATTGAGGGGCTTTCCGAGGCCACCCTGGAAAAATTTATCGCAAAAGGCTTTATCCATGAGCCGGCGGATATCTTTCGCCTGGAACGCCATCGGGAGGAACTGGTAACCCTGGAAGGCTTTGGGGAAAAGTCCTACGAAAATCTTATGGCAAATGTGGAAAAGGCCAGGAGCACCACTCTGGCTAAGGTAATCTACAGCCTGGGTATACCGAACATCGGCCTGGCCGGGGCAAAGCTTATCTGCCGGGAATTTGATAACCGGGTGGAGGCCATGCTTGCAGCCTCCCCGGAGGAGCTGGCCGCTATTGACAGAGTGGGGGATGTGATTGCCGAAAGCTTTGTCAGCTATTTTCGGGATGAAGGAAAAAAGCGGCGTTTTTTAAATCTTCTGTCGGAGCTTACCATTGCACAGGAGGAGAGGGCAGACGAGGAGCATCAGACGTTAAAGGGAAAAGTATTTGTTATCACCGGAAGTCTTAAGCATTTTTCCAACCGCAGCGAACTCAAGGAACTGATTGAACAGAAAGGAGGGAAGGTGACCGGAAGCGTAACGGGCAAAACAGACTATCTGATTAACAATGATACATCCTCCGGTTCCTCTAAAAATAAAAAAGCGAAGGAGCTGGGCGTGGCGATTATTTCGGAAGAGGAGTTTTTGACATTATGAAAAAAGACAGGAAGATAGTTTTTTTTGACATTGACGGAACTATTTTTGAACAGGGGAAGGGGATTCCGGACAGCACCAGGAAGGCTCTGAAGCTATTGAAGGCACAGGGGCATATTCCGGCAGTCTGTACGGGGCGCTCCATGGCAAGTGTATTTCCGGAAATTCTGGATCTGGATTTCCCGGCTGTAATTGCGGGAGCCGGAACCTATGTGCAGTATGAAGGAAAAGTGATTCGCAACCTGATTCTTGATCACGCGCTCGTGGAGCGGACGGTGCCTTGTCTGGAGGCGGCAGGATGTGCCCTGGTTCTGGAGGGCCCGGAGTATTTAAGCTATCGAAAGGAAGGAAAGGCAGCCGATTTTTACAATGTTCTGAACAGGCTTCACAAAGAGTTTCCCAAACGGATCAGAAACATGGATCCAAAGAAAGATGAGGCCAACAAAATATCGGCCAGAATTACGGATCCGGAAGCATTTGAGGCGCTGATGCCGGAGCTTCAAAAGGACTTTTCCATTGTCCGCTATGAGAGCTTTCCTTTTGTGGAGATGATGCCTGCCGGAATCAATAAAGCGGAGGGAATCAGGGTGCTGATTGAATATCTGGGAATACCGCATTCTGATACATATGCTTTTGGAGACGGGCCGAACGACTTGGAAATGTTACAATATGTACAGTACGGAACGGCTATGGGCAATTCCGAGGACAGTGTACTTAAGGCAGCGAGATACAGGACAAAGAGCATCTGGGAGGACGGAATCTATCTGGCGCTGAAAAAGTACGGCCTCATCGGAGCGGGCCTTGCGTGTACATCATAAGGTAAGTATTGAGGGTGTACTGTTCGAATGCTGCCGGAACTGTCAAAAGTTTATTGGAAATATTTTCTGCTGGATGGTAAAGTCGCAAAGGCGCACGAGAGGAACTTTCATGAGTGCCCTTTCGAATGAAAGTTCCTCTCATTACCTGTGTGCCGAAGTGACTTTACCCTTTAGTGCCATCGCGCAGCGATTTTAATAGAAAGGAGCGAAAAAGCATGGACAGTAAATTGTATGATTTGATGAATTGGCCAAGGATTGAGGCGATTGTTTATTCCGAGGAGGATCAGCCGCAGGAAATACTCGGGCCTCACAGGGCAGGGGGCGGAATTCTGATTCAGGCTTTTTTGCCCACGGCCAGGAAGATGACGGTGGTCATATACGGAAGCGGCCGGACTTTCCCCATGGAAAAGGTAGATGAGAGCGGTTTTTTTGCTGTTCTTATCCCGACCGGAAGAAAGCTCCCGGAATATACCTATATGGTAGAGTATGACAATGGGACAAAAGAAGAACTTGCGGATCCCTATTCCTTTACGCCGAAGGTGTTTACGAGAACGGATTTGGACAAGTTTGCGGCCGGAATACACTACAGCATTTACGAGAAACTAGGCGCCCATCCCATGGCAATTGACGATATGGACGGTGTTTATTTCGCAGTCTGGGCACCGAATGCGGCAAGGGTCAGCGTGGTAGGAGATTTCAATTTGTGGGACGGCCGCCGCCACCCAATGCGCAGAATTTCGGACTCCGGCATTTTTGAGCTCTTTATTCCCGGGCTGCTCCCGGGGGAAAAATATAAATTTGAACTCAAAACCAGGAGCAGGCTGACTATGCTGAAGGCAGATCCTTATGCCAACGGCGCCGAGCTTAGACCGGATACGGCGTCTGTCGTCCGGGATTTGACGGATTTTCCATGGACGGACAAGGCATGGCTTGAGCAGCGCAAAAAGACGGATTATAAAAAGTCCCCCATGCTGGTTTATGAGATCCATTTAGGATCCTGGAAAAAACCGGAGGAGGAATCCGGCCGGGAATTCTATAATTACCGGGAGATTGCAAAGGAGCTGGCGCCCTATGTGAAGGAAATGGGTTATACCCATGTGGAGCTCATGCCGGTGATGGAGCATCCCTTTGATGCCTCATGGGGATACCAGGTGACGGGGTATTATGCGCCTACGGCCAGATACGGAACGCCGGAGGACTTTATGTATTTTATGGATTACATGCACAGCCAGGGCATAGGCGTAATCCTGGACTGGGTGCCGGCTCATTTCCCGAGGGATACTTTCGGACTGGCCGCCTTTGACGGAACCTGCCTCTATGAGCACTGGGATCCCAGGCAGGGCTCGCATCCCCACTGGGGTACTTTGATCTACAACTACGGAAGGCCTCAGGTAAAGAACTTCCTCATTGCGAATGCCCTGTTCTGGACGGAAGTCTATCATGCAGACGGCATTCGCATGGATGCGGTGGCCTCCATGCTGTATCTGGATTACGGGAAGAATGACGGGGAGTGGGTGGCGAACATCTACGGCGGCAAGGAGAATCTGGAAGCCGTGGAGTTTTTAAAGCATTTAAATTCTATTTTTAAAAAGCGTAAGGACGGCGCCCTTCTCATTGCGGAGGAGTCTACTGCATGGCCTAAGGTAACGGGCGCTGTGGAAGAGGACGGCCTGGGCTTTGATTTTAAATGGAATATGGGCTGGATGAATGATTTTATGGAATATATGCATTATGATCCGGTATTTCGTGCTTACCACCATGGAGAATTGACCTTCAGCATGATTTATGCCTACAGTGAAAACTTTATCTTAAGCCTCTCCCACGATGAGGTGGTTCACGGTAAGGCATCTCTTGTTGGGAAAATGCCGGGAGACAGGGATTCGCAGCTTAACAACCTGCGCGCGGCCTACGGTTATATGATGGTTCATCCTGGGAAAAAGCTGCTCTTTATGGGACAGGAGTATGCGCCTTTTGAAGAATGGAATGAAAATACGGGCCTTGACTGGGAGCTTCTTCAGTATCAGGATCACAGTAATATGAGGGATTATGTGAAGGCTTTGAATGCCTTTTTACGGGAACATCCGGCCCTCTATGAGCAGGATCATGAACCGGAAGGCTTCGAGTGGATCAACAATATTTCTGCCAATGAAAATATGCTGGTATTCTTAAGAAAGGCGAAGAAAGCCAGGGAGACTCTGCTTATCGTGTGCAATTTCTCACCTCTTGTTTATGAGAAGCATAAAATCGGCGTGCCGTTTGAGGGGCGTTACAAGGAGATTTTCAACAGCGACAGCGAGATGTTCGGAGGAAGCGACGTGCGGAATAAACGGGCCAAGCTGTCCAGAAAGTCCGAGTGTGACGGACGGGAGAATTCCATTGAGATTACCGTTCCGCCTATGGGTATTGCAGTATTCTCCTGCACGCCGGAGAAAATTCCGGTAAAGAAGAAAAAGGCAGCGGGTGCAGAAACCCTTTCAAAAACTGCAAAAGCAGCAAAGACAGAAGCAAAACCGGAGAAATCTGAACCAGCCGCAGCAGAAGCAAAAGCCTCCGGGGCTGAAAAAACAGAGGCAGTTGAAAAAGAAAGGAAAGGCCGGCCGGGGACAAAAAAAGCTTCCAGGAATAAATAAACATATCTTAGAATAAAGTAGAGGAAACGTCATGCTGGAGAACACGGATACGCCGCAGGAAATAGAAGCAATCACAGAGGAAATTGACCGATTTCAACGATACATCGACGAATATCTGCCGGGAGTCGTAGCCTTCGGCCTGCGTGTGCTGATGGCTCTTGTCGTATTTTTTATAGGTTCCCGGCTCATCAGGCTTTTACGCCGCATTGTGCGCCGCTCCATGGAACGCGCCGGGGCCGATGTGGGCGTGATACAATTTATAGATTCCCTGCTGAAGGCCCTGTTGTACTTCGTACTGGTCATGCTCATAGCCTCCGGTTTCGGAGTGGACACTACTTCCGTAGTGGCCCTGGCAGGTTCCGCAGGTCTGGCAGCCGGCCTGGCTCTTCAGGGCAGTCTGGCCAATTTTGCGGGCGGCGTTCTGCTGCTTGCGGTGAAACCTTTTAAGGTGGGTGATTACATTATCCAGGGAGACCTGGAGGGAACGGTTTCCGAGATTCAGATGATTTACACCTGCCTGCTGACCCCGGACAACCGAAAGGTCGTTATTCCAAACGGAAAACTGGCGGATAACAGCCTTATCAATGTGACGGCCCAGGAGAAGCGGCGCCTCGACATTGATGTGGGAATCTCCTACACGGCAGATTTGAAAAAGGCCAAAGAGACAGGCATGGAGCTTTTGGAGAGGGAGGAACGCGTGCTGAAAGAAGAGGAGCGCCTGACGGTAGTCTCCGAACTGGCAGACAGCGCTGTGATTCTGAAGCTGCGTTTCTGGGTGAAGCCGGAGGATTACTGGAATGTAAAGTGGGAAATGACAGAGGCGGTGAAGCTGGCCTTTGACGCAGAAGGAATTGAGATTCCCTTTAACCAGGTGGATGTGCATATCCACAAGGGGCAGGATAGCAGTATTCAGTAAAAACGAACTGCCGGAAGGCTGAATAATACTTGTGTGTCGAAGCGACTTTACCCTTTAGTGCTGTCGCGCAGCGACTTAGACTAGGAGGAAAAAATAATGAGTCAAAATGGAAAAGAATATGTTATCGAAAAAGTGAAAGAAATGATGAGCGCACATTCCTGCTGTGCGGAGGCAAAGGCAGCGGCGCAGGCATGGCTGGATGCCATTGGAACAGACAGGGAAGCAGAGCAGGCGAAGAATCTGATTGCGGAGCTTGAGGAAGACCTGATGCCCATTGATCAGCTCATTGCTTTTGCCGAATCCGAGGCTGGCGCCGGGGTTTTCGGGGACAAGGCGGCAGAGGTAGCGGAGCATGCAAAGGCAGTGAAAGCGGCCGGAGGAAAGTATTGTGACTGCCCGGCCTGCGCGGCGGTGGAGGCCGTTCTGGCAAGGAAGGAAGATCTGCTGTAGAAGGGGATAAGGAGGACAAGATGTATACGGCAAAAGAGACACGTTATGAAAAAATGCAGTATAACCGCTGCGGGGCAAGCGGCCTGCTGCTTCCGGCCGTATCCCTGGGTCTGTGGCACAATTTCGGTTCCAACGGCAGCTTTGACAACATGACAGATATGTGCCGGACTGCCTTTGACTATGGAATTACCCACTTTGATCTGGCGAATAATTACGGGCCGGTACCCGGTTCCGCGGAGGAGAACTTTGGCCGCATTTTGAAAAAGGATCTTGGCGTTTACCGGGACGAACTGATTATCTCCACAAAGGCAGGTTATGATATGTGGCCCGGCCCTTACGGAAACTGGGGAAGCAAAAAATATTTAACGGCAAGCCTCGATCAGAGCCTTAGGCGGATGGGGCTTGATTATGTGGACATTTTCTATCACCACAGGCCCGATCCGGATACGCCTCTGGAGGAAACAGCCGGGGCATTAGATGGAATTGTCAGAAGCGGAAAAGCTTTGTATGTGGGGATTTCCAATTACAATAAGGAACAGACCATGGCGATTGCAGCGCTTTTCAAAAAAATGGGAACACCGTTTATTATCAATCAGAGAAAGTATTCCATGCTTGTCCGGGATATAGAAAAGGACGGGCTGAAAGATTATGCGGCGAAGAACGGCATCGGCATTATTACCTTCTGCCCTCTGGCACAGGGACTTCTCACAGACCGTTATCTGAACGGCATTCCAAAAGACAGCCGCATCCGGACGGACGGGCGGTTTCTGAAAGAGGAGGCTGTGGATGAAAAGACCTTGAACAAGGTACGTGCTTTAAGCCGCATAGCAGAAGAGCGGAGGCAGAGCATGGCTCAGATGGCTCTTGCGTGGATTCTTCGTGACGGGGATATTACCAGTGTGCTGATCGGTGCTTCCAGGGCGTCGCAGATTGTTGATAATGCAGGGATGCTTGATAACAGGAGCTTCAGTAAAGAGGAGTGGGAGCGGATAGAGCAGATTCTGGCCGGAGACGGAAGCTGATCCAATGGTTTATAACAGCAGGGTGCTGTCGCAAAATAAGATAGCAGATATTTCCATATCCGTTGTCTTATTTGTGGCAGCACTTTTTATAACTCCACATTTTCTCTTGCAAATCCCATATCCATTCACTATAATAAAGCAGGCAGTACACTCGTAGAGCAGACAGGAGGCAGGATTAGGATGAAAAAGCCCCTCGTGATTCTCACCGGCCCCACGGCCGCAGGCAAAACAAAGCTTTCCGTCGCACTGGCAGAGGCCATAGGCGGGGAAATCATTTCGGCGGATTCCATGCAGGTTTACCGCCGCATGGACATCGGCTCTGCAAAAATCCGGCCGGAGGAGATGAAAGGGATTCCCCATCACCTCATTGATATTCTGGAGCCTGTGGAGGAATTTAACGTAGTCCGCTTCCAGACCCTGGCAAAGGAGGCCTTAAAGCAGATCTATGGAAGAAACCGAATCCCCATTGTAGCAGGGGGAACCGGTTTCTACATCCAGGCCCTTCTCTATGATATTGATTTTACGGAAAATAAGGAGCAGCCAAAGATCCGCTCTGAGCTGGAGGCTGCTGCACGGGAAAAGGGAGCAGAGGCTCTTCATCAGATGCTTAGGGAGGCAGATCCAAAGGGAGCAGAACAGATTCACGCCAACAATGTAAAGCGTGTGATCCGTGCCCTGGAATATTACCGGCTGACGGGAGAGCGCATATCAGAGCACAATGAGGCGCAGCGGCAGAAAGAAAGTCCATACAACGCGGCATATTTTGTACTAAATGATGAGAGAGAGCGGCTTTACGAGAGGATTGACGCAAGGGTGGATGTTATGCTGAAAGAGGGGCTTCTGGAGGAAGTAAAAGCGCTTAAAGCTATGGGTGTAAGCAGGGGAATGGTCTCGATGCAGGGACTTGGTTATAAGGAGATGCTTTCCTGCCTGGAGGGAGAGATAAGTTTTCCGGAAGCCGTCCGGATATTGAAGCGGGATACACGTCACTTTGCCAAGCGCCAGCTGACCTGGTTTCGCCGGGAAAGGGATGTGATCTGGCTGAATCAGCCGGATTTTGAATATGATCAGGAAAAGATATTAAATAGAATCCTGGAAGTTTTAAAGCAAAAAGGAATTTACGGATAAAAGAACGGAGATTATGTATGAAAGAAGCAGATATACTCTACCGGGAAATGGGAATCAGCGAAAAGGTTCTGGCCTTTGGCGCCCGGGTGGAAAGTGAATTAAAAGAACGTTTTGAGGCTATCGATAAAAATACGGAATACAATCAGATGAAGGTTCTCCACGCCATGCAGAAAAACCGTGTGGAAGCAGCCTGCTTTGCTTCTACCAGCGGTTATGGCTACAACGATCTGGGACGGGATAAGCTGGAAGCCGTATATGCGGATGTGTTTCACACAGAGGCGGCTTTGGTGCGGCCCCAGATTGCCTGCGGCACTCACGCTCTGGCAGTTGCGCTTTCCGGCAACCTAAGGCCGGGGGACGAACTGTTATCGCCGGTGGGAAAGCCTTATGATACGCTGGAAGAGGTTATCGGAATCCGCCCGTCCACAGGCTCTCTTGCAGAATATGGAGTTACCTACCGCCAGGTGGATCTTCTGGAGGACGGAAGCTTTGATTATCCCAACATAGAAAAGGCCTTAAATGATCGTACCCGTCTGGTGACGATCCAGCGCTCCAAGGGCTATCAGACCAGGCCTACCCTTTCCGTAAAACGGATCGGGGAGCTTATTGCCTTTATTAAAGAACGAAAGCCGGATGTGATCTGTATGGTGGACAACTGTTACGGGGAATTCGTGGAGCGGACAGAGCCTACGGATGCAGGGGCGGATCTCTGTGTGGGTTCTCTTATCAAGAATCCCGGCGGCGGCCTTGCCCCTATCGGCGGCTATATTGCAGGAAAAGAGGAATGTGTGGAACGGGCAGCTTACCGCCTGACTTCACCCGGCCTCGGAAAAGAGGTGGGGGCATCCCTTGGAGTTATGACCAGCTTTTATCAGGGATTCTTTCTGGCTCCCTCTGTGGTGGGAGGCGCTTTGAAGGGAGCCGTCTTTGCGGCTGATATTTATGAGAAGCTGGGCTTTCCCGTTGTGCCCGGCGCGGCGGAGAGCCGCCATGACATTATTCAGGCAGTAACCTTTGGAACAGCGGAAGGAGTGATTGCCTTCTGTAAGGGGATTCAGGCGGCAGCCCCGGTTGACAGTTATGTAACCCCGGAGCCCTGGGCCATGCCCGGATACGACAGCGACGTGATCATGGCGGCGGGAGCCTTTGTACAGGGGTCTTCCATTGAACTTTCGGCGGACGGACCTGTTAAACCGCCCTATGCAGTGTACTTTCAGGGAGGGCTTACCTGGTACCATGCAAAATTCGGAATTTTAATGTCTCTGCAGAAGCTGTATGAATCGGGACTGGTGAAGCTGTAAAGCTTTAAAAGAAAAAGAAAAACAGCCAGAAAAGAGGTGAAACAAGAGGCATGAGACGGGTACTCATTATAGGAGGCGGAGCCTCCGGCCTGGCGGCCGCTGTAAGCGCCGCCCGTGCAGGTGCAAAGGTGGCCGTGCTAGAGCACAACAGGCAGATTGGAAAAAAACTGCTGGTTACAGGCAACGGCCGCTGCAATCTGACGAACCGGGATCAGAGCCTGTCCCATTACCGGGGCGGCTCTCCGGAATTTATACAAAAAGCGCTGAATGCTTTCGGACTTTCGGAAACACTGGAGCTTTTTCACAGTCTGGGAGTTGTGATCAGAGACCGGGACGGTTATCTCTACCCCTACAGCGATCAGGCATCCTCTGTGGCCGAGGCTCTGCGTATGGAGGCGGAACATTACCGGGTAAAGCTGGCATTGAACACAGAAGTACAGAGGATCTGCCGGGAAAATGGACGTTATCTGGCAGAGACCCCGGGATGGACCTATGAGGGTGACGCGCTGATTCTGGCGGCCGGCTCCTGTGCGGCTCCCGAGACCGGATCTGACGGCAGCGGCTACCGCTTTGCAAGAGCCATGGGGCATACGGTTATAGAGCCTCTTCCGGCCCTGGTTCAGCTCCGCTCTCCCGATCCGGCGTTTCCGAAATTAAAGGGACTCCGCATGGAGGCCCGGGTTTCTCTTTTTTCAAAGGAGCGTCTGCTGGCAGAGGACAGGGGTGAGGTGCAGTTTACGGAATACGGCCTTTCCGGAATCCCGATCTTTCAGGTAAGCCGCTATGGAGTGAAAGAACTCCATAAAGGCAGAGAGGTGAGAGTTATATTAAATCTGCTTCCGTTTCTGAAAGAGGAGGAAACAGAGGCCTTCTGGGAGGAGAGGATCCGCATCGGATCCGGCAAAAGCGCCGGGCAGCTTCTGGTCGGGCTCTTTCCGAAAAAAATGGCAGACTGTCTGTTAAAAAGAGCGGGAATTTCTGCGGATCGGCCTGCGGCAGCATTCACAGACTGTGAGAAAAAAGCCCTTCTTTCGGCCTGCACCGCTTTTGAGGTAAAGATATCGGCCTGCAACGGCTTTGATCGCGCCCAGGTCTGCTGCGGAGGCGTGGATACCAGGGAAGTGAATCCGGAGACTATGGAATCCCTGCAGATGCCGGGCCTGTATTTTGCCGGGGAAATTCTGGACGTGGACGGGGCATGCGGAGGCTATAATCTGCAGTGGGCCTGGACAAGCGGCTGGCTGGCCGGATATCACAGTGCAGAAACACCTCGCGGAATAGTGATGTGTGAACAGTAACGAAAAAAGAGACGGCGGCGCCCGGCCGGAAGCCGGGAAACCAGAATAGGAATATCGATTATGATACGTATACAACAAGTAAAGCTGGCCGCAGGCCATACAAAGGAAGAATTGGAGCAGAAGCTGTGCCGGGAGCTTAAGATTTCCAGAGAAAGCCTGCTCTGCTATGAGCTTCGCAGACAATCCATCGATGCCAGAAAAAAGCCTGTCCAATATGTTTACACCGTAGACGTGCAGGTGCGCGGGGAAGAACGTGTATTAAAGCGGGCAGGGAATCCAAAAGCATCCAGGGCGGAAATCTGTTCTTATCAATTGCCGCAGCCGGGGAGAGAACCCCTTTACAGTCCTCCGGTAATAGTGGGCAGCGGCCCTGCCGGACTTTTCTGCGGCCTGATACTGGCAAAAGGCGGTTACTGCCCCATTATTCTGGAGAGGGGAAAGACGGCGCAGGAGCGGAAAAAGCTGGTGGAGCATTTTTGGAGTACAGGGCAGTTAGAGCTTAACTCCAATGTCCAGTTCGGAGAGGGCGGAGCCGGAACTTTTTCCGACGGGAAGCTCAATACGCTGGTAAAGGACACGGCCGGCCGAAATCGTCTGGTGCTTAAGGCCTTTGTGGAGGCCGGTGCCCCGGAGGAGATTCTCTGGCAGAACAAGCCGCATCTGGGGACGGATCTTCTCATAGATATTGTGGAGAATATACGCCGCCGGATAGAAGATCTGGGAGGACAGTTCCGGTTTGAGCACCGGATGACGGATATTGTCCTTAAAGAGGACAGGGTAGAGGGCATCCGTGTGGAGCACAGACGTGACGGAAGGGAAGAAAGCTATGAGCTTAAGACGGACGTTCTTATCCTGGCGCCCGGCCACAGCGCAAGGGATACCTTTCAAATGCTGAAGGAAAAGGGAATCCCCATGGAACAGAAGCCCTTTGCCGTGGGTGTCCGCATCGAGCATCCACAGGAAATGATTAATTTAAGCCAATACGGGACAGACTATTTAAAGGAGCTTCCCGCCGCTTCCTATAAACTTACGAGGAAGGTTTCCGGCGGACGCGGCGTTTATTCTTTCTGCATGTGTCCCGGCGGCTATGTGGTCAATGCGTCCTCTGAAAAAGGCTCACTGGCGGTAAACGGTATGAGTTATCAGGCCAGAGACGGAAGAAATGCCAACAGCGCAATGGTAGTGACCGTGGGCCCGAAAGATTTTGAAAGCACGGATGTGCTTGCCGGCATAGAGTTTCAGAGAAAGCTTGAAACAGCCGCTTTCAGGGCCGGTGAGGGCCGTATACCCGTGCAGCTTCTTAAGGATTTTCAGAAAGGGACGGCAAGTAAAGGCCTTGGAAATGTGGAGCCCTCTGTGAAAGGGGCATGGACATTCGGTGACGTGGGAGGGATTTTCCCGGAGGAGCTTAAGGAGGCTCTTAAGGAAGGAATTCTGGGCTGTGAGCAGATTCTGCCGGGCTTTACCAGAGGGGATGCCGTTTTAAGCGGTGTGGAGAGCCGCACCTCCTCGCCGGTGCGGATTCCCAGAAATGAGAATATGGAGAGCGCGGCGGGCGGCTTATATCCCTGCGGCGAGGGTGCCGGCTATGCCGGAGGAATCACTTCCGCGGCCATGGACGGTGTCAGGACAGCGGAGGCAGTGATTATGCGGTATGCAGCGGAAAATTTAAGAGGATGACTGCTTCCGGTCCGGCTTTAAAGAATTTACAATATATGTATAATGCTGTTAAAATATGACGAAAAATCATAGAAAAACTTAAGATTTCTTCACTATACAAGTGATTTTGTTTATGCTATTATATAAGTTGACGTAATGCAAAGGATTGGAATAAGTTTCCAGCAGTAATATTCCCACCGTGCACAAATCAATTTACAGGCACAGTCCCAAGCGGCTGGAAATTGATTTAGGCTAAGGTGTACGGCGGGAATATTACGGAACTGGAATGGAAGAAAATTATCTAGACAAAAACCGGGAAAATCCCGGATGAGATGCAGAAGACGGAGGGGTTATGAAGTCGAAAAATGGCTGGGTGCTCCTGATTATGCTGCTGTCAGGGATTGTCCTGGGAGGATTTATCGGGATGCTGACAGCGAATGTATCAGGCTTAAGCTGGCTGAATTATGGACAAAGTTTCGGGCTGGAAAGTCCCGTTGTCCTGGATCTGGGTCTGCTGGTGCTGACCTTCGGCCTGACAATTCAGATTTCCATTGCCAGCATTATCGGTGTTGTGCTTGCAATCATTATTTATCGAAAGCTTTAAGAACTGCAATCACCGTAAAGCTGTGTGAATATCTGCAGCTGCCGGAACCGGAGAACGGACTGCCTGGAGAGCGGGAAGGAAGAATCGGATGAAGGCAACTATGAAGGAGCTATATGAGGGCGAACGGCCTTATGAGAAGTGTCTGTCCCGCGGAGCCGGGGCATTGTCGGACAGGGAGCTGCTGGCAGTGCTGCTGCGGACGGGGACAGTAGGAGAGACGGCCGGCGAACTGGCAGGCCGGATCTTAAGCCTGCCCGGGTATCAGGGGCTGACAGGGCTCGGCCGGATTCCTCTGGAGCGGCTTTTAAAGCTTCGGGGAGTGGGAAAGGTAAAAGCGGTGCAGATGAAATGCGCCGCAGAGCTGGCGGCAAGGATGGCAAAGGCTGCAGCAGGAGAACGGCTCTGCTTTGCAGCCCCGGAGACTATCGCCGATTACTTTATGGAAGAGCTGCGTTATCAGGAACAGGAACAGCTGATTGTACTGTTTCTGGATACGAGAAACCGGCTTTTGAAAGAAAAGCTGATGTTTAAGGGGACAGTGAATGCATCCCCGGCATCGCCCCGGGAGATTTTTCTGGAAGCCCTGGAGGTACATGCAGTGTATGTGGTTCTGGTGCACAATCATCCCAGCGGAGATCCCGCTCCCAGCAAAGAGGATGTCCAGATCACAAAACGGATTTGGCATGCGGGCGAACTTCTGGGAATACGGCTTTTGGATCATGTGATTATCGGAGACGGCTGCTACTGCAGTCTCCGGGAACAAAAGATTCTGCCGGATTCCCGGGAAGAAAAAGCGGCCTGCATGGCAGACGGATGAACAGAAGAAGGAGAGGAAAACGAAATGCCTGCACAGAGTTTTGGATGTGACTTTGGAACGAGCAGTATCAAAATCTACAGTAGGGAGAGCGATACCATTTACTGTGAAAAAAATATGGTAGCCATTGAGGAAAAGAAGGGGATGATCGCCTATGGGGATGAAGCCTTTGATATGCATGAGAAAGCGCCCGCCAATATTGAGGTGCTCTATCCCATGTCTTTTGGTACGGTGGCAAGCATTACTTATATGCAGGATTTCTTAAGGGCTTTTCTTGAATCCCATACCAAAGGGAATCTAAAGGGTGCAGAGTTTCTGGTTGCTCTGCCTACAGATGTCCAGGATCGTGTGTTTACTACGTTGATTCAGGGGACGGGGCTGAAGTCCAAGAATATCCAGATGATTGACAAGCCGGTGGCAGCAGGCCTCGGTCTCGGCCTGGATGTGACCCAGGCACAGGGCGTTATGGTGGTCGATGTGGGAGCAGATACCACAGAGATCTCAATTCTCTCTCTGGGAGGAACCGTAACAAGCAAGCTGATTAAAACGGGCGGAAATAAGATAGATGAAGCGATTTCCAGTGCTATCCGCAGGGAATATGGCTACTTTATCGGCAATAAGACGGCTGAAATCCTGAAAAATGAACTGGGCTATATGCCGGGCAACACAGAGGCAAAGCGTGAGATCTGCGGCCGCAATATGGCACTGGGGCTTCCGGCGCTTCTGGAGATAACGGCGGACTTTGTGGCAAAGGCTATTTCCGAGCAGTTAAAGTCTATCGTGGATGCCATCAAGATGATTCTGGAGCGCACGCCGCCGGAGCTCGGCGTGGACATAATCCGCAACGGCATTTACCTTACGGGCGGTGTGGCGAATCTCAAGGGTCTGGATGAACAGATTGCCAGGGCAACCAACATCCGTGTCAATATGGTAGACAGGCCGGAGGAATGTGTTGCAAGAGGCCTGGAACGTGTCATTAAGGAGAAAGAGTTCCGCAGTCTGACCTTTGACACGAAGGAACAGGTTTTCAATTAATTCGGGTGCACTATGAAAAAACGAAACCATTTTTCCATACCCACTAAATATATATTTGCGGTACTTGCGGCCCTGTGTGTGATTCTTATGTTTGTGTCCTACAGCACAGGGCTGGGGGGCACTGAGCTAGGCAGGGCTGCCGGTTATATTTTTGTACCCTTTGAACAGGGCCTTAACGGAGTCGGCGGCTGGCTGAGGGAAAAGAAGGATACGCTGGAGGATCTGGCGGCAGTCCAGGCACATAACCGGGAACTGCAGGATATGGTAGATGAGCTCACTATGGAAAACAGCCTTCTTACTCAGAATCAGTACCGTCTGGCGCAGCTGGAAGAGCTGTATGAGCTGGATCAGACCTACGGGAATTTCAATAAGGTGGCGGCTAACATTATTGCCACGGACGGAGGAAACTGGTTCAATACCTTTGTGATTGATAAAGGGAAAGAGGACGGAGTGGACGAGGGCATGAATGTCATTGCCGGCAGCGGCCTGGTGGGAATCGTCACAAAGGCAGGCGATAACTGGGCCCAGGTCCGTTCCATCATTGATGATTTGAGCAATATAAGCGCCAAGACCCTTTCCACTTCGGATCTGTGCTTTGTAAAAGGAGATCTGCAGCTGATGAATGAGGGTTTTATCCGTCTGGAGGAACTCAAAGATCCGGATGATCAGATTGCCATAGGGGAGAAGATAGTGACCTCCCATGTCAGCGACCGGTATCACGAGGGGATACTGATTGGATATGTGAATGAACTTGACATGGATTCCAACAATCTGACAAAGTCCGGCACACTGACGCCGGCGGTGGATTTTGAACACCTCCACACAGTACTTGTCATTACAGACCTGAAACAGGTTGTAGAGTAAACGGCGCTTTGGAACATACAAAAACAGCACTGCTCAAACAGTGCGGAACTGGAAAACAGCACATATCAAACAGTACCCAGATGGATTTACGGACGGATGCTTCTGCGGCCGGAAATACATCTAGGTTAAAGGGTACAGATTGATATGTGCGGAACTGGAATGGGATCTATTATATGAAACAAAAGCTGGTAACTGCACTTTTGATCATGGTATGCTTTATTCTTCAATGTACCGTGTTTAAAGCGCTGGCCCTGGCATCCATTTCACCCAACCTTCTTCTGATTGTGACTTCATCCCTGGGATTTATGAGAGGGGAGAGGGAAGGGCTGGTAATCGGATTTTTCTGCGGCCTGCTGCTGGATATTTTCTTTGGAAGCCTGCTGGGGTTTTATGCCCTTTTGTATATGTTTCTGGGGTATGGGAGCGGTCTGTTTCATATGGTTTTTTATGATGAGGATATCAAGCTGCCCATGGTCTGGATAGCTTTAAGCGAGCTGGTCTATGGCTTAAGTGTTTACTTTTTTATGTTTCTGATGCGCAGTAAGTTTGAGTTCGGCTATTATTTTATCCATATTATTCTGCCGGAGCTGATTTACACAGTGGCACTGACGATTCTTTTGTACCGGCCCATTCAGAAGTTTAACGGGCTTCTGGACCGCCTGGGAGGAGAATCTATAAGGGATTACTATACTGCATCGGGAATGACAGGGCAGACAGATAATAATATAGAGGAGCCGTAGGATTGTTTAGAGATATCAGAGAAGTTTTGTGGAATATAATAAAATCAAGAATTTTTCTCTTGATGACTGTATTTGCAGCAATGTTTGCCGTTCTGCTTCAGAGAGTGTTTTATCTGCAGATTGTAAAGGGAGATGAATACCAGAAAACTTTTTCCCTGATGACAGAGCGCGAACTATCCTTAACCAGTACACGGGGGGATATTTATGATCGGAATGGGAATGTGCTGGCCTACAGTGAGATCTCATATTCCGTAACGATTCAGGACAACGGTACTTATCCCAACAATAAGACCAAGAATGCGAAGCTTAACGAGATCATTTACCAGCTGATCCGTCTGATTGAGAAGAATGGGGATCAGGTAGTCAATGATCTGGGGATTGTCTATGAAAACGGGAAATACAGTTTTTCCTTGGAGGGAAATGCGCTTCTGCGTCTGAAAGCGGATGTTTATGGGAAAACTAAGATCAGCGACCTTACAGCAGAAGAGGAGCTGGCGGATGCCGGGGCAGTCATGGAGTATCTCTGCGAGGAACGCTACGGCATCAAGTCGTCCTACACGGAAAAAGAGCAGGCGGATTACGGACTTACGGTATCCGGCTATACGCCGGAAGAACGGCTTAAGATAGCTACCATCCGCTATTCCATGGCTTCCAACAGCTATAAGCGCTACGTGGCAACTACCGTGGCCGTCAATGTGTCAGAGGAGACGGTAGCCGCCGTGCTGGAGAATCAGGACAGCCTCCAGGGAGCGGATATCGCCCAGAGCAGCCGCCGGATTTATCCGGACAGCGAGTACTTTTCTTCCGTCATAGGTTATATCGGAAAAGCTTCCCAGGAAGAACTGGATGCCCTTCTGGCAGAGAATCCGGATTATGAGCTCAACGATATTGTGGGAAAGGCGGGAATTGAACAGTATATGGAGCTTCAGCTTCAGGGCTCCAAGGGCTATGAGAAGATGTATGTGGACAGCGTGGGACGGGTGCTCGAGGTTATAGAGAGCAAGGATCCGGTTCCCGGCAATAATGTATATCTGACAATAGATAAGGATCTGCAGATAGCCGTTTATAATTTGATTGAGCAGAAGCTTGCGGGGATTCTCATCAGCAAAATTGACAATATGAAGGAGTATGTGCCGGGGCCGGGCGCCAGCGCGGAAAAGATCCGTATTCCCGTTTATGATGTATACTATGCGCTCATTGAGAATCATATTCTTGACATTACAAGATTTTCGGGCGAAGATGCGTCGGAGCTGGAGCGGAGCATCTATGAACGTTTCCTCGGCAAACGGGAAAGCGCCATAGCCGCGATTCTGTCGGAGCTTAATATGGAAAATCCCACGGCTTATCAGAACCTTTCCAAGGAAATGATGAACTATATGAGCTACCTGGTATCCGATGTGCTGATGGGAGAAAACCAGGTATTGATGGGAAGTGAGGTAGACACGTCAGATCCCACTTATACAGCCTGGACAACCGATGAGGTAATCAGCCTCCAGGAGTATCTTAAGTATGCCATTTCCATGAACTGGATTGATGTGACTAAGATTTCCGGGGATAATCCTTATCTGGACTCCCAGGAGATATACCAGTCTGTTCTGGAATATATACAGGAATATCTGATGGAGGACGATACCTTCTCAAGAATGCTCTACAAATATATGATTTTGGACGATCTTGTGACAGGAAAAGAAATTTCTCTTTTATTATATGAGCAAGGTGTGTTAGAATATGATGAGGAAACAATTTCCAGATTGAATACGAATCAGCTCAGCGCGTACAATTTTATGATTGAAAAGATCCGGAATCTGGAGATCACACCGGCACAGCTGGCATTGGAACCCTGCAGTGCGGGCGTGGTGATAGTGGATGTGAATACAGGGCAGACGCTGGCCTGCGTCACTTATCCGAGCTATGACAACAACCGTTTGACCAATGTGATGGATTCCGCATACTTTGGCAGCCTCCAGCAGGATTTGTCATCGCCCTTTGTAAACCGGGCCACACAGGAAAATCTGGCTCCCGGTTCCACCTTTAAGCCGGTGGTCGCCGTGGCGGGACTGGAGGAGGGGGCAATCTCCGTGACAGAGAATATTTACGGAAGAGGCATTTTTACGGATGTCACGGATCGTCCGCCTACCTGCTGGATCTACAACCAGTACGGCGGGCATCACGGAGACGAAAATGTAAGTACAGCTATCCGGGATTCCTGTAACTACTTTTTTTACGAGGTAGGCTACCGGCTGGCAGGAGGAAGAACAACCAATACCTATTCAACGGATCGGGGCCTTTCCACCCTGGAGAAATATGCCAGAATGTTCGGTCTTGGAGATAAGACCGGGCTGGAGATTCCGGAGTATGATCCTCAGATTTCCGATATTGACCCGGTGCGTTCCTCCATCGGGCAGGGCACCAACAGCTTTTCCGTATCCCATATTGCCAGGTATATTGCCACTGTTGCCAACCGGGGGAATTGCTATAACCTGACTCTTCTTGACCATCTGGAGACCACAGACGGGACCCTGGTTGAAAAATATGAGCCGGAGCTTTTTAACCGGGTAGAGATTTCCGACAGCAGCTGGGATGCGGTACAGAGCGGTATGCGTATGGTGGCAGAGAATACAACTTCTCTGAACAGTCTGGGAATTACCCTGGCAGGCAAGACCGGTACGGCCCAGCAGAGTAAGAGCCATCCGAACCATGCGCTCTTTGTGAGTTACGCGCCTTACGAACAGCCTGAGATCGCCATGGCAGTCCGGATTGCCAACGGATATACCTCCGGAAATGCAGCGGAGCTTGGGGCAGATATCTTGAAGTATTACTTCCATCTCACTGACGAAGAGGAGCTCATAAGCGGAACTGCCAGCGAGGGAACCGGACAGAATATTGCAGATTAGGAGTGAAGAGCATGGCAAACCAACCGGTTATTATAAAAAGTAATAAATACGGCTTGATTGTAGTACTGGATTCAAAACTGCCCTTTGAAGAATTAAAGGAAGAAGTGGCGGATAAGTTCCGGTCCTCAGCCAAATTTTTTGGAGATGCGCAGATGGCGGTCTGCTTTCAGGGACGCAGCCTTAACCTGGAGGAGGAGATGGAACTGGCAGATACCATATCGAAAAGCTGCCAGATCCAGATTGTCAGCATCGTGGATGAGGATAAAGAGCTGGAAGAGAAGATGCAGAGGGCGGTGGAGCAAAAGGAAGAGGAACCCGGGGATTTGATGAACCTTCAGGACGGGCGCTTCTATAAAGGAACCCTGCGGTCCGGCCAGGTATTGGAATCAGAGACCAGCGTGATCATCCTGGGAGATGTGAATCCGGGAGCACGGGTGATATCAAAAGGCAATGTGATTGTGCTGGGCTGCTTAAAGGGCAATGTGTTTGTGGGAGCAGCAGGCAATGAGGCGGCTTTTGTGGCGGCTCTGTCTATGGAGCCTATGCAGATCCGCATTGGAGACGTGATTGCCCGCTGTTCGGACAGGGCGCCGGAGAAGAAAAAGAAAAAGGCGGCCGATACGCCGAAGATCGCCTATGTGGAGGACGGAAACATTTATATTGAACCTATCACGAAAGAGGTTTTAAATGAGATAGATTTGTAACAGGAATAAAAGAGTTGGAGGAAGAAATTGTATGAGTGAGGTAATTGTAATTACATCCGGAAAAGGCGGTGTGGGAAAAACCACTTCCACAGCGAATATAGGTACAGGTCTTGCGAAGCTGGGCAAGAATGTGGTGATGATTGATACGGATATCGGTCTTCGGAACCTGGATGTAGTCATGGGGCTGGAAAACCGGATCGTGTACAATCTGGTAGATGTGGTAGAGGGCAACTGCCGTATTAAGCAGGCGCTCATTAAGGACAAGCGTTATCCGAATCTTGCGCTTCTTCCGTCCGCTCAGACAAGGGACAAGACGGCAGTGAATCCGGAACAGATGGTGAAGCTTATTGACGAACTGCGCAGTGAATTTGATTACATACTTCTGGACTGTCCGGCCGGAATCGAACAGGGCTTTAAGAATGCCATAGCTGCTGCTGACCGGGCCATCATTGTGACAACTCCCGAGGTATCCGCCATTCGTGATGCGGACCGCATTATCGGGCTTCTGGAGGCCAATGAGATCCACAAGATTGATCTGATTGTAAACAGGCTTCGGATGGATATGGTGAAACGGGGCGACATGATGTCCATAGAGGATGTGATCGATATACTGGCTATTGATTTGCTCGGCGCCGTTCCGGACGACGAGAGCATTGTTATCGCCACGAATCAGGGAGAGCCGCTGGCCGGTGATTCTTCCATGGCGGGAACTGCTTATATGAATATCTGCAAGCGTATTCTGGGTGAGGAAGTTCCCCTGATGAATCTGGAGGTCAATAATGGGTTCTTTGCCAAAGTTGCAAAGCTGTTTAAATAATCAAAGGGGGAAAGAAGAATGGCTTTAATGGATTTTTTCCGGAAAAAAAGCTCTGGTGATGTGGCGAAGGACCGTCTGAAACTGCTTTTGATTTCAGACCGCGCCAATTGTTCCCCGGAGATTATGGAGCTTATCAAAAATGATATTATCAAGGTGATTTCCAAATATATGGAGATTGACTGTGACGGTCTGGACATTCAGATTACCCAGACAGAATCGGAGGGAGAGAACGGACGAGTGCCTGCCCTGTGTGCAAATATTCCCATTAAGGATATGAAGCACGGGTTGGAACGCTGACTAAAGGAGTATTATGTTTAAACAGTATCAGCTGAGGGATTACAGATTCAGACTTTTGTTATATGTATATGCAATCAGTATTATCGGAATTATGGTCATCGGAAGCGCGCGCAAATCCGTCCAGGGCTCCCAGATACAGGGCCTCATTATGGGAACGGCTGCCATGCTTGTGGTTTCTCTTATGGATTATATCTGGGTTTTGAAGTTTTACTGGCTGATTTATGTGTTTAATCTTGTATTGCTTTCGCTGGTTCAAATTCCGTTTATCAATGTCCGGCCCTTTGGAGTATTGAGGAACGGGGCGTACCGCTGGCTGAATATCGGCGGATTTCAGTTCCAGCCTTCTGAGCTGTCAAAACTGCTTCTGATTTTGTTTTTTGCCCGATTTTTTGAGAAGTATAGAGAACAGCTGAACACCTGGAAGGTATTGCTGGCTTCGGCAGTGCTGTTTGGCATACCGGTGCTCTTTATTAAAGAACAGCCGGATCTTTCCACTACTATTTCGATTATCGTGATTTTTCTGGTTCTGATATTTATTGCCGGTCTGAGTTATAAGATTATCGGAACAGCGATTGCGGTGGCCGTTCCTTCCGCGATTGTATTTATCAGCCTGATCCTTCAGCCGGATCAGAAGATCCTGGATGATTATGCTTTTCGCCGTATTATGGCCTGGCTGGAGCCGGCAAAGTATGCGGATGATGCTTATCAGCAGATAAATTCTATTATGGCGATCGGTTCGGGACAGCTTGCAGGGAAGGGCCTTAATAACAATTCCGTATCCTCTGTTAAGAACGGAAGCTTTATTGCAGAGCCCCAGACAGATTTTATCTTTGCAGTGACAGGGGAAGAGCTTGGTTTTATCGGTTGTGCAACAATTATTTTACTATTGGCTCTGATTGTGTTAGAATGTATATGGATAGGAAAACGGTCCAGGGAATTTTCCGGAACCTTAATCTGCTGTGGGGTGGCAGGCTACATCGGGTTCCAGAGTTTCGTCAATATCTGTGTGGCTACGGGAATTATGCCCAATACAGGGATTCCCTTACCATTTGTCAGCTATGGGATGACGTCCCTGGTTACTCTGTTCCTGGCTATAGGTTTTGTTTTAAATGTCGGCTTACAGCCGAAAAAATATTAATTTGGGGGTGTTCGCATGAACATTGGATTAATTGCACATGATGCAAAAAAGAAATTAATGCAGAATTTCTGCATTGCGTACAGAGGAATTTTATGTAAACATAATCTGTACGCTACCGGAACCACCGGAAGACTCATCGTCGAGGTGACGAATCTGAGCGTGCACAAGTACCTTGCAGGCCATCTTGGGGGAGAGCAGCAGCTTGCGGCACAGATTGAGCACAATCAGATTGATCTTCTGATTTTCCTGAGGGACCCGTCGGAGCCGAAGAAGCACGAACCGGATGTAAACAATGTGATACGTCTCTGTGATACTTACAATATTCCCATGGCTACGAATCTGGCCACAGCAGAGCTGCTGATTAAGGCTCTGGACAGAGGAGACATGGAGTGGAGAGAGCTTTATGTATAAATAGAAAGAGGTTGTCTTTTCGATACAGATGGACTATAATATTACCATATAGAAATCAGTATACAAATAATATAGAAACCCAAGGAGGACAAGGCTATGGTACAGTTAATCATCGGAAATAAGGGAGATGGAAAGACAAAGCATTTACTGGATAGAGTGAACAGTCAGATTAAAACAGCATCGGGCAATATCGTATATCTGGATAAAAACACAAAGCATATGCATGAACTGAACAATAAGGTTCGCCTTATCAATGTAAAGGATTATCCTTTAAAGAACAGTGATGAGTTCATCGGCTTTATCTGCGGAATCATTTCTCAGGATTATGATTTGGAGCAGGTATATCTGGACAGCTTTTTGAAGATTGCATATCTGGAGCATGCGGATCTGACCGATGCTTTGACACAGCTCAATCACATCAGCGAGCAGTTCAAGGTGGATTTCTGTATCAGCATTTCTGTAGAAGAGAAGGATTTGCCGGATTTTGCAAAAGAGCAGGTCCTTATTTCCTGTTAGTTCTACAGTACATAAGAGAGGGGCTGTCTGATTCGCGGCAGCCCCGTCTTTTCTACACGGACGAAGTCCGTCCGCCCCGAAGGGGATATGACAGATAACATTGAAGCGGCGGAACTGGAATTAAGGAATAGAAGGAGTAGTATTCGTGGCAGGTTCCAGGAAAAAGAATAAAAAGGTTATCAAATACCGGCGCCCCATGAATATCGGCGTTGTATTTTTTGGGTTTATAGCGGTCTATCTGATTGTCTGTGTTTATACGTTTTTTAATTCCTCACATATATCCGGATATGAAGTGATTGCCGGCAACCTGGCGGCGGATTATCATTATACGGGTATTGCTCTTCGCACGGAGCAGGTTTTTCAGTCGGAAAAGCCGGGATATATCAGCTATTATGCCAGGGAGGGCGAGAAGGTTTCCATAAACTCTGCCGTGTATACTGTGGATGAGAGCGGCCGTATGGCTCAGCTTATGAAGGACAATGCCGGTGAGATGAGTTTAAGCGAGGAAGATTACAGCCAGCTCCGCAGCGAGATAGCCGCTTATATGAGCAGTATTTCCGACATGAATTTTGGGGAAGTATATAATTTTAAGACGGGTATAGATGCGGCAATCCTGGATTTGATGAATCAGAATATGATTTCCCAGCTGGACAGCGCTGCGGAAAGCGGAGGAAGTACATTTGCCCGCTACAATGCAGGGGCATCCGGGGTAGTGGAATACTACCTGGACGGTTTTGAAAATGCTTCTCTGGAAAATTTAAGCAGTTCCTGGTTTGAAGAGGAAGCTTATGAGAGAACGAATCTCCGTACAGAAGAGCTTGTGGGACAGGGAGAGCCGGTGTATAAGCTGGTTACAGAGGAGACATGGAAGCTGGTGTTCCCTCTTGATGAGGAGATGGAGACCTATCTGCTGGACAAGATTAAGGAGAACCAGAAGACGGCGGAAGACGGCACAGTGATTCAGAATACTACCTATATTGAAATCCGGATGGATAAGGACAAAGAGGAACTCTGGCCGTCGGTAACGGTGGAGTACCGTGAGGGAAAGGCCTACGGTGTGCTGGAATTTGTGAATTCCATGATTCGCTATGCGGATGAGCGCTTTCTGACCTTTGAGGTACTTCGTGATGAGACTACGGGACTTAAGATCCCCAGGACGGCTGTGACGGAAAAAGATTTTTTTGTGATTGATAAGGATTATGTGACAACCTCAGGCTCCAGCAATAATATGGGTGTGATGAAGCAGACTATAGGGGAGGACGGAAGCAGCCAGGCTGAGTTTGTCAACTGCACCATTTATTATCAGGATGAAGAGTACGCCTATGTGGATCCGAAGGAAGAGAATTTCAGCACTTCGGAGAAGCTGCTGCAGAACGGGGATCTGCTGATTAGGACAGATTCCGCAGAATTCTACCAGGTAGGGCAGACGGCGAAGCTGACAGGCGTTTACAATATCAACAAAGGTTACACCGTATTCCGCCAGATACAGATTCTGTATGAAAACGAGGAGTACTGTATCGTGAAGGAGGGAACCAGCTACGGCCTCTCTGTTTACGATCACATCGTTCTGAATGCAGATACGGTGGACGAGGATGAAGTAATTTACGATTAAATTGATTTAGGCTACGGTGCTGGTAAAGTCGAGGAGGCGCACGAGAGGAACTTTCATGAGTGCTTTTTCGAATGAAAGTTCCTCTCAATACCGGTGTGTCGAAGCGACTTTACCCTTTAGTGCTGTCGCGCAGCGACTTTAAACAGTAATATCCCTCACAGTGCACAAATCAATTTACAGGCACATGCAACTGTGACTGGAAATTGATTTAGGCTAAAGTGTACTGGGAGGGATATTACGGAACTGGAATGGAGGACATATGGTAGTTGAAAATCTGGCAGAGGTGGAAAAGAGAATCTGTGCCGCCTGCGGGCGTTCCGGGCGGAAGAGGGAAGAAGTAACATTGATTGCAGTGAGCAAGACAAAGCCTGTTTCCATGATTGAGGAGCTTCTTCCGGGAGGGATCAGAGATTTTGGCGAAAATAAGGTACAGGAGCTGTGTGAGAAATACGAACAGCTTCCGAAAGATATTCGCTGGCATCTTATCGGCCACCTGCAGCGCAATAAGGTAAAATACGTAATAGATAAGGCCTGTCTCATTCATTCGGTGGACTCTCTCCGGCTTGCCAGGGCTATCAGTGAGGAAGGAGTAAAAAGACAGATAACCGTGCCTGTACTTATAGAGGTCAATGTGGCAGGAGAAGAGAGCAAATTCGGAGTGAGGCCGGAGGAGACAGAAGATCTTATCCGAAAAATCGCAGAGCTTCCGGCTGTTTCGATTCAGGGACTGATGACAATTGCTCCATTTGTGGAGGATCCGGAGGAAAACAGGATACATTTTGCCAATTTAAAGAAATTAAATGTTGACATAAAAAGGAAAAGCATTGATAATGTATCTATGAGTGTCCTGTCCATGGGTATGACGGGAGACTATGAGGTCGCGATTGAGGAAGGCGCTACCATGATCCGCGTTGGAACGGGGATTTTTGGAGAACGTAATTATAGTTAGATTGGAGACGGTAAAATGAGTGTAATCGATAAATTCCTAGATGTCATGAAGCTGGGCGGTGATGACGACTACGATGATTATGACGACTATGATGATTTCGATGATGACTACGAGGAAGAAAAGCCGGAGAGAAAAAGTCCTTTTCGACGGAAAAAGGAAGAGGATTACGACGATTACGAGGAAGAAGAGCCTTCCAGGGAACGCACTAAGGTGACCCCGATTCGTCAGACTTCAAGAAAGCAGGGGAAGGGCAATATGGAAGTATGTGTGATCAAGCCTACAAGTTTTGATGATTCCAGAGAGATTGGCGAGACACTTCTCAGCAACCGCACGGTGGTATTAAACTTTGAAGGATTGGATGTGGATGTGGCACAGCGGATCATTGATTTCACATCGGGATCCTGTTTTGCTATCGGCGGCAACCTGCAGAAGGTTTCCGGCAGTATTTTCCTGGCGACTCCAAGAAATGTGGATATTTCCGGTGATTTGCAGGATATCATCAGCGGTTCCATTGATATTCCTTCGGTGTACGGCAAGTTCTAGCGCTATGACAAGGGAGGAGCAGCAGTTTGAGAAGCGTCTTCTGGATCTGGCAGAGACGGCTTATCAACGGGGAATCGTAACTTATACGGATTTTTTGAATCTGAATGAACAGCATATTTTTCACAGTATCCGGCCAAAGCTGTCTTATCTGAAGACGGAGGCTTTTGGCGGCTACGAAGCAGCGGAGCGTCAGATGGCAGCCTTTATTCCTGATGCTCCCGTGTTTTGTCCGGAATATCCCATTGCCTGTGTAAGAGTAGAACCGATTCAAAAAAAGTTTGCGGAAGGCCTGTCACACAGGGATTATCTGGGGGCGCTTCTGAATCTGGGGCTGGAACGTTCCAGGACAGGAGACATTCTGCCGGAAGAGGAACAGGCCTTTTTGTTCTGCCACGAAAAGCTGGCAGATTTTATCTGTGAGAATCTGACACGGATACGGCATACCTCTGTTACGGCATGCAGGGTGGAGAGAGAAAGCTTTTCTTACGAACCTAAGGTGAAGGAACTGACAGGAACTATGGCTTCCGTGCGGCTGGACAGTCTGCTTTCTCTGGCTTTCGGCGCATCCAGGAGCAGTCTCACAGGGCAGATTGAAGGCGGAAAGGTTTTTGTCAACGGAAGGCTGGTGACATCGAACGGCTCGCAGCCAAAGGAGGGAGATCTGATATCCGTCCGGGGGATGGGGCGTTTCCGCCTTCAAAGCATTGGCGGACAGTCTAAAAAGGGAAGAAGTTATGTGACGATCCTGAAATATGTTTAGGATATTTATAGAGAACAGATATTTTGTGTGATACAGGAATGAGTGGGAGACAGGATGGAAGAAGAGAAGAGAATCGTTTTGCCGGTAAAAATGAATGGGAAGTTCAGCTATTCCATTGTTCTGGAAGACAGCTTTGAACAGCTTGCGGAAGAGATGGGGCCTTTGGAGGCAGAGGAGCGCAGGATTTGTATTGTGACGGACAGTCAGGTAGGGCCTTTGTACAAGGAGGCTGTAAAACAGGAGCTCTTAAAGGTTTGCAAAAAAGTAACGACTTATACAATAGAAGCCGGGGAGGAGCATAAGACTCTGGATACAGTGAAGGGGCTTTATGAGCATCTGATATTGGAGCACTTTGATCGGAAAGATATACTGGCAGCCTTAGGCGGCGGTGTAGTGGGAGATCTGACAGGATTTACAGCAGCCACCTATCTAAGGGGAATCCGGTTTATTCAGATTCCGACCACGCTTCTTTCTCAGGTGGACAGCAGTATCGGAGGCAAGACGGGAGTAGATTTTGATAACTGGAAAAATATGGTAGGGGCTTTTCATATGCCCAGCCTGGTGTATATGAATCTCTCTGTTTTGAAGACCCTTCCCGACCGGCAGTTTGCTTCGGGTATGGCAGAGATTCTGAAGCATGGCCTGATCCGGAATGCGGCATATTATGAACAGCTTCTTAAGGATCAGGATGCGATCCGGGATCGGGAGTATAAGGCTCTGCTTCCCATGATAGCGGAAAGCTGCAGGATTAAGCGCGCAGTTGTGGAGGCAGATCCTACGGAGCAGGGAGAACGCGCTCTCTTGAACTTCGGCCACACCATCGGCCATGCGGTGGAGAAGCTCAAAGATTTCCGCCTGCTTCACGGAGAGTGTGTGGCCGTGGGAATGGCTGCGGCCGGCTTTATTTCCTGGCAGCGCGGACTTCTGGATATTGATGCGATGGAGAAGATTACCAGAGGGCTTCGTGCATTTTCGCTTCCGGTGAGCACGGAGGGACTTGAGGCCGGGAAAGTGGTGGAAACCACCCGATCAGATAAAAAAATGGAGGCAGGAAGTATTAAATTTATTCTTCTGCGCAGTATCGGGGAGGCTTATGTAGATCGGACTGTTACAGAGGAAGAACTTCTGGATGCCGTTTCCTGGATATTAGGGGATAGATGAGATGACAAAAAAGATAAAGTATAATCTGGCAGGCCTTGTGTCCGTAATCCTTCTCACTCTGCTGGATCAGTGGACCAAGCGTCTGGCGGTCCTGCACTTAAAGGGACAGGAGCCCTTTGTACTGTGGGAGGGAGTATTTGAATTAAATTATCTGGAGAACCGGGGGGCGGCCTTTGGCATTTTTCAGGGACAGAAGGCGGCTTTTCTGGTATGCACAGTGCTGATTCTTGGTCTGACAGCTTTTTATTATCTGCGGCTTCCGGAAGGGAGGCGCTTTTATCCCATACGTTTTGTCGGAATTCTGCTGGCTTCCGGAGCTGTCGGCAATATGATCGACCGGGCGGCAAATTCGTACGTGGTGGACTTTTTCTATTTTAAGCTGATTGATTTTCCGGTTTTTAATGTGGCGGATTGTTATGTGACAGTGGGGGCTGCCCTGCTTGCCGTTTTGATCCTGTTTTATTATAAGGAGGATGAGCTGGAGTTTTTCGCTGTCAGAAAGAAAGGGAAAGCGGCAGAGGATGAGTGAAAAAAAGAGCTTTGAGGTAAAGGAAAGGGCAGGGCTTCGGCTTGATCGGTATCTGGCGGAAGAGCTGCCGGATCTTTCGCGTTCTTATATTCAGAAGGTGATTAAGGATGGAGGGGTTTCTCTTAAAGAAAAGCCCCTGAAGGCCAATTATAAGGTGAGTCCAGGGGATGTGATTCAATTGGAGATGCCTCCTGTTGTGGAGATGGAGGTTTTGCCGGAGGATCTGCCCCTGGACATTTTATATGAGGATGCGGATCTGATTTTTGTGAATAAACCCAAGGATATGGTAGTGCACCCTTCGGCCGGGCATTTTTCCGGAACTCTGGTGAACGGGCTTTTGTATCACTGCCGGGGAGAGCTTTCCGGGATTAACGGAGTGATGAGACCGGGAATTGTGCACCGGATTGATAAGGATACTACGGGGGTTCTCGTTGTGTGCAAAAATGACCGGGCGCACAACAGGGTAGCCGAGCAGCTTAAGGAGCACTCCATTACACGGCGGTATCGGGCGGTTGTCTGCGGTAATCTGAAAGAGGATGCGGGAACTGTGGACGCAGCTATCGGCAGGCACCCGGTGGAGCGGAAGCGGATGGCTGTGGTGCCTGGGGGCAGGCATGCGGTTACGCATTATCGGGTCTTAGAGAGATTCGGGAAGTATACGTATATCGAATGTGAGCTGGAAACAGGGCGCACGCATCAGATCCGGGTGCATATGGCGAGCGTGGGACATCCGATTCTGGGAGATGAGGTTTACGGGAGAGGGAAGGCGCCGTTTGAGCTTCATGGGCAGGTTCTGCATGCTATGGTGCTTGGGGTGGTGCATCCTTCTACCGGAAAGTATATTGAGGTGGAGGCGCCGCTGCCCGGGTATTTTGCGGAGCTGCTTAAGAAGCTGAAAAAAGGTTAGGGCTATGCGCTTTTCGGCGCTCCGATAAAAGGTACAGGAGCCAGGCGGCAAGTCCGATGACGGTGATCAGGAGGCCGGGCTTCAGGCCGGGGGTGCAGTAGCGGAGTTCTATGGTGTGGGTTCCGGAGTCCAGGGGGAGAGCCATGTACATGGTGTCGGCCTGGATGAGGGGCACCGGTGTATTGTCTGCCAGAGCCGTCCAGCCTTCGGAGTAAGGGATGGACAGGCAAAGACAGCAGGGCTCGGACACAGTGATGCTGCCGGTGATCCGGTTGTCGGTGAAGGTTACATTTTCCAGATGCTCCCGGCCAAGTGCAGCTATCCGGCCGGACAGGTCTTCCAGGGGAAGACTGATGACGGAGATATTCCGGAAAGTATAGGCGCCGCGGTAGGGCAGGGTTATGGTTATGGTGTGCTGGCTTTCCCGGGCATAACCCATATTGAGCAGAAAGTCGGAACGGTCATAGGAGCTCTCTGTCAGCTGGTTGTAGCAGCAGAAAGCAGTGCTCAATACTTCGGAGGTGCAGGTGAGGGGAAATCGGGCAATGTCAGGGGCATTCCGGTGCTCTTTCTTTTTCTGGCGCAGCTCCTGTGTGTTGAGTGCGGCTCGTTCTTCCTCAAAGAATTGTGCGGTGGGTTCCTGGGTATAGAGTTCCCATTCGCTTAAGCTGCGGGCTTCCAACCCCTCTAACAGAAGATAAGTTTCGCAGCCGGGGATGCTTTCGAAGCTTATGGTCAGTTCGGCGCCGTCATTCACGGCGTAATAGGTGCCGTTCTGTTCACGGATACCGGAGCCGCAGGAGATGCTTAAAGGGAGTGCCCGGTCCTGGAAGGTAAGATTCGGGGAAGGGGTGCCTGCAGGAAGCGTTTCGCAGACAATGCCCTGGAGCAGCGCCTGCTGGCGCTGGATATAGGTGAGACTGTTGTAGGTTTCCCGGGAGATGAGGTTATTGCTGGTATAGCCGAAGGGCAGGTAGTCTCCGGTTTCGGAAACGTAGTAGAGATCGTCCTGGTAGTCGTAAACCTTTACCCCGTCAAAAGGATAGGGAAGGTATTTATTCGGATCATGCTGGATATACCAGCGGACGCCGGCCAGTGCGTGGAGCTGTGCCCGGTTGTCCAGACTGTCGTATTTAAAAGATCGTTCTTTAAAGGGAAGGGCCAGTTCGTTGAAAAACTGTGTCACGGTTCCGTCAGAAAGGCTCCAGTAATAATGAATGCTGTTGGCTTTCTGGTTGAGCGTATCGTTTCGGAGAGGGACGATATCCTGGGCATAGCGGCAGAATTCTGAAGGGTCATTGAGAAAGGCGCTGGCCATGCCGGAGGCAGAGCGTTCCAGAGAGGCATAGCCTTCTCCTCTGTCTACAAAACGGTTCATCTGAGAGTCCGCATCGTTCTGATGATAGAAGACAGAATTGGCACAGATATTTACGGAAACCAGAAAGAGAAGGCAGATCTGGGCCCCTTTGGGAAATCTTTGGACATGAGGAAGCAGATCTGCTGTGAAAAAAAGCGTCAGAAGCAGCAGGAACAGGGAGAAAAAGGCGTGGGCAGATCCCGAGCCGGGAAGCACGATCAGCAGGATTCCATATGCCAGAAACAGAAAGAACAGCCGGAATTTTTCTTTCGCGCATAAGGAAAAGAGTTCGGGCCAGAGACAGACGGTAATAAAAGCAATGAGGAAGGAATAGCCAAAGTCCCAGCGGTTGGCCGGATAGGAAAAGCCGTTCAGGAAAGAACCGGCGGCGGGAATCAGCAGCAGCGCGGTCAGTACCAGGAAGCCGGCCTTTAGGGCGCCAAGACGTTTCCGTTTTAAGAATAAAAGGAATACGCAGAGAAGGGCGGGCGTGGCAAAGCAGAGGTTAGTCCAGGCAGAGGAGAAGGACAGAGAGAGGAATTGCTCCGGAATATGTGCATAATAATCCCATCTGTAAAGAGGGGAATAGGTAAGGCTTGTGTCTGAACGGGAGTCGGAGAGAAAACGCAGCAGCATGGGCAGCAGGAGGCAGGCGGAAATGGCAGTTCCCGTCAGTGAAAAGAACACAGTCCGTCCCAGGCAGATTCCGAGTTCCTTTTTCCGGTTTTCGTGCTTCATGGAGAAGAAGCGGATGATAAAGTAAATGACAGTCAGAATCGCAATCATATAGAAAAAATAGAAATTGCTCAGTGAGGAGAGGGCGGTCACGGCAATGAGCAGATGGCCCTTTTCCCCGTGAAGTACCCGTTCCACCCCGATCAGAAGCAGAGGAAGATAAATCATGGGATTGATAAAATAGGGATGGACAGGGGCGAGGGCAATCCCGTAACCGGAGAAAGCATAGATCAGGCTTCCGGCAAGGGCGGCCGAGCCTTCGCGCTTCATCCGGAAACAATAGCAGGAAAAAGCGGCCCCTGCAAGATACAGGCGCAAAATGGCCAGAAAGCCGTACAGGTATTCCAGATACCGCACAGGCGTCAGCACGGACAGGAGATTTAAGGGATCGCCGATTACGTAATAATGAAGCGTCGTTAAAATATCGGAACCGTAGCCGATGGAAGAGTCCCAGAGAGGTATGGAAAGCCGGTGTTCGCAAATCAGTGTGCGCAGGATAGAAACCGCCCAGTTTCGGAAATACACCAGGGAATTGAAGTGTTGTGTCAATCCGTCCGGCTTCCAGATGAAAGATTTACCGTTTAAAAGAAAAGGCGAAAAGATAAAAACGGACAGCAGGAGAAATATCAGTGTATAGCAGAGAAAATAAAAACGCCGTCCGGCGGTATGTAATCGGAAAGTAAAAGGTTTCATAACTGTGCCTCTCGTAATATTTTTTTTACTATTATATAGGATAAAAAAGGAAAAGTCTACGAACTTTTTGCTTGCTATTTGCCTAAACTTGTGATACAATAAATTTCGTTGCAGAGAAGAGAGAAGACCTGCGAACAGGCCGGCGTGTCGGAATGGCAGACGAGGCAGACTCAAAATCTGTTGTGGGCAACCACGTGCGGGTTCAAGTCCCGCTGCCGGCAGGATAAGATCGTTGAAAGACCAGATTCGGAAGCTTTCAGCGATTTTTTTTGCATAAATTATCCAGAAAAGGCATATACTCCTAGTAGCATAACCGCAAAACTGCGGAACTGAAAACAGCAGTATCCCCGAGGTGCATAGAAGGATTTACGAGCGCATGAATGTGCGGTCGGAAATTCTTCTCAGAAAGATGCACAGAGAGGGATACTGCGGAACTGTAAATAGGAGGACAAACACATGGCAAGGCCGAGAACAAGAGCCAGAAAGACCTACGAAGAACTGCTGGCAGAAAACGAGGAAAAGCTTAGAAAGCACACGGAAGCAGTTTCCGTGCTTCAGAAGGAAAGAGAAGAGCTGTTAAAAGCAAAACGCGACGAGGAAATGCAGGAGCTCTATATCTACATGCAGGAGAACGAGCTTTCTGCGCAGGATGTTCTTTTAAGCTTAAAAGAACAGAACAATGAATTGGAAGAGAGGGAGGCATCTTAAAAGCCTTCTGCCTGTTAAGGGACTGACGGGCAGAGCTAAAAAGCTTCCCGGAACTCGCTCGGTGTCATGTCGGTGAATTTTTTAAAGGAGCGGCTGTAAGCCAGCGTGTTCTTAAAGCCTACCTCTGTGGCAATGGCATGGATCGAAAGTTTGGAGTAAGTAAGATATTCCTTGGACTTATTAACCCTGTATTCAGTCAGATACTGGTACAGGGTTTTTCCCGTATGTTCCTTAAAAATCTTACAGAAATAATATTTAGAAAAATTCACCTTCTGACAGATGCTGTCCACGGATAAGTCATCCTTATAATGTTCGTCAATATACTTTAGGGCCGTGTTCACAATAGTCTGCTGAACGGGAGTAAGCAGTCTTGCCTCATCGATCTCATGGGTGACTATCAAAAGCTCATGGATGATCTGGTGAACGAGATAGCAGGCCTCCATCTGAACAAACAAATCCTTCGTATAATTATAGGAACACAGGGAAGTAAAATGCACGGAAATATTGTGGAGAGGGGTAACAGGAATCACGCCCTTCTTTCCCCGTATCATATTATAATAAAGCTTGGCATGTGTTCCGGAGAAAATAATATAAAAATATTTCCAGCTTGGCGTGGCTTTACTGAACCGCAGCCGGGTATTGCAGTTAGAGATGATAATATGCTCCTTGTGCACATACTGGATATCTTTATATTTTGTATACTGTGCCACTCCGTCCAGAAGGTAAAAAATAATAAATTCGGAATAGTTGGCGTTGCATTTCAGCTCCCGTTCATTGGAATATCCGCATTCAAGGATTTGGAAAGGCAGGTTCACGGACTTGTCTGACAGAAGATTTGACTTATGGATATATTTGGGGGGATACTCTTTTTGTGGTAATTTCATACGCGATGATATCCTTTCCTGGGAATAATTGTTCGAATTGACAAATGATTCACTTCTTTTTTCCAACTATAGCACAAAAATGTCAGAAAAACAATATTTGATATCGAAAAGACAATATTTGATATTGAATATTCTTCGTTTTTAGGGTTATCTAGTAGCATAAAGACCAAGCAAGGAAGGAGAAGATAAGGTGAGCGAGCAAAATTACATTCTCGAGCTGAAGGATGTGGTCAAAACCTTCGGCGGCGTCACCGCCCTGGCAGGTGTGCAGTTTCAACTGAAGAAGGGTGAAATACACGCGTTGATGGGCGAGAACGGCGCAGGAAAATCCACCTTCATCAAGGTTATCACAGGCGTTCATCAGCCGGACAGCGGAATCATGCTGCTGGAGGGAGAGCGGATTACTCCCCGGAACACCATGGATTCTGCAAAACTTGGAATCGCGGCGATTTATCAGCACGTAACGGCATTCCCGGATCTGTCTGTGACTGAAAATATTTTTATGGGGCAGGAGATTAAGAACAAGCTGGGCATGTACGACTGGCGTCAGATGAACCAGAAAGCCAAGGAACTGATCGAGCCGCTGAGTAAGGAGATTGACGTGACAAAGCCCATGGGCTCCTTAAGCGTTGCGGCACAGCAGCTTGTGGAGATTGCCAAGGCGCTCTCCAGGGACGCGAGGATCCTCATCATGGATGAGCCGACAGCCTCGCTGACAGCCAATGAGTGCGAAGAGCTTTATGCCATTGCAGAGAGGCTCCGCGATGAAGGCGTGTCGATTATTCTGATCTCCCACAGGTTTGAGGATATGTACCGCCTGGCAACCCGGGTAACCGTATTCCGTGACGCGCAGTACATAGGATGCTGGGACGTGGATAAGATTTCCAACCAGAAGCTCATCGGGGCTATGGTAGGACGTGAGCTGGATCAGATGTATCCGGAAAAGACGGCCAAAATCGGGGAAACCGTACTGAAGGTGGAGAATATCTCCAAAGAAGGGTATTTCAAGAATATTTCCTTTGAGGTGAAGAAGGGCGAGATTCTGGCTCTCACGGGCCTGGTAGGCGCCGGACGTACGGAAGTCTGCCAGACTATTTTCGGGATTATGAATCCCGACAGCGGCAGGATTGTACTGGAAGGACAGGAGGTTCATGTGAAGACCCCGGTGGAAGCTTTCCAGCACGGTATCGGCCTGCTCCCGGAAAACCGGCAGACGCAGGGGCTGATCAACGAGCTTCCCATTTATCAGAACGTGTCCTCTGCGGATATGAAGCAGTTTGCTAAGGCAAACATGTTAGACGAAAAGGCCGAGATTCAGAAAGCGATTGAGCTCTGCCAGAAGATATCCCTGAAAGCCAAGGATATCAGTGCGCCGCCCTCCTCATTGTCAGGCGGTAATCAGCAGAAGGTTGTGTTTGCAAAACTTCTCAACTGTTCTCTGAAGGTGCTGATTCTCGATGAGCCTACCAAGGGTATTGACGTGGGCGCGAAGTATTCGATTTATGAGATTATGAACGAGCTGGCGGCAAACGGCTATGCGATTATCATGGTTTCCTCCGAGATGCCGGAGGTGCTCGGCATGGCGGATCGGATTGTGGTTATGAAGTCCGGCCATGTAACCGGCGAATTTGACAACAAAGAGGTAACGCAGGAAATGATTATGGCGGCTTCACTGGGTGAGCAGAGGAAGGAGGCCAGGGCATGAAAAAAGTATTCGGATATCGCAACATCGGTCTAGTATTCGGCCTGATCGGGCTTCTGGTTCTGGCAGGGATCATTACGCCCTCCATGTTTTCCTTAAATACCATTATTTCCATGCTGCGGAATAATGCGGTTTACGTATTTCTGGCCATGGGTATGATGGTGGTTCTGGTAACGGGCGGCATTGACCTGTCGGTGGGTTCTATCCTGGCTCTGTCCGGCGTGGTCTGCACCTCGCTGATGAGCAGCCATATGGAGATTCCCAACATTGTGTGGGTGCTTTTAAGCCTTGTGATTGGGATTGCCTGCGGAGCCTTTAACGGATTTGTGGTAGGCTACTTAAAGGTGGTTCCCATGATAGCGACACTCGGAACCATGTACATATACAGAGGCTTTGCATTCCTCTTAAGCGGCGGAAACTGGTGGTTCCCCCATCAGATTTCCGAGGGATACCAGGCGTGGGCCGGGAAGCAGATTATCGGGATTCCCAGCATTCTCTGGATTGCGGCCATCGTCTTTATCGCGGCAGCCTGGTACTTGAATTACAGAACCACAGGCAGACGTATCTATGCAATCGGAACCAATGTGGAATCAGCGAAGGTTGCCGGCATCAAGGAGGCAAGAATCCGTTTTCTGGCCTTTGTTATCTGCGGTGCGCTGGCCGGTATTTCCGGCATGCTTTACACGGCTAACTATGCAATGTGCACCTATACCATCGGCGACGGCTATGAGCTGCAGGCCATTGCTATCTGTATCCTGGGCGGCGTCAGCATTACGGGCGGCCGCGGAACGGTGGACGGTGTTCTTATCGGCTGGCTGATGATGAGTGTGATTACCCAGTTTATCAGTCTGCTTCCGGGCCTGTCCGTATGGCAGAAGGCTCTGCAGGGCGCTATCATTATTGCCGCCGTATTCCTGAATCTGGCGATGACACGCTCTTCTGAGAAGCGTTTCCTGAAAGAAAGGGGGGCACTGCTCTAATGGCTGAGAATAAAGCAGCGGTCAGAGATCTGACTGTTAAAGAGGGTTTTCAATTAAGCAGGTTTCTGGTAAAATGGGAAATGATCCTGGTTTACATATTAATTCTTATTAATCTGATTCTGGCAATTGCCAGGCCGGGACTGTATTTTAACATCGGTACCATTCAGTCCATTATTCAGTCGGGACTGGATCTGTCGCCTATGGTAATGGGCATGGTGTTTGTGCTGATGCTTGGAGACATTGACGTATCCATCGCCTCCAACATGGTGCTTTCCGGCATGACAACGGGACTTCTGTTCCAGAACGGGGCGCCGGCCATTGCAGCCGTGCTGGCAGGCATTCTTACAGGAGCGGTCTGCGGAGCCTTTAACGGTATTCTGGTTGGGTATGTGAAGATGCCCGCGGTTATTGTAACCATTTCCACCTCCATGCTGTTCCGCGGAATTGTAGAGATTATCCTGGATGTAAATTCCCTGAAGAATTTTCCGGCTTTCTACAATGCCATCGGATGGAGAAACTGGGGAATCTTACCGATTTGTATGGTACTGTACATTTTGATTACTGTGATTTTCTACTTTATCCTGCATCGCTCCACTTTTGGGCGGAAGCTGTATATTGTGGGAAATAATCCCACCACGGCGCAGTATTCGGGCATCCGGGTGGAGCGCGTGAAGCTCATTGTGTTTATCTTGATGGGCGTAATGGCAGGAATCGGCTCCATTTTCTTTGTAGGACGTATGGGCGGCGGACTTTCCTCCTCCATGGGCACGGGCTATGAGATGGATACCATCGCCATCTGTGTACTGGGCGGCGTGTCCACCAACGGCGGCAAGGGCAAGGTATACGGTCCCTTTATCTCCACCTTTATTATGGCCTTCCTGCTGTATACTCTGGGACTGATCGGCGTGGATGCCAACACCCGGAAGATTGTAACGGGTATTGTGCTTCTGATTGCCGTACTGATTCCCAGCGTAAACAGGCAGCTGATTGCGGACATTAAGCTTAAGGTTCTGTATAAGAACAATAAGAATATCGAAGCTCTCAATGTCAAGACGGCCGCCGAGGTAAAAGAGCTTAAGGCAGAGATTGCAAAGCTTAAAAAGACCGGCGATCCGGACGGGAAGATCCGCAAGGCAGAGGAGAAGATTGCCAGCTTACAGAATACCTGTAAGGAAAAGACTGCCCAGATGAAAGCGGAGATAGAAGAGAATGCCCGGAAGAATAAGGAGCGTTTCTCCTAGGGAGACAAATGCGGCCGGGTACTGTGAAAGATATGAATTTCGGGCCGGGCACCCGCCCGTCCCGGCAAAAGACGGTATATCCGGGGTTTAGAGCGCCCCGTATATATAAAAGCAAAAATAAAAGGAGGATATTTCATTATGATGAAAAAGATTTTAGCTCTGATGCTCAGCGTGAGCATGATTGCAGGACTTGCTGCCTGCGGTTCCAAGGAAACAGAAGCTCCGGCAGCTGATGCTCCGGCAGCAGAAGCTCCGGCCGAGACCGGCGGAGACGATGCACAGGCGGAGGCGCCTGCTGAATCAAATGCAGAAGGCGGAAAGCATATCTTTATGTTCAAGTCCACCGGTAACAAGTTCGGCGATCTGATGTATGAAGGTTACAGCGAGTACATGAACGCACTTGGCTATGAGACTGAGTATACTAGTCCAGCCGAGACAACCGTAGCGGCTCAAGTTCAGATGCTTGACGAGTGGATTACTAAAGGTGTTAAGTCTATCGTTATTTCCACCAATGGAGATACCGGATATGATGAGATTTTCCAGAAGGCAAAGGATGCCGGAATCCCCATCGTTTCCATCGACTCTGAGGCAAGCGTTGACTATCGTCTGGCTCACATCAACCAGGCAGAAGTACAGGATATCGGATCTTATCTGGTACAGGCAGCCGTTCTGATTACGCTTGGCGTAGATTATCCCGAGGATAAGACTATGGAAGAAGTAGTAGCAGAGCAGCTTGGAAGCTACTCAGGCGACGAGATCGTTCTCGGTGTTCTTTCCGCAGGTATCGACACTCCGGTTCAGAACAGCTGGATCGCAGCTATGGAAGAGGAGCTGGCAAAGGATATGTACAAGGGTAAGGTCAGCCCGAACCTTGACAAGAAGTACGGAAATGACGACCCGGTTGAGTCCACAACTCAGGCAAATGCTTTCGTAGCAGAGGCTAAGGTTGACTGTATCATTTCCCCGACTACGGTTGGTATCGCGGCAGCAGGACAGGTTCTTAAGGGCGCTAACAGCGACATTAAGCTGACAGGTCTTGGACTTCCTTCCGAGATGCAGTCCTTCATGCCCAACAAGGCTGATGACGATGCATTCGCTTCCGTATGCCCCTACATGATGCTGTGGGATGTTATTCATCTTGGCGCAGTAGCAGGTGCTGCAATTGACGCTGCTCTGACCAACGGCTGGGCAGGAACTGACGGCGAGACCTTCACCATGGCTGCTTTCCGTGACTATGCTGAGGAAGATTACACCGTATATACCCAGGGCGACGGAACCTTCGTTCTGGCCGGCACACCGTACATCTTCTACAAGGGCAACATGTCCGAGTGGATTGACAAGCTGTAAGAGTAAAAAGGTTATAAGAAAACTGGGGGACTGCACCTGCAGTCCCCTGTTTTAAAGAAGGAGAAGAAATATGGGCAACACCTATTATCTGGCAGTGGACATCGGGGCTTCCAGCGGACGCCATATCCTGGGACATCTGGAAGAGGGAAAGATGGTTCTGGAGGAGGTTTACCGTTTTGACAATGGGATGCAGCCGAAGAACGGACACCTGTGCTGGGATGCGGACGGCCTGTTTGGAGAGATTAAGGCCGGAATGAAGCGCTGTAAGGAGCTGGGGAAGATTCCGGCAAGTATGGGTGTGGATACCTGGGCGGTGGACTATGTTCTTCTGGATAAGAACGGAGAGCGCCTGGGGGATGCAGTGGGCTATCGGGATAAGCGGACGGAGGGAATGGACGATAAGGTCTATGAGATTATTTCTCCGGAAGAACTGTATGGCAGGACGGGAATCCAGAAGCAGATTTTCAATACCATTTATCAGTTGATGGCCGTAAAAGAACAGCAGCCGGAGCTGATGGAAAAAGCGGAGCAGCTTTTGATGCTTCCGGATTATTTTCATTATCTGCTGACGGGCGTGGCAAAGACGGAATATACGAATGCTACCTCCGGTCAGCTTGTAAGTCCTGTGACAAAGGACTGGGACTATGAATTGATTGAGCGTTTGGGCTATAAAAAGGAAATCTTCGGGCCTATCAGCCTTCCGGGCACTGTGGTAGGACCCTTAAAAAAAGAAGTGGCGGACGAGGTCGGCTTTTCCTGTACGGTGATGCAGCCGGCTACCCATGATACGGCTTCTGCGGTTCTGGCAGTTCCCTCCACGGAGGAAGATGTGATCTACATAAGCTCCGGCACCTGGTCTTTGATGGGAACAGAGCTAAAGGAAGCTGACTGCAGAGAGGAAAGCCGCAGGGCAAACTTTACCAATGAGGGCGGTGTGGATTACAGGTTCCGTTTCTTGAAAAATATTATGGGACTGTGGATGATTCAGTCTGTCCGGAAGGAACTTCCGGAGAAATACAGTTATGCAGAGCTTTGCAGGATGGCTGAGGAGGTCTCGGACTTCCCCACAGTGATTGACGTGAATGATCAGAGCTTCCTGTCTCCGGACAGTATGATTGAAGCCATCAAAGAGTACTGCAGGAAGCATGAGCAGGCGGTTCCGGAGACACCGGGAGAGCTGGCGGCAGTTATTTATCAAAACCTGGCACGCAGCTATGGGGAGACGGTCTGGGAGATTGAGGAGCTTACCGGAAAGACATACGATAAGATTCATGTGGTGGGCGGCGGATCTAATGCGGATTACCTCAATGAGCTGACTGCCTGGTATACGAAAAAAGAAGTTCTGGCAGGACCGGGAGAGGCTACGGCCCTTGGCAATCTGGCGGCACAGATGATTGCATCGGGGGAGCTTAAGGATATCTGGGATGCAAGGGTGTGCATCCGCAATTCCTTTGAGATACGCTCTTTTAAGGCTTGAACAGGAATATTACGCAGCCGGAAAGCGGAAATTAATAATTATGATTCAGACTTTCGGGGAATGGATGACGGCTTCTCCGGAAATCTTAGGAGGAACGTATGATAGATTTAACGAAATTAGTAGAGATGTCAAACAAACACGGAAAGAATCCGGATCTGGTACTGGCCGGCGGCGGCAATACCTCCTATAAGAAGGATGGAGTTCTCTATGTAAAATGCTCCGGCACCAGTCTTGGAACCATTACGGCGGAAGGCTTTGTAGCCATGGATATTGCGAAGCTTACGGCACTCATGGAGAAGGACTATCCGGCGGAAGATGCGGCCAGGGAAGCGGCGTTTCTTAAGGATGTGATGGATGCCCGGTGTGACGAGGATCAGAGTAAGCGTCCCAGTGTGGAAGCCCTGCTTCACAGCCTGTTCCCGCAGACGTATGTACTTCACATTCATCCGGCGCTGATCAACGGCCTTACCTGCTCGAAGGGAGGAGAAGGACTGGCGAGAGAGATTCTCGGCTCCCAGATGATCTGGGTTTCCATCTGCCGTCCGGGTTATACTCTTGGAAAACTCTGCAATGAGGCCATGAAAGTTTATAAGGAGGAGCACGGCCGGGAGGTACAGGTGGTGCTTCTGCAGAACCATGGTATCTTTATTGCAGCAGAGACTACAGAAGAAATTGACCGGATTCTGGCGGATGTGATAGATAAGCTGGAGGCTTATGTGCGTACAGAGGGCAAAGAGGAACTGACGGCCAGGCTTCACTCCATTACCGGCCGGGCGGCAGAGTTCCTGCCTATTCGTGAGGCTGTTTATTTTGTGAGCAGCAGGGAGAAGGCAGAGGCGCTATTAAAGCCGTTTACCCCGGATCACATTGTATACTGCGGCGCATTTCCCCTGTTTGTGGGAGCAGACGAGGATTTGGAGGCGGCTCTGAATGCATTTAAGGAGAAAGAAGGGGATTATCCGAAGATTGTCCTTCTGCAGAATGAGGGAGCCTTTGCCCTCTGCCAGAGTGAAAAGGAGATCAGGAATGCGGAACTTCTCCTGGCGGATGCCATGAAGGTGGCTTACTATGCAGAGAAGTTCGGCGGAATTCTGCCTATGACAGATGAGCTGACGTACTTTATCACTCACTGGGAGGCGGAGTCTTACCGGAAGAAACAGGCGTAAAGGGCCGGGAGAAAATACATTAAATATATTGATTCCTGCGGATGAGGAGACAGAGGTATGTCTGAGGGCTGCTGTTCACGGAGTGGACAATAAGGTTTGAGGCGTATCTCTGTTTTTTTGCAGAAAAAGTAAGGTTGTAATTTATAAGCGGGGATGATAGAATATTTGGAGAAATCGAATGAAAGGAGCCTGCCCATGACCTGTAAAGAAGCGGAACAGATGGTAATGCCTTACATCAATAAAGAGCTGACGGATAAGGAATTAAGTGCTTTTTTGTCCCATATACACACATGCCGTGACTGTTATGAGGAACTGGAGATCTATTACACCATCTACACCGGTCTTGCACAGCTGGAGGAGGGCGGAGAGGATCAGAACCTGCACAGGCTCCTGGAAGAATCCTTACGGCTGTCGGAGCTGCAGATTCGGGGAAGAAAGATTTTTAATGTATACTATGTACTGTCCCAGATACTGGCTATGGCGGCACTGACTGTAATTATAATAATGGAGATCGTAATAATATGAGCGGAAAAATCTTACTTGTTGACGGACACAGCATTATCAACCGGGCCTTTTACGGAGTAACCAGTCTTTCGAACTCCCGGGGGCTCCACACCAACGCCATTTTCGGCTTCCTGAATACGCTGTTCAAGGTTCTGGAGGAGGAAAAGCCGGATTATATCACGGTGGCTTTCGATGTCAAGGCTCCCACCTTCCGCCATGAAATGTATGCGGAGTATAAGGGAACAAGGAAGCCCATGCCCGAAGAGCTCCATGAGCAGGTGCCGGTTTTAAAGAAGCTGCTTCATGCCATGGGAATTCCCACTATGGAAAAGGCGGGCCTGGAGGCGGACGACCTCCTGGGAACGGTGGCAAAGCGCAGTGAAAAGAAGGGCCTGGAGGTTACGGTTCTTTCCGGCGACCGGGATCTTCTGCAGCTCGCCACAGAGCATATCCGTATCCGTATGCCCAAGACGAAGGGCGGCGTGACGGAGATTGAAAATTACAACACCCAGGATGTGATAGACCGCTATCAGATCACCCCTTTGCAGGTGATAGAGCTGAAAGCCCTTATGGGCGATGCTTCCGACAATATTCCCGGCGTTCCGGGCATTGGGGAAAAGACGGCCACGAACCTCGTAGTAAAATACGGAACCATTGAAAATGCCTACGCCCACGTGGAGGAGATCACACCGAACCGGGCAAAGGAGGCCCTGCGCAGTCATTACGATATGGCACAGCTCAGTAAAACCCTTGCAACCATCAACACGGACTGTGACTACGATTATGACTGGGAGGCTGCCCGGCTGGGGAACATTTACACCAGGGAAGCCTATGAAATCTTAAAGGAGCTGGAATTTAAAAATATGCTGCCGCGTTTTTCGGCAGAGGCCCCGGCCAATGAAGCCATTGAAAAGTGCTTTTTGACGGCGGCGGATCTGGGAGAGGCGGAAAATATATTTGAAAAGGCAGAAAAACAGAATCGTCTGGCTTTTGAACTGCTCCGGGAGGGAGGGAAGGTACTCGCCCTTTCTCTGGCATTATCCGGGAGGGAGGTATACATTTTCCCGGTACAGGGGCTTCTTACGGAAGGGTGGCTTGTGGATCGGCTGTCCAGGGCCCTTACACAGGTGAAGGAGATCGTATGCTTGAGCCTTAAGGAGCAGCTGAAATTTCTGGAGGTAAAGGCCTCCGGGGCTTTCTACGATATGGAGATTGGGGCATATCTTCTGAATCCTCTGAAAGACAGCTATTCCTGTGAGGAGCTTGCAGGAGAGTTCTTAGATCTCAGCGTGCCTTCTAAGGCGGAGCTTTTCGCAAAACAGCCCCTAAGTGAGGTTCTTTGGGAAAAGCCGGAGGAGTTCCGCATTTATGCAGGGTATTTAAGCTATGTGCTCTATGAAGTATTTTCTCCTGTACAGAAGCGGCTTCGGGATGAGGGAATGGAAGAGCTTTACCGGGATATGGAGATGCCTCTGGTATTTACCCTCCATGCCATGGAAGAGGCGGGCGTGCAGGTGGAGGCAGAGGAGCTGAAGAGCTACGGCGATGCCCTGGCTGTGCGGATCGGGGAACTGGAAAAGGAGATTTACGGGGAGGCCGGGGAGGAGTTCAACATCAACTCTCCCAAGCAGCTCGGTGTCATTTTGTTTGATAAAATGGGCATGAAGGGCGGAAAAAAGACCAAGACCGGCTATTCCACTTCGGCGGAAGTGCTGGAAAAGCTGGCGCCCGAGCATGCAATTGTCTCCCATATCCTGGAGTACCGGCAGCTTACAAAGCTTAAATCCACCTATGCGGACGGCCTGGCAGGTTATATCGGAGCGGATCGGCGGATTCATACCACTTTTCAGCAGACCATCACGGCTACGGGCCGTTTAAGCAGTGTGGAGCCGAATCTGCAGAATATTCCCATCCGCATGGAACTGGGACGTCTGATCCGCAGGGTTTTTGTTCCGGCAGAGGGATATACCCTTCTGGATGCGGACTATTCCCAGATTGAGCTTCGTGTTCTGGCCCATATGTCCGGGGATGAAAACCTCATTCAGGCTTACCGGGAGGCCCAGGACATTCACCGGCTGACGGCCTCCCAGGTGTTCCATGTCCCCTTTGATGAGGTGACGGCCCTGCAGCGGCGCAATGCCAAGGCAGTGAACTTTGGGATTGTGTACGGCATCAGCTCCTTCGGTCTGTCACAGGATCTGAGCATTACCCGGAAGGAGGCTCAGGAATATATTGAGAAGTATTTCGAGACGTATCCCAGGATTAAGGAATTCCTGGACGGCTGTGTGAAGGAAGCGAAGGAGAAGGGATATGTGGCCACTATGTTCGGCCGGCGGCGGCAGGTGCCGGAGCTGAAGTCCTCGAATTTTATGCAGCGGTCCTTTGGGGAGCGTGTTGCCATGAATGCCCCGATACAGGGAACGGCGGCGGATATTATTAAGATTGCCATGGTTCGTGTGGACAGGCGGCTTAGGGAAGAGGGGCTGCGTTCAAGGCTTTTGCTCCAGGTGCACGATGAGCTTCTGGTGGAGGCGCATCTGGAGGAGGTGGAACAGGTGAAAAAGATTCTGGCCGAGGAAATGCATGGCGCGGCCGAGCTTTCGGTGCCTCTGGAGATTGATATGAAGCAGGGGAAGAACTGGTATGAGGCTCATTAGTGAGGGATATGCGGATTATGAGGGTAATCGGAATCACGGGAGGCGCAGGAGCGGGGAAGAGCGAGATCCTGGCCTTTCTGGAAGAAAAGTACGGTGCCAGGGTGTTCGAGGCGGACAAGGCCGGACATAAGGTGATGGAGCCTGGGACGGATGCTTTTTTGCGGATTGCCGGGCTGTTCGGCAAAAGGATTCTGGGGCAGGACGGAAGGATTGACCGGGGGGCCCTGGGGGCGGTGGTATTTTCCGACAGGGAAAAAAGGGAAGCCCTGAATGAGATTATTCATCCGGCGGTAAAGGCTATGGCCCTGGAAGAGATTGCAGGGGCACGGGAAGAAGGCAGATATCCGCTTTTTGTGATTGAGGCGGCTCTGCTGATTGAGGATCATTATGAAAAAATCTGTGACGAGCTGTGGTATGTCTATGCGGATCCAAAGGTGCGCAGGGAGCGCTTAAGGGTATCACGGGGGTATTCGGATGAAAAAGTTTCGGCGGTATTTGCCAGCCAGCTTTCGGACGGAGAGTTTCGGAAGCACTGCCGGGCGGTGATTGACAACAGCGGTCCGATAGAGGCGGCTTATGAGCAGATCCGGAAACTTCTGGGTTGCGGGCCTGCAAAGGAAGATTGACAAGTCTGCTGAAATAACGTATCTTTAGAAGAAGCTGAAAAAAGCAATTCCCCTTCCGGCGGCGGAAGGAAAATTGCGGGACTGAATTAGGAGAACAAAAGATATGAGAATGTGCAGTATCGCCAGCGGAAGCAGCGGCAACTGTATTTACATTGGTTCCGGGAGCAGCCATATTCTGATTGATGCAGGAATCAGCGGAAAACGGGTGGAGGCAGGCCTTAAGGAACTGCAGCTTAAGGGGACGGATGTGAACGGGATTCTGATCACTCATGAGCATTCCGATCATATCCGCGGCCTTGGGGTGCTGGCCCGGAAATTCGAGGTTCCCATCTATGCCACGCCCGGGACGGCAGCTGCCATCCGGGAGATGGACGGCCTGGGCCGGATTGATGAGGGGCTGTTTGTGGAGATCGGGGCGGATGTGCCCTTTGCGATTGGCGATCTGAGGATATCGCCTTTTCGGATTTCCCATGACGCGGCGGAGCCGGTGGCTTACCGGGTGGCCTGTGAAGGGCATTCTGCGGCTGTGGCTACGGATCTGGGCGTTTATACGGACTACACGGTGGATAACCTGCGGGGGCTTGACGCATTGCTGCTGGAAGCAAACCACGATATCCATATGCTTGAGGTGGGGGGCTATCCCTATTATCTGAAGCGGCGGATTGCCGGGGAGAGGGGACATCTGTCCAACGAATCAGCGGGAAAGCTCCTCTGCCGGATCCTCCACGATAATCTGAAGGCGGTGTTTCTGGGGCATCTGAGCAAGGAGAACAACTATGCGGAGCTGGCCCGGGAGACGGTAAAGCTCGAGGTACAGCTTGGCGACACACCCTATCAGCCGGAAGATTTCCCGATCCGTGTGGCCCGCAGAGATGAGATGTCGCCTTGTATTGAGATTTGAAGAGACAGACGCATGTTCCTGCGGCTGTAAATTGATTTAGGCTAAGGTGTGTCGAAGCGACTTTACCCTTTAGTGCCGTCGCGCAGCGACTTAAAACAGTAATATCCCTCACAGTGCACAAATCAATTTACAGGCACATGTATCTGTGACTGGAAATTGATTTAGGCTAAAGTGTACTGGGAGGGATATTACGGAACTGGAATAGGAGGATCATTATGAAAAGAACGATTATTACTGTAGTAGGAAAGGACACTGTGGGAATTATTGCGAAGGTGTGCACATACCTGGCGCAGAACGGAGTGAATATTCTGGACATTTCCCAGACGATTGTACAGGGATTTTTTAATATGATGATGGTGGTTGATACGGGAAAGGTGAAGTCCTTTGAAAATCTTTCCCTGGAGCTGGAACAGATCGGAGAGGAGATCGGCGTGGTGATTAAGTGCCAGCATGAGGAAATTTTTGACCGGATGCACCGCATCTAGACGATCAAGGGGGAAATGTATTTATGATTAATTTATACGAAGTTAGAGAAACCAATCAGATGATTGAGCAGGACAATCTGGATGTGCGTACCATTACACTGGGAATCAGTCTTCTGGACTGCATTGACTCCGACCTGGACAGGCTCAATCAGAAGATTTACGATAAAATCACTACAGTGGCAAAGGATCTGGCGGCAACCGGAAAGGCCATTGAGCGTGATTTTGGAATCCCCATTGTAAATAAGCGGATCTCCGTAACGCCCATTGCCCTGATCGGAGAGTCGGCCTGCCGTTCGCCGGAGGATTATGTAACCCTTGCCGAGACTCTTGACCGGGCGGCCAAGCAGGTGGGGGTGAACTTTATCGGTGGCTTTTCCGCCCTTGTATCCAAGGGCATGACAAAGGGGGAGGAGAACTTAATCCGTTCCATCCCTATGGCTCTTTCGGGCACGGACCGGGTGTGCAGCTCTGTCAATGTGGGTTCCACCAGGTGCGGAATCAACATGGATGCCGTCCGGCTTATGGGAGAAGTGATTTTGAAGACTGCGGAGTATACGAAAGAGCAGGACTCTCTGGGCTGTGCCAAGCTGGTGGTATTCTGCAATGCGCCGGATGACAATCCTTTTATGGCAGGAGCATTTCATGGAGTGACGGAAGCGGATGCCATTATTAATGTGGGTGTCAGCGGTCCCGGCGTGGTGAAGCACGCCCTTGAAAAGGTACGGGGAGAGAGCTTCGAGGTACTCTGTGAGACCATCAAAAAAACGGCTTTCAAGGTGACGCGCGTGGGGCAGCTTGTGGCCCAGGAGGCTTCCAAAAGACTCGGGATTCCCTTTGGAATTCTGGATCTTTCTCTGGCCCCCACGCCTGCCATCGGGGACAGCGTGGCGGAGATCCTGGAGGAAATCGGCCTGGAGCGCTGCGGTGCACCGGGAACTACGGCGGCACTGGCGCTCTTGAACGATCAAGTAAAGAAGGGCGGTGTGATGGCTTCCTCTTATGTAGGGGGACTAAGCGGTGCCTTTATACCGGTCAGCGAGGATCAGGGCATGATTGATGCGGTACAGGCCGGGGCGCTGACCCTGGAAAAACTGGAGGCCATGACCTGTGTGTGCTCGGTAGGACTGGATATGATTGCTGTTCCGGGAGATACGAAGGCCTCTGCTATTTCCGGGATTATTGCGGATGAGATGGCCATCGGTATGGTGAACCAGAAAACCACGGCCGTGCGTCTGATTCCGGTGATCGGGAAAGATGTGGGAGAAATGGTAGAGTTCGGCGGCCTTCTGGGATATGCTCCCATTATGCCGGTGAACCGGTTTTCCTGTGAGGCCTTTGTGGGGCGGACCGGGCGGATTCCGGCACCGATTCATTCTTTTAAGAATTAATCCTGCTGTCCCAAAAGTGTCGAAAGGATAAAAGGAAGCGTCTATGAAAGTTTATTCGCATTTGGTGTTTGATATTGACGGTACATTAATAGATACGGTGAAAATTCATATGGTTTCTCTGGAAAAAACCTTAAGAAGATACTGGGGTGAAGATGCGGAGCTTCCGGATCTCAGGTTTACTTTCGGTATACCCGGGAGAGCGGCTATGGAGGCTTTGAAGCTTCCGGACCCGGAAGAGGCTTACAGGGAATGGGAGAGGGAGTACCTGGCCTGTGCCCAAAAGAGCCGGGGCCCGCTGTTTCCGGGAATAAAGGAAGCCCTGGATAAGATTAGAGAAACAAAAGCTTCTCTGGGGATTATCACTTCCAAAACACGAGACGAATATGAGGAAGATTTCCGCGGCAGGGGGCTTAAGCAGTATTTTTCCTGCGTTGTGACATCCAGTGACACAAAGAGAGGAAAGCCCTCTCCGGAGCCTATGCTGGAGTATCTGAAGCGGACGGGAGCGGATCCGGGAGAGGTTCTTTATCTTGGGGACAGTGTCCATGATATGGAGTGCGCCCGGGCAGCCGGGGTGGATCATGCGCTGGTTCTCTGGGGCAGCCTGATGCCGGATGGGATTGAGGCTGACTACCGTCTGGAGAGGCCGGAGGAGATCCCGGGTTTTGTGAAGGAGTGCAGGGGCTGAATCCAAAAGCCTGCCGGCAGGTATCCCGCTTTAAGGCCCGTTTACGGCAGTATGACGGGTGAGCGGGTGTATTCATGGATAAAGTCTGTGCCGTATCGGCATACCCTTGCGGATTCGTAAATATGGGCTGCAAGAACATCCTTCTCAAAAAGTGAATATTGGACAGGTGTGAGGATTTTCGGGGCGTCTGCCGCTTTTACAAGAAGCGGTGAGGCGCTTTTCTGTTTGATGGCGGACAGAAGCGGCGAGGCGCTTTTCCGGAAGCCCAGAGGTTTCAGATAGACGGGCCAGCGGTCTGCTTTCAGCTTTTCCAGATCTGCCTGGCGAAGATTTAACAGGATGTGGCAGAGGGCACGGGTAATGCGGCTGTGGGTCAGCTCCTTTGTTTTTAAAAGATCGGCAAAGGCGGAGCAGCAGGTGAACCGGAATCTGCTGTTCTCGATACGGGCGGCCAGATCCGGGGAGACATCCTGGAAGGCGGCCAGTTCCTGCCGGGAGAGAGTGAGGAGGCGGTACAGGAGGACGGAAGAGAAGGCGTCCATGGTGAGGGGCGGGCAGGATGTCAAAGCCTCTTTTAATATTGAGAATGAGGCTTTCGGAAGCTGGGATTTTACGGATTCGGAAAGACCCTCTCGGATGACGGCTTCCCGGATGGCGGAGGCAGAGGCGAATTCGGCATCCATGGCAGTGTCGTGGTAGCCGGCGGATGCACGGCAGAGAGTTATGGGGCGGATTCTGCTGCCGCGGTTTATGATGGCACGGCAGTATTCGATTCCCAGGATGTTGTTGGGGTGCGCAAGAAGAGCGGATTCCTGGCGGCAGTCGACATCGTCACGGGAGCAGACGCAGACGTGATCCGTGTAATGGAGATATTCTTCGGCGGCTCGGCTTCGGGCGGCGGGGAACGGGAATCCCTGTTTCAGGTAGTATCTCAGCAGGTTTTTATAGTCTTCCGGTTCTTCTTCGAACAGCTTTGCGCAGGACATGAGTTCTTCTATATCACCGGACTCGCTTCCGAAACAGAGAGTGTCTGTGCAGCCGAGTTCTTCGAAAAGGGAGACGGCGCCCCCGGCGAAAGCTTCGGCGCTTCCGGATGCGTATGGAACGGGGAGTTCTAAAACGAGATCGGCTCCGTTTTCCAGGGCTGCCCTGGCCCGGGTGTATTTGTCTGTCAGGGCGGGCAGGCCGCGCTGGGTGAAGGGGCCGCTCATGGCGATGACGGTGTAGTCTGCGTTTGTGAGCTGCTTTGCTTTTTGGAGGTGGTAGGCGTGGCCTTTGTGGAAGGGGTTGTATTCGGCGATGATTCCTAGGATTTTCATGGCATGGCCTTTCTGGGGGAGTGATTTTTTATGTTGGGGTATGGGGGTATTTTAGCATGGGTGGGGCGGGGAGTAAAGGGGGGAGGGACGGGGAAGCCGCAAAATAAGCCTCCCGGCTGTTCCATATCCGTGTTCGGACGGTTCACGCACACACTGTCTGCTCTGGACGAACATTGTTTTTTGTTTTGGGTAACTGGGAGTGGTGTAATGTTCGCCCATATCAGACAGTGTGTGCGTGAACAGCCGGACACTTGATATCGGAACAGCCGGGAGGCTTATTTTGCGGCTTCCCCTGGCAGTGGGGGCGGAGCTGCCATGAAAAACTACCCTCTTCCCCAATTTTCTTCTTTGTATTTCGACGGTGTCATATGATAACATTTTTTAAATGCGTCAATGAAACTATGCTGGCTGCTGAAGCCGCAGTTCATGGCAATTTCAAGGAAATTATCGTCGGTATGCAGTATTTCATACACAGCATGTTCCAGACGGATTTTCGTCAAATACTGTTTATATGTCATAGAGTAGTAATTATGAAACAGCCTGGAAATATATTGCGGACTCACATACAGCATATCTGCTATATCCTGAAGATAGACTTCCTCTTTGTAATGTGTATGCAGATACTGTATCGTCTGTTTTAATCTGCTGTCATACTTATATTGGGAAGCTATGCTGCTTTTTCCACGGAAGTTGGACATCAATTTATATAATAGGCTGAAAATGTATCCATTAATTCCGATATCCGCATAAATTTCATCAGAGAAAAAAGTATCCTTTAACAGTAAAAGGGTGCGGCAGAAATCCTCGGCTGCCTCTCTTTCTTCAATTGTTGTGATAGTGGGGGTGCATAGTACAAGATCTTCCTTGAAAAATTCAGGAATAATATAATGAAGCCATATTGCACTGATTTTTAATGACAGAACTCGGGTGTTCGGGGCGTAATTTAAAGCATGGTTTCTTGCAGAATCGATAAAAACAATATTCGCCGTCTTCAGCGCATAGGTCTGTAAATCAAGCTGGAGATTCAGAGTCCCTTGATACACATAAAGAAATTCAATACTTGTATGCCAATGGAGCTGCTCGGAATATTCCTGTATACTTTCCGTATCTGTCATTACAAATGATTTGTTCTGGCTAATCTTCTGATATGTTCTAAGCTCGTTTTCTTTCATGACTGCTCCCCCTTTTTTTGTATATAAGGACGAAGTATCTTTGTCTTATATTTTACTTTGATTGTATCAATATCACAAGAAAAAGATTAAAAAATCGACATTTATTGTTTCAAAAAGAAAAAGAATAAACTGCCCGTAAATCGTAGAATAAAGTCATAAACAAAACAGCGTAATACCAACAAAGAAAGAGAGGAAAAAATCATGAAAAAAATCGTATTAGTATGTGCTGCAGGAATGTCTACCAGTATGCTGGTCAAGAACATGCAGGCGGCGGCAAAGGCCGACAATTATGAGTGTACCATTGAGGCGCATCCGATTGCAGAAGTAGAGGAAGTCGGAAAGGACGCCGATATCGTTCTTCTTGGACCCCAGGTGCGGTTTCAGCTGGCAAAGGTACAGAGCCTTGTAAGCTGCCCGGCAGAAGCAATTGATATGGCTGCTTACGGCACAATGAACGGCAAAAAAGTAATCGATCATGTGAAAGGAGTTATCGGGGAATAATGGAAGGAATGGAATTGGTTTGTTTTGAAATCATCACTGCCGTGGGAAATGCACGGAGCCTGTATATTGAGGCAATACAGGAAGCCAAGAATGGAAATTTTGAAAAGGCCGCAGAGCTTATCAAAGAGGGAGAAGCCTCTTTCAATCAAGGCCACCATGCACATGCAGGCCTTATTCAGAAAGAAGCGTCCGAAGAAGCCGTCCCTTTCTCACTGCTTTTAATGCATGCAGAGGATCAGCTGATGAGCGCAGAAGGATTTCGGATTCTTGCGGAAGAATTTATTGATGTATATAAGAATATGAAATAAACAAAATCTATAGTCCAGCTAAGAAATGTCAAGTGCCTATTAGAAATATTATTGCTGGACGGTAAAGCCGGGAAGGCGCACGAGAGAAACTTTCATGAGTGCCTTTCGAATGAAAGTTTCTCTCAATACCGGTGTGTCGAAGCGGCTTTACCCTTTAGTGCTGTCGCGCAGCGACTTAGAATAGGGGGAAAGAAAATGAGTTTTTTTGAAAAATTACAGGGATTTCTTGAAAAATTTATCGGTCCAATCGCACAGAAGCTGAATGAAAGCGATTTGATCCGGGGATTATCAAACGGAATGATGCAGACGCTTCCGATAACTCTTGGCGTTTCCGTATTTGCAATTCTGGTGAATCTTCCCATCACATTCTGGCAGACCTTTCTGCAGAATACAGGACTTTACGCCACTACACAGGAGATCCTGTCAGCGACCATGAGCATGCTGGCAATTTACATAGTCATCTCCGTAGCTTACTCATATACAAGTATTAAAAAGCAGTCAGGATTGACTGCCGCAATCATTTCAACAGGCGCATTCCTCTGCTTGATGCCCCAGAGCGTGGAGGGAAAAGACGGGGCAGTCAGCGCACTTCTCGGCAGCTACTTGGGAAGCAACGGAATCTTTGTGGCAATCGTCACGGCGCTTGTCATCAGTTCCCTGTATATCTGGCTGATGAATAAGAACTTATCGATTAAACTGCCGGACTCCGTACCGCCAATGGTATCGCAGTCACTGTCGCCGACTTTCGTGTCCATTATTATCTTTACAATCGTACTGGCAGTGAAATATCTATTTACACTTACAAGCTACGGAAATATTTTTGATTTCGTAACAGAAGTTATTTCCAGGCCGGTTATGCATTTTGGTTCTTCTCCGTGGGCTTTGATTGCCCTGTACACCTTTACAAATATCCTGTGGTTCTTCGGAATCCATCCCAGTCCGATTGTAAACCTGTATACGCCGGTACTGATTGCGGCAATCACAGCGGACGTAGAAGCTTACATGAATGCAGAAGCCCTTCCTTATCTGGTTTTCCAGGTAGTATTTATCTGCATGAACCTGGGCGGCAATGGAAATACCATTGGACTGGCTGTCGACATGCTCTTTGCAAAATCAGAGCGCTTTAAAACCATGTCAAAGCTGTCAATCGTACCGAGTATTTTTAATATCAATGAGCCGATGGTTTTCGGTGTTCCGCTGATGCTGAACCCAATCTTCTTCATCCCAATGGCTCTGACTACACCGATTACGGGAATTATCTCGTATGTATTGTGCAAAATAGGTCTGGCTGCCGCATTTAATCCCACCATCAGCGTTCCCTGGATTATGCCGGGACCGATTACCGGACTTTTGGAAGGCGGTATCCTGACGGCGCTGATTGTATGTGCCTGCGTAGCTGCAAATGTACTGTTATACTTCCCATTCTTCCGAATGGCAGATAAGCAGGCTCTTCGGGAAGAACAGGCAGCTTAAAGGAGGGATATTACGTGATAAAGGCAAAACGCTTTCCGGAAAAGTTTTTATGGGGAGGCGCTACCGCCGCCAACCAATGTGAAGGAGCATACCTGGAGGATGGAAAAGGACTTAGCTGCGCAGATGTATTAAAGGCCGGCGAGTCCGGCTCCCTGCGGAATCTTACATACAGAAAGGCAGACGGTACGACAGGCGAAATCTGTGCCTTCGCACTTGGAGATTTCCCGAAAGACGCCTATCCGGATGTGGTAGAAGGAGACTTTTATCCAAATCATATGGGTGCCGATTTCTACCATAATTATAAAGAGGATATCGCTCTGTTTGCCGGGATGGGATATAAATGCTACCGGATGTCCATTGCATGGTCCCGCATTTATCCCAACGGAGATGATCCGGTTCCCAACGAAAAAGGCCTGGAATTTTATGATAAGGTGATTGATGAATTACTGAAATATAATATTGAGCCGGTGATCACACTATCCCATTATGAAGTTCCGCTTGCGTTGACAAAGAAATGGAACTCCTGGGCCGACAGAAGAACGATTGACTGCTTCATGCGCTACAGCAAAACCGTGTTTGAGCGTTATAAAGACAAAGTGAAATACTGGATCACTTTTAATGAGATCAACTCCATTGTGTTTACCGGCTGGCTCTCGGCAGGCGTTATCGGGGCAGAAAAGCAGGTTCTCGAACAGGCCGCTTATCACCAGATGGTCGCCGGCGCCTCTGCTGTAAGGATTGGGCATGAGATAAATCCTGATTTTCAGATAGGCTGTATGCTTGCTTACACGCCAAGTTATCCATACAGTTGTAAGCCCTACGATGTCCTTGGCAATATCAAGACCCAGGAACAGGCATTTTTCTTCAGTGATGTAATGATCAGAGGGTACTACCCATCCTATAAGCTTAAAGAACTTGAAAGCGCCGGTATTGCACTAAGGACTGAAGCAGGCGACGAGGAAATACTTAGGAACGGAACTGCCGACTATATTGCTATCAGCTATTACATGTCCGCTATTTTCAGCTCCGCCGGGGATCAGTTGGAGACAACTGCAGGAAATATGGCGACAAGCTATAAAAACCCGTATCTTCAGACCTCTGAATGGGGCTGGCAGATCGATCCCGTAGGACTTAGAATCTCATTAAATGAAATTTACGACCGCTATCAGAAGCCAATCTTTATTGTAGAAAACGGCCTGGGTGCAAAAGACGAGATTCAGGAAAACGGGGAAATACCGGACGATTACCGAATTGAATATCTGAAAAAACATATCGAGCAGATTGCGGAAGCCATTCATACAGACGGCGTTGAAGTTCTTGGCTATACGCCATGGGGATGCATTGACCTGGTGAGTGCCTCAACCGGACAAATGTCCAAACGCTATGGGTTCATCTATGTAGATTGTGATGATGCAGGCAATGGAACCTTTAAACGATATAAGAAAAAATCTTTTGAATGGTACAAAAAAGTCATTCAGAGCAATGGGGAAATTTTAGAATAATCAGCGCTGTTAAACGATAGCAAACAGATGGAGCCGGAACATTCACACAAAAAAGGATACCGGGAAATAGATGGTCTTGAATAGGGGATACAGAGACTCATATGAGCCGCTGCATCCCCTATCTTTTCAGATATCAGAGGCAAAAATCGGTATTAACCGACAGTTCTTTTTTTTACTGGCAGTTTTTTGGCGTGAATAAGGAGCCAAAAATATTTAGTAAAACATAAACTAGTAAATCATAATTGACTAAAAGACAAAACGGTGGTATATATAGAGATAGAGTAGATTGGAGGAAAAGTATGTTTATTGGAAGAAAAAGAGAACTAGCTTCTTTGAATAAGCTATATACATCCGATAAATTTGAATTTGCGGTTATCTATGGCCGCCGCCGTGTGGGGAAAACTGCGCTTATTAACCAATTTATCAGAGATAAAAAGGCAATCTATTTTATGGGTATCGAGAGCAATGCCAAGCAGAACCTGGAAAACTTCAGTAAAAATATTCTGGAATATGAGACAGGGCTTCAGGCAGAGACCACTTTTCTGTCTTTCCAGGCAGCTTTGGAATACGTATTTCAGTTGTCAGAAAAAGAACGCCTTGTGCTGGCCATTGACGAGTATCCTTATGTCGCCCATTCTTACAAAAGCTTTGCTTCCACACTTCAGCTCCTGATCGATCAGTACAAAGAGCATTCGAAACTGATGCTGATTCTCTGCGGCTCATCCATGTCGTATATGGAAGATCACGTGTTATCCTACAAAGCGCCCCTCTATGGCAGGCGGACGGCGCAGATGAAGATTCAGCCTTTTGATTTTGCGGATACCTGTCAGTATTTCAAAAACTTTTCGGATGAAGATAAAGCCTGTATTTATGGAATCGTGGGAGGAACGCCTCAGTATTTATTGCAAATGGATGACAAACTGAGCCTTGAGGATAACATTAAAAATACATTTTTAAATCCAGTTTCTTTTCTTTTTGAGGAACCGGAAAATCTGCTGAAGCAGGAAGTGCGTGAACCGGCGCTTTACAATGCCATTATTACGGCAATTGCAACAGGGGCTTCCCGTATGGCGGAAATCTCTACAAAGGTGGGGGAGGATACCAGTGTTTGTTCTGTTTATATGAAAAATCTGATAGGGCTGGGATTGATTCAAAAAGAGACGCCTTATGGAGAAAAGGCGTCTCGAAAGTCAATCTATGAGATTGCTGATAATATGTTCCGGTTTTGGTACCGGTTTGTTCCTGAGAATCATTCCATTATTGCCCGTGGAGCTGCGGATCTGGCCTATGGGCGAATAAAACCATATTTGTCGGATTATATGGGAAAGGTATTTGAGGAGATATGTAAGGAGTATCTTTGGAAATTGCTGCTTTGCGGAGAGGCACCGGTGGAGTTCCATGAGCTTGGGCGCTGGTGGGGGACAGATCCATCCACCCATGGCCAATCGGAGATTGATATCATGGGAGAACAGGATAAGAACTGCGCTCTGTTTGGCGAATGTAAGTGGACAAATGAGAAAGTGGATGTGGGAATATTAGAAAAATTAGTGGGACGAAGCCGGCTGTTCCACTATGAGAAGACCCAGCTATATTTGTTTTCTAAAAATGGATTCACAAAAGGCTGCATGGATATGGCGGACGGACTGGGAAATGTGATGCTGGTGACGTATCCGGATATTTTGAAATCTTTATAAAATTCTTAGTTATGCCGGGTTTGCGGAGATAAAAATGAGGTGATCGGTTGGAGAAAAGGGTAAGCGGCGTGGTGGAAAATGAGGATGAGGGGATTCGGCTGGAGCATTTTCTAAAGAGGAGAATGCATCTGACAAAAAATGAGATCAGCCGCGCGAAGTTTTGCAGGGGAGGGATCTGTGTAAACAAAGAGCGCAGGAAAGTGAATGCGGTTCTTAAGACCGGGGATTATGTGGAGGTACTGCTTGAGACGGGAGATAAGATTTCCGGAGGAATTGAGTCCGTCCGCAGGGAGCTTACGGTGCTGTATGAGGATCAGGATGTGATTGCGGCGGACAAGCCTTCGGGTCTGGCGGTCCATCCGGCAGGCCGGGGACATGCGGATACGCTGGCGAACCGTCTGGCGGCATATCTGAGGGAAAAAGGGGAGGATTCGGTAATTCGCATTGTGGGACGGCTGGATAAGGATACCTCCGGGGTAATCCTGGCGGCAAAAAACCGGGGAGCAGCCGTCCGGCTGGAGCGGCAGAGGGAACAGGGGCTGCTTTTTAAGAGCTATCTTGCGATTGCGGAAGGCGTGCCGGAGCCGGGGGAGGGGAGAATCGACAAACCGCTCGCACACGTTCCCGGACAGAGAAACCGTATGCGCGTGGACCCGGAGGGAAAGCGGGCGGTTACCTGTTATACCCTGATGAGGACCGCCGGACCATGGAGGAGAAACAGCGGCTGTGACGTATCGGACGGATACGGGCGGCAGGAACCGGAAAAGAGCTGTTCGCTGATCCGTCTTCGCCTGGAGACAGGCAGAACGCATCAGATTCGTGTACATATGGCTTCTATCGGATGTCCGCTTCTGGGAGATCCCCTGTATGGAAACGGGGCGGTTCCCGGGATGGCGCGGACGGCTCTGCATGCGCAGCGGATTCATTTTCTGCAGCCCTTTACAGGGGAAGAGCTGTGGGCGGAGGCACCTGTCCCGGAGGACATGAGAGTGTTTCTTTCTGATTTATCGTTGCCATCCTCTGCTTTTTTGTGTTAGAATAAGAAAGTCTCTGGTTATAGGACAGAGATACCGCCAAGTAAGTATATAAAAGAAGCTGTACTTCATGCAGAAGCCCGGGGCATGTGAAGCACAGTAAAAGAGGAATTATGGGAAAATCACTCTATATTGCGGAAAAGCCCAGTGTGGCCCAGGAATTTGCCAAGGTGCTTAAACTTAACACTTCTCGCCGGGACGGTTATCTGGAGGGAGAGGACAGCATTGTAACCTGGTGCGTGGGCCATCTGGTGACCATGAGCTATCCGGAGGCCTACGACCCGGAATTAAAGCGGTGGAGCCTTGCCGCCCTGCCGTTTCTCCCGAAGGAATTCAAATATGAGATCATTCCTTCCGTGAGCAGGCAGTTTGAGATCGTGAAGGGCCTCTTAAACCGGCCGGATGTGGAGACCATCTATGTCTGCACCGACTCGGGACGGGAGGGAGAGTACATTTACCGTCTGGTGGAGCAGATGTCCGGCGTGAAGGGCAAAAAGCGCCGCAGGGTATGGATCGACTCCCAGACGGAGGAGGAGATCCTGCGGGGAATCCGGGAGGCAAAGGATCTGTCAGAGTACGACAATCTTTCCAGCGCCGCCTATCTCAGGGCCAAGGAGGATTATCTGATGGGAATTAATTTTTCCCGTCTGCTGACCTTAAAATACGGAGATACCATTTCCGGCTATCTCAAGGTAAACCGGACCGTGATCTCTGTGGGCCGGGTTATGACCTGTGTCCTGGGGATGGTGGTAAAGCGTGAGCGTGAGATACGGGAGTTTGTAAAGACGCCTTTTTACCGGGTGGAAGAGGAATTCACCCTGAAAGGCCGGGAGGCCAGAGGCGAGTGGAGGGCCCAGGAGGGCTCCGCTTACTTTCAGTCCCCCAGGCTCTATAAGGAAAACGGCTTTAAGAAAAAAGAGGATGCGCAGGAACTGATTCGCTTTTTGAAGGAAGAGCAGCCTGTCAGGGCCGCCTTGTTTTCCGTAGAACGGAAAAAGGAGAAGAAGAATCCGCCGCTTTTGTTTAATCTGGCGGAGCTTCAGAATGAGTGCTCCCGCCGTTATAAAATCAGTCCCGATGAGACACTCCGGGTGGTTCAGGAGCTCTATGAGAAAAAGCTTGTAACTTATCCCAGGACAGATGCCCGTGTGCTTTCCACCGCGGCGACCAAGGAGATAGGACGGAATATCGGAGGGCTTCGGAATTACCAGAAGCTGTCGGCTTTTGCAGGGGAGATTCTGGCCGGGACGGCATGGAAAAATCTTGCAAAGACCCGGTACGTGAATGATAAACAGATTACGGATCACTATGCCATTGTTCCCACGGGCCAGGGATTTGGGGCTTTAAAGAGCCTGTCACAGTTGTCGGAGCAGATCTATGAGCTGATTGCCCGGCGGTTTCTGGCAGTTTTTTATCCGGCTGCAGAGTACCAGAAGGTACAGCTTGTGACAGCGGTGCGTGGAGAAAAGTTTTTTTCCAGCTTTAAGATTCTGCTGTCCGAGGGGTATCTGAAGGTGATGCCGGGAGGCGCCGGGGACGGCAGCAGGAAAAAGGGAGAGGAGGCCGAGGATGTCCGCTGTGATGCCGAATTTCTCGAGATTATAAAAGGACTTAAAAAGGGCGATCCGGTGGAGGTCCGGGACTTTGTTATCAAGGAAGGAGAGACCTCGCCTCCCAAGCGGTACAATTCCGGTTCCATGATTCTTGCCATGGAAAATGCCGGACAGCTCATTGAGGATGAGGAGCTCCGGGCACAGATCAAGGGGAGCGGCATCGGAACGAGCGCCACCCGGGCAGAGATCTTGAAAAAGCTTGTCAATAATAAATACATAGCCTTAAATGCAAAGACCCAGGTCATTACGCCTACACTGCTGGGGGAGATGATCTACGATGTGGTCCGGGCTTCTATTTACAGTCTTTTGAATCCGGAACTGACGGCAAGCTGGGAGAAGGGACTGACCCAGATGGCGGAGGGCAGTATTACGGAAGAGTTTTATATGCAGAAGCTGGAGAAGTTTATTACCGATAAGACACGGGCCGTAATGGGAGCCGATTACCGGAGGGCCCTTAAGCCCTGCTTTGACGCGGCTTCGGGATTTTATAAGAAATGATAAGGAGTGAAAGATTATGAAAGAATTAGAGGTAAAAAGCTTGTATACATTGACGGAGACCCTTGCAGCGCCCCTGCTGTCCCAGGTTACTTATCCCTGGGAGGCTCTGCCGAAGATCGGCGCTTTTATTCTGGAGCTTGGTGCATCCTTAAGTGAGGAGGAGTATGAGAAACGGGGAGAGAATATCTGGATTGCCCGTTCCGCAAAGGTGGCTCCCACGGCGTCCATTACCGGGCCTGCTGTTATCGGGAAGAATGCGGAGGTCCGCCACTGTGCCTTTATCCGGGGAAATGCCCTGGTAGGGGAGGGCGCTGTGGTGGGGAACTCCACGGAGCTTAAGAATGTGATTCTGTTTAATAAGGTGCAGGTGCCTCATTACAATTATGTGGGGGATTCCATTTTAGGCTTTAAGTCCCATATGGGTGCAGGATCCATTACCTCCAATGTGAAGTCCGATAAGCTGCTGGTGAAGGTACATACAGCGGAAGGTGATATTGAGACGGGGATTAAGAAGTTTGGGGCCATGATCGGAGATGAGGTGGAGGTCGGCTGCGGCTCCGTGCTGAATCCTGGTACGGTGATAGGGAAGAACAGCAATATTTATCCGCTTTCCTCTGTCCGCGGCGTAGTGGCATCGAATTCCATTTATAAAAAGCAGGGAGAGGTAGCAGAGAAGAGGTGAACGTTCCCATGAAAAAGCCTTTGACCGGAAGTGCGCTTAAATGGATTGCCATTCTTACTATGCTGATTGATCATGCGGGAGCATGTCTTATCGAAGTGTTTGTGATGAATGCTTATGGCACATCACCCCTGGCCGGGCGGCTTACCGGAGAGCAGATTATGGCGTGGTATAATTTTGACGTTTATCTGCGTCTGATTGGAAGGATTGCTTTTCCCATCTTCTGCTTCCTGTTAGTGGAGGGGGCCGTGCATACCCGGAATATGGGGAAATATATGTTTCGCCTGGCATTGTTTGCCCTTTTGTCGGAAGTGCCTTTTGATCTGGCTTTTCATAATATGCTTATTTTTACAGGGAGCCAGAATGTGTATCTGACTCTAGCCCTGGGGCTGGCGGCCGTTTGGATATTGAAAGGATGGGAGACAAAGAAGTGGAGGCTTCCTGTCGGGCTTTTGCTGCCGGCTTTTGCTGCGCAGCTTCTGCAGACGGATTATGGAGCCGTGGGGGTTCTGGTGATCGTGCTTATGTACCTTTTTCGGGAGATGCCGTGGATTCGGGCAGTTGTCTGCGTGTTTGTCCTTGTGACCTTTCATTCTCTGGAGTGGCCGACGGTGTTTTCTTTTCTGCTGATTGCGCTTTATAATGGGGAGAGAGGGCGGCAGCCGAAGTATTTTTTCTATGGGTTTTATCCGGTGCATTTGCTGGTGTTGTGGGTGATCGGGAGATTTTTGCTGGTGAATTTTGTGTGAGGACGGACGGGAAAGCCGCAGACAAGAGAAGGAACTTGAAAACAGCGGAATGTATTCTGCAGAACTTAGAATAGGAGCTGTCTATGAGAAAAACAGACATTTGTATCATCGGGGCCGGACCGGCCGGAATTTTTACAGCGCTTGAGATGCTGAAACAGAACAGTAAAAAGAAAATACTGCTTGTGGAGAAGGGAAAACCGGTGGAGAAGCGGAACTGCCCCAAGTCAAAGACAAAGGAGTGCGTCAATTGCAAGCCCTACTGCAGCATTACCACCGGATTTTCCGGGGCCGGAGCATTTTCCGACGGAAAGCTTTCCTTAAGCTATGAGGTGGGCGGTGATCTGCCAAGGCTCATCGGGGAGGACTTTGCCCAGGAAATGATCGATTACACGGATAAGATTTATCTGGAATTCGGCGCTGACACAAAGGTGGAGGGTGTAGGCAATGAAAAAGGTGTCAAGGATGTGCGTAAGCGTGCCATTCAGGCCGGCTTAAAACTGGTAGACTGCCCCATCCGTCATCTGGGAACAGAGAAGGCTCAGGAAATCTATTACCAGATTGAGCAGTATCTTTTGAATCACGGAGTAGAGATCCTCTTTGGCCGTCACTGCAGAGACATTCTGGTAGAACAGGAGATCTGCAGAGGCGTTGTCATCGAAAAAGCCGGAACCGGAACAGAAGAAGAGACTGTCTATGCGGATCATGTAGTAATAGCTGCCGGGCGCAAGGGAGCGGACTGGCTGGAGAAGCTCTGTGGGCAGCACCGGATCGCCCATCAGCCGGGAACCGTGGATATCGGCGTCCGCGTGGAGGTGCGCAATGAAATTATGGAGGATGTCAATAACATTCTTTATGAATCCAAGCTTATCGGCTACCCTCTGCCTTTTAAGAACAAGGTCCGCACCTTCTGCCAGAACCCGGGAGGTTTTGTCAGCCAGGAAAATTACGACGACGATCTGGCAGTGGTAAACGGCCATTCCTACAAGGATTTGAAGTCCAGCAACACCAACCTGGCCATCTTATGCTCCCACAACTTCACGCATCCCTTCAACCAGCCCATAGCCTATGCAAAAAAAGTGGGCGAGCTCACAAACATGCTGGGAGACGGAAAGATTCTGGTACAGCGCTATGGAGATATCCTGGGGGGAAAGCGGACCTGGCAGAAGGAACTGGCCCAGTCCAATGTACGTCCCTCCCTTCCCGATGCGGTGGCGGGCGACATTACCGCTGCCATGCCCTACCGCGCCATGATAAATATTATCAACTTTATCCAGTCAGTGGATCATGTGGTTCCCGGTTTTGCCGCAAACGAGACCCTTCTCTATTCCCCGGAGCTGAAATTCTACAGCAACCGGATTCAAATGACGCCGGACCTCACCACAAACATCAAAGGCCTATACTGCCTGGGCGATTCCAGCGGATGGACAAGAGGGCTGATGATGGCATCCATGATGGGAGTTCTTATGGGACGAAGATTATCGGAAGAGGAATAAAGGATATTCTGCCTGTTTTTGAAAAAGGTATTGTCAACTGAAACCTGTCAGTGTATAATTTTAAGGTGAACACAGAGCGCATATAAATTCAGGGGGGATGCCAGGTGCCTGTTCCGGATGATACGAAAACTCGAATTATTTCCGCAACAATGAAGGCAGTGCGTCAGTATGGCCTTGAAGGAGTGCGCGTTCAGAATGTCAGTAAACTGGCAGAAATTTCGCCCGGTGCACTGTACCGATATTTTGACAGCAAGGAGCAATTGCTGATAGAATGCTTTATCTATATAGATATGCAGGCGGCAGCGGTTTTTGATCATTTGAAGTTCAATCCGCTGACAGTGCTTACGGATCCAATGGGGACGGTAAAGAGCCTGTGGCTGCCTTATTTCCGGTTCTGGGTGGCACATCCGGATGAAACCGTCTTTTACCATCGGTTCCGTGACAGCGCCTTTTTTCCGGAATATGACAAGACGCGGGAAGTGGACTATTTCGATTCGTTTGTCGGAATAGTCCGCGTCTTCCGCAGGGCGTTTCCCGGTCTGGTCAGGATGAATCAGTCTCTATTGTGGCTTCATGTACTTACATCCACCGTACTGTATGCAAAGTATGTGGTGGAGGGAACGCTTCCCGACAATCAGGAGACGGAAGATACGGTATTCAAGCTTCTTACTACAGGCTTGAGCGGTTATCTGAAGCCGGAGAAAACGAAAAAAGAAAAAAGACGGTAAAGGTTCACTGCTGCAAGGTAGTTTGTTTTTAGCAGGCTTGTAAATAAACGTTTATTCACAAGCCGGAGTTCCATGCACAATTTGATACATCATTCATATACTACGGTTATATCTTGATGAATATCCCTTTTTGGGGGACAGACTATGCCCGGGTAAGGAGAACGGTTATGGAAAAAATATTAATTGTTGATGACAGCTGCTTACAGGCAGCACAGCTGAAATCCATCCTGGAGGATGAATATGACGTTGTCATTGCGCAGGAGGCGGAAGACGGTCTGAGGCTTGCAAGTACGGAAAGCTTTTCTCTGATTATGCTGGATGTGATCATGCCGGGGATGGACGGGTTTGAGCTGTTGAAAAAACTGCAGGAGGAGATTATTACCCAGAGTGTTCCGGTCATATTGATTACCAGTCTTTCCGATGTACAGAATGAACAGCGCGGCCTTATCCTGGGTGCAGTTGATTACATTGCAAAGCCTTTTAATCCGCTGATTGTTAAGGCCAGGGTCAATACTCATATAAAGCTGTATAATTACCGGCGGCAGGTGGAATACCAGTCCAGAACGGATCAGCTGACCGGAATTCCGAACCGGCGGCAGCATGATGAGTACAGTATTGTCAAATGGAAGGAAGCCGTAAGGCTTCAGGTACCTTTTTCCATCTGCATGTTTGATATTGATCATTTCAAAGCTTACAATGATACCTATGGGCATCCGGCCGGAGATAAGGTGATTGCAGCCGTGGCAAAAACAATCTCTTCCGGGTTAAAGCGCAGTACGGATTTTCTGGCACGTTACGGAGGCGAGGAATTTGTAGCCTTTCTGATAGGGGATACTTCACGCAAAGCATTTGAATATTTGAAAAAAATCCGGCAGGCGGTAGAAGATCTGCATATTCCCCATGCGCCTTCGCAGTCACAGTGGGTAACGATAAGCATCGGCGGAACTACCGTTATTCCCCGGGTAGACAGCTCTTATGATTTCCATTTGAAGGTTGCGGACGCTATGCTGTATGACGCTAAAAAGCTCGGGCGCAACCGCGTGGTGTGGGCCAATGAAAGCATGGAGCAGTTAAGAGAAAAATAAAAGAGATTATGGAACAGGCCGTCGCAGGATGGACATGCAGTCATGTCCGTCCTGCTGATTGGCTGTGGTGTCAAGGAGGCATATTGTGAGTTTGTTTCATTTATTTGGCCGGAAGGCAAAGGAAGAGGTTCCCGGGAAAACGGACGGAGGGAATACCCAGAAGGAGCTTGTCGTATATTCCGGCATGAGGGTGGAAGTGACAACTCCTGACGAGCGTCTGCTCTTTGTGGCAAAGCTTCAGGGACTTCAGGGGAACAGGGCGCAGCTTTATCAGTATTCGGAGACGAGGGCTTTGAAGGATGACGAATCCCTGTCTGTTAAAATCCGCGGGTACAGTGACCACGAGAAAAAAGCGGTTTATATGGAGGGAAATATCACACCTTTGCCGGAACATATCTGGCAGGTTGAGGATCTGGTTGTTACCAGGATTGAAAATGCCAGGGCTTTTTTCCGCCTGACTACGGATCTGGCTGCGACGGCCACCACCTTCAGCGGCCTGGGGGCCGGGGAAAAGCCGTGTAAGCTCTTGAATATCAGCGTGGGAGGAGCCTGCATCGGTTCGGAGTATCAGTACCACAAAGGTGATAAGTTCCTGCTGAAAGTCCGGCTGCTTGAGGACAGGCCGGAATCCGCCATGCTCTGCCAGGTGCTGCGTATTATTGAGAGAGAGGATTCCTGTTTTGAATACGGCTGCCAGTTTTTAGAGCTGACCGAAGAGGATCAGAGGGCAATCACGCAGAATATTTTTGCGGCACAGAGAAAAAAGCGGAGCACGTCTTAAAGATTGGACATATGCTGTTTAGAAGTCAATAACCCCGCCGCAAGCAGCGGACATGAAATTTGATATGCCCCAAGGGGCGGGGGATTGACCCTCGCGGCATTCGCCAATATTCACACGAAGTTGAGAAAATGTGTCCGGTAGCACAGGGCGTAAATCATGGCGCTGCTCCGATTCCGGAAGAAGCAAAGTGGGTACAGGCAAAAGAGATCAAAGATATTTCCGGCTTGACACACGGCGTAGGCTGGTGTGCACCTCAGCAGGGTGCCTGTAAGCTGACTCTGAATGTAAAAGAGGGTATCATTCAGGAAGCACTGGTAGAGACCCTGGGCTGCTCCGGAATGACTCATTCCGCAGCTATGGCATCCGAGATTCTTCCCGGAAGAACCCTTTTAGAGGCACTGAATACCGACCTTGTCTGTGATGCAATCAATACGGCTATGAGAGAGCTGTTCCTGCAGATCGTATATGGAAGAACCCAGTCTGCATTTTCCGAGGACGGACTTCCCATCGGCGCAGGCCTTGAGGATCTTGGAAAGGGTCTTAGAAGCCAGGTAGGAACTATGTATGGAACTCTGAAAAAAGGACCTCGTTACTTGGAGATGGCAGAGGGCTATGTAACCGGAATCGCTCTGGATGCAGAGGATCAGATCATTGGCTACAAGTTTGTGAACCTTGGCAAGATGACCGACTTCATCAAGAAGGGTGACGATGCCAACACAGCCTGGGAGAAGGCACAGGGACAGTACGGTCGTGTGGATGACGCAGTGAAGATCATCGACCCGAGACAGGAATAAGCGAGGAGGTAGACGAAGATGGCATTATTTGAATCATATGAAAGACGAATTGATAAAATCAATGAGGTATTAGGCAGCTACGGCATCGCTTCCCTGGAAGAGGCAGAGAAGATTACCAAGGATGCCGGCCTTGATGTATACAATCAGATCAAGGGCATTCAACCGATCTGCTTTGAGAATGCATGCTGGGCTTACATCGCAGGCGCCGCTATTGCAATCAAGAAGGGCTGCCGCAAGGCCGCAGACGCAGCAGCAGCGATCGGTGAGGGACTTCAGTCCTTCTGTATCCCCGGTTCCGTTGCAGACACACGTAAGGTAGGTCTGGGACATGGAAACCTCGGCAAGATGCTTCTGGAGGAGGAGACAGAGTGCTTCGCATTCCTGGCAGGCCATGAGTCCTTTGCAGCCGCAGAGGGCGCTATCGGTATCGCAGAGAAAGCTAACAAGGTTCGTCAGAAACCGCTGCGTGTTATTCTGAATGGCCTTGGAAAGGATGCCGCTCAGATTATCGCAAGAATCAATGGATTTACATATGTAGAGACCGAGTATGATCCTTACACCAACGAAGTTAAGGAAGTATTCCGCAAGGCTTATTCCGAGGGCCTTCGTGCAAAGGTGAACTGCTACGGCGCAAACAGCGTTCCGGAGGGCGTTGCCATCATGTGGAAAGAGAACGTGGATGTATCCATCACCGGCAACTCCACCAATCCCACACGTTTCCAGCATCCGGTAGCAGGTACCTATAAGAAGGAGAGACTGGAGGCAGGCAAGAAGTACTTCTCTGTTGCATCCGGCGGAGGTACGGGCCGTACCCTTCATCCGGATAACATGGCGGCAGGACCGGCTTCCTACGGTATGACCGATACTCTTGGACGTATGCATTCCGACGCACAGTTTGCAGGTTCCTCTTCCGTACCGGCTCATGTAGAGATGATGGGTCTCATCGGCGCGGGCAACAACCCGATGGTTGGTATGACTGTAGCTGTGGCTGTGGCCGTGCAGGAAGCGGCAGATGCCGGGAAATTCTAAAAAGGCATGATATAAGGGCTGATCAAACCGTAATGAGGGTTTGGCCGGCCCTTATTTTTTATCTTCAAATCTTATATAAGACTTATTCTGTTATTTCTGATTCTTATACTCTGCCACGGCACGGTCAAAGCCCTGGATGTGATTGACAAACCAGTCTACCACATTCTTATTCACCTGCTGCACAAAGGCATCTGTCGGGCCTTCCTGCTCCTCCAGCATCTCGTACAGTTCCTTTATGCTCTGCACAAACTCCTGGTGTTTGATCCGATGCTCCTTAAGGCCCGGATATCCGATCTCCTCCTGCAGTGCTTCTTCCTGGGTAAAATGATAATTGGTGTACTCCTCCAGATAATCAAGGGTGTTCAGGGCCTTTACCTTGCCGTCGCCCGTCTCGCATGTCCGCAGCAGATCGTTGATCTTTCCGATCAGCTCCTTATGCTGTCCGTCGATCAAGGCATTTCCTGTCACCAGATCATCTGTAAATTCCATATAATGTACCACGTTAAATCCTCCTTTGTCTTGGCTTTTATGATTTCCCATTATAGCATATCCGTATAAAAAATACTATCTTATTTTTAGCCTTCAGAAGATGGGGCTGTCGCAAGCTCTGTATTGACGCGATTGGCGGCATATGGTATTATGACACAAGAACAGCAGTCTTTTCGGCAGAGCTGTTTGGGCTATATAAAAGCAATGCAGAACTGTACCAATATTCCGATACAGGGTTTTCAGAGAAAGAGACTTTTGCGTCAGAATATATATGTGCAGCAGCTATGCTGGCGGCCTGTATGGAGGGTAGTATATGGATTATTCAAAGGATTTTTTTGAACGGACCGGAGAAGACGAGCCGGCCGTCAAGGGCCGTGAACAGCATAAAGGCATACAAAGTGTTCAGAATCTGGAGATTGTCATCAATGAGGGGCTTCGGGTTGCATTGATGGAAGAGACACCGGATCAGTCGCTTGAGGTGCTGCTGGAGCACCTGGGGAAGGCGCTGAACGGGGAACGGACCTACATATTTGAACAGAATGAGTCCGGCGGGGACGACAACACTTATGAGTGGGCAGCAGACGGCGTGGAGCCGGAAAAGGACAATCTTCAAAATGTTCCCCCGGATGTATGTGCAAGCTGGTACCGGAAGTTCGTCAACGGCAGGCATATTGTCATTGAAAGTATAGAAGACATCCGGGAGACGGACCCGCTTCAGTATGAGAATTTAAAGCGGCAGAATATTCAGTCTCTTGTGGTGGTTCCCTTATATGATGGTAAAAATATTATCGGTTTTTACGGTGTGGACAATCCGCCGGTAAAGTCGTTGGAGTATGCATCCAATATGCTCCACACTGCGGCTTATTTTATTGTGTCCTCGCTGAAACGGCGCAACTTAGTCCGTGAACTTCAAAAGAGGAGCTATAATGTCCTTCACGCCCTCAGCGTGGACTATCTGGGTATCTATCAGGTGAATTTCGACACAGGTGAATGCGAGATATATCGGAACAGTGAGTGGATTGATATGGACTGGGCCGCCAATTTTAAGGACGGCTACCAGACGGCTATGGAGCGGTATATTTCCTGGTATGTCGTTCCTCGGGATCAGGAACGGCTCCGTACCATGACCAAAAAAGACTATGTGCTTGCCCAGCTTAAAGAAAAGAAGAAATTCTCTGTCCGGTACCAGGTGAAAGACAGTTTCCATGGGCTGAAACATCTGGAGATTCATTTTTCTGCCACGGAAAAGACAGAGGAGGAAAACTGTGCGATTTTTGCCCAGCGCGACATTAATGCCGTGGTGGAGCAGGAAGAGAAATACAAGCTGGAGGCAAGACAAAGCCTGGAGGATATTCTGGAGGGTGCCAGAACCGGTATCTGGACGATCGAGCTGGAGGAGGGCTGCCGGCCAAGGATGTATACGGATCGGACCATGCGGATCCTTTTGGGAGTATCGGATGATATCGGGCCGGAGGAGTGCTATCAGCACTGGTATAAAAATATTGAACCAGACTATGTGGAGATGGTACAGGAGGCAGTAAGAGAAATACTGGAAACCGGGCGTTCCGAGGTTATTTACCCCTGGAATCATCCGGAACTGGGGAAAATTTATGTACGCTGCGGCGGTGTGCCGGACAAAACATTTAAAAAGACGGGCGACTGTCTGAACGGGTATCATCAGGATATCACGGATACCATGATGACCAGGAAAAAACAGGAACAGGCCATCATGGAGCTTCTGGAGAAAGTCAGACGGGCAAACTCGGCAAAGAGTGAATTCCTTTCCCATATGTCCCACGACCTGCGGACACCCATCAACGGGATTATGGGAATGCTGGCTATCATGGAAAAAAGCCAGGATGATCCAAAGCGGCAGAGCGAGTGCCGGAAGAAAATACGCGTGTCAACGGAACATCTGCTGTCCCTGGTGAATGATGTTCTGCAAGTCAGCAAGCTGGAAAGCGGAAGCCTGGCGGTGGTGGAGGAATCCTTTGATCTTCAGGATATATTAGAAAACTGCATCTCAATCCTGTCCGCAGAGGCAGAGGAAATGGGAATCCGTCTGGTGCTGGAGGAAGTCTGTCTGCAGCACAAAAGACTGATAGGGAATCCGCTGCACTTAAAGCAGATTCTGTTGAATGTTATTGACAATGCCCTCAAGTATAACCGGCCTCAGGGTTCCGTATTTGTAAAAGTAAGGGAGAATACCTGTCACAACAAAACTGCATATTATCAGTTTGAGATTAAAGATACCGGAATCGGCATCGGAGAGGACTTTAAGAAGCATATTTTTGAGCCGTTTACCCAGGAGCATCAGGATGCAAGAACCAACTATAACGGCGTCGGGCTTGGCATGGCTACCGTGAAAAAACTGGTGGATCAGATGAAGGGGAGCATCGAGGTGGACAGCCAGGTGGGCAAGGGGAGCATGTTTCAGATTACATTGCCCATTCAGGTGGATGAGGCATGGAATGCACAGCCTGCGGACGGGGAAAGAAATGCGGAGGGCAATGTTGCCGGGATGCAGGTTCTTTTGGTAGAGGATAATGAGATCAACTGCGAGATCGTAGAATTTATGCTTAGGGAGGCAGGCGTGGAGGTCGTAACCGCAAACGACGGAAAAGCTGCTGTGGAGGCTTTTGCAGCATCCGCTCCCGGAACCTTTGACTGCGTGCTTATGGATTTGATGATGCCGGTTATGAGCGGATATGAGGCGACCCGTGTGATTCGAGGGCTTAGGAGGCCGGATGCAGAGACCGTGCCCATTATAGCGCTGTCGGCCAATGCATTTGAAGAAGACATTGCAATGGCAAAGGATGCCGGAATGAATGAGCATCTGGCAAAGCCGGTGGATATCCGGAAAATGCTCAAGGCCATGGGCAGGCTCAGGAAGCAGAAGCAGATCGTATAGAAGCAGAAAGCCTTTCATTGTTGAACTGATAACAACAGCAGCGGGGGTGCCATGAACGAACGAATCAGACAGAAAAGAAGGCAGAACAGAAACCGGGCTTTTATCATTTTTGGGATCGTTCTTATGGTCTCGCTGATTTCTGCGGCCTGTTTTGGAGTAAAGAGCGGCCGGGCGGAGATGCTGTTTGAGGCGCTCCGGCAGGAAGAAGGCAGAACGCTTCGGGAGGGAGCCGGTTCACAGGCGGCGATGACGGCAAAAGTACAAAAGGCAAAGGCAGAAGCAGCGGCGCGGGCCGAAGAAGAGGAGAAAGCTCTGCCGGAAGAAACAAAAGAGGTGGATCCGTCCCTTCGCATAGAAAATACAGTAGATTTTACGGCTTTGAAAAAACAGAACCATGATGCCTATGCCTGGATTTTCATTCCGGAAACAAAAGTGGACTACCCGGTTCTGCAGCATCCTGTTCGGGATGAATATTATCTGAACCATACCATAGATCATATATCCGGTCTGCCGGGAAGCATTTATTCGGAGCATATACATCCGAAGGATTTTTCCGCTTCCCAGACAATCCTTTATGGTCATAATATGAAGAATGACACCATGTTCGGAAGCCTTCACGATTATGAAAATGCTGCTTTTTTTGAGGAGCAGCCCTATGTATATATTCACCTGCCGGATCGGACTCTGCTGTACCGGATATTTGCCGCAGTACGGTTTTCCGATGCATACCTTCCGGGTGCTTATGATTTTGAGGATGAGGAATCTTTCGCGGGCTTTATTGAGAAGGTAAAAGATTCTCCCGGACACATAAGGGAAAACATGGAGGTGCCGCCCGGAAGCCGCCTTTTGACTATGTCTACCTGCATAGGGGGAGCGCCAAGGAATCGTTTTCTGGTAGTGGCAGTATTTGAAGGAGAGTATGCACGGACGACATAACATGGAACCATAAAAATGCAAAAAAAATTAAAAAAATGTCAAAAAAACAAAAAAAGGTATTGACAACCAAAAAAAGGCATGGTAATATATAAAAGCTGTCGCAAGAGACAGCACAAGCGAACCTTGATAACTAAACAGTGTGAAAACCTTGAAAATTCTAAAAGAGAATCATGGATAAAGGTTTTGGTTCTGAAAGGATCAAAGCAGTTATCATTCAAGAACAGCTTAGAGATAAGCGACCTGAAAACAGTAAGAACGGGAAGAAATTACCAGCAGTAGTTTCTGACCAGACAAACACTTAAACATGAGAGTTTG
>JAETRR010000060.1 GCA_021770065.1 Lachnoclostridium sp. | reverse complement strand
CAGCTTACCTCTATCGCATTATCTGTATTCGTGACGAATCTGTTTAAAATACAGAAACGAATACTTTGCGCTTTTTTATATCTGTTCCAATCTGGGAGTAGATATGAGAACTGGAATTTGCTAATTTTTGCTTAATCAGCAGACACTATTTAGAACAACAAATTGGAACTTGTGGGGGGTATTGTGAGCAAAGATAAATACTCTATTTGTGATGAATGTGGAAGTGAATTTCTTAAATCATCTTCAAAAATGATTGCATTATGTCCTGAATGTGCCCATATCCTTTATGGCTATCCAAATTGTGCCCATGTTTTCAAAAATGGAAGATGCATATATTGTCATTGGGATGGAAGGCAAAGTGAATATATAAAATGGTTGAAAAGTAACAATTAAATCGAAATTTCAGTTTACACAGTAAGTTAAAGCTTCTATTCACTTGAATAATGTTCGGTAGACAGCTTCAATGACTCTAACTGAATCTTCTATCCCTATTTTTCCGCTGTCAATACAAAGATGGTAGTTTTCTGCTTTGCCAAACACCTGGTTTGTATAATGCTTTATGTAGGATGCCCGGTTTTTATCGGCGGCATTTAAGACTTTCTCTGCCTGTCCTTCCGGGACGTGATAGATTTCCGCCACTCTTCTCAACCGAATCTCTCTTTCTGCGTAAATAAAGACATTCAGTACACCTTCGTGATCTCTTAATATACGGTTTGCGCCTCGTCCCACGATGATGCAGGAACCCTGCTGCGCCAGGTTGCGGATCGTTTCGACTTGGGCAAAAAACATTCGGTCATCCAATGACATATTCAATGGGTCGAAAGAAACGGAGGAGCTGTGGGCAAAGAAACGGTCATTGCTTCTCTCGGCCGCCGCTTCCAAATTGGCGGCTGATGGTGATGATAACAGGCTTCATATATTTCATCCTCCTTGCAGTGCACCCATGTTATGCGACGCGGTAATTTTCATAGATTTGACGGAACACAAGCACACGAGTATTGTCAGGACATCGGCGGCGGGCTGAGAAAAATAAATGCCGTTGACGCCAAACAGCCTTGGTAGAATTAAAATAAACGGCACATAGAACAATCCTTGGCGGAGCAGAGAGAGGAACAGCCCGTACCGGGACGCGCCGATGGTCTGGTAGGTGATAGTCATCATATAGCAAAGCCCGAAGGCAGGGTAGAGGGCCACCTGGGAGATCAGCAGCCGCCTGCCGTAGTCCACAATGACTGGATTGCGGTTGAACAGCAGGATCAGCGGCTGGGACAGCAGGATATAGACTAACTCCACCAGTACCGTCAGCACCAGCGCACCCTTGATAGCAAAGCGCACCGACTGGTGGAACCGCTCCTCGTACTTGGCTCCAAAGGCGTAGGACGCCACCGGCTGATAGCCCTGCATGAAGCCCATCACCACATAACAGCCGATGAGAACTAACCGCTGGACCACGCCGTAGGCCGCGATGATCTCGTCGGACTGGGGCAGGCCCTTGGCGGCGATGTTGGTTAGGGAGGCCGCCAGAGCCAGACAGATCTGGATCACAGCAGTAGGGATGCCGATGACGGCTACATCCCGGATAAATTTCCAGGTGGGGTGGAAAGACCTGGCCTTAATTTTGATGACAGATCGTCCGCTGGCGTAGAACCAGGTGAGGATAAAGAAGGTTATGAACTGAGATACCGTGGTGGCCTGAGAGGCTCCGGCTACCCCTTGGTTCAAGCCCCGCTCAAACATGAAAACAGGATCCAGGATGATGTTGAGGGCTGCACCGGTAATGACGGCGATGGAGGAAATCTTCACTGAGGATTCCGCACGGGCGGCGCAATTCATGCTCTGGGCGGGCAGGTTGGCCAGGGCGGCGATAAACATCCAAAAAGCGTAGTCTTTGGCGTAGGGCAGGGAGGCTTCGGTAGCGCCAAAAGCCCGCATCAACGGCTCCAGAAAGACAATGCCTCCAACACACAGCGCCGCACCAATGATGACCGAAACGCCGACAATGGTGGTGACTGTGCTGCCGGCTCCCTCCTGATCCTTGGCTCCCAGCTGGCGGCCCGCCAGGACGGCGGCGCCTGCCGCGAAGATATTTTCAATGGATACCATAATCAGCAGCAGGGGGACTGTGACCCCCACGCCCGCCATGGCGAGGTCATTATCCAGCATCCCGATGTAGGCGGTATCCACCAGATTGTAGACGGCCTTGGCCAGCAGGGCCAGCGTGGCGGGAATTGCTAATTTTATGATGGCTTTATTGGGAGGCATATCCTCTAACACGGATTGTTTCTGCAATTTTTTTTCAGTCATTTTTTGTTTCTTTCCTTTCTATCACGCCATAGAGTAAAATATCCAGTGTCTGGCGGCATTTTTCTTCATGGGCGTAAAATGTCTGGCCTTCAGTATTTGACATCTGATAACGGATATTGATGAAATCCTGGAATTGACGGAAAATTTCAATAACATCATCTTTTGAGATGCCTGGACGCAAAGAGAACGATGTCAAAAGCTGCTCTAAAATTTGAATATTGAGCTGGTCAAAGTCCTGCCTGCACTTTTGAATCTCACTGCGCAAATGAGCAGGCGGCGAAATCACTGCCTCGCAAAAAATACGCTGGTAGACTGGATAGGAATAAAAAAATTTTGTGCGGATCGAGAAGTAGTCCTCTAAACTGTACTCCGCGCCATCCCGATCCGGCATATTCTCCCGAATATACTCTGTCAGGCGCTGGAAACACTCTTTTACACAAGCAAGATATAATACATCCTTTGTTTCAAAATAGTGATATATGATGCCTTTTGAGATGCCTTGGACACCGCATATTGTATTGGTTGAACCCGCCGCATACCCTTGTACTGAAAACTCAGACAACGCACCTTCGATAATCCGTCTTTTTGTCTGCTGATTTTTTTCTTCACGCTTCATGAACTCACCGCCCCCAAATATTGACCAGTAGGTCTTTTTTAAATCATAACATAAATAGACTTGGTAGTCAATATTTTAATTACGAATTTTATCTGTATAAATAAAAAATAATATTTTTGTTTTTCATTTAAGTATTGCGCGGAAAAATGCCAGCAATTTAGGAAAGGTAATCAAACAATATATTTTATTGGATATAAAATATTGATGTGGTATAATTTATTAAATGAAAACACACAAGGAGAGAATCTGATATGACAATTTTTATCTGCATAGATGATAACAACGGCATGTTATTTAACCACAGACGGCAGAGCAGGGATGAGGCTGTTTTAAAAGATATGCTGGCCGCTGTGGAAGGGAAAATCTGGATGAATACATATTCCTCAAAGCTTTTCGGCACAGTTTCGGATAAAGTTATTGTAGAAGATGACTTATTTGAATGTGCTCCAGAAGACAGTTACTGCTTTGTGGAAAATATCCCTCTGAAAACATATGAGGATAAGATAGAGGCCATAATCGTTTACTATTGGAATCGGATATATCCGGCGGACACATACCTGGATCTGGATTTAAAACTGGATTGGGAAGCTGCAGATACAAAAGAATTTGGAGGAACCTCACATGAGAAGATTACACGAAAGACATATAAGCGCAAAAATCAGTAAAGTTGTTTTCCTGTTAATCTGTCTGCCGGCCATTATGCTGGCTGTTTCGGCTTGCGGAGGTTCTGCTGCTCCGGCTTCGGAACCAGAAGCTGGGGAGGTTCAGAAGATAGAAGAAGAACCGATAGAGGAGAAAGAAGAGGACTCGCCTGCAGAGGAACAGATAGAAAAAGTTCTTTCTATAGATGAAATTGTTACCAGCTTTGAACCGGAATCTTCTGTTGATATTCCTGATTATACCGGTGAGCCGTATGTTGTAATGAATGATAATATTCCTTTTTTCACCAGGACGAATCTTCCGACAGAATCCTTTGAGTATTATTCTGATTTGGATGAATTGGGACGCTGTGGAGCTGCCTGCGCCAATGTGGGGCAGGATATTATGCCGACAGAAGAGCGCGGCGATATTGGGCAGATAAAGCCTTCCGGGTGGCAGACGGTTAAATATGATAATGTAGACGGCAGATATTTGTACAATAGATGCCATCTGGTCGGGTATCAGCTGTCAGGGGAAAATGCAAATGAAAAGAATCTGATTACCGGAACGAAATATTTTAATGTACAGGGGATGCTTCCATTTGAGAATATGATAGCTGATTATGTGAAAGAAACAGATAACCACGTATTATATAGAGTAACTCCTGTTTTTGATGATGACGACCTTCTGGCTTATGGTGTTCTGATGGAAGGCTGGTCTGTGGAAGATGAAGGCGATGGAATATGTTTCAATGTATTTGTTTATAATGTACAGCCTGATATTGTAATCGATTATGCCAATGGTGAAAGCCATCCGGACGAAAGCAGATTAGCTTCTGCTGAACCGGATCCGGCAGAACCCCGGGATATAAATCCTGATGCACAAAATGCAAATGAGCCTGGCGCACAAGCGTCCCGGGAATCTATAGAACAGCCGGAACCTGCACCGGCCGGCACGGACTATATATTAAACACAAATACAAAGAAATTCCATTATCCTGCTTGCGGGAGTGTAAACCAGATGGCTGAAAAAAATAAACAGTTCTATTCCGGAAACAGGGACGATGTGATTGCTATGGGGTATGATCCCTGCAAAAAGTGTAATCCATAAATGATACGGGATTCCCCTGTTTTTCGGCATATTTATGAACAGGCAGGTAAGCCTGGAATAATTAATCATCAACACAGTGTCAGAGCGTATGGAAACCGGTCTATGCGCTCTGTTTTTATGCACGGATCCGTGCCGAAAGGTATAATTTCTTAAATTTTTTGATATAATTACTGAAATCGAACAAATATTCTGCTATAATGTTTTTACAAACCGGTTCAGGGATAAGAACCATAATAGAGCCGCTGTTTGTAAGTAAACTCGTATTCGGCCCATTGATAAACAAGGAGTGCTGCACATGAATGAAAATCCCGTTTATATTGCCATCGACTTAAAATCATTTTATGCGTCTGTTGAGTGTGTGGAAAGACAGTTAAATCCGCTTATCACAAATCTTGTAGTTGCGGACATTTCGAGGACGGAAAAGACGATCTGTCTTGCGGTATCGCCGTCTTTGAAGGCATACGGCATTCCCGGAAGGCCAAGGCTGTTTGAAGTGGTTCAGAAGGTAAAGGAGGCGAATAGAGAGCGGAAAAGCAGAGTTTGTGTGAGGCAATTTACCGGTTCCTCCTATCTTGCGCCGGAACTTAAAGAGCACCCGGAACTGGAGATTGCCTACCTGATCGCTCCGCCGAGAATGGCTCTTTATCTGGAGTACAGCACGAAAATTTACAATACCTATTTAAAATATATTGCGCCGGAGGATATGCATGTCTACTCGATTGATGAGGTGTTCATGGACGTAACCCATTATCTGAAAACCTACGGGCTGACAGCAAAAGAGCTGGCATCGAAAATAATACGGGATGTACTTGACAGCACCGGAATTACCGCAGCTGCCGGAATCGGCACGAATCTTTATCTGTGTAAGGCGGCAATGGACATTGTGGCAAAAAATGTAGAACCGGATGAACATGGGGTACGGATTGCACAACTGGATGAGATGAGCTATCGCAGGCTTTTGTGGGATCACCGCCCGCTCACCGATTTTTGGAGAATCGGACACGGCTATCAGAAAAAACTGGAGGCTGCCGGCCTCTTTACAATGGGGGATATTGCACGCTGTTCTTTGGGGGGAGATCTTGATTACCACAATGAGGAACTTCTCTATCGCATGTTCGGGGTCAATGCCGAGCTTTTGATTGATCACGCCTGGGGCTGGGAGCCGGTCACGATGGATTTGATTAAGGCATATCAGCCGGAGGAGAACAGCATCAGTTCCGGCCAGGTGCTCAAATGTCCTTACGATTTTGAAAAAGGAAAATTGATTGTACGGGAAATGGCCGATCTGCTTGCTCTGGATCTCGTGGAAAAGAAACTGGTGACAGATCAGGTAGTTCTTACGATTGGCTATGACAGGGATAACCTTTCCGATGCCAAAATAAGAAGCGGCTATAAAGGGGAAGTTACAACAGACCGTTATGGGAGAAGAGTACCCAAGCATGCACATGGAACAGCAGGTCTTGGCCGTCCGACTTCGTCCGCTCAGATGATTACGGATGCCGTTATGGAATTGTATGACCGGATCGTCAATCCCAATCTCTTTATCCGCCGTGTCACGCTTGCGGCGAATCATTTGATTGAGGAATCACAGACTGCAGAAAAGGGGCAGTTTGAACAATTGGACCTGTTTACGGATTATACGGCATTGGAAAAAGAAAGAAGCGAGGAGGAGGAGAGGCTCTCCAAGGAAAGGCGGCTGCAGGAGGCCATGCTTTCCGTGAAGAAAAGATTCGGGAAAAATGCCATCTTAAAGGGAACAAGTCTGCAGGAAGGAAGTACTGCGATAGAGCGCAATAGTCAGATTGGAGGGCATAAAGCATGAGTTTGAAGAATGAACATAGATACGATGACATTATCAATCTTCCTCACCATGTATCAAAAAAGCATCCGCCCATGTCTCTTTTGAATCGCGCGGCGCAGTTTTCACCTTTTGCGGCTCTTACGGGACACAGCGAGGCCATTCAGGAAACGGCACGCCTGACAGATTCTTTTATTGAGCTTGGCGAGGACAGAAAAAGGCAGCTGGATGAACAGATTCAGCGAATCAGGGAGAATCTGGAGCAGGAACCGGAAATCGAGGCCGTATATTTTCAGCCGGATGACAAAAAAGATGGAGGAGCCTATGTGACCGTCTGCGGCAGAGTGAAAAGAATAAGTGAGTATGAACGCCGGATCATTTTTACGGACGGAACATCCCTCCCCATAGATTATCTTTTCTCAATCAGGGGAGAGATGTTCCGGAGTATGGAAATGTCAGACATATAGGTGGGAGAGCAGCCATTCATGGGTAAAATAACTGTACCAGAGAGCGAAGGTCTTTTTTGCTCCATGGATCACAGCGGCACATGAAAAATTCACTCCCACCCGGTTTTTGTCTTGATTTTCAGACAGCACTTTATCGATTGTAACGGTTATGAGCTCTCCGGTTTTGTCACGAAACCGGAAACGTAAGGGCGTAATTTTACCATTTGTATCGGTACAGGAAATCATCTGTACCGGAATATTAACACACAGAATACTTTCCAAAGAATCATCTCCCTTTTCTTTTTCACTGATTGGTGTCTCTATTTTAGCATACAGAACATATGTTTTTAACAGGGAATATTTAGGAAAAGTATGAAAAAGGAGAGAAGCTGCTGCACTCCATCCGTGCGGATTTGCTGCTGCGGATTGGGGGCGAGCTGTATCATTTTGAGTGCCAGATGAAATCCGATAAAAATATGGTATTCCGAATTCTGGAGTATGATACCAGCATAGTCCTTAGGCACAGCTCCGGTGAAAGTCAGCTGTCTTTCCCAAAATCTGTGGTGTTATATTTGAATCATTCCAAAAACACACCGGATTATAAGAGCTGCACCCTGCATTTTCAGGATGGTTACAGCCATCTATATCAAGTGCCGGTGATGAAAGTGCAGAAGTATTCCCTGCATGAAATAGAAGAAAAGCACTTAAATCTATTGATTCCTTTTCTGCCCATTCGCTTTGCAAGACGCATAAAGAACAACAAAGAAGCAGGCAGAAAAAGGCTGAAAGAAGATTTGACAGAATTCCTGTCAGAATGTATCATGATATTAAATCGTGAGAAAGAAAACGGCGCCTTAACAGAGTGTGCATGGAATGACATTATGGAATTCCTTTACAAGGCATGCGGACATCTGTTAGAGGAATAACCGGAGCTGCTTGAGGAGATGTATGAGGGAATGGAACCGGCAATCAAGTTGAATCGAGAGATTATAAAAGAGCTTCAGGATGATAAAAAAGAGCTGAGCAGGCAACTGGAAAGCGGAATCATAAAGCTGATTCAAAGACTGAAAAATGAGGGCAAAAGCGTAGAGGCGGCCAGAGAAGCGCTGGAAGATGTTTTTTCATTGGATAAAAAGGAAGCCAAAGCCAAAGCAGAGCTTTACTGGGAAAAAAGTAATATCAGTAATGAGGGTCAAAATAAAAGCGTCGGAAATTCAAGAGTTTAATATTTTAATTGAATTTGATTCCGATAAAATTAAAGAGAAGTGATTGCCAGTAACGGAAAAGATCTGGCATAGAAAACAGATCGTTTCTGTATACAAGAAGGGTGCAGCAAAATAAGACTGTTGGATTTACCCATATCCGGTGTCCGGCTGTCTTATTCTGCGGCACCTTCTTACGTCTGATTCAGTGGCTTTTATTCCTGCGGGCAGCGAGCCGGGCGGACATGCCGGCATGTCCATTTGGCGAGGGCCTGCCCCGCTTTATCGGGCACTGCCGCAAGGGTCAAATACCTCGCAGCTTGCTGCGCTGCAAGCGTGATGCCCTGTAGCTTGCTACGGGGTATTTGACTCGCAGGACACACTGCCTGTTTTTGCATAAAAGGTCAGCAGATATACTGCGCAGACACCAACTGCCGCATAAATAATCCGCGCCAGAGCCCCGGAACCAAAAATAAACTGTACCAGATTAAAGTTGAAGAATCCAATGAGCCCCCAGTTTAAAGCTCCGATAATACCGATTGTAAGGGCTAAAATATCTAATGTTTTATTCATGGTAACACCTCCTTAAAATCTGTATTTTGTTTTGTCCGGCAAATCATATGCCTGTTATCAATTTGCCCTGAAAATGAAAGAGCTATTCTTTCAGAATAAGGATGTATAAAACCTTATTTTCAGAGAAAAATACAGACAAAATAAAAATATGGGAATTGCCATTTTGTTCTTGTAATGATAAACTAAGTTTATAAAAGTTCGTTTCAGCAAAAAAAGACAAGGAGGATTTACCATGTTAGTCAACACGAAAGCAAAGGTGGGTGTATTTTCTATCGCATTGGGTGCATACCTGCCGCAGTTCCCGTCACTGGTTCCGGAGTTTGAAGGACAGTATGAGGCATTTAAAAAGACAATCCCCGATACGGTGGAGCTTGTGGACGGCGGAATTATCACCACTAAGGAGCAGTCGCAGGCTGCAGGGGATCTGTTCCGGTCTGCGGATGTGGACCTGGTATTTTTACAGCTCCTTACATACGCAACCTCCTACAATATGCTTCCGGCAGTCAAGGATCTGGACGTTCCCGTAGTTCTGGTAAACGTTCAGAAGCTGAAGGCTCTTGACTACGATCACACGGACATCGCTTCCTGGCTCGGCGAGGGCTATGCCTGCGGCGCTGTGGGAGAGATGGTTGCAGATCTGGAGCGGTTCGGAAAGCGTCATGCTGTGATTACGGGCGTTGTAGAGGGCGGAGATCCCGGCGTCCAGGCGGAGATTGAGAGCTGGTGCCGGGCGGCGCAGGTGAGAAGACGGTTCCGGGATACCAACCTTGCACAGATCGGAAGGCCTTATCCCGGCATGATGGATCTCTATATAGACGAGTCCAATCTGTACCGGAGAATGCACCTTTATACCAAGCAGTTTGACTGGGAAAAGATGTGGGCCATCGCGGACGATATCACGGACGAGGAAGCTGTCCGGGCAAAGGCTCAGGATATTCTTGACACCTTTGATATTGAAGGCGGCGGAAGCATTGAAGAAGTATGGGAGATGGCAAAGTATGTAGTTGCCTTTGAACAGTGGGTGAAGGATGAGAAGCTGGGACTGATCGCTTCCCATTATAACGGATTTGCACAGGGCAAAGCCGGTGTCCTTGACAGTATGCTGATTCCTGCCTTTTCCATGCTGATTAAGCAGGGAACGGCCTGCGCGGTAGAGGGCGACATTAAAGTAGCCATGGCTATGAGCATCCTGAAGACTATTTCCGGCAGCGGACAGCTCGCGGAGATGTATTCCATTGACTTTAATGATGATATTGCCATTATCGGGCACAGCGGATCCGGGGATGCGGATATCTCCGACAGGAAGCCGACCATGAAGATTGTGAAGGTATTCCACGGAAAGACAGGCGGCGGTTATCTGACCCAGTTCTATCCCTACACCGGGCCGGTGACGTATCTCGCCATTACCCAGGACGGCGACGGACATTTTAAGTTCATTGCTGCGGAGGGCGTGAATGAGGAAGGGAAGATCCTTTCCTTTGGAGATACCAATATGAGAACACGTTTCACCTGCGGGGCAAGAGAGTTCGTGAACCGCTGGAGCGAGTGCGGCCCCACCCATCACTTTGCGGCGGCTGCGGGCAGGCATATTGATACAATTCTTAAAGTGGCAAAGATTTTCGATGTGCCGGTTGAGGTTGTGACCAGATAAAAACGCGGATATATTACAGCTCAGAGGCTGCGGCGAAGCCGGTTCCGCCGCAGTCTCTGAGCTGTTTAATGGTTATTTAATGCTTAATAGGGATTGCTTTTCCGGCTGATACCATGTAGAATATATGAGTAAAGAGATAGAAAGGTTTCCCGAAAGGTAACGATCGAGATGAGTAAGAGCAAGAAGAAACAATTACTGAAAAAAATGCGCAATAATATAACTCTCCTGGCACTGTTTATCTGCCTGGTAGTTCTGTGTACGCATATTCTGCGGGATTCCCTGATGGAGAACACGAATAAAATGGGTCTGACCCTGGTTGAGAATTATTCTTCGACGGAAGAAGGCAATATCAGCACCTGTGAGTCTATCTTGACCATCGGCGTTAAATATATTGAGGAGAGGGAGCAGGATGGAGTTGCGCTGGAGGAACTTAGGGAAGGCCTGTATCCTTTTATGAACGGACTGACGGATCTGTACGGCTCCGAGAACATCCAGATATACGGCAAGGCTATGGGAGGCACCCAGATGATCTCGAACAACCCAGAGATCGAAGCTATGACAGATTTTAAAGTGGAAGAACGGGAGTATTATAAGGGGGCTGTGGCGGCAAAGGGGGATATCTATATTTCATCTGCTTATACGGACGAACTGTCAGGACAGCCTGTGGTAACTATGTGTAAAGCCGTTCCTTCTACGGGAAGCTTCCTGGCTATTGATATCAGATTCTCCTGTTTCGAGCAGAATAACAGGAATATGAAACTGCCTAAGGACGCATCTTACTATCTTCTCGGCCGGGAGGGAACCCTTCTGTATTATAATTCGCCTCTCAAGCATGAGTATGAGGAATTCCAGGAACTTGTGGACAGATTCAGGAATCTTGCCGACAGGGAGAAGGAAAATCAGGTTCTGGAAAATGTGACTGCTATGGAGGGAGAGATCCGGAATGTCTATTTTCATCAAATGGATAACGGCTGGACAGCTATTTTAACCATTCCCGAAGAAGAGATTCTTTCCGGTGTGGACAACTTTAATTATATAATCATGGCATTGCTTCTTCTGGGATTTGCCCTGGTTATTTTCCAGGCGGTTCATGATTACAGGCATGAAAAGCAGAGCCAGCTTCTGATAGAAGAGCGGGATCAGATAGCCGGCCGGAACCGTGTCTACCAGAATGCCATGTACGGAACGGCAAGGGCTTATCGGGCAATTTACTATATTGATGTGGAAAACGGCAGGTATGAGATGCTCTATCCGCACAGGGGAAAAGCATCTGAATGCGGAGATTACAATACGGAATTTGTATCAAGCCGTTTCGAGACAGGGATTATTGCGGAGGAATACTATCATCAGCTGGAAGAATTTTTGAAGCTGTCCAATATTTTAAAGCAGCTTGAGACCGAAGATTACATTGAGTATCGTTACAGACGAAGAGACGAGGACGGGGAGTTTGAATGGTGCTCTGCGGCTATTACCGTAGCAGAGATGGGAGAGACCAGGCCCGCTGCCATTACTTTGGCAGTCCGCAGTATTGATGAGATTATCCATAAGGAAGAGAGACAGAAGGAAATGCTTGCTCTGGCGGTAGAACAGGCAGAATCTGCAAACCATGCAAAGAGTGATTTCCTTTCCAGAATGAGCCATGATATCCGTACGCCAATGAATGCAATTCTGGGAATGACGGCTGTTGCCGGCATGCATATTGATGAAAAGGATCGCGTGCTCGATGCATTGAATAAGATTACTCTTTCCAGCAAGCATCTTCTGGGGCTGATTAACGAGGTTCTGGATATGAGCCGCATTGAAAGCGGCAAGGTCAGCCTTACGGAAAGCTCCTTTAACCTGTCGGATACCATTGAGAGTCTGATGACGGTGTTCCACACACAGATGGAAGCGAAAGGGCTGGAACTCAGGGCCGGTATATCCAGGCTCGAACATGAAGACGTGGTGGGGGATGAGCAGCGGCTGCAGCAGATATTTATGAATATCATGGGGAATGCCATCAAGTTTACGCCCGCCGGCGGCAGAATCAGTATTCACATTGAGGAAAAGCCTTCTCGTATCAAGGGCAGCGGCTGTTATGAATTTACCTTTGCGGATACGGGCATCGGCATGGAAAAGGAGTATATTGACAAAATCTTTGAGCCCTTTTCCAGAGCTGGGGACTCCCGTACCGGTAAGATTGAGGGTACAGGGCTCGGCATGACCATTGCAGTGAATATTGCCCGGATGATGAATGGTGATATTAAGGTAGAGAGTGCTTTGGGCAAAGGCTCTAAGTTCAAGGTCACAGTTTATCTGAAGATTGACGATATGAGCCGGGAAGATCTGGATGCCTTTGCATCCCTCCCGGTGCTTGTGGTAGATGATGAGGCGGCAGCCTGTGAGAGCGCATGCGATATTTTAAGAAGCCTTCAGATGGAAGCAGAGTATGTCCTTGACGGGAGTACGGCAGTAAAGCGGATTGTGGAAGCAAAAGAGCAGGCAAAAGATTTTGCTGTAGTGATTCTGGACTGGAAGATGCCGGAAAAGGACGGCGTGGAGACAGCCAGGGAGATCCGCAGTAAAGTCGGAGATGAAATTCCTATTATTATTTTGTCTGCCTATGACTGGTCCGACATTGAAGCAGAAGCACTGGAGGCCGGGGTAGATGCTTTTATCGAGAAACCGTTGTTTAAATCCAGGCTGACCAGGGTGCTCAAGGAGGTTCTGGGTTTTGGCAGTGAAGAGAAGGAGATTTCGGCTCTGGAGGCATTCCGGCAGGAAGACTTTTCCGGAAAACGGGTACTTCTCGTGGAGGATAATGAACTGAATATTGAGGTGGCGACGGAACTTCTTGATGTAGTGGGTATTCAGGTGGAGCAGGCTCTTAACGGGGAACTTGCGGTGCGTTCTGTGACGGAGCATGAACCGGGATATTTTGATTTGATTTTTATGGATATTCAGATGCCGGTGATGAACGGATATGAGGCGGCGGAAGCAATCCGCGGCTCGGGAAGAAAAGATCTTGAACAAATTCCCATTATTGCCATGACGGCGGATGCTTTTGCAGACGATATACGCAAGGCTGAGGAAGCCGGGATGAACGGGCATATCTCGAAGCCGGTGGATATTGAGAAGCTGGAAGATGCTTTGAGTCGCTGGATTCGGCAGACGGATTAGAATGGCCGGATTTAAAATCCGTCCCGAATTGTAATAAATCTTATAAATTCAGGGCTTGAAAAACTGTTTTTTTAATGTAAATGTAAAAGGGGCTGTCGGTTTATTCCCGACAACCCCTTTTCCTGCCCTGATGTATTTGTTTTTGCTGTTTAGAGTTTATAGAGTGAAATGGTTAATGTACCCTGATCTGCGGCTGCCTGTATCTGAATGGGTTCCGCAAAGATATTGGTAAATTTGAGATCAAGTGTATTTCCGGAGATAGTTGCATCCATTCCTGCCGGAATATATCCTACATCCAAAGAATGAGGATGCCGTTCGGTAGCGGGCAGGCCGGCAGTCAGCATGGCGGCGTACAGAGTGGATGAGACCTGACAGATTCCGCCTCCGGTTCCGAGAACATACCTTTTATTCACGATTACGTTCGCTTCTACATAACCGTTTGCGGCAGTTCTGGGCAGGATTGTCTGATTGAAAGAAAAGCTTTCTCCGGGCTGTATCACAACACCGTTGATTCTGGATGCTGCCAGTGCAATATTTACTGCACGTGATATGTTTGGATTGTAAGCAGTGGAATAACTGCCGATAGGCGTATTGACCGGTGCGGCTTCCGTAACGGAAAGAGCCATGCCGTCGCCTGCAGCAATGCGTCCTTCGGCTTTTCCGTAATTCTCATAATGAACACAGTAGGCGCGGTAATCATTTCCAAAGGCGGCCTGCAGATCCGGATAGTTGTTCCGGTATACCAGACAGTTGAATTCCGCACTGCCGGAACGTCCCTCGGCAAGCCCGGAATTCAGGTAATGCTGGTATAAGCTGTTGTAATCATATCCCAAAGCGGCCTGCAGATCCGGATAAGTATTGTAATAGTAATCCATGTCAAAGGTCAGACTGGTAAGCGATGCCGGCGCTGCTTTGACAGGTATTGTGCTTCCCCACAACAGGCAGAAGCACAGAACCATTGAAATAAAAATACTTGTTTTCTGTCTCATGTTTTCCCTCCAAATAATATTTAAAGCTGAGAACCATAAGTATCAGGGCATCTCTCTGTACCGGATTATATCACAATCCGCCGGATAACGGAAGTGATTTTCTCTAAACCGATTTTCCTACAGCGCTTCGTACCGAAAAACGCCGCACAAGTTTTGTGGAAATCTCAATCTTTACCGTGTGGGGTACCGGCGTGGTAATCTGATGAATCAGCTGCCTTGCCGCCGTCTGCCCCATAAAGGTTCTGGGAATATCAATGGTAGTGAGGGAAGGCTCTACAATCCGGCTCTCAGAGATGTTATCAAAGCCCACGATTGCGACATCCTCAGGAATCCGGTATCCCCGTAATTTCAACGCTTTCATAGCTCCTATGGCAATGAGATCATTATCCGCAAAATAGCACTTTGCCAGAGGAACCTCCCGGTCAATAATTTCCAGCATATCCGAGAGGGCACCCTCAATAGACGGTGCCAGTTCATGGATTACCGAATTGGAGAGGGACATACCGTGTTCCCGAAGAGCCGTGTCGAAGCCGATGCGCCGCTCCTCAAAGTTTCCGATCCGATAGGAAGAACGCATATACCCCGGCTGGCTGCCGCACTGGTGAATCAGCAGACTTGTGGCCAGGTAAGCCCCCTGCCGGTTATTGATCAGCACGCTGCTGCATCCCAGCGAATCAAAATGGGAATCCAGAAGGAGAACCGGCACCGAAAGCTGAAGAAACATTTTGCATACATGGATGCTGGTCTCCGTTCCGAGAAGGATAATTCCCGCGCAGTTCGCGATCCGCAGATCCTCAATCCACTTCTGTACATCATCCCTTTTTTCATTTATCTGAACAAGCTTGAGCTGATATCCCTGTTTCCGGCATTCCTGTTCAATCCCGTCCGTCAGCTCTGAGAAAATCGGCATATAATTCAAAATCGCATTGTGAGCCCGGTAGATAATACAGTAAATATCTCCCGAGTGTCCGTTCTTTAAGGAAAGGCGTGTAAAATCATACCCGTATTTCTCGGCGGCCTTAATCACCTGATCCCGGGTGGCAGTGCTCACGCCGGGCTTGTTATTGAGGGCCATGGATACGGCCGTGGCAGAGAGATTCAGTTTTTTAGCCAGTTCCTTTGCAGTAATTGCCATGTCTCCTATCCTCCAGTGAATCTGTAATCCTTATTTCCATACAGATAGTACATCACTACATGAAGTTTTTGGTTCATGCAAAGATGGGATATAAAAAAAGGATATTACGGAACTGGAAACAGTAATATCCTCTCAATGCACAAATCAATTTACAGACGCATGAATCAGCGGCTGGGAATTGATTTAGGCTAAGGTGTATGGAGAGGATATTACGGAACTGGAATAGGAGGAAAAAATGGAAAATATCAAAATCGGTTTTGCGCCAACCAGAAGAAGCATTTTCAGTGCGCCGGACGCTGTCAAATATCGCGGGCTTACGGCAGAACGCCTTACAGAGCTGGGAATTGACTTTGTGGATATTACCGATATCAACGAAGAGGGACTTCTCTACAATGATGAAGACATGTACAAAATTGCAGAGAAATTTAAGAGAGAGAAAGTGGACGGCCTGTTTCTGCCCCACTGTAACTTCGGAACCGAATACGAATGCGCAAGACTGGCCAAGGAGCTGAATGTGCCGGTATTGCTCTGGGGCCCCTTAGATGAGCGGCCGGAGCCGGACGGAACAAGGCTTCGTGATACCCAGTGCGGACTTTTTGCCACGGGCAAGGTTCTTCGCCGCTTCCGCATTCCTTTTACATATATGACCAACTGCCGGCTGAGTGATCCGGTATTTGAGAGAGGATTAAGAGATTTTCTGGCCGTATGTAATGTGGTAAAGACATTCCGGAACATCCGGATTCTTCAGATATCCACCAGACCCTTTGATTTCTGGACTACCATGTGCAATGAGGGAGAGCTTCTGGAGCGGTTTAACATTCAGCTTTCTCCCATCCCCATGCCGGAGCTGACAGACGAGATGAAGAAAGCAAAGGAAGAGGGCACCGAGGTGGCAGAGGTTATCCGCTACTGCAGGGAGAACATGGAGATTCAGGTAAAGGACAATGAACTGGAAAATGTGGCGGCTCTTAAGGTAGCCATGATGCACCTGGTGAAAAAGTACGGCTGTCAGGCAGCGGCTATCCAGTGCTGGAACCAGCTTCAGTCCGAGATCGGCATTATGCCCTGTGCGGCCAATGCACTGATGAACGAGGAGGGAATCCCCGTAGTCTGCGAGACGGATATTCACGGCGCCATCACCGCGCTTCTTGTGGAAGCGGCCGGCATGGGAGAGAAGCGCAGCTTCTTTGCGGACTGGACCATCCGTCATCCGGACATTGCAAACGGCGAATTATTGCAGCACTGCGGCCCGTGGCCCATCTCCGTGGCAAAGGAGACGCCGAAGCTTACCTATCCGCTGGCCTTTGACCATCCGGGCAGCATTACCGCCGAGGCAAAACATGGGGAAGTTACATTGGCAAGATTTGACGGAGACAACGGCGAATACTCCCTGCTCCTCGGAAATGCAAAGGGAGTTGACGGGCCCAAGGGCATGGGCACCTACCTGTGGGTAGAGGTGGAGAACATCAAGCGCCTGGAGGCAAAGATTGTGGAGGGACCCTATATTCATCACTGTGTGGGAATCCATGCGAACATCGTTCCGGTGCTTTATGAAGCATGCAAGTACATCGGGATCAGGCCGGATCTGTATGACCCCATAGAAGAAGATGTAAAGGCTTATCTTCGTGGGGAATGACATCCTGGCGCCGGTATGATTTTGTCAGGGCGGAAGGCTGTGAAGGCCCCGGGAAAGCTTACAATGGTTGGCGAAACTATAGTGATTTGAAAATTGTTATTGCTTAGTAAAATTTGTATAAAGTCAGGAGGATTAAAGAATGCAGAATTTAAAAGCATTGTCCTACGATCTGAGAAAAAATGTCATCGACATGATTGTGGAGGGAAAAGGCGGCCACATCGGCGGTGACATGAGCGTTATGGACATTCTGGTAGAGTTGTATTTTGAGCAGATGAATATCAGTCCGGAAAATATGGATGATCCGGACAGAGACCGCTTTGTAATGAGCAAGGGCCATTCCGTGGAAGCCCTGTACGCAGTACTGGCGGCCAAGGGATTTTTCCCCATCGAGCAGGTGATTAAGGAGTTTTCCAAATTCGGCTCCAAGTTTATCGGCCATCCCAACAATAAGCTTCCGGGAATCGAGATGAATTCCGGCTCCCTGGGCCACGGGCTTCCCGTCTGCGTGGGCATGGCTCTGGCAGGAAAAATGGATAAGAGAGACTACCGGGTTTACACCGTCATGGGTGACGGAGAGCTGGCAGAGGGCTCCGTATGGGAGGGCGTAATGGCCGCCCACCAGTACAAGCTTGACAATCTCTGCGCCATTGTAGACCGGAACCGTCTTCAGATTTCCGGCTGCACCGAGGATGTAATGGCCCATGACAGCCAGGAAGAACGCTGGGGCTCATTCGGATGGCATGTAATATCCGTCAACGGCAACGACTATAAAGAGCTAAAAGCAGCTTTCGATGAAGCAAAGACCGTAAAAGGCGCACCCACCGTGATTATTGCCAATACCATCAAGGGGTATGGTTCTTCCGTAATGGAAAATAAGGCAGGCTGGCATCATAAAGTTCCGAACGAGGAGGAGTATGCACAGATTATGAAAGATCTGGAAGCAGGAAAGGAGGCGGCACTTCATGAATAAGATACCCAATCGGCAGGCTATCTGCGAAGTGTTAATGGAAAAGGCAAAAGAGGATAAAGATATCGTAGTGTTGTGCAGCGATTCCAGAGGAAGCGCATCCCTGGCACCCTTTGCCAACGAGTATCCGGGGCAGTTTGTAGAGGTGGGAATTGCAGAGCAGAATCTGGTCAGCATTGCCGCAGGACTTGCAAAATGCGGCAAGAAGCCGTTCGCAGCATCTCCGGCCTGCTTCCTGTCCACAAGAAGCTACGAACAGGCAAAGGTAGACTGCGCCTATTCCAATACCAATGTAACCCTGATCGGCATCAGCGGCGGCATCAGCTACGGCGCCCTCGGCATGAGCCACCATTCCGCACAGGATATTGCGGCCATGTCAGCCATTCCCAACATGCGTGTCTATCTTCCCAGTGACCGTTTCCAGACGGCAAAGCTTATCGAGGCTCTCTTAAAGGATGAGAAGCCGGCCTATGTCCGGGTAGGAAGAAATGCCGTGGAGGATGTCTACACAGAAGACGCCTGCCCCTTTGAGATGGATAAGGCGACTGTAATCACAGAGGGAACGGACGCGGCGATTATTGCCTGCGGCGAGATGGTAGGCCCTGCCGTAAAAGCAGCAGAGCTTTTGAAAGAACAGGGCATCAGCGCGACAGTAGTAGATATGTACTGCGTAAAGCCTCTGGATAAAGAAGCAATCCTGAAAGCAGCAAAAAATGCCAAACTTGTAGTTACTGCGGAAGAGCATGCGCCATTCGGGGGCCTGGGCTCCATGGTAAGCCAGGTAGTGGCGGGAGAGTGCCCCAAAAAGGTAATCAATCTGGCTCTGCCGGATGCCCCGGTCATTACGGGAACCTCAAAAGAGGTATTTGAGTATTACGGGCTGACCGGCGAGGGAATCGCAAAAACCGTTAAAGAAAATATATAGATCATATTAAGGTGTGTTGAGAAGGATATTACGGGACTGGAATAGGAGAATGGATAGCATGGCTGATTATGTATTGGGGATTGATCAGAGCACCCAGGGAACAAAAGCGCTGCTTTTTGACGGAGCAGGCCGCCTGTTGGAACGGGCAGACCTGCCCCACCGGCAGATGGTGGATGACAGAGGCTGGGTAGAGCATGACCCAGAAGAGATTTACCGCAATACCATAGAGGTAGTAAAGCTTCTGGTAGAAAAAGCCGGAATTGACAAAAATGAAATCCGGGCCCTGGGAATCAGCAACCAGAGAGAAACCGCCCTGGTGTGGGATCGGAACAGCGGCCTGCCCGTCTACAATGCCGTGGTATGGCAGTGTGCAAGGGGAGCAGGAATCTGTGAACGTCTGGAGAATCAGGGGAAGGCAGAGCCGGTGCGCTCCCGCACAGGACTGCCTCTGTCCCCCTATTTTTCGGCAGCCAAGATTGCCTGGATACTGGAAAATGTGGAGGGAGTCAAAGAAAAGGCAGAGAGAAAAGAACTGTGCTGCGGAACCATAGACAGCTGGCTTGTATACAAACTCACAGGAGGAAAAGAGTTCCGGACAGACTACTCCAATGCCTCCCGGACCCAGATGTTTAACATCAAAACCCTCGCATGGGATGAGGAAGTCTGCGGACTGTTTGGGATTCCCGTATCCTGCCTTGCCGCAGTAACAGATTCCAACGGATACTACGGAGAGACAGATTTTGAGGGATTCTTTGAAAAACCCATTCCTATCCGGGGAGTGATGGGTGACTCCCATGGAGCCCTGTTCGGTCAGGGATGCCTTACAAAAGGCATGACAAAAACCACGTATGGAACAGGCTCCTCCATTATGATGAATATTGGGGAGCGGCCGGTCTTCAGCAATAAGGTTGTCACTTCCCTTGCATGGGGAATGGACGGAACTGTCACCTATGTGCTGGAGGGAAATATCAACTACACGGGAGCCGTTATTACCTGGATGAAAGATGATTTGAAGCTTATCTCTTCTCCGGCGGAGACGGAAAGCCTGGCAGAGCAGGCCAACCATCAGGATGAGACTTATCTGGTTCCTGCCTTTTCCGGTCTGGGAGCCCCCTACTGGGACAGCGGAGCAAGAGGTATCTTTTATGGAATGTCCCGGACAACCGGGCGCATGGAGCTTGTAAAAGCCGGACTGGAGAGCATTGCCTACCAGATTACGGATGTGGTAAGGGCCATGGAGGAGGAATCGGGAATTGCCATCGAGGAACTCCGGGTGGACGGAGGTCCTACAAAGAATACATATTTGATGCAGTTTCAGAGTGATATGGCAGGGATTCCCGTGCACATTCCACCGGCGGAAGAGCTGTCCGGAATCGGAGCAGCCTATACCGCAGGCCTGGCTGTTGGCCTTTATGAGAGAGATGCGCTCTTTGGCAGCGATAAGAGAACAAGCTTTGTCCCCTCTATGGAAACGGAAGAGAGGGACAGGAAGTACGGGGGCTGGAAGAAAGCCGTTTCCAAGGCTCTCAGCAAGTAAGCTATGAGGTTTCCGGACATCTGTCCGTAATCCTGGCTGTTTCCAAAAACGGAGCAGTCCAATACAAAACTATTTCATTTTAAGGAGGAAAACATTATGAAACGAAAAGTGTTGGCCGTACTTCTCTGTGCGGCAATGACAGTGTCCATGCTGGGCGGCTGTGGAAGCAAAGAGGCAGAGGCACCGGCTGAGGCTCCGGCAGAGACCGAAGCGCCTGCAGAAGCGCCGGAGGCAGAAGCACCCGAAGAGGAGCCTGCAGAGGCACCTGCAGCAGAGGCTCTTCCCGGAGGAGGCTCCAATATCATCTATATAATTACACCGTCTCACTCCAACCCGTTTTTCAAGACAGAGGCCGATACGGCAACTGCAAAGGCACAGGAGCTGGGATATGAGGTAAAGGCTGTTTCCCATGACGACGATGCAACCAAGCAGTCTGAGCTTTTTGACAATGCGATTGCCGACAAGGCAGCAGCTATTATCTGCGACAACGCAGGTGCAGACGCAACCGTTGAGGCAGTTCAGAAAGCCAGAGATGCCGGAATTCCTACTTTCCTGATTGACCGTGAGATCAATGCAGACGGCGTAGCTATTTCCCAGATCGTTGCAAACAACTATCAGGGCGCAAAGGCTATCGCTGAGGAGTGGGTAGAAGCCATGGGCGAGGAAGGAAAATATGCAGAGCTTCTCGGCAAGGAATCCGACACCAACGCAGGCGTTCGTTCTTCCGCATTCCATGAGGTAATTGACCAGTACGATACCCTGGAGATGGTAGCACAGCAGACAGCAAACTGGGAGCAGACTGAGGGCTATGAGAAGACAGAGACCATCCTCCAGTCCAATCCGGAAATCACCGGTATCATCTGTGGTAACGACACCATGGCAGTAGGCGCCGCAGAGGCCTGCAAGGCAGCAGGAAGAACCGACATCAAGATCATCGGTGTAGACGGATCCGACGAGGCAGCAGCTCTGATTAAGGCTGAGGAAATGACAGGTACCGCACTGCAGCAATGTGCTCTGATGGCTGAGATGGCAGTAGAGCAGGCAGACAAGTACTTAAAGGAAGGCTCCACAGGACTGGAAGAGAAACAGCTTGTAGACTGTGTTGCAATCACCCTTGAGAATGTTGATAATCTGAAGACCTTTGTATACACAGAGTAGGATCAGAAGCAGGAAAACAGGGGCCGCATACCGGTCCCTGTTCTTCTAAAATGATAGTTTTGTAGAGTATGGCAAAGGAAAATAAAACGGCAGATTTTAAATAAAATCAATTGAAATAGGAGGGCAGAATGAAAAAGAAATTGTTAGCCTTGGGACTTACCCTGGTACTGGCCGTTTCCCTTACCGGGTGCGTAAAGGTCGTAAAAATTGGTGAGGAAGCACAGCTCACCGGAAAGCAGGAATTCAATGCTACTGACAGTGTGCAGGGAATGTGGGAAAGCGCAGAGGCAAATATTGAAGAAAAAGCAGTGGATCTCCCCGCCTTTTTAACAGAGGCCGGCGGTGATCTGAAGTCGTTAGTAGACAAATATGGAAAATACTCCATGGGAACCTCGGGAAGCATCAGCTATGCCGTGAAGGGAACCGGCGTGGTAGAGGAGGTTAACCAGGAGAAAAAGGCCGGTTACATGACCGTAAAGCTTGACGGTTACGACGGCCCCGAAGTTATCAAGATCCAGATCGGAAGCATTTACAAGGGTTCCTCCACCCGTGATACCCTGGATATCATCCGCTTTGGCGACTATACCAACCAGGAGGAGTGGGCGGCAGTATCCCAGGAGCTCCACAGCCAGATTGATGCCAATGTTATCCAGCCGGCAGATCCGGGAAGCCTTCAGGGAAAAACCATCGAATTCGTGGGAACTTTTACGGCGGACAGCAACGATGAGCTTCTGATTACCGTGGTGAAACTGGAGGCAAAGTAAAGCAGGAGGGATTGTGAGCATGGAAAATAAAAACAGAGAGGGCGTGTGCTTTCATGCGGAAGGGATCAGCAAGATCTATCCCGGAACCAAGGCTCTGGACAATGTGGATTTTGATCTCCTCACCGGAAAGGTCAATGTACTGATTGGCGAGAACGGGGCGGGAAAATCAACATTGATGAAAATGATAGCCGGCATTGAGCAGCCTAGCGAGGGCAGGCTCTACATGGACGGGAAGGAAGTCCATTTCCGCAATACCACAGAGGCAAGAAGCCATGGAATCGGAATTATCCATCAAGAGCTGAACCTGTTTCCGAATCTTCCGGTTTACCAGAACATCTTTGTAGCCAGGGAGAGGAAAAAGGGGCTGGGAATGGACAACAAGTACCACCGGGAGAAAGCGGCGGAGGTTCTGAAGAAACTGGAGCATGAGATTCCTGTGGACACCCTGGTCGGCGAGCTGCGGGTGGGCCAGCAGCAGATGATAGAGATTGCACGGAATCTGGTAGAGGACGACTTAAAGATTCTTATTATGGATGAGCCGACCTCATCCCTGTCCGAACAGGAGGTGCAGGTACTCTTCAAGATCATGCGTGAGCTGACGGCTCAGGGAATCTCCATCGTATACATATCTCACCGTCTCGAAGAGATTATGCAGATCGGCGACCATGTCACGATTCTCCGGGACGGAAAATACGTGGCAGATGCGGACGTAAAAGACATTGACGTGCCCTGGATCGTGAAACAGATGACAGGTGAGGGCAAATCCTATCCCAAAAAGGACAGGGAGATTGACTGGGCTAAGCAGGAAAAGGTTCTGGAGGTAAAGAATCTGACTCTGCCAAAGAGCGGCGGCGGTTATCTGCTAAAGGATGTAAACTTTGACTTGAAAAAAGGTGAAATTCTTGGAATTTACGGCCTGATGGGCGCCGGGCGGACTGAGGTGTTTGAATGCATTATGGGCCTTCGTCCGGAGCACACAGGAGAGATTTATCTGGAAGGAGAGAAAATGGATATCAAATCCATTTCCGGACAGATTGAAAAGGGATTTGCCCTGGTGCCGGAGGATCGTCAGAGAGAAGGGCTGGTACAGACCATGGATATTGGCCGTAACTGCTCATTGTCTGCGCTCACCCGCTATACCAAGGCAGGTTTTGTGGACTTCAATAAGGAAAACGAGAAGGTAGAGGAAGAGATTCGGGATATCCATATTAAGGTGGCTGACAAGCGGCTTCCCATCCTTTCCCTGTCCGGAGGAAATCAGCAGAAGGTGGTTATCGGAAAAGGAATTCTGACCGACCCGAAGATCCTTCTGATGGATGAGCCCAGCCGGGGTATTGACATTGGAGCGAAAACAGAGGTATTCGACATCATTAACCAGTATGCGGAGCAGGGACTTTCCATTATTGTTATTTCCTCGGAGCTGAAGGAAATCATCGCCATCGCAGACCGTGTGGTAGTTCTCTCCAACGGAATCAAAACCGGAGAGCTGATCGGCGATGAGATACAGGAGGAAGCTCTGGTGCTTGCATCCTATAAGGGGCATCATGGTCACTGATAAATTTATGTGGAATAGGAGTAAAGAATATGGATAAGAAAAATTCCAATAATAATACATTGGTAATGACATTGTTAAAAGGAAGAACCTTTATTGTGCTGATTGTGCTGCTGATCTTTTTCAGTATAGCGGCAAACAACTTCCTGAATATGAACACGGCTTTGCTGATTGGCAAGCATGTAGCCCTGTATGGTATTCTTGCCATCGGCATGACCTATGTCATCATCACCGGCGGTATTGACCTGTCCGTAGGAGCCATTGTAGGCCTGGCCGGCATGATTGCCGGCGGACTTCTTCAGAAGGGCCTTACCTTAAAAATGTTTGGCGTCACCCTGTATTTCAGCGTGCCGGCGGTGGTATTGATTACCGTACTCATTGGCGCGCTCATCGGTGTGATTAACGGCCTCATCATTACAAAGTTTAACGTAGCCCCCTTTATTGCCACCTTAGGTATGATGTATGTGGCAAGAGGCTTTGCCAACATCCATTCCAACGGAGCAACCTACTCTGATTTGAAGGGCTATGAGGCTCTCGGAAACCAGGGCTGGGGGTTCTTCGGCTCCAGTGTGGCAGGGATTCCCGTAGGACTTCTGATTCTTGTAATTCTGGCCGTAATCTTTGCAGTGCTTTTGAAAAGGACGGCCTTTGGATGGCATGTATTTGCAATCGGAGGAAATGAGAAGGCGGCGAAGCTGTCCGGCGTAAAAGTAGATCAGGTAAAGATTCTGGTATATATGATTTCCGGAATCTGCTCTGCTATCGTAGGAATTATCGCATCTTCCCAGCTGGCGGCGTCCCATCCGGCCACAGGAGAATCCTGGGAAATGAATGCCATTGCCTCTGCGGTACTTGGCGGAACCTCCATGGCAGGCGGAATCGGAACCATCGGCGGAACCATTGTGGGAGCTTTCGTAATCGGCGTTATCAATGACGGTATGGTAATGTGCGGCGTGTCGGAATTCTGGCAGATGGTTATCAAAGGACTGGTTATCGTACTGGCCGTAATTATCGACCAGTTCCAGAGAAATCTTCAAGCGAAGATGGCGCTGAAAGCGAGAAATGAGAGTAAATAAAACACAGTAATATTCCCGATGTGCAGAGAGGGATATTGCGGAACTAAAAATAGGAGAAAGCATATGAAAAAGAGAGGAATCTTAAATGCCCAGCTGTCCGCTTACATAGCGGCTCTCGGACATATGGACACATTTATGATAGGGGATGCCGGAATGCCCATCCCGGAGGGAGTGCCCGTTGTAGACTTGGCTCTTTGCGGAGGAGTTCCCACTTTTATTCAGACCATGGACGCAGTTCTGGAGGAGGCAGAAGTGGAATTTTACACTCTTGCAGAGGAAATTCATGAAAAGAATCCGAAGCTTCTTGCTTATATTCAGGAGAAGCTGCCGGGAGTGGAGCATGAGTTCATTCCGCATACGGAGCTTAAAAAGATGTCAGCAAACACAAGGTTTGCCATCCGGACAGGTGAGTTTACCCCCTATCCGAATATTATTCTCCGGGCAGGCGTTGCATTTCCGGCTTAACATCAGGTAGTCATGTAAATATAGAAGCAAAAAGCTCCCTGCCAGGCTTGCTGAATAACATCAGAGCACGGCAGGGAGCCTTATTGGAATTAAATGTAAAAATTCTTGCTTTCTTATTCTGCTTTTGTTATACTCACCTTATCTAATAATCTCAATCTAGGATCACGGCGTATTCTCGCCTTATTTCCAATTTTGAACTATGAATCTATTTTTTATGGAGGAAGTTTGCTTATGAATTTGAACGACAGTAATCAAGGTACAATTGTATGGCCGGAGGAACTGGATACGGAAGAAAAAGTAATGGAACAATTAAAGAAGACGCCGTCCCTTTACGGAAGTTATCGAAGGCTGAACGGAGAGTGGAGACAGCGATTTTTGGATTTCTGCCAGGGGAAAAAGTCCTTGCCGCTTACCTATGATCCGTTTTTCAAGAGGATCTTTCATCCGGACATTCATCCGGATCGTCTCTCTCGATTAGTTTCCAGTCTATTGGGAATAGAGGTGAAGGTTGTTCGTATTTTACCCAATGAGGATAGCCTGATGGATGGGGATACGCTTTTGATTATGGATTTATTCCCGCGAGCAACGAGCCAAGCGGACATGCTGGCATGTCCATTTGGCGACTGCCGCGAGGGTCAAATACCCCGCAGCTCTGCTGTACAGCAAGTTTGATGCTTGTAGCTTGCTGCGGGGTATTTGACTGGGAGAACTGGAGGATGGTTCCCTGATAAATGTGGAGATTCAGAAGCAAAGCTATGCATTTCCGGCAGAGCGCATCTCTTGTTATTCTTCGGATCTTATTATGCGGCAGTATGCCAGAGTGCGGGGAGTAAAGGGAAATACGTTTACATATCGGGATATCAAAAAGGTATATGTGATTGTTATTTTTGAACAGAGTATGAAAATATTTTATGAAACCGGAGGTCATTATATTCATCACGGAAAGACCGTTTTTGATACGGGTCTTAAATTGGAACTATTGCAGGAATGTTTCTTAGTTGCCCTTGACGTATTTCGGAAAACCTCGTATCCTAAAGATAGAAGCGAACAGACTGCATGGCTGTCTCTGCTGGCTACCGAGAATCTTGAGGAAGCGGAGGTTTTGGTCAGGGAATATCCATGGTTGGAGGAGATTTATAAAGAGATAGCTATGCTGCGACAACAACCAGAGGAGGTGCTGGGAATGTTTTCAGAAGCGTTGCGGATACTGGATGAGAATACGGCGAAGTTTATGATAGAAGAATTGCAGAAAAAAGTAGAAGAAAAGGATACGGAGCTTAGTAAGAAAGATGTGGAACTTAATAAGAAAAATGCGGAGATTAACAAGAGAGATGCGGTAATAGAGGAAAAGAACTTGATGCTGGATAAAAAAGAGGCGTTATTAAACGAGCAGAATTCAACTATAGACAAAATAAATGCAGAAAATGAAGCGTTAAAAAGACAGCTGAAGGAGATATCAGAGCATAGGTAGATTCTTGTAAAAGGTTTTATCACAGTATAGACGGCCAATTAGGTGCTTATAAGTCAGCATTTGGTTGGCTGTTTTGTTTTTTTGCAGGAATAATTGCGCAAGTATATTAGAATAAAAAGAAGTATAGTGATAATAGATATATTTGTATTTAATACATATAAATACAAATATAGAAATATTAAGACTATGACAGAAAAATAAACATACAAATTATTAAAAATATATTGACATGCTAATGGAAAAGAGTTATAAATAGATTAAAAGAAAGAGGAAAACTTATTGATTTATCAAGAGTACATCGATACTATATAAGAAATTAGTAAATCTGCATAAAATAAATACACATAAAATATTAAAATACAAATTACCTAGAAGAAAAGAGGATAATTATTTATATTAAGTGAAAACAGGTTAGCCGGAAGCGGCTTTGGCAAGAACAGTCTTTGAACAGCAGCATTAGAAATTAACCCGAAAGAATCGAAAAGGAATCAAAATCATATGGCAAAATACCAGATATTGGCAGAAACATTACGGCAAAAAATCATAGAAGGCATCTTTTCTCCGGGGAATAAGCTTCCGTCGGAGTATGAGCTTCAAAATCAGTTTCAGGTAAGCCGCCAGACAGTGCGCAACGCCTTAGAAGTCTTGGAAAAGCAGGGCTTTGTAAGAGGGCGCCAGGGCAGCGGGACTTATGTAATAGATCGGGAGGCCGAAGAGCAGCAAAAGAGTAAGCGTATTGCCGTAGTGACTACGTATGTGGACAATTACATATTTCCCAGAATCATACAGGGAATTGAAAATATTCTGGCAAAAGAGGGCTTTCAGGTACAGATTGCATTTACAGGCAACCATATCTGGAGGGAGGAAGCCGTTTTAAAGGATCTGCTGGAGCAGGATCTGAGAGGGAGCATCATAGAGACTACGAAAAGCGCACTTCCCAATCCGAATCTGCCCCTTTACCGCCGTTTACAGGAAAAAGGCATTCCCATCCTCTTTATCAACAGCTGTTATCCGGAGCTTGACTGCCCGGTAGTTTCCCTTCAGGATGAAGCAGCCGGACGGCTGGCGGCAGAATATCTGTTGTCTCATGGGCATACGAAGATCGGCGGCTTTTTCAAGCTGGATGACGGGCAGGGAATCCGCCGTTATCGGGGTTTTTTAGAAGCTTTGCGGGGCGCGGGAATCCGTCCTTCGGAGGAAAATATACTCTGGTTTGACACGGAAGACGCGCTGGACTTTAACGGCATGGAAGAGCGGATTGTAAAACGGCTGGGTTCCTGTACCGGAATCCTGTGTTATAACGACAGCACGGCCTTTGAAGTGATAGAGATATGGAAGCGTCACGGAATTTTTGTTCCGGAGGATGTATCGGTGGTGAGCGTGGATGATACGGATTTGGCTATGCTGGGGGAGGTAGGACTGACCTCTGTTCATCATCCCAAAGAAAAGCTGGGAGAGAAAGCGGCAAAGCAGCTTATTTCTATGATTCGCAGCAATATGCCGGGAACATCTTATGAATTTGCGCCCTATCTGGCGGAGCGAGATTCCGTAAAAGATTTGACAGAGTAAAACTTTGTGCGCAAGCGCCCGCATCCAGTCTGTGGATATGGGGATGAAACAATATAACCCAACAAACTTATTTTAGGAGGTAAGAAGAAATGAAACAGTACAAGTTTTGGTTTGCAACCGGCTCTCAGGATTTATACGGAGATGAGTGTCTGGCTCACGTAGCGGAGCATTCTAAGAAAATCGTGGAGCACCTCAACCAGTCCGGACTGCTCCCCTATGAGATCGTATGGAAGCCGACCCTCATCACCAACGAGCTCATCCGCAAGACTTTCAATGAGGCTAATGCAGACGAGGAATGCGCAGGCGTTATCACATGGATGCATACCTTTTCCCCGGCAAAGTCCTGGATCCTGGGACTGCAGGAGTACCGTAAACCCTTGATGCATTTACATACACAATTTAATGAGGAGATTCCTTACGATACCATTGATATGGATTTCATGAACGAGAACCAGTCCGCACACGGGGACCGGGAGTACGGCCACATCGTAAGCCGCATGGGAATTGAGCGCAAGGTTATTGTAGGCCACTGGGCGGACGAGAACGTGATTAAGAGAATTGCATCCTGGATGCGCACTGCTATCGGCATCATGGAGAGCAGCCATATCCGTGTAGTGCGTGTGGCCGACAATATGCGCAACGTAGCCGTAACCGAGGGAGATAAGGTAGAGGCTCAGATTAAGTTTGGCTGGGAGATTGACGCTTATCCTGTAAATGAGATCGCAGAGTATGTACAGGATACGGCAAAAGGTGATGTTGACACCTTAGTGGAAGAATATTATGATAAATATGAGATCTTATTGGAAGGCAGAGAACCGGAGGAATTTAAAAAGCATGTAGCTGTTCAGGCACAGATTGAGATTGGCTTTGAGCGTTTTTTAAAGGAAAAGAATTATCAGGCCATTGTAACCCATTTCGGTGATCTGGGAGCCCTTAAACAGCTTCCCGGCCTGGCAATTCAGCGCTTGATGGAAAAGGGATATGGCTTCGGCGGAGAGGGCGACTGGAAGACGGCAGCTATGGTACGTCTGATGAAAATTATGACAGAGGGCATGAAGGATGCCAAGGGAACCTCCTTTATGGAGGATTACACCTACAATCTGGTGCCCGGCAAAGAGGGAATTCTCGAGGCCCATATGCTTGAGGTATGCCCCACCATCGCAGACGGCCCCATCGGCATCAAGGTAACGCCCCTTACCATGGGTGACAGAGAAGATCCGGCCCGTCTGGTATTTACTTCCAAGACAGGCAAGGGTATTGCCGCATCCTTAATCGATCTGGGCAGCCGCTTCCGTCTCATTATCAATACGGTAGACTGTAAAAAGGTAGAGAAGTCCATGCCGAAGCTTCCGGTAGCAACCGCATTCTGGACACCGGAGCCAAGCCTTGCAACCGGCGCCGAAGCCTGGATTCTGGCAGGCGGAGCCCATCACACGGCATTTACCTATGACTTGAGTGCAGAGCAGATGGGCGACTGGGCAGCGGCTATGGGAATTGAGACTGTATACATAGATAAAGATACGACCATCCGCAGTCTGAAGAATGAGATGCTTTGGAATTCTGTTGCTTTCCGGTAAATCAAAATAACTTATAGTGCTGCCTGGCAACGCTTGGTAAAGTCGGGAAGGCGCACGAGAGGAAGTTTCATGAGTGTCCTTTCGAATGAAACTTCCTCTCATTACCAGTGTGCCGAAGCAACTTTACCCTTTAGTGCTGTCGCGCAGCGACTTAGAACAGTAATATCCTTTCCGTGCACAAATCGATTTACAGACGCATGAATTTGCGGCTGGAAATTGATTTATATAGAGGTGTACGGACAGGATATTACGGAACTTTTAATAGGAGGGTTTTACATGAGCAATTTAAAAGAAGCCATTGAAAGCGGAAAGACATCTCTGGGAATTGAGCTGGGCTCCACCCGGATCAAAGCGGTACTCATTGACGAGTCCCACAAGCCAATTGCATCCGGCAGCTACGACTGGGAAAATCAGCTGGAGAACGGTATCTGGACTTATGCTCTGGATGAGGTATGGAAAGGGCTTCAGGGCAGCTATCAGGCATTGAAAGAGGATGTAAAGAATCAGTACGGTGCAGAGCTTACCACTGTCGGCGCTCTTGGAATCAGCGCTATGATGCACGGTTATCTGGTATTTGACAAAGAGGGAAATCAATTAGTGCCTTTTAGAACCTGGAGAAACACCATCACAGGCCAGGCGGCAGGGAAGCTGACAGAGCTGTTTCAGTACAATATCCCCCAGAGATGGAGCATTGCCCATTTGTATCAGGCTGTATTGAATGGAGAAGAGCATTTACCCCGAATTGATTATATGACAACTCTTGCAGGTTATATTCACTGGAAGCTTACAGGGCGCAGAGCCATGGGAGTGGGCGAGGCTTCCGGCATGTTCCCCATTGATACAAAGACCGGCCAATTTTATGAGCGTATGCTGGGTCAGTTCGATGATCTGGCTGCAGAGAAAGGCTACTCCTGGAAGCTTAGAGATATATTGCCGGAGGTATTAAGCGCAGGTGAAGCGGCAGGAGAGCTGACAGAGGAAGGGGCAAAGCTTTTGGACCCATCCGGTGCCTTAAAAGCAGGTGTTCCCATGTGTCCGCCGGAGGGCGACGCAGGAACCGGCATGGTTGCCACCAACAGCGTGGCCAAGCGTACCGGAAATATTTCCGCAGGAACCTCCGGATTTGCCATGATTGTTCTGGAGCATGAATTAAAGAAAGTGCATCCCGAGATTGATATGGTAACCACTCCGGACGGAAGTCTGGTGGGAATGGCCCATACTAACAACTGTACCTCTGATCTGAATGCATGGGTAGGTTTATTTAAAGAATTTGCCGAGAGCTTCGGTATGAAGGTGGACATGAACGAGCTCTTTGGAACCCTCTACCGGAAAGCATTGGAGGGCGACCCGGAGTGCGGCGGACTTCTGGCTTACAACTATTTTTCAGGGGAGCATGTGACCGGATTTGAGGAGGGACGTCCTCTGTTCGTGAGAAAGCCGGACAGCAGGTTCAATCTGGCCAACTTTATGAGAGTGCATTTGATGACCTCCCTTGGAGCAATGAGAGCAGGAATGGATATTCTCATTAAAGAAGAGGGCGTACAGGTGGATGAGATCGTAGGACACGGCGGACTCTTTAAGACAAAGGGCGTAGGACAGCGGTTTGTGGCGGCTGTCATGAATGTTCCCGTAGTCGTTATGGAGACGGCCGGAGAGGGCGGTGCCTGGGGAATTGCCCTGCTGGCTGCTTATATGAAGAACAGGGGAGAGGGCGAATCCCTGGGAGCTTATCTTGCCGACAAAGTATTTGCAGGTGAAAAGGGTGAGCGCATGGAGCCGGATGCAAAGGATGTGGCCGGTTATGATACCTTTATTGAACGTTATACCGAGGGCCTTGCCATTGAGCGTGCGGCAGTGGAGCATCTGCGGTAAAGAATGATAGACGACCTTGAAAAAAGGGTGGCGCATATGGCGAAGTTTTCATGTGCGCCATCCTTTTTCAGTAGAAGTGTGGAGTTTGAGGGGGGAGTCATATGATAAAAGTGTTTTTGGTAGAGGATGAGATTGTTATACGCAGAGGAATTCGAAACAATGTGGATTGGGAATCCTA
>JAETRR010000106.1 GCA_021770065.1 Lachnoclostridium sp. | reverse complement strand
GGTTCTTTCTGAACTTTGGGTATTTTAGACCATAGGGTAGGCTGTCATTAGTGCCAGCCTACCCTATACTAAAGAAGCCAGGTCAAAATCTTCATTGTTGGGAAGAAATGCCAGTTTGCATTTCTTTTCCAGGTTGACTAATCCGCTTCTACCGTATACAATTCGTTTAAGGAGTTTGAATTTGTTGTTGTTTCCTTCAACAAATCCAGAACTTACATCAAAGGATATCGCATTCTTGACAGGGGTGATATCCTTTTTTATTCTATTACAGAATGATTTTATCTCGCTGTCTCCGTACTGCTCCAGGAACCCATCCAGTCTGTTTGGCTCTTTTCCCATTAAAATGGCATGGAATTCCCTGAAGATTTCCTCTACCCTGGCAGCAGCAGGAAACTTTTCCTTAATAGCGCCGATATGCTTCCCAACCTCTTTATCCCTTTGGGTCCTGGGGTTGACGGTCAGCAGATACTTCAGCAGGCTTGTGCGGCTGATGACGGTCACATCAGGAGGATATGCCCATTCCGTCAGATAGTTGATGTTGAAGGCTGGCCTGTCCGGGAAATTGTTTTTCCCGATAAGGTATATGTATTTTCCGACCTGTCCCGCCTTTCCGGCGAATTCCGGCTGTGCCAAAATATAAAAATAAATGGTTTCACTGCTCTGACCATCAAGCATCATCTTAAAAATGACATTTAGCCAGTTATTCATTGGCGAATCCCGCTTCTTGTAATTGACTGGCGCATCCAGACTGGTTATTTCTGCCTCTGTCATATGGATGTATTTTTTTGCGGTGGGCGGTGACAGCCCGAAAGTCTCTGCCACGTTCCGGATCGTTTTTTTGTCCAGCCCTTCCCAGTATTCCTGAACCTGCCGGATCAGGAACTGTTTTTTTTACGAGACTTTGCCTGGGTGCGATACTGCTCTGATGAAAAGTCGTGTTTTTTGTTGTCATATGCCATCTCTGTGCCATCCGGATTCCGGGGCGGCGTGTTGCCATAATGCAGGGTTGCAAGAAACGCATCATCCGGCTTTTTCTCCTGCGGGATCTTTTGAGGTTCCTGATCCAGCACTTTTCCGTCCCTGATAAAAATCTTCGCAGGCAGCTCCTCCTTGAAGATGTCTTTCAGGTGTTCAAGCAGGTTTTGGAGCAGGTGGAAACGGTCGGCTACCTGTACGCAGTCGGGAAGGACCGCACTGATAGCGGCGGCATATGCGCTGGCCCGGTCCCTTGCAACCAGGCGTATTTTTTTGTGATGTTCAAGCCAGTTCCTCAGCGCTTCCCCCTCACGCCCCTCAAGCAGTGCAATCAGATGATGGTCTTTCAGGTCATAAATGGCGGTGGCATAAGTCTGTCCCTTGCGGATGGCCACGTCATCGATCCCCACTTCCTCCACGTCTGGGTTATCAACAAATCCGATTCTATCATACAGGCGCTGTATGGTGTCGTTGCTTATTCGTATGCCCAGAAGCCCCAGAACTTTGCTCGCTCCTTCATTGCTCAGGTACATTGAGACTCCCAGAACCAGTGTGTTGAGCGCATCTGTCCTTACCTGGGATGCTTTTGCAAAAGGCAGTTCCTCCATAAAAACTATGCAGTCGCACTCTGGATTCAGGCAATCATATTTATAAACATTCACATGAAGGAATGTCTGCTTGCAGCGTATAGGGGTATCCTGTAGTATGCGCTCATATGTGGCATGTAACTTTCTGCTCTCAGTCCCACATTTGGGACAGCGGCATCCAATTCTTTTCGATTTGATGAATATATGAAGAGTTTCCATATCCTATATGATAAGAATATTTTATCACATATACCCTAATTTGAGAAATATAATATTAAAAATAGAAGGCAGATATTTTCATATCTGCCTTCTATAAAATACCCAAAGTTCAGAAAGAACCTTATTTTGTGTTTGTTCTCTGTAGTGGTTTCTGTTGCAAAAGTAATAGCCCCATATATTAATGGGAGGTTTATCGATACATTATCTCAACAACCCAATTATAATAATGTGAAATTTTTTGCTATTCTTTTATGTGTTGTAGGGGGCAGTGGAATGATTCTAGCATTTTGTTCAAACTATTTAAGTATGAAGATTATAAATAGAATGAATTATAGAGCTTTGTCAGAACTTATCTCCCATTTAGAACATATTCCATTTGAAAAATTTTGGGGAAAATATAATGTGGCAGAACTTACACAAAGAATATTTACGGATGTAAGTACAGTTATAAGCTTTTTTATGGGAAATGTATTTCAAAGCATTATTAACATTATACTAATCCTGAATTATTCATGAGACTCTAATTTTCTCATGATAAGCCATTATCTTGTTTTTGAACCGGAAAGCAATGTCGGTGAATATGGTTTTTGCCTAAAAATGGGGATAGTATCCCTATAGGTGTACAAATATCGCTTTTTCTGCTGTCAAGGTTCATAGTTACTTGTCATTCCAGCTGTGGCTGTAATCCCCGGATGTTTTCCAGCGTTTCGTAGAATTCATCCTTATAAGGACAGCTGCTGCAAAGCTTGAAT
>JAETRR010000059.1 GCA_021770065.1 Lachnoclostridium sp. | reverse complement strand
AACAGCCATTACTGACTGCCACGCAAGACTCGCTACTGCTGGCTGGCTAGACCTTCGCAGACAGGATTCGCACCTGTTAGGTTAATTGCCCTTTGCTGGGCGCACAACTGGAATTTCTCTTTATATTTCTTCAGAAATTTCTTTGTTGTAACTCTCAAGAAATTCTGTTATGCTCTCAAAATGCTTTGGACAAATTCCCACTTTTTCATATTCTGCAAGATACTTATTCAAAGCCTGATTGAAGGCATCCACATTCTCCTCCAGATTTTTTTTTGGGGGGGGTAAATTCCTTTGATTCAATGCATCGGTGAAGCTTTCCATTACGAGACTCCTTACTTTATTCATCAACCTCAATCATCCGTTTATATACACCCGAAGAATTTTCATCAATCATAATTGCGTCCACACATTTTTTATAAAAGCTAACGGCGGATTTTGTGGGCCATCCAATAATGGCATACGCATAGCCAAGCTCCCGCATGGATTCCAGAGCCTTAAGCAGCAAGGCTCTTCCTACACCCTTTTTTCTTTCACTTTCCAGCACAGCCATAGGGCCGAAAAAATTTCTGGCTGTCGCCTCATAACATGCAAAACCGATAAGTTCCTTTTCTCTGGTCGCAATATAACAGGTGACAGGGTTATTAGAAAAAGCGGCCTGTACTTCATCTGAATAATCATCTTTTGCACATGTCCTGGCGAAAGCGATAATCCTGCTCCTGTCAGGCGCCAATGCTTTTTTGATTCTGATGCCACTTTTCAATAAACTTTCTTCTATATCATATGAATGGGGTATATTGTATAGTTTAACAAGCATATCCGCCATATGATTACCTCCCAAGATACCGGTTGTAATTTGTGTTTCCCAGAAAACGGAGGTAATCAGCCAGCCTTATGAAAGAATACTGTCTGCTCTTTCATGGATATTTTTCCGACCTGCCAACCATATTCCACAAGCTCTTTCTTATATTTCAGGAAAGAGTGGTCAATCGGTATCCCTGCAATCTCCTGGATCTCCTCAAAAGTCAACTGAAAAGATTCTTTTCCGCTTTTCTGCACATATTCCCACAAAGCGTTGTATTTACTCATTGCCATTCTCCTCTCTAATGATTACAAAAATTCAGAACTTTCTGAATTTTTGTCCCGCTTTACAGAACCTAAAAAAACACGGTTACGAACATGATGATTCCTACCACAATGGCTGCTATGCCAAAGAAACAGCTTCTCCTGTTTCCATTTTTTCCATCGACAATCCAAAGCAAACCGCGCAGTATAAGAAGTAATCCTACAAAAATCGGAATAAATTTATGAACAGCCTCTGTCATTCCTTTTTCCCTTTTCCTTCCTGCCCTCTTTTTTTCTTAAAAACATAAACGACAGTATTGATGATACATAACAGCACAAAAAGGCCCGTAAAGTTAATCCAAATATCTCGGTATGCAGTCTTTGCCAAAGGTTCCCGCAATCCGCTAAACGAAACTTTCCAAACCTGATAACACAATTATTCCGCTCCGCCCAAATTGTATATAATAGCCAGCGCAATCTTTCCAGCCATATCTCTGTCACTTGTTTCCTGCGGTGACTTCCCATAAATAGCAAAATAGTATTCATCATATGTCCAGTCTATCATAAACATATCTCCGGTTTCATTAACCCTCATACAAGGAAAAAGATATTCTCCGTCTGCGGTGGATGCCGTCCATTCGATTTTAGTGGAATCCACAAAAACTTCATCCGTCAGAACGAATTTCTCTCCTTTACCGGCAGCAAAAGTGCAGAGTCCCACATTCTCTAATTCAAACTCAATCTGTAACTCATCCTCCCCTGTTTTTATAACTGTAACATTTGACGTAATCGGCATATGATCCAACACTTCTTTTGGATTACCAAATGCGGCTGCGTTCACAGTCTCCACTTCACCCAAACTGGTATAATCTCCTGCCATGCCTTCAGAACCCCTTCCAGCATCCGGTTCATCTGCATCAAAGTCCCTTTTTTGATCCTGCCCATCTGCATCGCATTCCGTTGCAGTATCATCAACGGAAGAGGTAATTGTTTTTTCTTCTGTCCGGATTGGTTTGGATGGCATACGGCTGCACCCGGCCAATCCTAATAAAACACCAGTTGCAAGAACCATACTGCTTAATGTTTTAAGATTTTTATTGCACATAGTATTTTCCCTTCTGGAAATGCCGATTTTTCTTTTTATACTGTTTTCTGTAAAGTTTAATTTTATCATTCCAAAAACACCAGAACAACCTGTTTGCCGCAGACGGTTTTCTAAATGACGTGAAATGTCCGGGCATTGCAAAATCCACCTAAAAGAAGGTCGAACTCTTATCATACCCGGACATTCCCCAAATTTATGAAGTCTATTTAATTCAGCGCATGCCTGCAATAAGATCGGACAGCCAGAAATGCAAACAGAGGGATTTCAATCACACAGGCTCCAATCATGGCATACGGCGTCCAGACGGACAGCCCTGCCAGGTTCAAAAACTGGAAGTCCGTAATTGCGTAGAGCACGCTCGCCTGAATGCTCGTTCCGCTGGTGGGCAGAATGCTGCAAAGCCATGTACCCAGCGCCCCCGGCGCCGTCATGAAAATGACCACTGGGGCAATACAGAATACCAGCGATGACGCCAGAGATGACACCGTGATCCTGCATCTGGCGGAAAGAAACAGCGTAAAGCTCACGGAAGCCAGAACCGAAAGCAGCCCTGCAACAGCAAAAAGAAACTGAAGGCCTCCTATGTCCATGTCTGCCAGGGTCACAATGGAATACATCATCTGAACAGACGTCCGGGTACATTCCCATCCGAACAAACTGTCTGCCGCCAGAATATGTACGGCGGCGCAGATCACGAATGCAGCTGTGCTGATCAAAAGAGCAGCACCAGAAAACCCATAATATTCTGATAGTCCAGGACTGTGGAGTTCATGCCCGGATAGACTTCAAACGGTTTTTCTACATTCCGGTACATTTTTATCGCTTTGCCTTGCGCCCCGGGGCTGTCCGGCTGTTCCATCTCCATCAGGGAGGTGATCCGAGCCTCGCAGACGGAATAGTAATCGTCAATCTGTTCCGGATTGATTTCCATAATCGCAGGGGTCATCCCGGTATCCGGATCCGCAAATGCCTCTTTTACGCCATGGAGCAGAGGGGCAATGGGCAGGATTTCCCACTCATAGACGCCTTCCGGCAGGTCATAAGATTCCGTCACGCCGCAGGATGACAGACATGCCTGATAGGTTTCCACAGCCTCCCGCACACGCTGCGGGGTAACGATTCCGGCGGCATCCGCCTGCCGTTCTTTTTCATGGGCAATCGATGCCAGGCCGGTCAGATTTACTTCGTTTCCGTCTTCGTCCGTATAATTACTGTAACAATAGGTAGTGGGCAGCCAGGCTAACAGAAGGGAAAGCAGCAGCGCCAGGGCCAGCAAAATCCAGGTAAGCTTTGATTTCATGACACGTTTCAGTTCTAAAAATAAAATTCTCATCTATTGATACCTCCTGCCGCTTTTTCGATTGGTTCTTTTCCGGTTTTCTCCGCCGCCCTGGGGAAACATCCACAGATACAGATCCTCCAGACGGGGAACGCAAAGGGCGGAACTGTTATTGCAGGGACATTCCGCCAGATAGCGGATGGAAACGCTGCCGTCATTTTCATTCCGCAGGCTGACAATCTGAAGCCTGCTCTCCCGCTCTGGCAGCCCCTTCAGAGCAGCAACATAAGCCAGATAATCCTTAACCGTAAATTCCGGATAAAAACCGAATTCCTTGGGCAGAAAACCTAAGACTTCCCGATACCCCTCTCCCAGTGTCTGGATTGGCACGCCGTCATACAGCACCTGACCGGAAGTAGGACGCATAATCCCGGCAATCATCCGCATCAGGGTTGTCTTGCCTGCGCCATTTGCTCCCAAAAGGCCCCAGACTCCCGGTGTCAGTTCCAGACTGATGTTGTCAACCGCTTTCTTGTCTTTAAATTTTTTTGAAACCTTATCAACCAGCAGTTCCATGTAAAAACTCCTTTCCTATTGCACAATACAATAGAGTTCGCCTTCGAAGGTCTTCTATTGTCAAGAATAAAGGCGCTCATGCCTTGGTGCATTCATTGTACCAGAAGCAAAAGCGCCTTTTCCTTGTTTGTTCACACGGCATTCCACACTTTTTCTGCGGACTTTCTTACGATTTTTATACAGAAACAGAGAAATTCGCACCGGATTCGGACTCAGCCTTCTCTCCGTTTTGGGTATAGATTACAGGTTCCATCTTAACAGCATCCGCTGTCTCTTCCACAGAGATGCCGTTGTCTGCACCAGCCTGAACCGAATCGGTCTTCCCGTCCAATGCAGCCTTCCCACTTTCGCTGATGCTGACGGTATCCGTATCCCCATTCCGGCTTTCCGCAATTCTCTTTTCCAGCTCCTTGCGCTCTGCTTCCTTATAGACACGCATCGGTGTATTCTTATTCTGATACTTCGGATACAGAAGCATTCTGCCGCCTGTAGGTATCATTGTCTTTCTGCCTTAACTCGTTTTCTACCTGCGCCAGCTTTTTCTCCAGTTCCCGGATTTTCTTTTCCTTATTATTGCCGGATGGCATAGAGGGATGCCCGAAGGGTGTTTCATCTCCGGAAGCTGACTGGATCTGCTGTTCCAACTGTTGCTTTTTCTCTTTCAGCTTCTTGATTTCCCTGTCAACCTTATCGGTATTCGCGACACATTTCTCCGCCGGCTTTCCCTGGTTGTCCCCGCTTACCTTCGGCCCTTTTCCATCTTCGCCTTCCCCGGAACGGTCATCCTTTCCATCTGCATGGTCAGCTTTCGGGTCATCAAAAAAGATTTTCCGGTTGCCGTTCTCGTCCTGACCTACCCGGTACAGTCCCGTAGGCTTTTTTCCCGACTTTTCACTGCTGATGTATTCATCCTGTGGTTCGGGCAGCCTGCCGGATTTTTTCTCCTCTGCAGCCTTCTCGGCTTCCTTTGCTTCCTTCGCCCTCTCGGCGGCCTGTTTTTCCTTCACCCTTTCTGCGTAGTCGGTTCTGGAATGTTCATAGTTTCCATTCATTTCCTTGGATCTGCCGAACGGCATAAAGGTATCCTTTAGGGCCTGCATTGCCATAAGCATTGTTCCTCCTTCAATTTGATATTGTCAGGCAGCCGCCCTTACAGACAGCTTCCTTTTTCTTTTTTCGGCTGTAGAAAGTAACGCGTTAATCCATTTGCTGCGGGATACCTTCTGGGTGCTGTGAAATGATCAGCAGCACATGGAGGACAAATTTATTCTCCTGTGCCTCTATACTCATGGCGCCGCCATATTTTTCAGCCACCTTCTTTACGTTTGACAGGCCTGTCCCTTTTTTGAACGTGCCTTTCCCATGGAAGCTGTTTTCAATTTCCATCATAAGGAAATCTCCCTGGATACGCCCGGACACATGGATATATTTTTCCATACCGGCATCCAGCCTTTTTACTGCCTGAATCGCATTGTCCAGTGCATTTGACAGGATAATGCAGATATCAATGTCCCGCAGGCTGCAGGGATATGGCAGAAGGAGGGAACAGTCCACATCGATCCCCATGCTTTTGGCAATCCCCAGCTTGTTTCCCACCAGAATATCCACTACCGGGTTATTGGTACTGCAGGGGAATGACATTTTTTCCGCCATATCGTCCATATCTTCCATATAGCTTACCGCTTCTTCCAGTTTCCCGCTCTGCAGAAGATTTTTCACCACTGCGATGTGGTTCCTGATGTCATGGCGGAAGGACTTTGTTTCATCGTAACGTGTCTTCGCTTCCTCCACATACTGGTTTAGGGAATGTTCTTCCTGTTCCAGCAGTGAAATTTCAGTGCTGAGACGGAAATTCTGCTGCAGCTTCTTATAAGAGAACAGAATGCAGAACAGGCTTAAAAGTCCCAAAAGATGCATTGCAAGCAGCTGCCAGTGACTCAGCAGATACTCGAAAGATCCATCCTCCTCTAAGACTACAAACTGGTAATCAAATGAAAGCGTATTAATGTACTCACTCATAATAAAGATCATCAGGACCGGAATGAAAACCAGAAACATTTGCTGCATTTCCGATGCAGTGTAGTCGGAAAAATAGCGATACACCATATAGTAACAAAACCCTGTCAGCAGTAGGGACGCGGCCTCGCTGATTAGCATGGCCGCAATACCGGCCATATCATAGTAAAAATGTGGCAGCCATGCGTATAACAGACCTATCAGAGATTTCACAATCCCATAGCAGAGCAGCATGATTTCGGTTGCCAGGGCTGCATACAGAAGAGAAGACTTAAAATCTGCATGGCAGACCAGGATCCCACATACCGTAAGAAGAAATACCATCGCCACGAAGCCGGTCACCGTGCCAACTGAAAGAAAGCGGGTGACAATCACCGCACATACTCCAAACAGGAAATAGAATGGGAGCAAAAGTTTCTTTTTCAGGATTTTTGCCAGGAAATAAAACTGAAAGACCCCCTCAATGAGGCCTATCACATATATATTGAAAAAATCTAAATACTCACCCATGTTACCAGCCCCCATATCTAAAATTCTCAAATGTTCTTCATATACTGCAGAACAACGCCGGAGAACTCCTTGCTCCGCAGCCGTGATACGGGAATCTCTTTGCCATTATCCATACAGGCGGTTCCGTTTTTATAGCCTTTCAAATGCTTCAGATTGATAAGATAGCTCCTGTGACACCGGAAAAAATGACTGTCCAGTTTCGTTTCCAGATTCTCAATCCGCTCATAATAGTCAAGAACATCTCCTGAAGCCAGGTTCAAATATATTTTCCGGTCTATAATCTCACAGAAAACAATCTCATCCGTTCGAATAATATGGCTCTCATATCCCTTTTGCACAAGCAGGTTGTTTTCATCGGCACTGCGTATGGAAGCGTACAGACGCTCCATCGTCTTTTCAAACTGTTTATCATCCACCGGCTTGACCAGATAATCGTAGGCCTGTACCTCAAAAGACTGGAATACCATCTCTTTCAGTACCGTAATAAAGACTAAAAAGCCCCGGAACTTATCCGCCCTGAGTCTCCTTGCCGTTTCCATACCGTCCATGTCCTTCATCTGGATATCCAGAAACAGGAGGTCGATCTGCCCATTGTAGCTTAACAGCTCTTCGCCGCTGGAAAACATGCGGATGCTGATCTCCCGGTTCTTTTTACGAAAGAAATCAGAGACCAGTGTCCTTATATGGTCGGACATATATTTTTCATCATCACAGATTGCAATACGGATCAATGCGCCACCTCCCCGTCATTATATCGCCAGCGGCAAAAGACAACTTTTGCCGCTGGCATAGACAGACATTTTATTATAGCCTGTCGGAAATGCCAAAACAATTTGATTGCTGTGAAATGTTTACCTGTTGCTGTGAAATGCATTATGATGAATCCAAAGACTTCACTACAGCGGAATCCTTTTCTAACCATCGGAGTAATTTTGTGGAAAATATAGCCTGATGGAGATATATATGGCGGTTTGCCGCTGTAGACGCGTAATACTGCCCATAATAATCACACACGGCAATCTGATAGTAAAACAGAGGAATCATACATTGCAAATCGTACTCATTTAGAGCCGCAAACCTCTGGTACTCCGACACGCAGCTGGCAAATTCATTCATATTAATCTCCCCATTTTTGCAGGACGGTGCAGCGTAAACATAGGAGCGTACAATTTCCCATACCACCGGATGCACACAGGCTGTTGTCCAATCAATGACCGCATTGATTTTTCCGTCTCCGCACAGGATTTGACTGATAAAATAGTCTCCGTGCGTGGCATGACAAGTCAGCTTATTTAAGTCAAATACATAGTCTGGAAAACGCTTCATCAATTCTATGCAATACCTCAAATCAGCAGCAATGTCAGTGTCTCCCCGGCTTTCTGCAACAGAGAGAGAATTTTCGTAGGACTTCAATGCCCGCTTGGGGATCATACATTGAAAGAAATCTGCCCCGATACCAACTGGAAGCCCAGGATAATTTTTCAATATCGCATGAATTTTCCCTAACATCTGTGCAGACTGTATCAGCAGCCAGTCCAGGGCTTCATTCAAACCATACAACCTGCCCTCAATAAACTTCTGAACATGAAAAAGTCTTCCATTTGCATCCGTACTCAGAAAATTACCGGTATTGTTCCGCAAAAAGTGACAGCATGGAATGCCTTGGCAGTTCAGATACTCACACAATTCTGCATGCGCAGAGCCAAACTGCGCGGCAATCTCCCGGCAGTGGGAAGCCATGGTCTCCTGTTCAAACTGCCTGTCATTTTTGAAATGCACATAGGCACGGTATCCTGCAGGGTCAAATCCGGCCCACTGTGTTAAGGCCTCTTTAGAAACAGCAACGGCACATAGATTCGCTTCTCCCACATTAGACAGGATTCCGGTCACGGTATAGCCTCCATGAAAACTCCCGGTATCCAATCGAACCGTCTCACCAATTTTAGCATTCGAGCCGTAAGCGGAGAGAAAATATTCACTGACAGCGACTTCATTTGCCTGTACCGGGAGTTCTCCTTTTACCAGCTCCATCTGGCTGCGGGCAATATACACCATGTCGCTGTCGCAGTACACATAGGAGGCATTGTATCCCTGCTCCGAATGCTCCTGCCCCAGTAAATAGTATTCGCCCACGCGGGCAAACTCCGGCAGCTCCTTCAAGGCCGCAACCCCGGATTCATCCATGCCGTCAAAAACCGCTTCATAGGTATCAGCCACCTGATTACGCTGGATCTGTTCAACTGAGACGGATATGACCGCTGACAGGCAAATCAGGAACGCCGCCAGGGCGACGGCGACCACCACCATCAGGTTCCGGCGCTTTTCGCTTGTGAAGCTGCGCTTTGCAAGTTTTTTCACAATAGCGCCGGTATCATTCTCAAAAGGCCATGTCATATTCGTTTCTCTCCTTTGGCTGTAATACCTCTATTTCATACGAAAAGAATTCAGTCCACCGCCCTGATCCGCTCTACAAGGGAAAGCCTTCCGGTATAACGAACCGCACAGACCGAAAATACCGCCTGCACCAGAAGCAGCGCAGCCGCAAACACCAGTACCTGGAACACCGGGAAGTGATACATGAGCTTCCCGAACATGCCAATCTGGTCAAACACCCTGCACACCGCCAGGCTGCACACGGTTCCCAGTGTCAGGGTCACGAGCAGCGTGATCCCCACATAGTACAGACACTCAAGGGACAGCATCCGGGACAGCTGGCGGCCGCTCATGCCAACGGACTGGAACACGCCGAATTCCTGCTGGCGGGTGAGAAGACTGGTGATCAGCGTGTTGGCAAGATTGATTAGGGCAAACACGAAGATAAAGACCAGGATACTGTAGAGCCGGGTCAGTTCCCCACGCATGCCGGTCTTAAGTTCAGCCGTCAGATCATTTAGGCCGGCGACCGCCACCCGTTCATCGGGCACAGCACCGAATACTGCCCGCCGCAGCTGTTCGCTGTCCTTTTCTGTGTGGATATTTACACAGCCCGTAAAATCCGATATTTCCGGATAAAGGACGGACAGTTCTTCCTCCGGCAGAATAAAGAAATGGGCTGTATTGCAGATCGGAACATTCTCGACAATACCCATCACGGTATAAGTCCTCCTCTGTCCGTTGTAGCAGGAAACGGTGACAATATCCCCGACCTGATAGTGTGTCCTGTAAATCTCTTTCAGTGCGCTGCCTGACGGGCAGACCAGAATGCCGTTTCCATCCACCAGCTGCCGGTAATCTGCGGTCCCCTCAAGAACTGCTCCGCCGGCATACATCTTCGCCATATCCTCCCGGTCAATTCCCCTGACGATAAAGGGCTCATGCTCACGGTTACCCGGGATTTCGCTGATGGCAGGGATTTCCACACAGGCCATGCTGTATGCTGTGACGTAATCCACGTCCGGAATAGAGGCCAGCTCTTTTCGCTGGGCCTGTCCCAGGGGATTTTCTTTCTGCATCTCATAAAATTCCCGGCCTGCGTAGTCTTCATATTGTAAAAGGTACTGGCTCCTGTCCCCAAACTGGGACTGGGCCATTTCCTCTACGTCCACCGAATTTGCATAGGCAGAAATACACAGAAGCAGAATCCCGGTCAGACTTAAGGACAGAGCCGTCACAAAAGCCTTTTTGCGGTTCCGGGAGAAGTTCATCAGAGCCAGCCTTGTTATGGTCAGGCGGCGGTGCAGCTGTCTGGAAATGCTGCGTCCCTGATACCCGGAATAGGCAGTGGCCCGGACGGCTTCAATAGCAGATACTTTTCCTGCCATGGATAACGGTTTTCTGGTGGCAGCCAGAACCATTCCATAAGTCAAGAACAGAATAACCATTGCGGATCGGATATTGTCGCGCCAGGACCAGTAACCGGGTACAGCAATCAGTGCGATCACTGTGGCAAAAATCAGTCCAAGGGGAACTGCCAGGGCAGTCAGGAAGCGTCTCTCCCGTTTTACCACCCGCTTTAACTGCTGCGACGTTGTTCCAAGCACTTTTAAGCGCCCGTATTCCCGCATTTTTCCCATCAAGGAGATGTAGAAAATATTGTAGATCACAATCGCGCAGATGGCAGCAATCAGTACCGACAGGACATAGATCTCCATCCCATTTCCCAGATAAACATCCACCATCCCAAAATAGCTGAAGCTGTAAAAGGTCCGGTCTGCCGGTATTCCCATTTCTGTGAAGAACCTTTCGATGTCTGCGCGAAGCCCTTCCGGCTCCATTACCCGGCTCCCTTCAAAACGGAAACGCAGCTCATAAGGAGCCGGGTGGATGCCTGTATCCACAGCAATTTCCGGAATCCAGACCGTGAAAATCCGGCTGCTGTTCTCCGATTCCAGAATGCCTGTGACGGTATAGAGATTCTCGCCGCTGCCAAGGTTCAGGGTAACCGTCTGGCCGATTTCTGCCGGAAGGTTAAAATAGCTGAAAAAAGAGCGCTCTATACAGAGCTCATTTTCTGCCTGGGGATAAGCCCCGGCAATCCTGCCGTATCCCATCAGGTCGATCATCTCCGGACTTACAAAGCTGATGTTCAAAACGCTGTCCTCATGGCGGACAGAACCGGCATCGGCTGTATATCCCCATTTTTCAAACCTGCCCGTATCCACAAGCCCTGTGACCTCTTCTCTGGTCAGCCCGCTGCAGCCGGCCTGATACTGCCCCAGGATATTGTCCAGTGTCTTCTTCTGCTGTGCCGAGTAGATAAAACTGAGGGTTCCCATAAGGCAGACAGCAAGAGTAATCGTAAGGATGATAAAAATGCTCCGGCGCCTGTCGGCTTTCATGCTGCGGCCTGCCAGTTTCTTTTCCACCCTGCTGGTGTCATTTTCAAAAGGCCATGTCATAATCCGCCCCTCCCTATTCCAGTTCCGCACCGGTACACCGGATGCTGTTTCCCATGATCCTGCCGTCCTCAATCCTTACAATCCGGTCGGCAAGCTGGGCAATCTCGTTGTTGTGGGTAATCATGACAATGGTCTGGTTAAACTCCATGCTGGTACGCTTTAAAAGCCCCAGTACATCTGCGCTGGTCCTGGAATCCAGGTTGCCTGTGGGTTCGTCAGCCAGGATGATAGCCGGCTTGGTAATCAGGGCGTGGGCAATCGCAACACGCTGCTGCTGTCCACCGGAAAGGTTGTTCGGCATATTGTGAAGCTTATCTTCCAACGCCAGCATCTCCACAATTTCACCCATAAACTTCTCATCTGCCGTGTCGCCGTCCAGCTCCACAGGCAGGACAATATTTTCATAGACATTCAGGATCGGGACAAGGTTATAGTTCTGGAAGATAAATCCGATGTTGCGGCGGCGGAAGATAGTCAGCTCCTCGTCGCACTTTTGTGCCAGCTCATCCCCACGGACAATGACGCTACCGGATGTGGGCGTATCCAGCCCGCCCATCATGTTAAGCAGGGTGGATTTACCGCTGCCAGATGTTCCGACTATCGCCACAAATTCACCCTGTTCTACTGACAGGCTGACGCCATCCAGGGCACGGGTGATGTTGGGCTCACTGCCATAATACTTTTTCAGGTCGATTGTTTGTAATACATTCATAATCAAATGCTCCTTCCAAGGCTTTTTGCCTGTTGATAAGGACATTGTAAAATCCAAATGTCACAGAAATGTCCGAAGCGGCATAAAAAATACAGCTGAAATGTTACAAGACTCGGACATTTCAGCCGAAAACCTGCCACTGGCAGCTTTGTCGGCACACTACTGCGAAAAAATTATGTCAGACAGCCAGAAACGGCCGTCCGACATGTGTTATCCTGCAGGGAGCATGATAGAAAATTCTGAACCCTGTCCCGGCTCCGAAGTTACCTTGATATAGCCGCCCTGCCGTGTTACGATCTCGCGGGTCAGATACAGGCCAATACCCACGCCCTGCTGTTCGTGTACTTCTTCCTCACGATAGAAGCGCCGGAAAATAGCGGCCTGATTGCTCTCGGAAATACCCTTGCCAGTATCAGACACACTCAGTTTTACATACATTTCCCATTGTTCTACAAAGACCCGGATAGCGCCTCCGGACAGTCCACTGTAACGGAAATATTCTTTTTCTCCGCCGCATATACAATACCGCTTAAGGCCATCGCCAGCGTATCAATCAGATGGGCGTCTTTCTTTTCCAGCCGTATCACCCCGGTCTCCAACCGGGAGGTCTTCACAAGGGCCTGGAAAAGAAATTCCAGCTTGTCCGTCTGGCTGCGGATGCCCTGCAGGAACTCCCGCCGCTCTTCTTCTGTGACAGACTTTGTGAGCAGCGTGTCCGTCACCATTTTCAGGTTGCTTACCGGTGTTTTCACCTGATGGGAGACATCCGACACCAGCATCTGCAGCTCCTGCCGTTCCTCGGACGCCTCTCGCCGGTTCTCCTGCATGATGCCGTACAGCCGTGACAGACGGTAGCTGATACGGGCAAAGAGTGTTTCACTGTCCAAGGCACGCGCAGGTTCTCCGCTTCCGTTTATCATCTGATCCATTGCCTGGCACAGCTCTCTGGTAAATATGGAAAGCCGTTTACTGAAAACAACTGTCAGAAGGAACATCCAGGCAAGGGCACAGAGCATCAGCAGCCCGCCGGTGGCAAGCACCCAAATCTCGCCTGTCATCCATAAAAGAACGGCACAGATGGCCAGCATGGAAGCCGCCATACCGCCACATGTCAGCAGGAATATCTTTTTTACAGAGATCCGCCCCAGACTCATTTTCTCTCGCCTCCCATCCATTGGTATCCAATCCCGTAAATCGTTTTGATGTAAGTGTCACCTTCTGCCTCAATCTTGCCCCGGATCCGGCTGATGGAGGTAGTCAGGGTGTGTTCGTCCACATAGTTTTCATCCGCATCCCACAGCCGCTCCAGAAGGCGCTGTCTGGTCAGGATCTGTTTCGGATTTTTACAGAACAGGTACAGCATCTTATACTCCATAGGGGAAAGGGTAAGGGGTTTACCATTCAGCGAGGCGGATTGTTCTGAAAAGTCCAGAAACAGCCTGCCGTCATCATAGAAATCTTTTGTAAACCCCCGGTGTTCCAGCATGGCAAACATTGCCCGTATTTTCCGCAACAGCGCACCAATGGAAAAGGGCTTGGTGATATAATCCACCGCCCCGGCTTCATACCCCCGGATCTGGTCGCTCTCCTGGTCATTGGCCGTCAGGAAAATCACCAGTGTATCGGGGTTCTCCGGTTTTATGAGCCTGCACAGGTCATAGCCGCTGCCGTCCGGCAGGTTGATATCCAAAAGTACCAGGTCATATTCCGTCTGCGTCAGTAACTCTGCAGCTGTGCCTGCATTCAGGGCTGATACGGCATTGTAACCCTCAGAAATCAGGTTGTAGGTCAGCGTTTTATTTAAAAGGGCGTCGTCCTCTACCAGTAAAATCTTCTTCATATCCACACTCCTTTATATTTTTATAGCATAACAGGCAAATGTCCGCGAAATGTTACAGGGAATTATTTTTCCCTAATATCCATATCTCTTTCGATATTTCAAAAACATAAAGGCGGACAGGGCAAGCGCCATCAGTTCCGCCACAGGCGTTGCCAGCCAGATACCGTTCACACCAAAAACCAGGGGAAGTATCATCATGGTAATCAGCATAAACACAAAGGACCTGGAAAATGCAAGGATGGCCGAAACAATCCCATTAGACAATGCAGTAAACATCCCGCTGGCGAAAATGTTAAATCCAATAAAAAACAATGCGATTGTGCATATCCTGTTTCCCGTTACCGCCAGATCATACACCGGATTATCCGGCCGGGCGAAGACAGATACCAGCGGTCTTGTCAACAGAAAGGAAGCTGCAACCGTAAGCACAGAGATTCCTGCAATCACTTTCATGCTGATCCCAACCAGCTTTTTCAGTTTTCCATGGTTCTGTTCCCCATGATAAAAACTCAGCATGGGCGCAACCCCATAAGAATATCCTGTATACAGAGAGCTTGCAAACATCAGCACATACATGATGATGGTAACTGCCGCCACACCGTCTTCCCCGACGTAATGAAGCATCGTCCAGTTGAACATCATAGTAATGATCCCGGTGACAAGCGCCGTCGCCATCTCGGAACACCCATTTGTGGCGGCATTTGCAAGGACTTTAAAGCGGAATACCGGTTTTCTGAAATGCAGCAGACTCTTTTTCCGGCCAAAAACAAACAGGCCCACAACCGCTGTCACAGAATATCCAAGTCCTGTTGCAACCGCCGCACCGCTGATTCCCATATCAAATACAGCAATCAATACATAATCAAGTACCATATTCAAAACACCGCCCGCAACAGAACAGACCAGGGATAAGGCTGCTTTCTCACTGGCTATCATATACAGGGTAAAGTTATTCATTAACAGAATGGGGATCGTAAACAGCAGATAACGGCTTAAATATTCCACACAATACCATTCCACATCCGCCGAGAGATTCATCCCCGCGAATATCCGGCCTATTGCCATATACCCGGCCACGCACATGAACGCCCCAACCAGCACATTCACCAGAATCAGAAAGGTAAAGTCCTCCTTCGCCTCCTCACGCTTTCCTTCCCCCATCTTTTTCATAATGACTGCGCTTCCTCCCGTGGCAAGCATGGTAGAAATGGCTGTGACAAGCTGTATGACCGGCGCAGTCAGATTGATGGCTAAAAGGGCATTGGTACCAATCAGGTTCGACACGAACAGACCATCAACCATAGTATAAAAAGACATGAACACCGTCATGGCAATGGTGGGCACGGCAAATTTTACAATATTTTTCAGAGTTACAGGTTTTTCATAAGCATTTGATTTTTCCATCAATTTTTCCTCCAGTCACCTTGTATTTTCTTCCTGTATACAGTATCATAGACCGTACAGTAACAGTACGGTCAATAGCAGACCGGAAAATTTTATGGATATTAACAGGAGACAGAAAAATGAGCAGGAAAAACCAGTTCCTTACCATAGGACAATTCGCCGCCCTCCATGGCATAAACAAAAAAACACTGATGTGGTATGATGAGATCGGCCTGTTTGGGCCTGCTTCTGTCAACCCGGAAAATGGATACCGCTGCTATAATTACCACCAGAGCCCCTTGCTGGAAACCATCCTCCTGCTCCGGGAGCTGGAAGTCCCCATCAGCGTAATACAGGATTTCATGAAAAACCGCTCTGCCGAAAACCTGAAAGACCTCCTGGAGGAAAAAATAGCTGACCTTGACCTTAAGATCACCCATCTGCAGGCCGTCCGGGAAACCCTCTGCACACACCGCCAGAATATGGCCGCCCTGCTGACAATGGACCTCTCTGAGATCAGCGTAATAGAAAAAAGAGAACGCTGCCTGATCACAGTAGATATCACAAAAGACACTACTTTTGAGGAAGAGGTTGAGCTTATCACAGCCGAAACGGAAAAATACCACCTTGGACGCCTGCATCATGCTACCTATGGCTCTATGATTTCCGTTTCCAGCCTCCTTGACGGTAATTTTGTTGATTATTCCAGACTGTTCATAGAGATTCCCCTGCTCACATACCAGAAGGGCCTGCACATGTCGCCCAGCGGTAAGTACCTGAGAGCCTTTCATATGGGTGACTTAGACAGAATGCCAAAGCGCTACGAAGAAATTCTCGCATTCGCAGAAAAACATAACCTAACACTCCACGGATTTTCCTATGAGATGGGCATAAATGAAGATGTCATTGACCGGATTGAAGATTACATTGTGCAGATTGAAATTCCTGTTCTCGGATAAAAATCTATTCTTACAGCCCCTGTCAAAACAAAGTTACGGTATGGCGCCTTTACTGCAAAATAGATACCATACCGTAACTCATCAGATATTGTACGATTTAGTTAAACAGACTTAACTGCACATAGTTATTTTTTTCTTCAAAGGTGTTTAGATATTCAAATATCTGTCTGTTATCATGCACAATGCCTTTTTCTGCGCATATTTGATGAAACAATCTCATTAAGCTGATGTTCCTTGGACTATTAAGCTCATATTGACTACCAAAAGTACATATATACTTTTCTTTCATATGCGGGAATAATTGGTCTAATTGCATGTAAAAATATTCCCTGCTTCCCTCGCGCAAAGTCATTCCCATGCCGAAACAGATAATGCCATATACTTTTGCTTCAATACAGTAATTCAAAATACCAATTATATTTTCTTCCGTGTCATTGATAAACGGAAGAATGGGACATAGCCATACAACAGTCGGAATACCTGCATTATGCAGTTCCTTTAACGCTTCAAACCTTTCCCGTGTCGTACTGACGTTTGGTTCAAGTTTTTTGCACAA
>JAETRR010000105.1 GCA_021770065.1 Lachnoclostridium sp. | reverse complement strand
TCCAGATACCCGTTTTCCACAAAGAAACGGTCATAGACCTGCATGGCGTCCTCCACGGTGCGGACTTCCGAAACCACGCTCTGCAGCTCCCGTACCGTCTGGATATATTCTTTCTGTCTTGCAAGGCGTTTCTCCGGTGTGTCGTCCCTGCGGTAATACTGCGGGGAGGCATTTAATCCGTCCCGTGCCTTTTTAATAAAATAGACCACGCCAAGGGGAATCCCATCCTCCAGCATGGCCTCATAATCCGGTTTCTTCCAGATATTGTCCTTTTTTACAAATTTCTCGGCTTCGCGCTCATTCATGGCGTCCAGGTCGTTCACATAGAGCCCCCGGTCTTTCCATAAGTCTTTTTTCGCGCCGCCGATCTTTTCCCCGAAATCTTCATGCTGTATGTTATCCGCCAATCAATATCACCTCCAGTCTGTCATAAAAAATCACCGCTCTGGGAAAGGGCGACGTTCCTGTGATTTATCAAGCTGTGGACGTATTCCCATGAGCCGGTCCGTTTCCCTGCGTACCAGCCGGTCAAGTGCGCCCAGGTCCTCCGGGGTAACGGCGAACTCCCGGTAATGCTCATACCAGAGACCCGCTGTGACCGCAGCGATAGGCGCAACCTTTTCCGATCCTCCGGGAAGGAGGCGGTAGACCGAAGCCCCGTCAAGGAGCATCCGCTTCGCTGTCCCCAGGGGTATGCGGTACATATCTGTGTCCGGGTTCTGCGCCTCCTCCATATACTCCACATTCAGACGTTCCTCCAAATCCTGGGGCATATAGGAAAATGCCTGCTCCTTCCATTGGCTGAACCGGTTAGAATAGCGGTACTGCCATTCCGTCACCTGCTCCGGCGCATAGAGGTAGCGCCAGGTTTTCAGGGCGTCCTTTTCGCACAGCTCCATTGTCTCCCATTTTTCAATGCCTGCCTCCGCCTTCGTGCCGTCCCGGTATTCCATGCTGACGCCGTAAGGGTAGAGGGTATTCCGTTCTATGTCCTGCCGCAGCGTGTCAAGGTCCGTCATCAGGACATCCCCGTACAGCCGTCCGGCCTCCTTACGCTCTGTGTGGAACAGGAAAGCCCTGGCGCCGGGGTATTCCGTCATAGCGGCCATCCGGTAAAGCTCTCCTGTGGGATAGTAGGCAGACAGGGCATCAGCAAGCTATATGTGGTTTTTTCCCATGATAGCGATAGAATCCGGCCCGGTGTTGGTTGCCAGTGAGTGCAGGTTGAATTCACTTTCCCGCAGGAAATCCCCGGCCAGGATATGGAGCTCATAGGCAAATACACCTAAATCTGTATCACGGACTAAGTGAATCTGCGGAAGCGCATCATCTTTCATAGTGACCGGTGCCATTTATAGATTCCTCTCATCTGCCGGCGGCTGCCCTCCGGCAATCTTGCCGACGATCTCCGGCCCGGTTTCGTAAATCTGCATGAGCCGCTTGGCCGTTCCGCATGGCTGCGCTGCACCGCTGGTCCAGAGCCGGACCGTGGAAGGGGCGACATTCATCAGAAGCGCAAAGCCTTTCTCGTTCATATCCAGTTTTTCCATCAGGGCCTTAACCATATCGGGGCCATAGTCCGGGCACCGGGCAGCTTCGGCAATCATCTGTAAAGCGGTATCTTCTGTATTTGTCATTGTAAATTCCTCCTGTTATTCTGACCCCTCGCTGTTAAGCCGGGGCAAAGCTGATTTTGTTGTGTTCCATCCTCCGGGCAAATTCCTGGACGGCATATTTCACCCCGTCAATCTCCGCATGGGTCTGGTCCAGGAACCGGCAGAGGGAAAAATGCGTATCGCCGTTCCCATAGGAAAGGCAGAGTACGCCGTTGTCTGGAAGCGAAAACAGTTCCTTTCCTGCGCTGTCCGTAAAGCAAATCTGCTGGTTTTCATTCATAAGCAAATCCCCCTTAAATAGAAACAGCCGCCTCTTTCTGGCGGCGTGGCTGCTGGCGTTCCTGTATCTGCTCCCTGATCCGCAGCAGCTTTTCGTTATAGTCCTTGCCTGTGCGGGGCGGGTTGAT
>JAETRR010000104.1 GCA_021770065.1 Lachnoclostridium sp. | reverse complement strand
CGGGTTTTCAACACTTGTAGCAGAATAAATTCCTTAGAAACCGCAGAAATGCGGTATTTTTTTGTCAAATTTTTCTTTTCTTTTTGTTGTATATGTTGTATAATAGTATATATGCTATTTACGGCGGTGATGAAATGAAGCTCTTTTATAACAAAAACAGTAAGGATCCCATCTATTATGCCCAGCTGGGGATCCGTAACGGCAAAAAAGTTACAACCAAAAACGTCAAACGGTTTGGAAAACACTCTGAACTGCTTAAAATTACGGATGACCCCCTGGCCTATGTCAGGGAGGAAATCCGGAAGATGAACGAGGAATACCGTGTCGGCAGGGTGGAACACTCTATTTCTACTGATTACAACGAGCGAGTGGAAAAGACGAATGATGCGGCTTCCTCTTCCACCGAGCTGAACATAGGCTATTTTTTCCTCCAAAACCTGATGGGCGGTCTCCGGCTCAAAGATTTTTTTAAAGAAAAGACGGCTGGCAGAAAAATCACTTTTGACAGCTACACGATCCACCGTTTCCTTGTTTATTCGAGGATCATGGAACCGCTTTCCAAATATGCGGTGACGGGCGGGCTGGATTCCTACTATGAAAAGCCGGACTTCGGCTACCAGCACATCCTGCGGTTTATGGACCTCCTGGAAGAACATTACGATGATTATCTGGCATGGCTCTACCGGCAGAGCGATACCATCGTAAAACGGGACCCGTCCGTGCTTTATTATGACTGCACGAACTTCTACTTTGAATGCGAACGGGCTGATGACGAGATTGTGGACGAGGTCACGGGAGAAGCCATGACCGGTCTGCGGCAGTACGGCATCTGCAAAGAGCACCGCCCCAATCCCATAGTGGAAATGGGGTTATTCATGGACAGCAGGGGCATCCCCATCACCATGTGCCTGCATCCCGGCAATAAAAGCGAGCAGCTGACAGCGATTCCCTTGGAGAAAGAAGTGCTGAAAATGATTCCGGATGCAAAATTCATCTACTGTGCCGATGCGGGGCTTGGCTCCTATAACATCAGAAAGTTCAACAGCATGGGCGGCAGGGCTTTCATCGTCACACAATCCATCAAAAAGCTGAGCAACACGCTGAAAGAAGCCATCTTTAATGATTATGATTATAAGCTTCTTTCAGATGATACACCCGTCACGATTAAAGACATGAAAAATTTTGACCGGCATGATCCGGAAAACCTTGGACTTTATAAGGATTCCGCATATAAGATCATCCATGCGGACAAGGCGCTCGACCTGGGGCTTTACGAGGATGTGGTTCTGAAAAACGGGCGCACCGTGCAAAGGAAAGCGAAAGGCCTCCTGAAGCAGCGTATCATCGTCACGTTTTCAAGAAAAATGATGGAATACCAGCGTACCGTCAGGAACCGGCAGGTAGAGCGGGCGAAAAACCTGATTTCCCGAAATGACCCGGAGGAGATCAAAAAAGGACCGAACGACGTGAAGCGCTTCATGAAGCGGGTCGCAAAAACCAAATCCGGTGAGGAAGCTGTCGTAGAGTACATTCTTGATGAGGACAAAATCGCAGAAGAAGAAAAATATGACGGGTATTATGCTGTCGCCACAAATCTTGCGGATCCGGCTAAAGAAGTCCTAGCAGTGTCACAGAAAAGATATCAGATTGAAGACTGTTTTCGGATTATGAAAACAAATTTTGATGGCCGTCCCGTAAACCACAGACTTCCGGAACGAATCAGGGCACATTTCCTGATCTGTTATACCGCACTGCTGGTATACCGGCTTCTGGAAGTTATGCTTGATGCACAGGGAACACATGTCACACCGAACAATTTAATAACAACGCTGAGAAACATGAATGTTGCGAATATGCATGACATGGATTATATGGCTCTTTACAAAGGGAGCAAAACCCTCGATGCCCTGACACAGTTGACCATGCTCCCCTTGGACAGATGCCACTACCGGCCAAAGGATTTAAACCGAATCATAAAAAAATTTTTAAAGTAGCCAAAATATACAACATTTTTAAGAATATCAAAAGCCGAAATCTCCTTATTTTGCAAGGGATTCCGGCTTTATTAACTATTTCAAGTGTTGAAAACGGG
>JAETRR010000103.1 GCA_021770065.1 Lachnoclostridium sp. | reverse complement strand
TCAAGGGCATTGGAAGTGCCGCCAAACACGCACTGACGGGGGCGGTCTGCCGGGTGGGTTTCATAGGGTATCTTGTAAACCTCTTTCTGCCGGCTTAAAAATGACTTGATTTCCTCAATGCTCTTGGCGTTTGCGGTTGCCATCATTTCCGACATTTCGATAATCCAGTGACCTTGCAGCTTGCGGTACACATTGTCATCGTCCAGCTTCCGCAAATCATCGGAGAACCACTCGTCCCGGATTGCCAGCAGACGGAAGAAGGTGGACTTGCCAGCCCCCTGACCGCCTACCAGACAAAGCATGATTTCAAACTTGCACCCCGGCTGAAAGGCTCGTGAGATTGCACCCAGCAGGAACAGCTTCAACGCTTCATAGGTGTAATCGTCTGCGTCAGCCCCCAGAAAGTGCCGCAGGCAGAAGCGGATTCGCTCTGTCCCGTCCCACACAAGGGAACTTAAATAATCCCGGATGGGGTGGTACTTGTTTTCATTCGCCACAATCCCGATGGCGTTATCAATCTTTTTCTCATTGGTAAGCCCGTAGGTTTCTTCCAGATAGAGAAGCAGATACTTCATATCTGTATCGTTCAGGGGGGTGCTTTCCCTGTGGAAGCCGATGGGCTTTATGATGTCCTTGCGGTCAGTCAGGATATTGTATGCGATAGCCCCGGAAAGCAGCGGGTCACGCTGGAATACAGTCAGGCAGTTCCGTATACTCTGACGGACGCCGCCTTTCTCGGTAGTTTCCAGCCCCTCCTTGATTTCCTCAATGCTCTGGGGTGGCTGCATGGCGTTCATGGTGTTTTTTAGTTCTTGCTGCGTCTGCGGCGGCAAGCTCTGCCATTCGCTGTTCAAGCTGTATCACATCCTTTCCGTAGTCCGTAATCAAAGCCGCTTTTTCCTCTGTTTCCCCGAACAGCAGCACATCCAGCAGATACTCCACTTGGTCTTGCTTCTGTAAGGCTTCTATAAACCGGGGATGAAAGGCTTCCTCCGGGGAGTGTGGGGCGTAGTCCGTTCTCCATGCCCGAAGCAGATGGAGATAATCGGCAAGAATACGGAAGCAGCGGCTCTTTGCTTCTTGAAACTGTTCCTCCGGGGATTTCTGCCAGGGCTTGGGCTTTTTTGCCTTTCCCGGCGGCTTCCAGTCCTCATAGGAAAGCCCGAAGTCCTGTGCCAGTTGTACGGCGGCTTCTTTCTTTCCCAGCCCATACAGGGCGGCGGCAAAATCAATCACATCCCCATCCGCACCGCAACCGAAGCAGTGGTAACGCCGATCCAGCTTCATGCTTGGGGTTTTATCGTGATGGAACGGGCAGCAAGCCATCCCGTTCCGCCCTGCATGGATTCCATAATGCTCCGCAGCCTGTCTGGTTGTGACGGACTGCTTCACAGCTTCAAATACATTCAAATCTGTCCCTCCTTGAAAAAAAGAAAAAACACCTGACATTCTCTGATTGAAAATGGCAAGTGTCTGTTAAAGTTCCATATCCTGTTGTTTGCGTTTTGTCTGCGCCGGGATAGTTCTTTTAGCCTTTTTCTCGTCCACCTTATCCTGCAAGGCTTCCTTGATGGGCTGTTTCTTGGGTGGCTCTTTACTTTCCTCTGTGCCGGGTGTGGCTTTCCGTACCCAATAACGGATGTCCCGCAGCTTCTTCAAATCCTCCTGTACCTCGGTCAGCGGTACTTTCAGCTCTGCGATTTCGCTGAGAAGCGTTTCCTGCTCCTCTTGCAGTTCCTTTTGAGTGCTGTCCTTATCGTCCGGGTGCTTAGCAAGGTAGGCGGCGGCTTTCTCATACCGGGCAACCTCCGGGTGTTCCTGTTTGAATTTTTCCTTTGTTTTCTTAAAAAATATCTTCTGGTACTTGTCATAGACGGGCTTACATTCCTTGCTGTCTGTCCGGCTGGCAAGAATCCCGTCAATCACTTTGCTGCGGGCTTCCTTTGGCTTCATCTGATTGCGGTAATCTGCGGCTGATTTCCCGGAAGATTCCAGAAATACTTCTAAGTCCTCCACAGTAGAAAGCCCCTTTTGCCGGAGATAGGACAGGGCTTCGCTGACTGCCTTTAAGTCCTGTGAAGTCCCCCGGTTCTGTCCAGCCCTTGTCCAGTCCTTCCGTTCTTCCTTTCGTATCTC
>JAETRR010000058.1 GCA_021770065.1 Lachnoclostridium sp. | reverse complement strand
GTAAACGAAGATAAAATATTACTATATTTCACACATACAGCATAAAGTGCCACACCCCCAGTATTTATCGGGGTTTGTGGCACTTACTTAATCATCAAAGTGTTAAAAACGAGATTTTATCACACCACTTATTTTTTACGAAATCGCTAGTATAAAGCTATATAAATCACGTAACTGTTTGACTGCCCATCTCTTTACTTTTTCACAAAAAACCTTTACTTTTTCGCTTTTTACAGTATAATAAGTAAAGGAAGAAGGTGAATGCTATGATCTCATATTCCGGTCTGCTGCAAAAACTGAATGAAAAGGGGTTGACGAAAACTGCACTGGCTAAGGAACTTGGCATTTCCTCCCGCACTGTGGCAAAAATCGGACGAGGAGAGAAAATCGCTGATTTTGTTCTTGAAAAAATGGCTGTTTTTTTCAGCTGTTCCGCAGATGAACTATGCCAGACCATTTCGGATAATATTTTGCTTCAAACGCTTAGAGATGAGAAAAACATTCGTATGCCCGGAGGTCTGTACCATGAACTTCAAGTACGGATGACCTATAACTCTAATCACATAGAGGGCAGCAGACTCAGTGAAGATCAGACCAGGCTGATTTTTGAAACAAACACAATAGATGCTGCAGAAGGTATCCCTGTGGATGACATTATCGAAACCGTCAATCATTTTCGGGCCATTGACTTTTGCATCGATATGGCGGAAGAACCGCTTACCGAGGATATCATCAAAGAACTGCACCGCATTTTGAAACAAAGCACAAAAGATTCTTCGCTTGCATGGTTTGCTGTTGGGGATTACAAGAAAAGAGCCAATATGGTCGGCGGCCGTGAAACTGCAAAGCCGAAAGAAGTTGCTCCACGCATGAAAGTTCTGCTTTCCGAATATGAAACCAAAACTGCTATTACGATTAACGACATCATTCGTTTCCATTATGTGTTTGAGCGCATTCATCCATTTCAGGATGGCAACGGCAGAGTGGGCAGGCTGATCGCATTAAAAGAGTGCCTGCGTTTCGGGATTATTCCGTTTATCATTGAGGATGCCAAGAAAATGTATTATTACCGGGGACTATCTGAATGGGAACGGGAGAAAGGCTATCTGACAGACACCTGCCTGGACGGACAAGATACTTTCAGAAAACTGATGTCCGTGTTCAATATTCAGTCATAAAACCCTCTTTAGAGAATTCCTTTTACAGGCGGCCGTTTAAAACAGCCGCCTGTTTTTGATTGCAAGCCATAAGAACCTGTGATAAAATAAAACCAGTTTACATCACCCGGGAAGGGTGAAAAGTACAGGAACGGAATGAAATAAGAAAGGGAAAGATTATGGCGGTTGTACAGAGCATTGATCTCACAAAAATGGTAGACAAACTGAACCTCAAAAACGAAACGCCGGACATTGACATGTCGGGAATGAAGCTGGTTACCCCGGAGGTAAACCGTCCGGCCCTGCAGCTTACCGGATACTTTGATCATTTTTCTTCGGAACGGGTACAGATTGTAGGATATGTGGAATATACATACCTTCAAAGCAGGACAAAAGAGGAAAAGGCTCCTATTTATGAGCGTTTTTTCTCCAGCAACATCCCCTGCGTGGTATACACCTCACAGACAGCGCCGGAGGAGGAAGCTCTGGAGCTGGCACATAAGTATCAGGTGCCCATTTTAAGTACTCCCGTAATGACATCCAATTTTATGGCAGAGGTTATCCGCTGGATGAACGTGGAGCTTGCTCCCCGGATATCCATACACGGTGTTCTGGTGGATGTGTACGGCGAGGGCGTGCTGATTATGGGCGAGAGCGGAATCGGGAAGAGTGAGACAGCCCTTGAGCTGATTAAGCGCGGACACCGTCTTGTGACGGATGATGTAGTAGAGATTCACAAGGTCAGCGACGATTCCCTGGTGGGCCGTTCCCCGGAGATAACAAAGCATTTTATAGAGCTTCGCGGCATCGGCATTGTGGATGTAAAGACCCTCTTCGGTGTAGAGAGCGTCAAGGAAACCCAGACTATCGACATGGTAATTAAGCTGGAAGACTGGGATAAGGACAAACAGTATGACCGCATGGGCCTTCAGGAAGAGTATACAGAATTTTTGGGAAATAAGGTGGTATGCCACTCCCTTCCGATCCGTCCGGGCCGGAACCTGGCCATTATCGTAGAGTCTGCGGCAGTCAACCACAGACAGAAAAAGATGGGATACAATGCGGCAGAAGAGCTGTACCGCCGGGTACAGGCAAGTATTGCAAAGAGAGATGAATAAAAGGGGGAGCGGCGGATGAAAAAGTATTGTTTTGGTGCGGATATCGGCGGAACTACCGTCAAACTCGGCTTATTTGACACAGAGGGAAACATACTGGACAAATGGGAGATTAAGACACATACAGAGAACGAAGGCGCGGCCATTCTGCCGGACACTGCGGCAGCGATTCTGGCGAAGATGGAGGAGCGGAAGCTGAATCCCGGGGAAGTGGCGGGAATCGGCGTAGGCGTTCCGGGACCGGTGTCCATTGACGGAATCGTTCCCCACACGGCGAATCTGGGCTGGGGCTATAAGGAGGTAACAAAAGAACTTACCGAGCGTACCGGTCTTCCCTGCAAGGCGGGAAATGACGCTAATGTGGCTGCATTGGGTGAGATGTGGATGGGAGGAGCAAAGGGACACAAGGATGTTCTGCTTCTGACCCTGGGAACCGGCGTGGGCGGCGGAATTATTGTGGACGGAAAGATTCTGACGGGCGCTCATGGCGCGGGCGGTGAGATCGGCCATATCCACGTGGAGGATCAGATAGAGGAGCATTGCGGCTGCGGCAACCAGGGATGTCTGGAGCAGTTCGCTTCTGCAACGGGAATTGCGCGCCTTGCCAGAGTCGCTCTGGCCGAGAGTGACGAGCCTTCGCTTCTGCGGGGAGAAGAGGTCACGGCAAAGGCTGTGTTCGATGCTTTGAAGGAAGGAGACGAGCTGGCAAAACGTGTGGTGGAGCGCTTTGGAAAATACCTGGGAACAGCGATCTCTGTTATGGCAGGTATCCTGGATCCGGAGGTTATCGTGATTGGCGGCGGCGTCTCAAAGGCGGGATGGATTCTTCTGGATTATATCCGCAAATACTATAAGCCCTATGCCTATAAATCATCCAAGGAAACGGAATTTGCACTGGCACAGCTGGGGAATGATGCGGGAATCTACGGCTGCGCAAAGCTGATACTGGATTGAATCAAATACTTGTAATCCGGAGAGAATTATAGTATGATAAATTTTGAGTTCAAATAGACTGTATAAGGAACTAAAATAGGAGGGGCCTGATATGGATGCCATATATTGGCTGATTCTTTTCATTGCACTGCTGGTTATTGAGATCATTACACTGGGTCTTACTACTATCTGGTTTGCGGGCGGCGCACTGGCGGCTTTTGCGCTTTCACTGATGGAAGTTCCGCCGGTGGTTCAGTGGGCGGTATTCTGTGCTGTTTCTCTGATTCTGCTGTTTGCCACACGCCCCTGGGCAGTGCGCTATTTTAACAGCCAGAAGAAGGAAAAGACCAATATTGACAGTCTGATTGGGAAAACCGCGGTAGTTACATCGACGATCAGCAATCTGGAGGGAAAGGGCGAGGTCTATGTGAATGGACTGACATGGACAGCCCGTGCCGGAGAGGACTCTGTGGTGATTGAGGAAGATACCCACGTTACGGTAGTTGCCGTACAGGGCGTGAAGCTGATTGTTGAGGTTAAAAGTTGACGAGGAGGACGAAAAATGGGAATTGGAATTGCACTTGTTATTATATTGGTGGTTTTTGTTTTGCTGATTCTTGCATCATGCATTAAGATTGTGCCGCAGGCGCAGGCGCTGATTATCGAGCGTCTGGGCGCTTACATGGGGACCTGGGGCGTAGGCATCCATTTTAAAGCGCCTTTTATCGACCGGGTAGCCAAGCGCGTGACCTTAAAGGAGCAGGTAGTAGACTTTGCACCGCAGCCGGTAATTACCAAGGATAATGTTACCATGCGGATTGACACGGTTGTATTCTTCCAGATCACCGATCCGAAGCTGTTCGCATACGGCGTGGAGAATCCGATTATGGCGATTGAGAATCTGACAGCCACCACGCTCCGTAATATTATCGGCGAGCTGGAGTTAGACCAGACGCTTACTTCCCGTGAGGTAATCAACACCAAGATGCGCGCCTCTCTGGATATTGCCACGGATCCCTGGGGAATCAAGGTGAACCGTGTAGAGCTTAAGAACATTATTCCGCCCGCAGCCATCCAGGATGCCATGGAGAAGCAGATGAAGGCAGAGCGTGAACGCCGCGAAGCCATTCTCCGGGCAGAAGGCGAAAAGAAGTCCACAATTCTGGTGGCGGAAGGCCAGAAGGAATCTGCAATTCTTGACGCAGAGGCCGAGAAGCAGGCAGCTATTTTACGGGCAGAGGCAAAGAAAGAAGCTACCATCCGGGAGGCAGAAGGCCAGGCTCAGGCTATCTTAAAGGTTCAGCAGGCCAATGCAGACGGCCTGCGGATGCTCAAGGAAGTAGAGGCAGACAGTGCAGTACTGCAGCTTAAGAGTCTGGAGGCGTTTGCCAAGGCAGCAGACGGCCAGGCAACAAAAATTATCATTCCCTCAGATATACAGGGATTGGCAGGCACCGTAAAAGCCATTACGGAAGTGGCCAGGGACAGCTGAGACAAGAGATTTGCGGGGGACACAGAAGTGTCCCCTGTTTGTTTTTCTGCACAGGCCCGTGCAGAGGAAACCAGTGAAAAATAAGCAGAATTCTGCGGCAGGAGGAAGTTTGTGGAACCGGTAATTGATTTGTCAAAGGAATACGGTCTGGTGCTTGAGGGCGGAGGCGCTAAGGGGGCTTATCAGATTGGAGCCTGGAAAGCCCTTCGCGAGGCGGGGGTTAAGATCCGGGGAGTGGCAGGAACTTCCGTGGGAGCCTTAAACGGGGCGCTGATCTGTATGGATGATCTGGAACAGGCGGAGAGGCTCTGGAAGACCATAGCCTATTCCAAGGTCATGGATGTGAATGATGAATTGATGGGACGTCTTTTTGATAAAGAAAGGATGACGTCAGAGGACTGGAGAAGCACCCTCAGAGATATATTTAAGGTTCTGGGGGAGGGCGGAGCCGATATTGCGCCCCTGCGCCGTCTTTTGGAGGAAAATGTGGATGAGGACCGGATTCGGAACAGTCCGGTGGAATTCTATTCCTGCACGTATTCCGTGACGGATCACAGAGAGCTGGATGTGGACATGAAGACAGTGCCGGAGGGGCAGATGCAGGATATGCTTCTGGCAAGCTCTTACCTTCCTGTTTTTAAAAACGAGAAGCTTCATGGAAAGACTTATGTGGACGGCGGAGTGACCAATGTCCTTCCGGTGAATGCGCTGTTGGAAAGAGGTTATGAGAATCTCATTCTCATACGGATCTTCGGCGTGGGACATGAGAAAAAAATCACCATACCGGAGGGAACGACAGTGCTTGAGATTGCACCCAGGACCAGCCTGGGCAGTATACTTCAGTTTGACGGGGCAAAGAGCAGACGCAATATGCGGATCGGCTATTATGATGCCATGCGGATGCTCTACGGATTGGAAGGAAAAATATATTATATTGAAGAAAATAAGGAAGAGTGTTATTATTTAAAGCAATTGATGCAGATCCGCCCGGAGATTCTGGATCTTCTTCTTGAAAGCGGTAAGCCGGAACGGGAATCCAGGAGTGCACTGCGAAGCTATATGGAAGTGATTCTGCCTCGAATTGCGGCAGACCTGAAGCTTGGCAGCGGCTGGAATTACAAAACTTTGTATCTGGCGATACTGGAGGCTTCTGCAAGGCTGCTGCGGATTGGAAGATACCGGATTTATACAGTAGAAGAGCTGGCGGCGGCTGTAAGAAAAAAGGCAGCGGACAAAGCTCTGACGGAAGAACTGCCGGCATTTGCGCATATGATTTGAGACAAAAATGGAGGATATACAGATGGATTTGAAGGGACGGGATTTTTTAACGCTGAAAGATTTTACGCCGGAGGAGATTATGTATCTGGTGGAACTGGCCGGGAAGCTGAAGGCCAGGAAAAAGAAAGGGATTGTCGAAAAGCCTCTCCGGGGTAAGAATGTGGCCCTGATTTTTGAAAAGACGAGTACCCGCACACGCTGCTCTTTTGAGACTGCAGCCCATGATCTGGGAATGGGAACGACTTACCTTGACCCGTCGGGCTCTCAGATAGGAAAAAAGGAAAGCATTGCCGATACAGCCCGCGTACTTGGCAGGATGTATGACGGCATTGAATATCGCGGTTTCGGACAGGAGATTGTGGAGGAACTGGCAAAGTACGCGGAGGTTCCCGTGTGGAACGGCCTGACCAACGAATATCATCCCACTCAGATGCTGGCAACACTTCTGACTGTAAAAGAGCATCTGGGCAGGCTTAAGGGCGTAAAGCTGGTATATATGGGGGACGCGCGCTATAATATGGGCAATTCTCTGATGATTGCCTGTGCCAGGATGGGAATGCATTTTACGGCCTGTGCGCCGAAGGCTTATTTCCCAGATGAGGAGCTGACAGACTGGTGCAGGGCTGCAGCGAAGGACACCGGCGCCTCCATTACACTTACCGAGGACGTGGAGGCAGGTACAAAGGGAGCTGACGTGATTTACACGGACGTGTGGGTTTCCATGGGAGAGCCGGACGAGGTCTGGGAGACGCGGATCCGGGATCTGTCACCGTATCAGGTAAATAGAAAAGTTATGGAAAATGCAGGCCCCCAGGCGATTTTTACCCACTGCCTGCCTGCTTTCCACGATTTGAATACAAGGATTGGAAAAGAGATCAGCGAGAAATTCGGCATCACGGAGATGGAATGCACAGATGAGGTATTTGAATCCTCCCAGTCTGTGGTATTTGACGAGGCGGAGAACCGGATGCATACGATAAAAGCCGTGATGGCAGCGACCCTGGGAGCAGAGATTGATGAAGCAGAATAAACGGCCCGGAGGCGATCCGTATTACTATTGGAAGATAGTAAATATGATTCTGGCCTGCGTGATTTTGATTCTGGCAGTTTTAATCATTCTGGGAGGAAAGGAAGGCCTGCTGGTGCCGGGGGCATTTTTCCTGGGAATTATAATGTGTACTCTGTCCGGAATTATGGAGCTTGCGAAAAATAAAAAGGTGCTTGGCTACATCTGTTCGGTTTTTGCGGGAGCTTTGACAGTGGCACTGATTATAAGCGTGATGTTACAATGGTGAAGAGATGAAAGAAAAGATTTTGCGGATATTGAGAGAGACGCACAGCTATGTGTCCGGTCAGGAGCTCTGTGAACGAATGGGAGTGTCCCGAACCGCAGTCTGGAAAGTAATCGGCCAGTTAAAAGAAGAGGGTTACGAGATTGAAGGAGTGAAGAACAGGGGATATCACATTACTTCAATTCCGGATGTGATGACGGAAGCGGAAATCGGCAGCCGGCTGCACACAAAGGTAATGGGCCGGTGCTGTATCTGCTACGAAGAGACGGATTCCACCAACACCCGGGCAAAGCGTCTGGCGGATGAGGGAAAGCCTCACGGAACTCTGGTCTGTGCAGAAGCACAGACAGGAGGAAAGGGCCGCCGGGGAAGAAGCTGGAGTTCTCCTCCGGGCGAAGCCATCTATATGAGCCTTCTTTTAAAGCCCCGTATTGATCCGGTTCATACATCCATGCTGACGCTTGTCATGGGGCTTGCCGCGGCCAGGGCATGCAATAAGGTGCTGAAGCACAGGCTGGGCGAAAAGGCCGTGAAGGTACAGGTAAAATGGCCGAATGATCTCGTACTGGAGGGGCGGAAGCTGGCGGGAATTCTCACAGAGCTGAGTACAGAGGTAGACTATATCAATCATATAGTCACGGGGATCGGCATCAATGTAAATACGGCAGCATTTCCGAAAGAGATCGAATCCACTGCCAGCTCCCTTTATCTTGCCACGGGAAAGACATTTTCCAGGGCGGAGCTGACGGTCTGCTGTATGGAAGAATTTGAGAATTGCTATGAGACATTTCTCAGGACAGAGGATTTGAGTGCGCTCAAAGAAGAATACGAGAGCCTGCTGGTCAATAAAGGCAGGCAGGTGCAGGTGCTGGAGCCGGGGCATGCATATACAGGGAGGGCTCTTGGAATTAATGAGAACGGAGAGCTTCTGGTGGAACGGGAGGACGGACAGGTTCTGCCTGTCTATGCGGGCGAAGTGTCGGTGCGCGGAATTTACGGATACGTATAAAAACGGTTATCCTCTGATAATGCACAAGTCAGTTTACAGAAAGTGACTGCGGCTGGGAATTCATTTATCTTGTGGTGCATTGAGAGGAATTACGGGACCGGAAGAGGAGATTCAGATGTATCAGGAAAAAATAGTTCTCTGCGGAGCCAGCTCCTATGAAGAAAAATATTATTTTAATGAAGATTTTTCCGCGCTTCCGGAGGAGATAAAAAAGGAACTGAAGATTCTCTGCGTACTTTTTGTGTCGGAGGTAGGGGGTGTTCTGACCCTGGAATTCGAGGAGGACGGAACTCTCTGCTTTCAGGTGGGCAGTCAGGAAAATGATTTCTTTTTTGACGAGATAGGAAGCGGCTTAAAGATAAAAGAAATTCAAAAGGAAAAACAGGAGCTTCTTGCTTCGCTGGAGCTTTTTTATAAGGTGTTTTTCCTAAATGAGGAGATGGAAGATGCATAATGAGATTTTGACCATCGGACCTGTTACGATATACGGATACGGGCTGATGATAGCCATTGGTATTTTTTCGGCCTATTTTCTGGCAGAATACAGAGCCAGGAGGATAGGGCTGGATGAGGAAGCAGTCTTCGGGCTGACCTGCTGGGCAGTTGCAGCCGGACTGGCAGGAGGAAAGATTCTTTATTATATGACGACCTTTCGGGAAATTCTTGCAGACCCCTCCCTGCTTCTTGAGATTGCCGACGGCTTCGTGATTTACGGTGCGCTCATAGGCGGCGTGGCGGGAGTGGTGCTCTACTGCAGGCGGAAGGGCCTGAACTGCTTAAGCTATTTTGATCTGGCGGTTCCTTCCGTTGCTCTGGCACAGGGCTTTGGGCGGATTGGCTGTCTGCTGGCAGGCTGCTGCTATGGCAGGGAGACGGACAGCCCCATAGGAATTGTATTTCATGCATCCGAATATGCACCCAACGGGGTTGCGCTTATACCCACACAGATTATATCCAGCATACTGGACTTTGCGCATTTTGCCGTTTTGATTGTTTTCGCCAGAAAGTACAAAAAGGGGGAGGGCCAGGTAGCCGGCCTCTTCTTTGTACTCTACAGTGCCGGACGCTTTTTCCTGGAATTTCTTCGGGGGGATGCGGAGCGTGGAAATATCGGGGTGCTTTCGACCTCACAGTTTATTGCCGTTTTTATGTTTCTGTTTGGCTGCATCCTGTTTTTTTACCTGGGAAAAAGGGGACAGAGCGTGAAGGGCGCCTGTGCGGTCAGCATCATCGGAGGATCTTCCGGACCTACAAGTATTTTTCTGGCGGGAAAGGATACTTCCGCAGAAGGCGAGGAAAAAAGGCGCCGGAGGGAAAAAAGACTGGAACAATGGAAGGAAAAGATCCCCGCAGAACCCCATACGCTGGAAGAGGTGGAACGGTATCTTACAGAGAAGTGGCAGGCCGAGAGGCTCGCGGGGGAAGACAGGGAGGTCGTCCGTATGGAGCAGGCTCTTCGGACCACTCTGGTGCTTACTCACAGGCCGGAACTTTTATCTGAGCCGGAACCGGAGCCTATTGATCAAAAGGCATCGAAGAAAGAACAGATAGCGTTTGTGGAGCAGCTTCAGAAGCGGTTTGACGAGGCTGAGAAGATTTCGTCGGAAGAATTCCCCATGGATTTTTCGGTGTACCGGATTTATCCGGAGAGAGAGGAGCGCCGGGATCCGGAGGATGAGGCGGCCTGCAGCCGTCTGGATATCCAGATAGAAAAAAACTGGCAGGTTCTTCAAACTTCCTTTCAGCACAGCGAAGAGGGGGAGGAAGAGAAGATAAAAGAGATTGTGAAGGATATTTACCGCTATTATGGCGTGACGGAGGAGGACAAAGAGAAGGGGACAGAACGATTCCTAATGCTTGTCCATGTTCTGGAGGAACAGCCGGATGAATAGACAGGAACGGATTTTTCAGGCATGTTTATATATGGCAGCTCTGCTTCTGGTGCTGCTCGCCGACTGGCACTGGTATGCCGGCCGTTTTCCCCAGGGGAATTCCGTACTGAGGGCAGAGCTTTACCCCTTGATTTACGGGGCTTTTCTGACAGCCATCGGAGGCTGCTCCTGCGCGGCATTCTATTTCGGCCGGAAAATGAGGCCCAGGCAGACAGGACACAGAAGCAAGAGAAAGTAAATGAATAATTGGAATGAAAAGATATGACTTTAAAAATAGGAAACACAGTGCTTCCGAATCCGCTGATTCTGGCGCCTATGGCAGGGGTGACTGACCTGCCATTTCGTTTGCTCTGCAGGGAACAGGGGGCAGGCCTGGTCTGTATGGAAATGATCAGCGCCAAGGCCGTTGCATTCCGCAACCGGAACACGGAAAAGCTGATGCAGACAGTGCCCGGGGAAAGCCCGGTATCTTTACAGCTTTTTGGTTCGGATCCGGAAGTAATCAGTGAGACGGCAAAGGAAATTGAAGAGCGGCCTTTTGATATATTGGATCTCAATATGGGCTGTCCTGTTCCCAAGATTGTGGGAAACGGAGAAGGATCTGCGCTGATGAAGAATCCGAAGCTGGTAGAACAGATTGTGGCCAGAACCGTTAGAGCGGTAAAGAAGCCGGTAACGGTGAAGATTCGCAAAGGCTTTGACGACAGCCATGTCAATGCAGTAGAGATTGCCAGAATTGCAGAGGCCTCCGGCGCAGCTGCGGTGGCCGTTCACGGCCGGACGAGAGAACAGTATTATTCCGGAAAAGCGGATTGGGAGATTATACGGAAGGTAAAGGAAGCAGTCCGGATTCCGGTGATCGGGAACGGGGATGTGGACTCGCCGCAGCAGGCCGAGCGGCTTCTTGCCGAGACGGGCTGTGACGGAATTATGATCGGCCGTGCGGCAAGGGGAAATCCGTGGCTGTTTCATCAGATCCGGGCGTACCTGGAAACGGGAGTCATGGAACCGCGCCCCGGGTTTGATGAGGTACGGCAGATGATGCTGCGCCATGCGCGGATGCAGATTGATTATAAAGGGGATTATACGGGGATCCGGGAGATGCGCAAGCATATTTCCTGGTATACTGCGGGATATCCTCATTCCGCCAGATTAAGAGCACAGATTAACAGTGTGGAGAGCTTTGAAGAGCTGGAAGAATTGATATTGACAAGAATTGGCCGTTAAGCTATACTTTAACGAATGAAGTCTGCCTGTTACTGTCCGTGGAATGAATGGCAGCGTTTGTTATGTTTGAGTAAACAGGGCTTATTTGAAGGCATAAATTATGCAAAAGAAGATATAATGTACGAGAAGGCAGTGAGCAGCGCGTCCGTTTTCCGGATTTGCGCACTGCGGCAGGAATCTGCCGGGTTTAGGGCGTTACACTTCATAAGCTTTCCGGGCTTAAACTAAGCTGTGGAGAGTAACAATAGATTTGCAGCAAGAAACATAGGAAGGATGTAAAAGGAAATGAGCGAGAAAAAAAACTTACTGACTTACGAAGGCCTGAAAAAACTGGAGGACGAGCTTCAGGATTTGAAAGCTGTTAAGAGAAAGGAAATCGCACAGAAGATTAAAGAGGCCAGAGAGCAGGGGGATTTGTCCGAGAATGCGGAGTATGATGCGGCAAAAGACGAGCAGAGGGACATTGAGGCCAGAATTGAACAGATAGAGAAGATCCTTAAAAACGCAGAGGTGGTAGTAGAGGAAGAAGTCGATCTCAATAAGGTCAGCGTAGGCTGCAAGGTGAGGGTGCTTGATGTAGAGTTTGATGAAGAGGAGGAGTTCAAGATAGTAGGTTCCTCGGAGGCAAACAGTCTGGGAGGCAAGATCTCCAATGAGTCTCCGGTGGGCAAGGCTCTGATTGGTGCTCGGGTCGGAGACACGGTGCAGGTTGAGACCCAGGCCGGCGTGATCGAGTATAAGGTTCTGGAGATTCAGAGATCCAACTAAATATTTGTCCGTTCAGGATTGCCGAAAACGGAATAAAAGAGGGCTGTCTTATTGCGACAGCCCCATAGAGAAAATGAGGAGTGGAAGATTATGGGAGAACAAAAGAACGGGTCAGCCCAGGAGCAGGATATAAAGCAGCTTCTGAAGGTGCGGAGGGAAAAGCTGTCCGATCTTCAGGAACGGGGCATGGATCCCTTTCGGATTACGAAGTATGAGGTGAGCCATCACAGCCAGGAGATCAAGGATGCATTTGACAGCCTGGAGGGCAAGAGCGTGACCGTTGCGGGCCGTATGATGTCTAAACGTGTCATGGGAAAGGCTTCTTTTTGCAATGTACAGGATTTGAAGGGTAATATTCAGTCGTATGTGGCAAGAGACAGTGTGGGAGAAGAATCTTACAAGGACTTTAAGAAGTTTGATATCGGTGATATCGTGGGAATCAGAGGACAGGTATTCCGTACCAAGACGGGTGAAATCTCCGTTCATGCGGAGGAGGTTACCCTGCTGAGCAAGAGCCTCCAGATTCTTCCTGAGAAGTTCCACGGTCTGACTAATACGGATGTACGCTATCGTCAGCGGTATACGGATTTGATTATGAATGCGGAGGTGAAGGATACCTTTGTAAAGCGTTCCCGTATCTTAAGCAGCATCCGCCGCTATCTAGATGGACAGGGCTTCCTTGAGGTGGAGACGCCTATGCTGGTAGCCAATGCAGGAGGCGCGTCGGCGCGGCCCTTTGAGACACATTTTAATGCATTGGATGAGGATTTTAAGCTTCGTATTTCTCTGGAGCTTTATTTGAAACGCCTCATTGTAGGCGGTCTGGAGCGTGTGTACGAGATTGGACGCGTGTTCCGCAATGAGGGTCTGGATACCCGTCACAATCCGGAATTTACGCTGATGGAGCTGTACCAGGCTTATACGGATTATCATGGCATGATGGATCTGACCGAGAACCTGTACCGGCATGTGGCCCAGGAAGTTCTGGGGACTACAAAGATTGTGTACAATGGCGTGGAGATGGATCTTGGAAAGCCGTTTGAGCGCATTACCATGGTAGATGCGGTGAAGAAGTACGCAGGGGTTGATTTTGATGCGATTAAGACTACGGAGGAAGCAAAAGCTCTCGCTAAGGAAAAAGGCGTGGAGTTTGAGGAACGCCACAAGAAAGGCGATATCCAGAGCCTGTTCTTTGAGGAGTTTGCGGAGGAGCATCTGATTCAGCCTACATTTGTGATGGATCACCCCATTGAGATTTCGCCGCTGACCAAGAAGAAGCCGGATAATCCGGATTATGTGGAGCGCTTTGAATTCTTTATGAACGGATGGGAGATGGCGAATGCTTACTCTGAGCTGAATGATCCCATTGATCAGAGAGAGCGTTTTAAGGCCCAGGAGGAACTGCTGGCCCAGGGTGACGAGGAAGCCAATACGACGGATGAGGACTTTTTGAATGCTCTGGAGATTGGCATGCCGCCTACAGGGGGAATCGGATTCGGCATTGACCGGATGTGTATGCTGCTTACGGATTCGGCGGCTATACGGGATGTTTTGCTCTTCCCGACAATGAAGTCCCTCGATAAGTAGACATCCGAAAAACCCAGTGTTTATCAGGGATTGCGAGGTTCCCGAAAGGCTTCAAAATACACATTTACATCAAACTTACATCATTTGATGCAGAAAGTTGTGCAGAGGTCAAAAAATCGCACATTTCGTATAGATATACGGATTGTAACAAATGAAATATACGAATTATAATTAAAAGAGGCTTGCAGCATTATCCAATCGGAGATTTTGCAAGCCTTCTTTTTATTGCTGTATATTCAGAGAAAATTAGCAGTGTAAGGTTTCAAGGGTGTTTACAATACAGTGAAAATGTGTGATAATTACATCGTAGTTTATTGCTCCGATATGAAAGATATTTCATATAAAGGGGGAACAACAATGAACTACAAAAACAAGATAGACAAAAAGGCAACAGGGCATAGGCTCTATCGGTTAATTGAAGAATCTAAAATGACATATGCAGAAATTGCAGAATATTTAGGTTTGCAATCGCCGAGAGTTATATATGAGTGGGTTTCTGGAAAAAAACTTCCATCAACTGAAAATTTATATAACCTTGCTGATTTGTTTCAAGTGAAAATGGAAGATATCCTCCGTGTTTGAGGGTGTCTTCCTTTTTTGAACCGTTGGTACATTGATAAATCAGTATATTCACGTATAATGATTTGTATAAGATTTACTTGTGTGTTACAATCAAAACACATAAGAAATATTGGAACGCGTTATGTTCTGATTGGTGCCTATAAACAAAACGCTTGTTAGAGTGGTAAATATCTTATGCATTAGCTTAATAATCAATTAGGCGGGACACTCTCTTTTTAGAGAGTGTCTTTTTAGGAGGAGACATGAAAAAAGACAGAAGTAATCAAAAATTAACAAAAGCTGATTTTGAAAAATTTGCGTGTCATGATACTCGATTTTATGGTTTGTTTTATACAAAGACGGATAATGGAATCAAAGTAAAAATTGACCCAAAACGAATGAGAAGTACTGTAGGCTGTATGTTATCTGATGAACAGGCGAAAATTATCAATAAAAGACAGACACATTATTTTTATCCAAAGAAAAGCGAATATGAGGATTATTGCTGCAATATGTTCGCAGATAGGATAAGAGATATTCAAAACTATTGGGAAGAACATTATAAAGAACTGATAACTTATGCAAAGAAAAGAATTGAGAAGCCAAGAGAATTAATGCCGGGGGATAATATGTTGCTTATGCAGGGCATAGCGGAATATGACGAAGCGGTAATGATGTCAAATTGGGAAAATATGAAAAACCAGTATGAATATGCTGAGAAATGTTTTGAGGTGGTTGCAAGTCTGTATGCTTCTTTTATACATCAAATGGCATCACAGATTGAAGCGGTTACTGTTTTAGTTCTTTCAAAACAAAATGCAATGCATGACCGATTTGATAGGAATACGTTATATGCGACTGCTGTTGGAAGAGATAAAAAAGTTGATGAGTTACCTTCCTTTAAATATTACGATAAACTCTATTGTTTATGGAATTTTATAAAGCATAACAGTACTTCGACTTATGAAAAATTGCATTCAGTATACCCAGAATTGATTTATGAAGATGCAGAATATAAACAAGGTTTTCCCGCTTTTCACATTATAAAATTTTCAGATGAGTTAATCGTAGAATTGTTAAATGGCTGTGATTCATTTTTTAAGGAATACTGCGAGTTAGTATATAAGGAAAACTATGATGAGGCGCAGTGGAATTATGGAAGATATTTTTTAGACATAGTGGATGAGCAAATAGAATTAATAACAAATCCTTTAGGATTGCCGTGGTATATTTAATGTGAGGAGGAACAACATGAGTAAGAACTTTTTTGATTTTGACGATGATGATTTTGGAATGTCCATATCTGACAATATGGCAGTTGATTCAGAGGGAAATTTTATGATGCGAATGTCGGATAATATGGCTATGGATATGGATACAGGAGATATTCATTTTATTTCTGGGTGGTCTGATGATGAGGATGATTAAAATTAAAGCATAGAGATGTTGTGGTGTGAAAATTGCCCGTAATGTAGTAGATTCTATGATTTTGGAAGAATCATGAGGATTGCAAACTATTTTTCCTAAAGGATATTTTCTATACTATCTATAAGAAGTAGAGGAGGTTCGATATGGAAAATAGTTTAGCTATTATGCATCCAGAGATTGTATGTGAGTGGTCGGAGAAGAACTTACCGCTTACACCCGATACAGTAACATATGGCTCAAATAGACAAGTATGGTGGAAAGGAGCGTGTGGGCATGAATGGCAAGCCAGTATCAAAAGCCGTTCTTCAGGTGAGAATTGTCCTATCTGTTCGGGCAAGAGAGTGGTCGAGGGTATTAATGATTTAGCAACACTAGAACCAGAGCTTGCATTGGAATGGTCTGATAAAAATGAAGTCTTAAAACCAACTATGGTTGGAACAGGTTCACACAAAAAAATTATTTGGAAAGGTAAATGCGGACACGAGTGGACGGCAAGTGTGAAAAACCGTGTGAAAGGCAGCGGATGTCCTTATTGTTCCCATAATCTCGTGTTAGAGGGATTCAATGACCTTGCTTCAGTATTTCCTCAAGTAGCTACTGAGTGGTCGGAAAGAAATTATCCGTTACGCCCGACTATGGTTGCAGCCTATTCTAACCGCAAAGTCTGGTGGAAATGCAGCAAGGGGCATGAATGGAATACGTTGATTTCAACTCGTTCGTATGGAAGCCGATGCCCTTATTGCAGTGGAAATATTCTTCTTAAAGGATTCAACGACTTTGCGACAAAGCAGCCAGAGCTTGCATCGGAATGGTCGGAGCGCAACCTGTCTTTGACACCAGATATGATAAATGATAAAGCACGTAAAAATGTCTGGTGGAAATGCAGAAAATGCGGATATGAATGGAAAGCAGTGGTTCTTTCACGGGTGAAAGGGGTAGAATGCCCTGCATGTGCTGACCGTGCTGTACTTTCTGGATATAATGATTTGGCTACAACTGACCCGAATCTGCTTGCCGAGTGGGATTATGATAAGAATACGGATATTTCCCCTGAAAATATATCAAGAAGCTCAATGCGTAAAGTTTGGTGGAAATGTGGATTTGGACATTCATGGAAAGGGAAGATTTCAGAAAGAGCTATAGAGGATAAAGGGTGCAGAGAATGTGAAAAAGAATATCAAAATATATTTCCGCAATTAGTAGTCAGTTATTATGCTGCAAAGAAAGGATTAAAAGTGTTGTTAAATTCTGATGCGACTATTGGGATTCCAATGGAAATCTACATACCAGAAGAAAGAGTTGCCGTAGAATCATTTGCCGGGACACAGGAAATTGATAGCCTAAAAGAATATTTGTGCAAACAGAGGGGAATTAAATTTATAAAAATTCTTTATAGAGCGAACGACAGTGAAATTGATTTTGCAATAAATATAAAGAAGCTGTTTCGGAGCATACATATTTTTATTTCTTCGGATGTGAATGATGATGTGACGTTTATAAGAAAGCGATTTAATGAATGGAGAAAAAATAAATAACTTCTTTTTGAAATTGCGTACCTATCAAAAACAGGCTTATAAGTTAGTGTAAAATTATAGTTGGCAAAATAAAAGGGAAGCAGAGAGTTAAATCCCCGCTTCCCAATCATACAGTTTTTCTTTATGATATTAATTGCTGAGATTAAATCAAAGGAGACTGTATGATGAATCCTATTGTAGAGGAAAATCTGATATCTTTCAAGGAGTTAGAACAAAAAATATTTGCCTATGTGTGTGAATTGGGAAGGGAGATCACTCGGATCATGCTGGAGTCCTATGACAGGGAGCTGGCGGAAGGACGGGATAAGAAGGCTTACCGGGGGAAGGGGAGCCGCAGAACCACCATCAAAACCGTATATGGAGAAGTTGAATACAGACGCCGTGTGTATCGGACAGAGACGGAAGACGGGCAGAGCGCCCACGTGTTCCTGTTGGATCAGGCAATGGATAAATTTACAGTGGAAGAAATCAATTTGATGTGTGTGTTTGAGGGGCAGGACAGAAAAAGCATGATTGCCGATATAAAGAACGTGATTCCCCACATACAGGACAGCGATATGGTGGAGCTTGCCAGGCAGGTCTTGGGGAAACTGGAAGCCATGAGCGATGAAGAATTTGCAGAGGTGGCGATGGAAGCGGCGGAGTAATTGGAGCAAAACTTTTATAGCATTATTCGACATAACGTGCTATAATTCTCTTAGTCAGATTAGAACAAGTAGGGATAGTCTGCGGTTGTCCTTTCTGGAAACGGAAAGGAGGTCAGTATGAACACTCTTGAAATACTTACACTGCTGTTGGTCATTTTCGCAGCATTAACATACTTAGACAACAGAAACAACCGCAAGTAACGGAAAAGGCTATCTTCTACTGCAATAGAGGATAGCCTGTAATCCGTTTTTTTTTGAAATTGATTACTCGTTTCCGATTGTCAACCGTTGGACGCTTCAATATCCTTCGGTTTCTAAGATGATTATAAACCAACACTGCGAATTTTGCAAGAGGGTTTAGGAAATGGGGGTGCTTCGGCGCTCCTATTTTTTTGCGGATTTGTAGATTATCATACATGAAAATGGTCTTGTATGCAAGAAATTTTTCTGATTTTATAAATAGTGTCCGCTGATTAGGTCTAACTTCCTTGAATTTACTGACTTTCACCCCGATTTCTGGTATAATATTTGCAAAGGTTTCGATAAAACGAGAGCGTTTTCTTTGCAGCTTT
>JAETRR010000004.1 GCA_021770065.1 Lachnoclostridium sp. | reverse complement strand
GAGCAGATTTACACCACACTGGAGCTTCGCATGAAGTGCGGAATCGGAAAATGCGGACGGTGCAACATTGGTTCCAAATACGTCTGCAAGGACGGACCGGTGTTTAGATTTGATGAGATAGATGAACTTCCACCTGAGTACTAAGAAAGGACTGGTAAAAAATAAAATGCAGGAAATGGTAAACGTATATTTTTTTGGTAAACAGTATTCCGTACCGGCAGAACTGACCATTATGACAGCCATGGAATACGCCGGCTACAAGCTGGTCCGGGGCTGCGGATGCCGCCATGGTTTCTGCGGCGCCTGTGCCACTATCTACAGAATCAAGGGAAACAACGAGCTTAAGACCTGTCTGGCATGCCAGACCCAGGTACAGGAGGGAATGTACGTGGCAACCCTGCCGTTCTTCCCCACTGACAAGCGGAAATATGATATCAACGAGGTAGAGGCCAAGCAGAAGATTATGATGGAGCTTTATCCGGAGATCTACAGCTGTATCGGCTGCAACGCCTGCACCAAGGGATGTCCCCAGAGCCTCAATGTCATGCAGTACATCGCATACGCACAGAGGGGCGATTTTGAGAAATGCGCAGAGGAATCTTTCGACTGTATCGGCTGCGGCATCTGTGCTTCACGCTGTCCGGCAGGCATTTCCCATCCCATGGTAGGCGTGCTTGCAAGACGTCTTACAGGAAAATACATAGCGCCCAAGTCCGAACATCTGGCAGAGCGTGTAGAAGCCATTAACAGCGGCGAGTTCGATCAGCTTATTGAGCAGGTAATGCAGAAGCCCATTGAGGAGATGAAAGAACTCTACAACAACAGGGATATTGAGAAATAGGAGGGGAGCGCATATGTTTACAGCAGAAATGTTGGAATCAATCAAAAAGGTAGAGGCTACCAGAGCCGCACGGATCGGCATGGAGCCAAGAAGAATGACAGCCGAGGAAAAAGACGAGCTTCTCCGCAAATTCCATCCCGATTACCGTAAGGAGGGCTTTCAGGAGTTAAAGGTAGGGCCCAACAAGGGTGAGAAAGTGCCTTTTGAGCTGGGAACCCTGCTGCACTCCAACAGCCGGATTAAGGATGTGCCCATTGACTTAAATCATGTGGACTATGATGTAGATGTTCTGGTTATCGGCGGCGGCGGCGCAGGCTCCTCGGCAGCTATCGAGGCTCATGAGGCAGGCGCCAATGTAATGATGGTGACCAAGCTTCGTATCGGTGACGCCAATACAATGATGGCAGAGGGCGGTATCCAGGCAGCGGATAAGGAGAACGACTCTCCCCAGCAGCACTATCTGGATGCGTTCGGAGGCGGACATTTTGCCGCCAGGCCGGAGCTTCTCCGCCGTCTGGTTATGGAAGCCCCCGACGCCATTAAGTGGCTCAATGAGCTGGGCGTGATGTTTGACAAGGATAAGGACGGAAGAATGGTGACTACCCACGGCGGCGGAACTTCCAGAAAGCGTATGCATGCCTGCAAGGATTACTCCGGTGCGGAGATTATGCGTGTGCTTCGTGACGAGGTGTGGAACCGCCAGATTCCCATTGCGGACTTTACCGCAGCCGTAGAGCTCGTTAAGGATGACAAGGGACAGGTGGCAGGCGCTGTCTTACAGAATATGGAGACCGGTGAGTATAAGGTGGCAAAGGCAAAGACCGTGATTATCGCTACCGGCGGTGCCGGACGGCTTCACTACCAGAATTTCCCCACATCCAACCACTACGGTGCAACCGCAGACGGTCTGGTAATGGGTTATCGTGCAGGAGCGCCTTTGCTCTATCAGGATACCATTCAGTATCACCCCACAGGCGTTGCTTATCCGGCGCAGATCTTCGGCGCTCTGGTAACGGAGAAAGTGCGTTCCTTAGGCGCTATGCTGATTAACGCAGAGGGCGAGGCATTTATGCATCCTCTGGAGACCCGTGACGTATCTGCGGCTTCCATTATCCGGGAGTGTAAGGAGCGTGGAAAAGGCGTGCCCACACCTACCGGTTATGGTATCTGGCTGGATACGCCCATGATAGAGATGATTCACGGAGAGGGAACCATTGAGAAACGGATTCCTGCCATGCTTCGGATGTATTTAAATTATGGCATTGATATGAGAAAGCAGCCCATTCTTATCTATCCCACACTGCATTATCAGAACGGCGGTCTGGAGATCGGCGGCGAGGGCTTTACCAAGGTGATTCCCAATCTTCTGGTAGCAGGAGAGGCAGTAGGAGGCATCCATGGAAGAAACCGTCTTATGGGCAATTCTCTGCTGGATATTATTGTATTTGGCCGCAATGCAGGTAAGGCTGCTGCGGCAAAGTGTAAAGAGGTAACGCTTGGAACCATGAACCTTGACCATATTGAAGCTTACGCAGAGGAGCTTGTAAAGGCGGATCTGCATACGGGAGAGGTTTCTCCGCTGCTTCTGCCTAAGTATACCTTTGGCATGCCTAAGTAAAATATCGATTGTAAGCTGTGAGGTATTTCGTTCCTGCGGCGGCTGCCGGATGTCCATGCCGGAATGGCTGTCCGTCTTGCTGCCGCAGAAGCCAGGTGGACATACCGGCACAGGCTGGGCCCGCTCCGGGTGGGAAAGTGACCTGTGCCATGTCCGTTTGACCCTTGCGGCAGTCGCCAAATGGACATGCCGGCATGTTCGCTTGGCTCGTTGCTCGCAGGAATAAAATGGAAAGGGAGTGTGTTATGGGAATCGTAACATGGTTTCAGGAAAATATATTTTCCAATACACTGATGATGGTGTTTCTCATTGCCGTTATCGGTTATCTGGTAGGAAGTATTAAGATTTGCGGACTGGAGCTGGGGACTGCAGGTATTTTGCTTGTGGCACTGGTATTCGGTCATTTTGGAGTGGAGATTCCCTCACTGGTACAGAATCTGGGGCTTATCTGTTTTGTGACCTCTGTGGGTTTTATCGCAGGACCAAAATTTTTCCGGAATTTTAAGCTGAATGCCACTTCTTATATTCTGTTGGGAATTATTGTAATTGCGGCAGGCGCTCTTACCTGTGTGGCAGTGATTAAGGTATTTGGCGTGCCTGTGGATATCAGTCTGGGTATGATGACGGGAGCCCTTACCAGTACGCCGGGGCTTGCGGCAGCTTTGGAAGCGACCGGATCGGAAGCGGCATCTGTGGGATATGGCATTGCTTATCCCTTTGGTGTTATCGGAGTGGTTTTGTTTGTGCAGCTTGTTCCCAAGCTTTTAAAAGTGGATATGGCGGCAGAACGTGCAAAGTATGAGGCGGCGGCCAATGTAAGCGAGGAGGAGTACCACAAGACGAAGAAAGAAGAACTGTTTTATGCGGACAGTATGGGATTCTTTCCTTTTTCTTTAGCAATTGCATTTGGAATTATCCTGGCGAAGATTGAGATTCCCCTGCCGGGTGGTGCGGTGTTTGCACTTGGAACCTCAGGCGGACCTCTGATTGCAGGATTGATTTTGGGACATTTTGGCCATATCGGCCGCTTGAGCGTGAAGGTTGAGAAGCATGTTCTGGAGTGTCTTCGGGAGTTTGGACTGGCGCTGTTCCTGTTGGGGGCCGGCTCACAGGCAGGTTCCGGTTTTGTGGAAATCTTACAGGAGCAAGGCGCGCTGCTGTTCTTCTATGGAGCGCTGATGACGCTGATTCCCATGCTGCTTGGGTATGTGTTTGCAGCGAAAGTGCTGCGGCTCAGTATCTTTAATACATTGGGATCTATCTGCGGCGGCATGACCAGTACGCCGGCTCTTGGAACGCTGATCCGTGTGACGGAGACGGATGATGTGGCTTCGGCTTATGCGGCTACTTATCCCATTGCCCTTGTTATGGTGGTGCTGGCCAGTCAGTTTATTGGGATCTTCCTTTAGCACCGAGCCATGCATAAGGAAAAGCAGAGAAGAAATCTTATGACAAAGAAAGAATTACGAAACCAGCTGAATCTTGCGATAACCCGGGAGGAATGGGAGCAGCTGCGCAAGAGAGAGCTGCCCGTCAGTGATTTTAATTACAACGTCCTTAGGGAAATGAAGCAGCCCTGTGCAGGCGAAGAGCAGAGTTTTGTTGATGAACAGTCTGCACAGGAGCTTACCCGTGTTCTGAAAGATTACCTTTCCCGGCATCTGCCGGATAAACAGGAGGCATGGAAATATATCATAATCAGCAGCATTTACCTTACCTGTATTGCAGAAAGGCCCATGCATCCCATAGAAGAGCTGGAGATCAGGGTGACAGAAGGCAGAGACGGCAGGATATATGAATGCCCGGAAAAGTCTTCAAAACGAGAAACAAGCTGTTATTTCTGCGTCTGTAAGAAGCTGTCAAATTATGAAATTGCCAAACGAAAAACACAAAAGCAGTTTTTCAAATATAATCATAAGGAAATTGCAGAGAAGCTGCGAATTCCCCTGGAGAACGGCTGTTTATATCTGGAGTTTTTGAGCAGAAGCTACAGAGTTAATTGTCAGACCGGCCGCGTGGAATGGTCAGAAAACGATTTTGCCGATATAAAAGAAGCTGATTTTAATGAAGTGATGACCATTTATGATATTCTCTGCTATTCCGGGAAAGGTGCGTCCCCCTCAAATGAGTTTGCATTAATACAGCGGCTTTCCAATGTACAGAATGCCGCATCCTATGCCGGAGAGGGTTCTTTTAAAAAGGAAGAGGCTTTCTTTGACGGAAAGACAGAGCAGCTTGCACAGGCTCTGGAAAGGCTGAATGGAAAGCCGTACGGAAAAGGAGATGTGAGCTTCAGAGTTCCGGTGTTCCGGTCTCTGGACGTGGTTTTTTCCTTTTGGAATTCGGACGAAGACTTTCCGGCGCAGATCAAATTTTTATGTGATAAGAATATGCTGCAGTATATGCATTATGAAACCATATGGTATCTCATATCCCATATGGTTCAGAGAATCAAAGAGTTGATGGAAGAGTAAAGAATGTCTCTGATACGGAAGACGCCAAAAACGATTTGACATTCCGGATAAGGGCAGGGGCTGCCTTATTTCACGACAGCCCCGATTTTTTCAAAGTCGGATGCGGGATGCTTGCACAGCGGACAGGTAAAATCTGCCGGAAGTTCCTCTCCTTCATAGATATAGCCGCATACCGTGCAGCGCCATGCGGTTTTCCCGGTGGACGGCTGCTGAACAGGCTTCGGTTTGATCTCAGACTGATAGTAGGCGTAGGTTGCCGAAGGAACTTTGGAAAGTACTTCCATATCGTCCACGGCTGCGATAAACAGCATGTGGCTGCCCAGGTCAACGGTCTGTTCTACCGCCGCGCTGATATAGGCGTTGGTTCCGGTGGTGATGTAGTAGAGACCATTCGCGCTTCGCCTGCAGTCCGGATAGGCGGCAAATTTATCTGCATCCCGGCCGGACTGGAATCCGAAGTGCCGGAAGATCTCAAAGCCTGCCGACTCGCTGAGAATGGAGAGATTGAATCTGCCGCTCTTTTCTATGAGTTCCCTCGTAAAATTTCCCTTGTTTACCGCGATGCTGACGCGGTTCGGCTCACTGGTTACCTGTATGCCGGTGTTAATAATACAGCCGTTGTCTTTATTTTCAAAAGCAGAGGTGAGCACAAACAGCCCATAGCTCAATTTATACATTGCCTTTTTATCCATAAGAAAAACCTCCTTAAGTCATTGCCGCGCCGTCAACCCGCAGAACGATTCCGGTCACATAAGATGCCATATCGCTGGCCAGATACAGATAGGCGTTAGCGACATCCTCCGGTTCTCCCGGGCGCCCTAAAGGAATTCCTGCGGAGATCCGTTCTACCATTTCCCTGGGCAGGGCCGCAACCATGTCGGTTTTGGTTACGCCGGGAGCTACCGCGTTGACACGGATATGGTCCTTTGCCAGCTCTCTGGCCAGGGATTTTGTTAAGCCGTTGACGGCAAATTTAGTGGCAGGGTAGCCGCAGCCGGAGGGCTGTCCGTATTCTCCCACCATGGAGCTGGCATTGATGATCACACCGCCGCCCTGTTCCTTCATAAGCCGCGCTGCCGCCTGGGAGCAGACAAAGACGGCTTTCAGGTTAATGTCCAGAATTTTGGAAAATTCGTCCAGCGTATACTCATACAGGCTGGTTCGGGAAGAAATCCCCGCATTGTTTGCCAGGATATCAAAGGAGCCGAACCGCTCCCTGACAGAAGCGAAGGCAGCGGCAGTTTCCTCTGGACTGCAGAGATCGGGCCAGACACCCATGACGCGCTCTTTATATTCCGTCAGCTGCGCCAGTGCCTTTTCCACAGTTTCCTGCCGGGAACCGGTAATCGCCACATTCGCTCCGTTTTCCAGATATTTTTTTGCGATGGAGAAGCCGATTCCCCGTGTGCCGCCGGTAACGACGGCTGTTTTTCCTTTTAACATAGTGATCTCCTTTCTGATTTTATATATTATCTTTATTTTTCTCTTGTTTCCGGCAGTCCGGGCATAGATAAAAAACTTTCAGATCGTATGAGAGAAAATCTTCCCCTAATTGCCTGCGCAGAGAGACGGTTAAATCCTCAAATGAGATATCTGCTAATCTGCCGCATCTCTGGCAGACCAGGTGATCGTGTCTGGTCAGACGGTCATATCTGTCCGGCATATTTTCAACGGAGACTTTGCGGATCAGACCTGCTTTCCACAGCTTGTTTACATTGTTATATACTGTAGCCAGAACGACTTTGGGATACTTGTTTTTAATTTCCATATATATTTGTTCTACAGTCAGATGCTTCACGGATCCGGTAATGATATGATATATTTCACGCTCATATTTTGTCATATTGCCGTCACCTCTGTTTAGATTTAAAATTAAAATAATTCTAAATTATTTAAAATAATTCTAACTTATATTTCCATATTTGTCAAGAGACGTTTTATACGTCATTTTTAAAAGACCGGTCCGGTCTGTGGTTTTCAATCCTATTGACAAGAGCAAGAAATAAGAGGTATACTGAAAATTAAGTTAGTTCGTACTAACAAAAGCATCCGGATCCCGTCTTCCGGGATAACGGCTGGTTCTGTCCGTATGCTGTTGGGACGGAACACAGATAAAAGGAAAAGTACCCGTTATCCGGATCAGCAGCTGAAGCCGGGGCTGCCGGCACGTGCCTTCGCGCGTCTGCCGGTGCAGATTATCAATCGGATATTATACAATAACACATGATATTGACGATGAAAAATAAGAAAGAAACAAATATGAAAAAGAAGAAAATTTGTATTTCTGTTCTATGGAAAATCTGCGGTTGTACAGGGCTCCTGTTATTATGTCTGATATATCTGTACAGTCATGGCGGCTCTGTAAGTAATGCGGAAGAAAATGACAGCGCAGAGGATGATTTTCAAGGTATCTATGCAGAAGACAGCAGGCTGGAACCGAACGGCCATGAAACCTATGAGTATGACAAAGACAGCCTTTTTTCTGAAAACAGTCTCAATAATTCTTATACACGGGTGAACAAAATCTATAATGAGGAAGAGATTGCGGAGATCTCGCATGCATATTTTGATGAAAACCATCGTCTGCTCTATGTACTGGGGTATTCTCCCGGTATCCTCAGCGGCAGCAGAAGCTACTGTGAAGAAAATATTTACCAGAGAGATGATGAAAACCATACTTGCAGATATATTTATTACAAATCAAACAGCATGCCCTATATGGACGGCTATTATGTGGCGGCCCGGTATATGTTTGAGGTTTCGGACTATCAGTTCGATGAAGAGGGCAGACTGCAAAAAAGCCTGACCTACAGACGGGATGTAGGTTCCGATCCTTACGGTTACAGTGAGGAGCTTTTTTTCAACCGCGGATATCAGGCAGTTTATGAGGGAGCCCGTCTTATGGAAGAGCTGCAGTACTATGATTACTGGGGAACAAATGAAGCGGGGGCATGGGAGCATCACCTCTATCAATACAATAGCCAGGGGCTCCCTGTTCTGGAAGTGGTAACAACAGAGGACGAGATCACGCTCTATTCCTATGAATACCATGAGGACAGAGGGCAGGCAGAGGTATATACCTATCTGGTGAAAGAGGATTGGGAGCTTTCCTGCGAGGATGGAAGCGTTTATTATTTTCGTCCCCAATGGGAATCGCCTGCAATTAAGAAAGTGGCAGCGGACGGGACTGTGGAAAAAGAACTATTTTATGGAAAAGGGATGGATCTGGGGCAGCAGCATTATCTGATGCCGGAAGAAGTGGAAGAAACGGTGGATGATCATAAGTACATAGTAAGTCCGGGGGACTGTCTGTGGAATATTGCGTACAAAAGCTATGGACGTGGTGATTATTACGACCTAATCTATCGTATGAACAGAAGTATTATCGGCTGGGATGAAGATTTGATCCTGCCGGGAACACGATTATATATACCGGAAGCGGGAAATGAGCAGGAGGATTAGCTGCTATAGCAGGAGAAACAGCCCCTCAGGCCGGATTCATTTTAGCATAAAGCCGGCCCATTCACCTTGATAATCGTCTAAATGCTCATTCCAGTAAAATAATCTGTCAATATATGCCTGCTTACGTCTCTCAAGTGCTTCTATACAATGATCGATCCCAAGCCTGTATATGATGGAGGTGAGATCATAGATTGGATACCCGATTGCATGCCCGGCCGTGTGAACAACTGCGCAGGCCTGTCCTATGGCATGGCACAAAGCGATATCTTCTTTACAGTCAATCTCTTTCGCAAAGGCGTGGCAGTCCAGAATCTTTCGCTGTGCCGGCCGCATTTTCTGCTTTCCGGCTGACCAGTCCCGAACTGCTTTCAATGCTTCCCTGGGCCTCATTTCTTCCGGGTATTTTTCCTCAAGCACTGCGATAGATTCGGCAGCAAAATCAAATGCCCATAATGCCATAACCCTGTGATTCTGGTTTTGGAACAGGCTTATCAAATCCTGCAGATATTCCGAATCTTTTCCGAATAAAACTTGGTTTTTCTTTTTGATTTTAATATTTACTTCCTCAATCCAATTCATTTTGTGCTCTCCCTAAAGTGCCGCTTTTCCCAAAAATAAGAAAGATTTCTCCGGAGACAGTAGTTTTCAATGTGTATGTAATACCATGTTTTAGGCGAAACGTCAATACTGCTGCAGGAGTTTTCGGGGAATTTACAAAAAATATGAAATCAGCAGCCTGCCATTGTAAATAGCGGGCAATTATCTTATAATGAAAACGATCCGTTATGAAAAATTATTCTGCGGAGTTTTGCCGGATATGAATGATACAGTACACTGGCGGAGGCTGATTATGAAAGAAGAATGTCTTGTATGCAAAGCACCTCTTATATATTTGGAAAAAGATGAACTTATGGAATGCGTGCTCTGCCATAAAAGAGAAAACAGCAAAACAAAATGTATAAACGGGCATTATATCTGTAATGAGTGCCATATGGAAGGCATGGATGCGATTATTGGCATCTGCTTGGAAGAGCAGTCAAAGGATCCCATAGAGATTATAGAAAAAATGATGCGGCAGCCATTCTGCCATATGCATGGGCCGGAACATCATGTTATGGTTGGCTCTGCACTTCTGACTGCATACAGGAATGCAGGAGGAGACATCGATCTTAAGGCGGCGCTGATTGAGATGCACAGCAGAGGCAAAAGTGTTCCCGGAGGAGCCTGCGGTTTTTGGGGAGCCTGCGGCGCAGGAATCAGTACAGGAATGTTTGTATCCATCATTTCCAATTCTACGCCGCTGGCAAAAGAAGCATTTGGACTGTCACATCAAATGACATCCCGATCCCTAGAATGTATTGGCAGGATTGGGGGGCCGCGGTGCTGTAAAAGAGATTCATTTTTATCCGTTTTGTCTGCAATAGATTTTGTTGAAGAACATTTTGACATTTCTATGGAAAGACATGAAGTCGTATGCAGCTATGGGATTCAAAATAATCAATGCCTTGGAAAAAAATGCCCTTTTGCTAAAGTAAACCATAAATGACGCCGTATATTCCTGCGGGCAGAGAGCCGGGCCGGCATGCCCGTTCGGGATGAGACAGGGAAAATGATTTTGGAGAATAACGAAGATGTTTTTTATGATAGGAATTACCCAGGGAAAAAAGGATTTTGAATACGATCGGCTGGTTATCTGTGAGCACTGCGGATCTTACGGCAGATATCAGGTGTTTATGACTTATATGTGCCTGTCCCTGTTTTTCATTCCCTGCTTTAAATGGAGCAGGCAGTATTATGTGAAGACTACATGCTGCGATACCGTTTACGCTCTCGATCCGGAGGTCGGAAAACGGATAGCAAGGGGAGAAGATGCAGAGATACTGCCCCGAAATCTCACACAGGTACGAGCGGGATACAAAAGCAGGATTAAGAGGTGTGAGCACTGCGGATTTGAGACACGTGAGGATTTTGAATTCTGCCCCAGGTGCGGAAAGAGATTCTTCACTTAACTATATCTTTTCTCACGAAACACGGTTTGATGAATATGAAAAGGACAAAGCAAAGCTGGAGATTTTATATAAAATATAATTCTGTTAAGGAAGAAGTGAAAGCGGTCATGGGTGGAAAAGTTCTGGAATATGAAGCAAAGACAATAAAAAGAGAGGGTATTGAAGAAGGTATCAAGGGCACTGTTTCTATATTAAAAAGTTTAGGTGTCCCAGCACAGACAATCCTTGTAAAGATTCAAGAGCAATATAATCTCAGTCTTGAAGCATCTAAAAAATATCTCTAAAGGGATATATCGCTGTAGAGTTAGAAAACCCAACAGAGGCATCGAATTTTGTGGGCAAACTACAGGAAGCGAAAAAATGATTTTCATTCTGCGGATTGTTTATGGGAAACGGAACATGGATGAAATTTTGCGGCAGTTAAATGTATAATCTCCATGACCGGCAGCGGCTTTCCAATGCACAGAGATTCCAAAGTGATGTGGTAAGTCAGGAAGAAGTTCGGATCTTTAGTTTGCAGGGAAATAGAGTCAGATTTGGTATCTGAGGCACGGGGGGAGGATTAAGAATCAAGTCGCAGGCCTTTTGTATCATTAGGTTAGTAGGCTGTTCAAATGTAGTAATCTGATAAGGAATATATGTGGCCAGCTGAATATCATCAAAACCGACAAGAGCAATGTCTTCCGGTATGCGGAGTTTGTATTTGAAACGTATGCAGTCCATTACACCGGCACAAATAATATCACTGGCACAAAAGACTGCCTGCGGATAAGCGGAATTATTTTGAAAAAGCTGTTCAAAAGCATGATAGCCAGAATCATAGGTGAAATCAGAATCAGCTATAACAATATTATGAATGCCCCGCTCCATGAGCCGTGAAAGAAAGCCGTTTTTTCGGTCAAAGCTTGTAAGGGCTTCGTCAGACCCGCCTATAAAAGCAAAGGTACGATAGCCCTTGGAAAAAAGGTAGTCAGCACACTCGCGGCCGGCCTGGATATTATCGCAGCATACGGCCTGAACCTGAGGAATGTTTACATAGCGGTTGAAAAGAACAACAGGCACTCCATAATCAATAAAATCTTCAATAACCCGTTCCGTCAATGTGACAGAGGAAATAATGATCCCTTCGACACGATACTGCAGAACCTGGTAAATCAGATTATGCAGATTTTCAGGAGAATCGAGATAAAAATAAAGAAGCTGTTTTCCGTATTTCTGCAAATGCAAAGAAAAATCTTTTAATATCTTCGAATAAAATGGATTGATGACATCCTGCATAATAATAGCAATTATATTAGTAGAGTGGGAAGTCAGACTTTTGGCTATAGCGTCAGGGGTATACTTGAGCTGCTTGGCGGCGTTCAGAACTTTTTCGCGTGTTTGGGGACGCATTTTTGAAGCAGGATCAAATGCGCGGGATACAGTTGCAAGCGAGACGCCGGCAAGCTGTGCAACATCAGCAGATGTGTTCCGTGTTTTTTTGGAAGGCCCGGAAATGTTCTGGAAAGCGGTCGATATCTGAGAATAATTTGAATTCATAATCATCCCTCTTAATGAATCAATGTATATTTCCAATTTGATTTGCAACAGTTTAGGCAGACGGCATTCTGTATAAATTGCTGTCTTAATTTAAAAATACAGTATTTGATTTAAAAATACAAGTTTTTTTTATTTTGGTTTAAGGATTGTGAGAGAGCTCACAAGTTTTCTGTCTCTAAAAATGTAAGCGTATACATTATTTGTGTAAAAATCGGTTAAAATTGATAAAAAGCATTGACATATACAGGGAAAAGAGGTACAATTCCATCATAAAATGTAAGCGCATACATTTGTGAAGGAGGATAAATGATGGATAGCTATAGAATAAGCGGAGAAAGCCTGGCTGAATTTGTGACTGAACTATTGTGCAAAGCCGGCATGGGCTGCGAAGATGCTGCTTTTCATGCGAAAGCCCTTGTGCAGACAAATTACTGGGGGATTGATTCCCATGGAATTATCCGCATTCCGGCTTACGTAGAAAGAATGGAAAATGGAGCTATAAATGTAAGACCCAATATAAAAATAAGAAAGGGGGAACAGAGCCTTTATATATTAGATGCAGACAATGCAGCGGGATTTATAGGAGCTCGCAAGGGAATGAGCCATGCGATTGAGAATGCAAAAAAGAGCGGAATTGCTGCATGCGGCGTTATGAACAGTAATCATTTTGGCGCTGGTGCATTGTATGCAAGGATGGCTGCGGAAGAAGGCATGATTGGAATAGCCATGACAAACGTAAAACCTTTGATTGTGGCTCCCGGAGCAAGTGAACCGGTGACCGGAAATAATCCAATTGCGGTTGCAATACCCACATATTCCGATTTCCCATTTGTCCTCGACATGTCTTTGTCTGTTGTGGCGGGAGGCAAGCTTACTTTGGCAATAAAAAAGGGAGAAAAAATACCAATGAATTGGGCGACGGATAAAGACGGCCGTCCGACAGATGATCCGAAAGAAGCATTTAACGGTTTTCTGATGCCGATGGGAGGCTATAAGGGACTTGCGCTTTCATATGTAGTCGATATTTTATCAGGTGTGATTACTGGCGGCGTTTTCTCAAAAGATATGAAGAGCATGTATGCGAATCCCGAAGAACCAAGCGAGACAGGGCATTTCTTTATTGCAATTGATATATCTAAGGTGATAGGAAAAAATGAAATGAAGCAGCGGATGGAGTTGTTCCAAAAGTATATTAAGTCAACGCCTATGTGGGAAAAAAATGCGCAGATGCTGATTCCGGGTGAAATAGAGTACCAGAAGGAATGCATTAGAAGAAAAGAAGGGATACCCGTTCCGGAAACGACCTATAAGGAACTGATAGAATTGGCTGAAAAGTACAGTGTTACAAAAAAATTAGTGATTGTTTAAGGAGGAAACATGAAGCTGAAAGATCGTATTGCAATCATTACAGGAGGAAGCAAGGGGATTGGATATGGAATTGCGGAGGAATTTTTAAAGGAAGGGGCAAAGGTCGCAATTTGTTCAAGAAACGAAGAAGAGGGGCGCAAGGCAGAAAAAGAACTGCAAAAGCTGGGAGATGTTTTCTATACTCCGGCAGATGTTTCTAATGTGGATGAGAATCAGCTGCTGGTAGACAAAACAGTTCAAAGATATGGAGGCCTTGATATTTTTGTAGCAAATGCGGGGATTAATGATCCGGAAAAGACACATTACCTTGATATAACAGAAGAACAGTATGACAAAATTATGGGGGTAAATTTAAAAGGTGTTTTCTTTGGAGGACAGGCGGCTGCAAGGTATATGGCAAAGCAGGGAAGAGGCGGTGCAATTATTAATATTTCGTCTGTAAACGCTTACTTGGCGTTAGACAGTCAGATGTGTTATACCACAAGCAAGGGCGGTGTGGGGCAGCTGACAAAAGTTCAGGCAGTTGCGCTGACTCCATATAATATAAAAGTAAATGCGATATGTCCGGGCCCTATTGAAACAGAGCTGATGCGGCGCGTCGGATCCGACCCGCAGCTGTTTAATACAGTAATTTCGAGAACTCCGATCGGACGAATAGGAACTCCAAATGAATGTGGAAGGCTGGCAGTTTATTTGGCATCGGATGATTCAGATTTTATTTATGGGCAATCCATATTTATAGATGGAGGGAGAAGCTTCCAGGCATTCCCGGTTCCTGGATATAAAACGGTTACAGCAGAAGAGTATGAATGGTTGAAAAACAGATAAGCAGGAGGAAAAGAATATGGGTATACCAAAGGTTGGCATGATTACATTCAGCGATCCAAGAGAGCACGAATTTAACGTGCTATACAAAGAAAAAACAGAGGCTCAAATGAAAGCGGCCGCAGAGTATTTTAGCAGTTTGGATATGGAATTATATAGTTCAGACACAGCCGCCCGATCGGCAGAGGAGATTGATCAGCAGGCAAAAGAGCTGAAAATGAAGGGCGTAGAGGTTTTTATTGCTTTTATTCCATGCTGGACATGGCCCAATGGAGTTGTGCGCGGAGTGCAGAAAATGGGACTTCCCACAGTACTTGTATCAAATGATGATCCAAGTACGCATGGTACGGTTGGATTGCTTGGTGCCGGTGGAGCTTTAAATCAGATTGGCTATAAACATTTGCGGATTCAGCAGGATTTTACGGAAGAATCACCCAATTTATTTGAAACGAAAATGATGCCGTATATTCGTGCCGCTTCATGTGTGGAGAATTTAAAAGGAAAAATTTTTGGATATATTGGCGGACGTTCTCTGGGAATTGATACCGGAAGCTTTGATCCTATGCAGTGGAAAAAGAAATTTATGATAGACACAGATCATGTGGATCATGAAGAAATTATCAGGCGCGCTGAAGCAATAGAATCAGAACGTATTGAGGCCATGTTCAATTGGCTGGTAAATGCTGTAGGAGCTGTGAAATACGATGAAAAATTAACACAGCAGAAGCTGAAATACCAGATTGCGTGTTATCTGGCGACAAAAGATATTATTGAGGACAGACACCTGGACTTTGGTGCAATTAAATGTATGCCGGATCTTACCAATTTCCGAATCCCGCAGTGTATATCAACCGCATTGTTAAATGGAGGATATGATGCGGACGGCTATTTTGAACCGTTTGCTATTTCCTGTGAGGCAGATGCGGACGGAGCATTGTCAATGGAGATATTAAAATTGGTTTCCGGAGGAAAGCCTACGATGTTTGCTGATGTAAGCCATATCGGGTATAAGGAAAAACTTATTTATCTGCCGAATTGCGGCTCTATGTGTACCTATTATGCGGGGCGTTCCTGTGACGGATGCAGGAATATGAAAAATATAGAATTGCGCAGGGCAAACCGTCCATCCGGCGGCGCTGTTACTTATACCGTGCCAAGCGCAGGGGACATGACTATGGCAAGATTGTGCAGAGAAGATGGCAGATATCAAATGTTTATTATAGAAACAGAATTCGTGGAGCCGAAAAAAGAGATTCTTGATGCTTTTGTAAAGGCCAGAGGAGTGCATCAGCTTCCGGTAGCATTTATGAAGGCAGATTTTGATATCGAAAGCTTTATAGACAGATTTAACTCAAATCATATCAGCGGCGTAGAGGGATCTTATAAAAAGGAATTGACCGAGGTGTGCAGGATGCTGAATATTGAGCCGGTTGTTATAAATTGACACAAAAGAGGAATTGCCAATGAGGTTAGAATATAAGAGTTTTTACGATGAATTTTTTGATGTAATTAATGTAGATCAGGAGCTGCAAATCGTTGAAAATGGATTTGTATTTATTGAGGGTCCTGTCTGGAATAAAAGAACACAGGAACTGACGTTTAATGACATTCCTATCAGCAGAACCTACCGTTACAGCGAAAAAGAAGGTCTAAGGATTTTGCGGGAGTTTACAAATAAGGGAAACGGAAATGCCTTTGATAATAACGGAAATATAATTGTTTGCGAACATGCCGGAAGCTGTCTGAGCATAACGGATTATGAAGGAAAGAACCGCAGAGTCTTGGTTTCACATTATCAGGGAAAAGAACTAAACAGCCCCAATGATGTTGTTGTAGACAGTGAGGGGAAAATCTATTTTACGGATCCAAGATTTGGAAGAAATCCATCAAACACAGGGATTCAAAGAGAACAGGAACTGACGTTTCAGGGAGTATTTTGTTATGATCCGTGTGTAGATATGCTTCGGCTTTTGAATAAGGACTTTGAAAATCCGAATGGCTTGTGCTTTTCAAATGATGAGAAATACTTATTCGTAAATGATTCTCCAAGGAAGCATATCAAAAAATTCCGAGTATGTGAGGATGGGACTTTGGATGAAGGATGCGTATGGGCAGAGACCACCGGCGAGGGCATAGGGCTTCCCGATGGAATGAAGATTGATCAGGAAGATCATATATACTGCTGTGCGCAGGGCGGCATTCATGTTTTTAATCAGGAAGGCAGATGTCTGGGAAAAATTTTGATACCTGAGAAGGCGGGAAATTGTGTTTTTGGAGGGAAAGAGATGAATACTCTTTTTGTTACGGCATCAACAAGCCTGTATAAGTTTCAGATTAAGGGCAGAGCAAAGTAAAGTAAAGGGAAGGAAAGAAAAGAAAAGGAAAAATGATTCGTGCAAATTCAATAAAAGAAAAATTAAAGAACCGGCAGCCCGTGTTTGGTACCTTTGTAAAAACATCAGATGCCAGTATCGTGGAAATCCTTGGTTGTGCAGGAATGGAATTTTTTGTAATAGACAGCGAACATGTTTCCTATAATCCGGAAACGATCACGAATATGGTAAGAGCTGCAGACCTGTCTGGTATTGTGCCGATTATAAGAGTGAGGGAATCAACGGCGGTAAATATTATGCAGGCATTAGATACGGGAGCGCTTGGTTTTCATGCGCCCAATGTGGATACATACAAAGAGGCTAAAACAGCAGTGGATGCAGGCAGATATGCACCTTTGGGAAACAGGGGATTTGCTCCTACACACAGAGCAGCTCTTTATGGAAGGATGGACAAGCAGGAGTATATAGATATAGCGAACAAAGAGATTTTGACCGTTCTTCATTGTGAAACAAAAGAGGCTGTTGAACATTTGGATGAAATATTGTCCTTAGAAGAATTGGATGTAATTTTTATAGGACCGATGGATTTGTCACAGTCTCTGGGGCGGGAAGTGATGGGAAGGAGAGAACATCCGAAGCTGTTAAATGTAATTGATCAAATCATTGAGAAAGTGAATCGGGCGGGAAAAGCAGTGGGAACAGTTGCCGATAACGTTGAGATGGCCAGAGAGTTATTGAAAAAAGGAGTTTTGTACATTCCAATAAGTTCAGATCAGGGAATGGTATCCAACATGGCAGGTAATATTGTAAAAGAGTTGGTGAAATAACAAAGGAGGATTCAAATGGGAGATCTTGGAATGATTTTAGTTGTTGTCTTAGGGATAGCTTTTTTACTGTTTTTGGTATTAAAATGTAAATTGCATGCATTTATAGGGCTGTTAATCGCATCTATTGGTGTTGGAATTGTAGTGGGAATGCCTCTTTCGGATATTTCTGCAAGCATTCAAAACGGGATGGGAAGTACCCTTGGAAGTGTTGCAATCGTAGTCGGATTAGGCGCTGTTTTTGGTCAGCTGTTGGAAGAATCCGGGGGAGCGCAGTCACTTGCATCGGCGATGATTAAAAGATTGGGAAATGAACGTGCGCCTTTGGCTTTTGCGATTACAGGGTTCATTGTTGCGATACCTGTGTTTTTTGATGTCGGATTTATCATTATGCTGCCCCTTATATTTGCAGTTGCCAGTAAGACAAAGAGATCGGTTGCCACATTTGCGTTTCCGCTTATTACTGCACTGTGCATTACAAATGCGTTTGTTCCGCCCACACCGGGACCAGTGGCAACAGCAGGAGCTTTGGAAGCGAATATGGGATATGTGATCTTATTTGGTCTTATTATATCTGTACCGCTTGTAATTATAGGGTATTTATATAGTATCAAATATATTGACCGAAAGGTATTTATTCCGGTTCCGGAGCATGTTGTTCTGGAGGATAAGGGAAAAGAAAACTTACCGTCCTTTGCAAGCGTTATCATGGTTATTGCAGTACCGATTATTTTGATTCTTTCTAATACCGGTGCAGATGCTCTTATTAAAAGCAGCATAATTCAGGAGAGCGTTTTTACACAGATTATTAAGTTTTTGGGGACTTCATATATTGCACTGCTTATTGCAGTACTCCTTTCTTTTTATGTTCTTGGAAAACGCCGGGGCTTTCATAAAGAGGATCTTCTGGAGATTTCTTCAAAAGCGTTCCTGCCTGTCGGCCTTATTATGCTCGTAACAGGAGCCGGAGGCATATTTAAGCAGGTGCTGTTAGACAGCGGAGTGGGCGATGTGATTGCCTCAATGGTAAAAGAATTTGGACTTCCGGTTATTCTTTTAGGGTATATTGTTGCAGCTTTTATCAGAGTAAGCCAGGGGAGCGGCATGGTGGCTATGATTACAGCAGCAGGAATTGTGAATCCGATTATAGCAGTATCGCCCGTTTCGGAAATGCAGAAAGCGTTGATTGTTCTTGCAATAGCGGCAGGATCGGTTATGGCCTCGCATGTAAATGACAGTGGATTTTGGCTTGTGTGCAAGTATCTTAATATGACGGAAGGACAGACCCTGAAAACGTGGACCTTTATTACAACAATACTGTCACTGTGCGCATTGGTGCTGGTAGGTATATTGAGTTTAATTGTTGCCTGACAGTATTCACAGGAAAAAGAAATGCCGGTACATTATGCGGAGGATGAGAAATGAAAAGTTCGGAATTTGAAGCACTTATAAATGCGCTGCCTAAAGTGGATGGGACATACATAGAAGAGCTTTATAAAAAGGAGAGGGCAGGCTGGGATAAGAAGATTATTGTTTTGGATGATGATCCCACAGGGGGGCAGACGGTTCACGATGTTTCGGTATATACCAGCTGGGATAAAGAAAGTATAGAACAGGGCTTTGATGAGAAAAAGGAAATGTTTTATATTTTGACAAATTCCAGAGGCCTCACCGGGGAGCAGACCCGAAATGTACACAGAGAGATTGCAGATATGGTTAATGCAGTATCAAAGGAAAGGGGAAAAGAATATCTTTTTATAAGCAGATCCGACAGTACGTTAAGAGGCCATTACCCGGTGGAAACACAGGTTTTAAGAGAAGGATTTGTCAGAAACACGGGAAGAGATATTGATGGAGAGATTTTATGTCCCTTTTTTCGGGAAGGCAGAAGATTTACGATTGAAAATATTCATTATGTGCAATATGGAAACAATTTTATTCCCGTAAATGAAACAGAATTTGCTCAGGATAAAACCTTTGGATACCAGGCATCAACACTGCCTGAGTATATTGAAGAAAAAACGAAGGCAGAATATAAAGCTTTGGATGTTGTAAGCATTTCACTGGAAGAATTAAGGAAGCTGGAACTGGAAGAAGTAGAAAAAAAATTGTTAGAGACTCAAAACTTTCAGAAAGTTATTGTAAATGCTGTAGATGATATGGACTTGAAAATATTCTGCATCGCATTATATCGGGCAATGAAAAAGGGAAAGAGATATTTGTTTCGAACCGCGGCTTCCTTTGTGAAGGTATTTGGCAATATTTCCAAACAGCAGCTCCTTACAAAAGAAAGTCTGGGAATGGAAAAGAGCATTTCTTCGGGAATCATTATAGCAGGCTCACATACGGAAAAGACAACGAGACAGATTGAGGCATTAAAAGAATTGCCTGATATTGTGTTTATTGAATTCAATGCGGCGCTTGTCAGAAATGAAAAAAAATTCCAAAAAGAAATGGAACGATGCCTCGAAGAAGAAAAGGAGTGTCTGAAGAATGGAAAAACAGTATGCTGCTTTACGACAAGAGAGTTAATCTCAGCGGATACGGGAGATAAAGAAGATGAATTGACGCTTTCTGTAAAAATTTCGGAAGCACTTCAATATCTGGTAAAAGGCTTGGATGTTTTGCCGGCTTTCATTGTCGCAAAGGGGGGTATTACATCCAGCGATGTGGCTGTAAAAGCACTGGGAATAAAGAAAGCACATATATTAGGTCAGATTAAGCCCGGAATACCGGTTTGGAAAACAGGAAAAGAGAGCAGGATGCCGCAGATTCCTTATATTATTTTTCCGGGAAACGTAGGAGAGGATACAACTTTAAAGGAAGTAATAAAGATTCTCATGAAGAAGACGAATTAGTAAAAGAGAGAGAGTTTCAAGCATTTCCATTTTTGAAACACAAAAATGGAAATGCTTGAAACAATTAACCACCCGCTGAGCTCAAACTGCCAGAATGAAAAACTGTCAGTTTTTATTTTTGTATTTATTACGATAATTTATAGGCTGAGTATCATAATATTCTTTAAATTTCTTTGAAAAATAGCTGATATTGTATATGCCTACCTGTGTTGCGATGTCACTCACCTGAAGAGATGTATTGCGTAATAAATTTGCCGAGATACTCAATTTATACTCCAAAAGAAATGTGCTTAGATTTTTTCCGGTTTCTTTTTTAAATAAGCGTGTAAGATAATCAGAATTTAAATGCACATAAGAGGCGATATCTCCAATAGAGTTTAAATTCATGTAGTGCTCACTGATCACATCAAGGACTTTGGTAACATGAATGCTGAATTTAGAAGAATAATTTAATGGGAAAATAAAATTTTTCATAGTCATCATCATGTAATCTGTTAATTCGGCAAAATTATTACAATTATAGATTTCTCTTTTAATATTCTTAATATTATAAAAGAAATTCAAAGAAATATCAGGAGCACAAACGCAAAGAGTATATAAAATGTTTGAATATATATTTTTGACAGTCTCAGTCGAGGGCCTGTTTTCTGATATCCAATTATTTAGTTTTGTAAAATTCTGCATTAATAAACGGTTATTATAAAATTTGATGTTGTCTAAAATTTCTGAGTGTAAGTTGTTTAATATATTTTCATGGTCGGCGGTTTCTGTTTTGTATCCTATGATATATGGATGTTCTGTATAATATAAATGCTCCAGTAAAGACCAGGAGTTTAATATGGCTTCGCTGATTTTATTTTTACTGTACCAGTATTTGCTGACAGCAAATCTGATATCTGGAAATGCATCAGTCAAACTATCGGCAAAATCAGTCAAATCAATTTCTGAGTTAACGGAACATAAGAAGAACATGGCTGAATTTTCACTGCCCAAAAATACATAGGAAGAGAGAATGGCTTCCTGCACGGATGTATGGAAACAGGAATTCAGATCATCACATCCGTTTAAGATGGAGATGCAGAAATAAGGTTCCGTATTATATTCATTTGCAAACAGATTGAAATATTCAGGAGTTATTGAAGCCTGTTCATCCTGAAGGGTAAAATGCAGGTACTCATGTATTTTATGTGAAATAGAGTTTGGGGCAAGAAGCTTTTTGCATTTTGCGAGAATAGAATATAAAAGTTCTTTGCTGCATTCGCTTTTTAAAATATATTCATAGGAATTGTTCCGCATTGCTTCCCGTGCATATTCAAAGTCATCATGGCTGCTTAATATAATAGTAATTGTCTGTGGAGAAATCTCTTTTATTCTGTTGAGCAGTTCCAGACCATTCATACGGGGCATCTGTATGTCAACAAAAACAACATCGTATGAGGAGGCCTGGAGTTTTTTTAGTGCATCCAAACCGTCAGATGCAGTGTCACTGATTAATTCCGGTATTTCAAACGAATGGATGGAATATTGTATCCATTCGCGGATAATTGCTTCATCATCAACTATCAATATTTTCATCTGCATCTTCCTCCTGATTAGAAACATGAATTAAATATTGGGGTAATATGATTGTAATTTTGCAGCCTTTTCCCGGCCGGGTATCAATTAGAAAGTCTGCATTTTTGTCATAATGCAATTTCAGGCGGGCCTTCACATTGTTGATTCCAAGATGCTTTGAATTTGGAGAAGACTCCTTATTCAATGCCTCTAAGATTTCGGGTGATATCCCGGAACCGTTATCCTCTACGCTGAGATAAATGTGTGTCTGGCTGGAAAAAGCTTTAATATAAATAACACCATCGTTTTTATGATTGGCAAAACCATGGAATATGGAATTTTCCACAATAGGCTGCAGCAGAAATCGCAGAATGAGCATTTCCTCACATTTTTCCTCTATGTCAAAATTTACGATAAAAGAGTTGGAGTAACGTTTCCTGAGAATGCTGATATAACACCTTAAAGTTTCAATTTCTTCTTTAACAGTAGTGAGCTTCTGGTCTGTGTTTAAAATATTTTTCATCATGCTGTTTAGTGAATCAATCATTTCACAGGCTTCCTGTTTCCGATCCATATCAACCATGCATTTGATTGAAAAAAGAGTATTATGCATAAAATGAGGATTAATCTGCATTTGATAGAATCTTAACTCCGTGATGCGTTTGAGGCGTTCTCTTTTTTTAATATCATTTAACAATTCGGCAATTTTATTCACGAACTGCTGGCAGGCATTTGAAATAGTACGCAGTTCAAAAAAGCCTTTGTCGGGGAAAACGATATTGAAATTTCCGTTAATGGCTTCATCCATGGCAATGCATATCTGGGAGATCTGGCTGGTAATATATTTTGATGCGAGCAGCGCAATTATAATACCGGCAAAACAGATGATAAAAACAAATATAACAATTGTTCTGCTTATATTAAAAAAAGGTTCCTGTATGGAAGAAAATTTAATCTCCTCAACGATGATCCAGGAAGAATCGTCTGTCTCATATTTTGAGAATAAATATGGGATTTCAGATTTGCTGATAATCGCAGCATTATTTTTTCCAAAAAGTTCATAAAATGTGGACATTTTGTAATAAAAGTGTCCGAGCATATGCTTGTCCTTATGAGAAACAATTTGCCCTTCTTTAGAGACCAGATATATATTTCCTTTACTGGAAAGAATCAGATCACAATAAGTATTGTATAATACATCTTCCGGAATATTAATCATAAGCAATCCAAGAGCTTTGCCGTCAGAGTCCTTTATAAAGCGCAGTAAAGAAAAATAATGTTTATCATAAGCCAGAGAACCATTAATTTTTATAGAAGGCAGCCAGTAGAAATCGTCGCTGGAAGAGATGGCATCATAATACCAGAGCTGTTCCTTATATAGCTTCATGACATCAATTTTCGCAGGATCCGTAGAGTAGAAAAAATCATTTTCGCTTATAAATTGAATCTCATAGTTGAAAGAACAGTGGGAGAGCATTTCACGGATACTTAAATCTAACTGCTCCAGGGTATGATAGTTTTCTGTATATCCAAATGCGGCAGCAGCAGGAATCTCCTCAATGATTTTTAAGAAATCTTTATTATTTACAAATAAGTCCGATATGGTAATGATTTCTGACTGGATTCCTTTAATATTTCCTTTAATCTGAGAAAGCGTATTCTTATGTTCTGCTGTTAAATTGTCTATAAAATGTTCCTGATATGAATGGAAAGAAAACCACATGATCAGGAATGAAATGATGGAAATCATTAATACGAGCAGTGCAGGTAATATATATTTTATTTTCCAGATGTGTTCCATTTTTGCTTTCATAAAGAAATCCTCCAATACGATGGTAGAATTATATTTTATCATAATACAAAGAAAAAGAGAGAGACATACGCATATATATACGGAAAAATAACAAAAATAATCGGAAAATTGTCAGCGCCGCATACAGCAGCAAGAATATAAGACAGAATTGTAATAGAAACGGTGTTTATATGAGATTGTGAACTTTTTCGGGAATTGGTATGATTTCATCAACAACTTACCAAAAAATATTAAAAACAGGGGGAAACAAAATGAAGAAAAAAATTTTAACAATGTTGTTGGCAGCAGTGACGGTGATCGGAATGCTTGCCGGGTGCGGAGCGAAAAAGACAGACAGTGCACCGGAACAAACAGACAGTGCACCGGAACAAACAGGTGAAGAGGATGCGCCGCCGGCCGCAGAGGAACTTACCACATTAAGAGTACAGTCTATGCCGAACTTTAATGGTGTTTTGCTGTCGTACATTGTAGATCAGGGCTGGGCAGCAGAAGAAGGACTGAATCTTGAAGTGGAGCTCTATGCAAATGGCGCAGCAGCAAATGAGGCATTAGGCGCAGAATTATGGGATGTTGGATTCCAGGGACCGGCATATGTATTTGGAGCGGTAAACAATGAAGCGAAGATAATCGGAACATCCAGCAATACCGGAGGAGACCGTCTGTTTGTAAGAGGAGACAGCAGGGTTTTAGATAACAAGGGCAGCAATCCTACCTATCCGGAAGTATATGGAACGGCGGAAGACCTAAAAGGCGTTACAATTCTTTATACAGCCGGGACATCCACACACCAGCTGGCATTATCTTATTTAGAGGCTATGGGATTAAGCGCTGATGATGTAAAAATGGTACCCATGGATTATCAGACATGTGTGCAGACATTTGCACTTGGAGAGGGTGATGTGGTTGCACTCCCGACTCCATGGTCAACAGAAGTTACAGATGAGTATGGATGGCAGCAGGTGGCAGAACTGGTAGATTTCTGTTCAACAAATACAGATGTGATCTGCTCGGCAGATGCATATGAAAACATGAAACCGGAATTGGTTAAATTTTTAAAATTATGTTACAGAGCGGCAGACGAGCTTGAAGGGGATCTTAATTTAAAGAAAGAACAGATGAAAAAATTCTATAAAGAAAATGCCCTTGAAGTAACAGATGAAACGATTGATCAAGAAGCAGAACTCAGAGTGTTTGTAACATCTGAAGAGCAGAAAACAATGGAATATGGAACAGCAGAATACGCTGCGGCAGATTTTTATGCACAGATTGGACAGATTGAAGCAAAACAGGCAGAAGAGTTTAAGACGAATTTAGTAAAAGCAGATTTGTGGGAGGAAGCATTAAAGTAAGCAGAAGTAACTGTCCGTATCTGGAAAATACGGAACAGATGCAGATAGAAGGGGCTGTCGGGAAATAAGGCAGCCCCTTAATGGGAGATATGAAATGACTAAGAAGGAAAAAAGAGAGCGAAAAAAATATTTATTGATATCTGTCATATCCTTTGCGGCTTTTATTTTAATCTGGGAATGTGTGACAGAGATTTTTGGGCTGATTCCGCCCAAAAAACTCCCAAGCCCGAGAACTATTGTGAATGTGTTTCTCTATAAATTATCAAATACAAATCCTGACGGGAGTGTTTTAACAGCTCATATACTTACCAGTTTAAAAGAGTCTGTCCTTGGTTTTATAATTGGTGTCGGGCTTGGCGTTCCATTGGGAATCTGCATGGCATGGTTTGAAAAATTCGATCTGTTTTTTAAACCTCTTTTTGATTTGATCAAACCGATTCCTCCGGTAGGCTGGGTTCCGATTATGCTGATGCTGTTTGGGCTGAGCATTTGGTCTAAAGTAACCGTAATCGCAATTGCATCTATAGTGCCGGCAATCATTAATTCTTATAGCGGTATTAAGCAGATGAATCCTGTCCACAAATGGGTTGCACAGACATTCGGGGCATCTGACAGGCAGATATTATTCACTGTAGCAATTCCGACAGCGGGACCAATGATTTTTGCGGGAATTGAAGTGGCTTTAAATGCTTCCTGGGTTACGCTGGTGGCAGCAGAGCTGGTAGCGGCAACTCAGGGATTAGGCTACATGATTCAGACAAGCAGGATGGTCGGCAGAATAGATATCGTATTCATGGGAGTATTAGTGATTGGTGCTTTTGGCGCACTTTTTACATGGCTTCTTGGAATGCTGAGAAGAAAATTAGTGAAAGGCGGTCGCTAGTATGAAGTTCAAATTATCAGGCAAGTCAATTCAGGCGGTAGTGCTTGGAACATTGGGCATACTTTCATTCTTTATCATCTGGCAGCTGACATGTATATTTACAAAATTTGGGACTATATTTCCGACGCCGCCGGAAGTTGCCGCCGGGATGATCAGAGGATTCATAGAACCCATAGGAAGTGTTACCTTACTTGGGCATATAGGAATCAGCCTTGGGAGAGTTTTGGTCGGATATACTCTGTCGTCCGTGCTGGGAACTCTTGTGGGCCTTTTGATGGGGGCATCCAGATTGGGAAAAGCGATACTGTATCCCATCTTCAATATTATTAAGCCGATTCCGGGGATTGCATGGATTCCGATTGCGATTATGTGGTTAGGGATTGGAAATGCAACCATTTACTTTATTATTTTTGTCGGCGGATTTTCACAGATGGTTATGAATGTTATGTCGGGAGCGTCAAATGTGGATCAGGAGCTTGTGGGAGTAGCCAGGGTATTGGGATTGAAAAAAAATCATGTATTTCTGACTATTATACTTCCATCATGTGTCCCGTATATTTTTACGGGATTACAGGTTTCTTTATCAACCAGCTGGATGGCAGTACTGGCTGCTGAAATGATTACAGCGACATCAGGCTGCGGATGGCTTATTCTTGCCGGAATGCAGAGCGGGATCATGTTAAATAACGTACTGGGTATGATTGCGATTGGGTTTATTGGTCTGGTGTTAGCAACATTAATGAGAATGTTGGAAAGGAGACTGTGTTCATGGAAGGAAAGAAATTGAATGGAAATGAATCAGTTGTTCGTCTCGAAAATCTCAAAAAGAGTTTTGAAATTAATGGTGAAGACGTTCAGATCATTAATGGCATTAATCTGGATATTAAGAAAAACGAGTTCATTGTTTTATTCGGAGCCGGACAATGTGGAAAAACAACATTGTTAAAAATGATAGCGGGACTGGAAGACATTACGGATGGAAATATTTATATCAACGATAAAAAATCCAGTGGTTTTAATGAAGATGTAGGGATGGTGTATCAGACTACTGCGTTATTCCCATGGCTGAGTGTTATGGGAAATGTTGAATTTGGACCAAAACACAGAGGGGCGGCTAAATCCGAAAGAAGAAAAAAAGCACAGTATTATATTGATCTGGTTGGATTAAGCGGCTTTGAAAAACACTTTCCGGTGCAGCTCTCGGGCGGTATGCAGCAGAGAGTCGGAATAGCAAGAGCTTATGCAAATGATCCTGAAATTATTTTAATGGATGAACCTTTTGGCCATCTTGATGCCCAGACCAGATATCTGATGGAAGAAGATGTGGAAAAAATCTGGGCCAGGGAAAAAAGGACGGTTATATTTGTTACAAACAATATTGAAGAAGCTCTTTATCTGGCAGATCGAATTATCATTTTGACGGAATGTCCTGCAACAGTGATGAAGGAATATGTCATTGATTTACCAAGGCCGAGAAGTATGGTGTCGGAAGAATTTCTGCGGCTGAGAGAAGAAATCAGCCGGCTGGCAGATGCAAGAGAAAGCGAGGCGGGATAATATGGCAGAAGACAAAGTAGCAGTAAAAAATCTGACAAAATCTTTTGGGGATTTATTAGTGTTGGATAACATCTCGTTTACTGTAAAAAAGGGAGAGTTTCTCTGCATTGTAGGTCCTACAGGATGCGGAAAAACGACGTTTCTTAACTCGTTAAGTAAAATTCTGGAGATTGATAAAGGCAGTATTCTTTTAGACGGAGAACCTGTGGATCCGAAAAAACATGATTTGGCATATATCTTACAGGAGTATTCCGCTTTTCCCTGGCTGAATGTAGAGCAAAATGTGGCATACGGTTTGAAAATCAAAGGTGTAGATAAAGCCTGTATGGAGGAACGCGTAGAAAAAACACTAAAAATGGTGAATTTAACGGATTTTAGAAAGGCATATCCGAGAGAGTTATCAGCCAGTATGCTGCAGCGTCTGTCAATAGCACGCTCATTTGCGACAAAACCGGATTTACTTCTTATGGATGAACCATACGGTCAGCTGGATTTGAATTTAAAATACAAACTTGAAGATGAGTTGTTGAATTTGTGGGAACAGACAAAGACAACGGTTATTTTTATTACCCATAATATTGAAGAGGCCGTATATTTAAGCGACAGAGTCCTGGTTCTCACAAATAAGCCGACACATGTAAAAACGGAAATTGAGAACAACCTTCCGCGTCCCAGAAATGTATCAGATAAAGGATTTGTAGATTTGAGAAATCAAATTACGGATTTAATCCGTTGGTGGTAGGAGGATGAAAAGTCATGAAAAAACCAAACATATTATTTATTATGTGTGATCAATTCCGTTTTGACTGTATCAATGCATTGGGAAATACAATCATTCAGACGCCGAATCTTGACAGACTGGTAAAAAGAGGAAGGTCGTATGTAAATGCGTATTCACCCTGCCCCGTATGTGTACCGGCAAGATATGTTGTCAGAACAGGAAAAGAGCCATATAATTTAGGCTGCTACTGCAATGAATCGCCGGATCCGGTTTATACGGATGCAGCAAACGGGGTAGAAAGCTATTGCGGAGAATATCTTGCAAGGAAAATGAAAAAATCAGGGTATTATACATTTGGGATTGGTAAATTCCATACAAGCCCGGATCCATACGAGGAATTGGGATATGATGTGCAGATCCACACGGAAGAGCTGTATGATACACCTGCGATAAGAGAGAAGGACGGATTTGCATCCTATATTCAAAATGAACATCCCGAATATGCACATTTAGAACAGTTACATGGCGAGCGGACAAATATGTACTTTGTACCCCAGATGAGCGGTATGCCTGCGGAACATACGGTGGAAGCATTTACTGCAAAGAAGGCGGTTGAGCAGCTTGCCAGAGAAGACGATAAACCGTTTTTTGGATTTGTCTCATTTGTAGGGCCCCATCCCCCCTGTGCGCCGCCGATCCCATATAACCGCATGTATGATCCCGATGGCATGCCTAATCCGGTCAGAGGAAATGCCTATACGGATTCCATGGATGAACAGATTGCATGGATGAACTATCTGATCTATGCGGATGATATTAACGATGCATGGGCACGGAACTGGAAGACAAGATATTATGGAGAAATATCATATATTGATGATTGTATCGGTAAGATTCTGGATAAGGTTGAAGAGCGCCCGGATGCAGAAGACACAATGATATGCTTCTTTAGTGATCATGGTGAAATGGCCGGAGATCATGGAGGATGGCAGAAAGAAAGCTTTTTTGAGGAATCTGTTAAAATTCCGTTTCTGCTAAGCTATCCGGCGAAGTGGGAAGGCGGACAGACGGTTGATGATTTGATATCTTTAACGGATCTATACGGAATTGCAGCTGCAGCGGCCGGGGATGCAGATTTAAGAGACGGAATTAATGTTCTGGAGGGTGAAAAGCGGGAGGTTTTCTTCGGAACATACGGGAGGCCCGGAACGAATCAGTTTAAAATGATGGTAAGAAAAGGGCAGTGGAAATATATTTACATGGCAAACGGGGGAAGAAAACAGCTTTTTCATTTGGGAAATGATCCGCATGAGCTTACAAATCTGGTATCCAGGGAAAAAGAAGTCAGTGCCGAACTGCATGCAATTCTGACAGAAAAATGTAAATCAGAGCCCGGACTGAAACCGGCAGTCTGTAATGGAGAAATTTATAAGGTTCCATATACGCCGAGAAAGCTGGAGAGACTGCATCAATTTGATTTTTCCAGGAACATAACAGATTACATAGTTCCTTCGGGCTGCGAATATATGAGCGCCGCATTGCAGCTGGAAGAAAAAACCAAGGAGAAAGTGCTGTAAATGGAATATCTTTTGTTTCTGGCGATCAGTTTCTCTGCATCTGCTGTTGGTGCGGTTTGCGGCATCGGAGGCGGCGTGATTATTAAACCGGTATTGGATCTCTGCGGCCTGGCCGGCGTATCTGAGATCAGTTTTCTTTCCGGCTGCACGGTATTGGCCATGAGCTGCTGCAGCGTGTTCAAAAGCCTCTGCTCCGGCGAAAGCCGGGTCAGCTTTCAAACCGCGACCCCGCTGGCTGCCGGCTCTGCTGCCGGCGGCGTACTTGGCAGCCAGATCTTTAAGCTGATAAGAACCATGTTCGGGAACCAGAATGCGGCAGGGGCAGTGCAGGCAGGATGCCTGGCAGTGATCACAGCGGGCACGCTTGTGTACGCCGTTTATAAGCAGAGAATCAGAACATACAAAGTTAAGAGTAAAGCAGCCTGTCTGTTGATTGGCGCTGTTCTGGGGCTGATGTCCAGCTTTCTGGGTATCGGAGGTGGGCCGATCAACCTTGTGGTACTGTTTTTCTTCTTCAGCATGGACACAAAGGCTGCAGCGCAGAACAGCCTGTATATCATCCTGTTCAGCCAGCTTGCAAACCTTTTGACAACACTCGTCACGCGCTCGGTACCGCAGTTTGGCATGGGCGCCCTGGTACTGATGACGGCAGGCGGAATCGGCGGCGGCGCTGCCGGCCGGAGGATAAACAGGAAGATGGATAATAAAGCGGTAGACAGGCTGCTTCTGTGTCTCACAGCCGTGATAATCTGTATCAGTATATATAACACCTGGAAATATGCGCGGCTGATATTCTAGATTCAGAACTTTGCAATATGAACTGTGATTATTGTTTCTGCCGTGATGAGGCTGCAAAGCGTGATACTGCATCCTGCAAAATGATGGATGAAAAGACGATTGAAAATGTCATTCGAAAGATACTAAAGCAGGGAAAAGGCAGTGTCTGTTTTGCATTCCAGGGAGGGAACCGACACTAAGAGGCCGGCTTATTTCGTCTTGATACTAATTATGGAAATCGGATTCCTATTTTAATTTCTTCCGTTCCAAGATAGCGGTGATAGGCCTGCCAGGCATTCTCAAAAGGGTACTCCGCTGTGATTAACCCATCAAGCGTTAAACGCTGGATCAGGTGCATGGCGGAGTGCAGACTTTTTATATTACACAGTGCGGACCAGATTAACTTCATATTTTGGGAATACACGTGCAATATGGGAACGCTGATTTTGGACTGGACATTTTTATAGGCCAGCAATAGAATAGTTCCCCCGTGCGTCAGGCACGGGAGGGTAAAATCAAAAATATCCGCTCTTGCAGATGTGTCAATAGCCAGATCAAAGCCCTGGAAGTCAGTGGCCTTGAGAAGCGTCAGCTGTAAATTGGGAGCCTGGGAATCGTATGCCAGTGTGGCGCCATGCTTAAGGGCCAGTTTCCGCCGTTCCTCTAAAGGCTCAACTACAACAATTTTTTTCACTCCCATCATGTGGAGAATCTGTATGGCTGTCAGCCCTAAAAATCCCGAACCAATAATAAGAATGTCATTTGAGAAGTCAATGGTTACTTTCTCCAATGCGGTCAATATGTCCGCAACGGGTTCTAATAAACTGGCTTGTTTTAAGGAAAGCCAGTCCGGAAGCAAAATTAAGTTTCTAAAGCTCCGCACAACGAATTCGCAGAGTACGCCGCCTAAAAGATGGGCTTCGGAGCAGTTCTGCGGATTTTGTGAAATGCAGTGCCTGCAGGTTCCACAGGAGTTAAATGGGATCAGGGTCACCCGGCAGCCCGGATAAAAACCATGCATTTGTGCATTCGCACCTGCTTCCACAATGATGCCTGCGGCTTCATGTCCCATGATTCCATAGCCAAACATATTAAATTCGTCATAAATATCCATGTCGTCCCTGCACAATGTGCTGTATGAAATTTTGATCTTAACCTCATCGGGGCTTTGAATCCGGGGTTCCTCCACTTTTTTCAGATGGGGCCCGGAGCTTTTTTCCCGGATAAAAGCAATCATGGCTGTCTCCTTTTTTGGAAATGCTGGCGGAAATCGGTTGGCTGCATATGGGTTTGTTTTTTAAAAACCTTTGAAAAATACTGTGCGTCTCCATATCCCACAGCCAGGGCGATATCCTTGACGGTGACGGAGGTCATTTTTAAAAGAATACACGAATGCTGCATGCGGAGCCTTAAGAGCAAGTCTCCGAATGACTGATCAATATCTTCTTTGATAAAGCGGCTCGTATACGTTTTTGAAAATCTTATTTTTCTGGAAGCTTCATCCAGGGAAAATCCGGGCTCGGAATAATTTTGCAGCAGACAATATAAGGCCTGTATCGTGGCCGGACGGTAAGGCAGCCTGTCATATCTGAAATAAATCTGAGACCAGTGTTCAAGGATTCTTTGGCACTCCTGTTCGGCGGAGCCGTATATGCAGGCGTAGGAAAAGGCCGTGCCCGGAACGTATTTCCGGAAAAGGGTGTCTTCGGCAAAGGAAAGCCATTCATGCAGGCATTCCAGGGCAATGGGATTTCCGGCGGATATGATTTGACCTGTATAAAAATTACGGATGCAGGCTGTAAAGGATTTCAGATCATGTTCAAAAAAACAGCCCATCATTTGCACAAAAAGCGAATAGAAGTAAAATACATCATTCTGGAGGGGCATGGTATCGATTTCCTGCATGGTAAAGCATTTAGGGCCGAGGCAGTAGCAGCGCTCGGAAGCACTGAGGATACTTTGGCATGTGCTTTCTAGAGCTTCAAGAGGAACCCGGTCTTTCCTGACTGCGCTGTAAGGGATTTTCGTTATGCGGCATACGATGGAATAAACTTCGTTAAAATCTATGGAGGGATTCATCTGGCTTTTCCTCATAACAATCACTATATCCCGTTCAAGGATACGGAATATATCGCAATTTCCTACTGTTTTCACTGCATTTTTTAGTTGGCTCACGGTATCTGAGCCGAGGGGCGGTTCATCGGCGGAAAGGCTTATGCACATCATAATAAAATACAAGTCCGGCCCGAGTTTTAGAATATCCCTGCCATCCGGCGATATAATATTCAGCAAAGATTTTGCAGACGGCTGGGAATGTCTCCGATCATGGAGATATTTTTGAATTAACAGATATAAATTATCTTGCTCTAAATCTATAAATACGGTTTGTGGTGTAGGCACTAGAAAATCCGGCTTTTTCTCTATAAAAAAAAGGCAGTCCCAGCGGCGTGCCTCAAAATGTTCTAAAATTGCGGGAAGAGGCAGCTGTATTTTCGGATCAATTAAGATCACATCGGGGGCATATTGTAAATAAGCGTCAAAAATATCTGTGCTATGGAACACCACATTTAAAACAAGATCCTCATAGTGTTCTAACAGAGCACAAATTCGCTGAATGTAGTGTTTTCTGTCCGCGACAATCAATACCTGTATCATAAATACCACCGCCTAATGAGTTATCAATAGAAGCATCTGATATAACTATAGCATAAATATGGTTGTTTGCAATCTGAAATTCTGCCTGTGGGTGGAATTTGCTTTTTTAGGCGATTTGAGAGAAATGATTTTTGTATAATATGTATGCGGAAAGATAATATTTTTCCTGTGAAAATAAAAAAATACATATACCAGCACGGGTATATAGGAAAAAAGATAACATTTTACACATATGGCTATGGAATGGGAGCTGTTTATCCATTTCCCTAATCCGGGTCATCTGATAAGATAAAACTACTAAAGACATAGAGGCACAGGACGATGTGCAATGGAAAATTTATGGAGGTGCTGACTTATGTACAGTGAAAAGAAGTTACAGGAACTTAAGGAACTGGCAAAGAATATTCGAATCCAGTCTCTGGAACAATTTGCAAGCAGAGGTTTCGGGCATCTGGGCGGAGCGATGTCCATTGTGGAAATTCTGGCAGCTTTGTACGGGGACCAGATGCGTCATGATCCGAAAAATCCCCACTGGGAGGATCGGGATCGCCTGGTCTGCTCCAAGGGTCATGCGGGACCGTCCGTTTATGCCGCACTGGCATTGTGCGGATACATGCCCCTTTCAGAGATGAAGACGCTGAATCAGGAGGGCACAAATCTCCCCAGCCACTGTGATATGCACAGGACTCCCGGCATTGACGTTACGACCGGTTCTCTCGGCCAGGGGCTCTCGGTTTCATCCGGCGTGGCTTACGGCCTTAAAGTGCAGGGAAAAGACAGCAAGGTATTCTGCATCGTGGGCGACGGTGAGCTGCAGGAGGGCCAGAACTGGGAAGCAATGATGAACGCCGCGCATAAAAAGATTGATAATCTCATTATGTTTGTGGATTACAATCAGATGCAGCTGGACGGGCCGGTTGCTCAGGTTGATAATATTGCCGATATTAATGCAAAGATTGCCGCATTTGGATGGAATGTGATTGATGTGGCGGACGGACATGATTTTGATCAGCTGGGCGAGGCGATTGCGGCGGCCAAGAGCCATACGGGATCTCCTACGGCAATTGTCTGCCATACCTTGAAAGGCAAGGGCGTTGTATGGGCGGAAACCGAATGGAATCACCACATTGATGTAACCCGTGAAGCGGCTGACGAAGCAATTGCAGCATTGAATGCGTAAGTAGAAAGGCAAATGGAAAGGAGAGCGGAGAATTATGATTAAATTAGCTGAGCGAAAAATGAATGAAAAAACGCTGGCATCTACATATAGCGACTATCTGATGGAGGCTATGGGCCGGGATGATAAAATTATGCATGTAGAATGCGATCTGGGTCTGTCAATCGTAAAATTTGATATGTTCCAGTTTGTTGAAAAATATCCGGACCGCTGGATTAACGTTGGTATTCAGGAGGCAAATGCCGTTGGATTTGCCTGAGGTGCTTCTCATACAGGCATGAAGCCCTGGGTTCACTCTTTCGGACCCTTTATGTCCCGCCGTGTAGCGGATCAGGTCTTTATTTCCGGCGCATATTCTAAGGCAAATGTTAACATGATTGGCTCGGATCCCGGTGTTGTAGCCATGTATAACGGGGGAACTCATATGCCCTTTGAGGATATTGCCATTATGCGGGCGATTCCGGAGATCGTGATTGTGGAGCCTGCGGATAATACGGCCGCAACGGCTCTGTACCGGCAGTTAGAGGAGCACCAGGGTATGACCTATACCCGTCTGGCCCGCACGACTGTGACTGACATTTATGCCGAGGGATCCGAATTTGAGCTGGGCAAGGGCAATGTTCTGCGGGAAGGTAAGGATGTAACTCTGATTGCAGCCGGCGTTGAGGTGGAGGAGGCCCTGATTGCTGCGGAGCTTCTGGAGAAGGACGGTATCTCGGCAAGAGTAGTGGATATGTTCTGCATCCGTCCCATTGACCGGGATTTGATTATTGCCAGCGCCAGGGAGACAGGCGCAATCGTAACCTGTGAGAATCACAGTGTGAACGGCGGTCTGGGCGATGCGGTAACCCAGGTGGTTATGGAAGAGTACATTGTTCCGGTAGAACGCATAGGCGTACATGAGAAGTTCGGTCAAGTAGGAAATATGGGATTCTTGAAAGAAACGTATGGATTGGACGGCGCATCCATTGCGGCGGCCGCAAAGAAAGCGATTGCCAAGAAATAAAATGTTTTCCGTGTAAAATGGAACTGATTTGATATGCTCCCTCCGGGGCAGACAGGTGAAAGAATTAAAGCTTGTCCGCCCCGAAGGGAGTTTGTGTATCATAGCTTTCAGACTGTACCAGCCGGGTATTATCCGAAAGGGGCTCCCTTTTCCATCTTTGAAGTCGCCGAAAAAGAAGGGATGACAAAGGGGCAGGCGCTGCAGAAAGCAGAGCTGATTGAATTCCATAAGAACCTGTTGCCTTTCAATTGATGACTTTACGATTTCAATTCCTTGACATGTGACTAAATTTAGTGCAAAATAAAGCCACAAAAAAGGAGGCGTTTTTATGCAGATTATTCCTATGCGTGATTTGAAAAATACGGTTGAGATAGAACGGCGCTGCGCTGAAGAAAACGGACCGGTTTATGTAACGAAGAATGGGTACGGACGTCTGGTTGTTATGGATATTGAGTATTATGAACGGACTATGCAGAAAATGTACGAAGCAAAAGCCATCATAGAAGGTTTGGAAGATGTAAAAGCCGGACGTACTGTGGATGGAGAAAAAGCGATCAGCGATATAAGGAGAAAATATGGAATCTAAATGGGGATATCACTTGACTCATAAAGCGGATGCCTATTTGGATGATATTGTAGGATATATCGCTGTAGAGTTAGCAAATCCAACAGCGGTATCGAACTTTGTGGGAAAATTGCAAGGAGCTATTGAGGAAGTGCGATCTTTTCCGGAAAGCGGTTCTCTGGTCATCAATGAATTTTTATCAAATATAGAGGTCAGAAAGAAACTGGTAGGTAATTATATTATGTATTATCTGCCGGATTCCAATGAAAAAATGATTTTCATTTTGCGAATTGTTTATGGGAAACGGAACATGGATGAAATTTTGCGGCAATAGAATTGGAAAGCAGAGCCTTATGTGGAGAATGTTTTACAGAGGGCAGTACGGAATACAAATTATCGTACCGAAATCTGGACGGGCTGTTATGCGCAAATGACACTTATGTGTATTCCGGTATGTTCGGATATCGGTCTGGAAATTCATGAGGATACGGACCAGCTGATACGGATAGAGCAGGGAATGGGACTGGTAAAAATGGGTAGTTGTAAAGAACGTCTGGATTTTCAGAGGAAAGTCTGTAAAGGGGACGTTATTTTTGTTCCGGCGGGAACGGTTCACCGTACAAAGGAAGAAGGTTTTTATTGACTGCCGGGCAATATCATATATACTATACAGGTAGGTGAAAAACAGGAAGCCATATCTCTTACAGACTTTAAAATCAATGGATGCACCGGTTGTTCTTTCTGTCAAAATGATATGGAACATTATAGGTGCATCCAGCAGGATGAAGTTAATATGCTGTTGAATAAAATTATCAATGCAGACTGTGTTCTTTATGGAACTCCACTTTACGGACATAATTATTCCGGACAGCTAAAAGTCTTTTTGGTCAGAATATAACACGGAATTGATTCAGAGCCTGTTTGAAAAATTTTGTGAGTCCTCCTTGGCGCAATGCGTTGGAAAATATGTTTTTCCCTTTTGCAGTACAGATGCCGGGTTATCAGAGTACAATGAGGAAACGATACAGGCTATAGTTCGCGACATTTCAACATCATTTTACTCTGTTCCGTAATTTGCAGATTGCCTGTGTCATCGTTCCCATCGGGCAGAAAGCGCACCATGTCCTTGGCTTAAAGAAGATCATAACAATAAGACCGATTAAAAGAGATGTAAGCATCAGGCTGTAAAACCCAAAGCTGAACTGCGCTGCCCAATCCGGGAACATGCTCCCCGAATATGTCCATCCCCACGGAATACGGAATGTCCAGAACAGCTTGATCGCTTCACGCAGATTTTCCGCCCCGCTTGCTACAAGGAAGGTCTGAAAAACTATATTGCCAAACATGGTCAGAAAAAATATCAGAAAACCGTATCGAAACCATTTGGAAGCTATCCATTTCGGCGTGGGTTTGTTTCGGGAGCACTTGAAATCTCCGCCCAGCTTGCAGTATAATTGTCCTCTGCCGCAAAGATGGTTACAGAAAAACTTGTTGCCGCCAAATACCGCAAGCATGATCGGCAGCAGGAAATCGATCATACCGAGCCAGGCAAATAAAATATTGAAAAATCCCAGTGCAAAATATACGATGGACCATATCCATAAGTAATCATACCAATGCTTTTTCTTTGTTTTCATATGTTTTCCCTGCCTTTCATTATAATACTGTTTGCCGGACAGACCTTTTCGCACTTTCCGCATCCTACGCATTTGTCTTCTGAGACCTTTGCAAAACAGCCTTTATGTACTTTAATCGCCCCTAACGGACAAGCTTTCTCACAGGCGCCGCAGGCAACGCAAATCGTTTTATCTACGGCCGCAAATCGTTTAGATGCCATCTTCATTCCTCCAATTTTGGTTTGTTTCATAGCAGTATATCATATTCTGACCGCAGCTTCTGTGACAAGGTCACATTCCAAGAATAGTCAAAATATAAAAGTTACTTCTTGCGGGCGTTTACGTTCATATGTGGAGAGTCAGTGCTCTCATTTTTCTTCCAAGGACGAACTGTTCCTGGCCTGTGTTGGTCATTATGCTGGAACAGCCGCCGTTGCCGTTATCAACGAAATTATTGCCGTATTTGCTGTTAAAGTTGTATTGTATCTGTCCAAATGTTATAATTGTGAATTATTTGGGAGGTATCTGTCCATGAGGAAGAAAAGAGGCTTTTTTACACAATTCATCCGGCATCTGATTCAGCTTGCCGCATTTATCCTGTTTCCGGGACTGTTTATTACGGTGTTTTCGGCAGTGAGAGATCTGGTGGCGGCAGTGATGGAAGGACGTTTTTCCTTTAGCGGGCTGTTCCCCCAGATCATCCTTGTCTGCATGGTGCTGCTGGTCACTGTGCTCTGGGGCCGCTTTTTCTGTGGCTTTCTGTGCTCCTTTGGGATGGTGCAGGAGCTTCTCTTCTTTTTCCCCGGACGGTTTATTTTCAGGAAGGTGCGGATTCCGGAGAAGCTTGACTCTGTGATGAAATTTTTAAAATATGTCATTCTTGCTTTTATAACAGCAGGCGTATGGATACTGGCGCTGCCCGTGGATTCCTCATGGAATCCCTGGGGCGTGTTCGGAATGCTGGTATCGGGAAATCTTTCTGTGGTAACTCGGGCTGTATCTACATTGGGTTTTGTGCTGCTTTTGGCAATTGCCGCAGGATCTCTTGTGGTCAGTCGGTTTTTCTGCCGGTATTTCTGTCCCCTGGGGGCGCTGTTTGCCCTGGTTTCCGGAAAGAGGCTGTATAAAATAAGGCGCAGCAGCGATTCCTGCACAGATTGCGGGCTTTGTACGAGAACGTGCAGCATGGGAATCCGTATACCCGAAAGAGATGCGGTGGCATCAGGGGAATGTATTCAGTGTATGCAGTGCATTAGCGTATGCCCCAAAGAAAGCCTGTCTGCCAGTCCTTCCGGAGCCATAGCGGGAACTGCAGCCGCAGCGGCAATCGGCGGTACGGTTCTTGCGGGAAGTCTCATATCCTTACCCGCTGCAGAAACCATATCATCGGATGGGCAGAGTGCGGAAAAAGAGGAAAACGGAAGTTACAAAGACGGCGTATATACGGGTGAGGGAGAAGGATTTCGGGGAACTACAAAGGTGCAGGTCACGGTGGAGGACGGATATATTGCGGATATTACCGTGCTTTCCTTTCGGGATGATCGGGAGTTTTTCCAAAGAGCACAGTCTGCCGTCATAGATGCGATTCTTACGGATCAGACTGCGGACGTGGATGCGGTCAGCGGAGCTACATTTTCCAGCAACAGCATTATGGATGCCGTTGCGGATGCGCTGGGAAACGAATCCGGCAGACAAGAGCAGCCGGGAGGAAGAGAAGATGGAGACGAACCAGAGAGCCCGGGAGAGGGCGGGGAAGGGCAGCCCGGAGCAGGGCGTCCGGAGGAAGGTGAGGAAGGGCAGCCTGGAACAGAGCACTTGGAAGAGGGTGAGGAAGGGCAGCCCGGAACAGAGCATCCGGGAGAGGGCGGAGGAAACGGTCACGGTTCAGGAGAGCCGGGCACCGGCGGAAACAGAAGAGGCCCCCGGGACGGATCCGGCAGGGACAGACACAGGGGAAGGCGGGAAAGAGAAATAAACCAGTGAATATGCATTGCAATTATCGCCGATTTATTTTAAAATCAGATATAGAGTTTAAAACGAATGTTTGAGATATAGGTTTTGGCTTACGCTGGAAAGGAGACAGATTGGATGGGACAGATTGCAAATCAGATGGCCCTTGAGCTTTACTACAGGCTTAAGAAAAAGGCCAGGGAAGCAAGGCGGCAAAAGCAGGCGGCCAAAAGACAGGGTGGAATGAAATAAATTTCATTATAAATATTAAATTCAGGAGGTGATTGCTCATGCGTGAGATTCAGGCACAGCAGATTACAGATGTTGTGGAGAAATTATGTATTGAAGCAAATCAGTATCTTCCCAAGGATGTCCAGGGTGCCATCCGGCGCTGCCGGGCATGCGAGGACTGGGAGATTGCCCGGGGGGTACTGGATAAGATTATTACGAACTTTGAGATTGCGGAACAGGAGAGCGTTCCCATCTGTCAGGATACCGGAATGGCTTGTGTATTCCTGGAGATTGGACAGGATGTGCATATCGCGGGCGGCGATTTAAGGGAAGCCGTGGACGAAGGTGTACGCCGCGGCTATGACAAAGGATATCTTCGGAAATCCGTGGTAAAGGACCCGGTACGCCGTGGAAATACGGGAGACAATACCCCGGCCATGCTTTATACGGAGATTGTTCCCGGGGAGCAGATTAAGGTGACGGTTGGCCCTAAGGGGTTTGGAAGCGAGAATATGAGCGCTATCCGTATGTTTAAGCCCTCTGCGGGAATTGAGGGAATCAAGGATTTTATTCTGGAGACAGTGGAGACAGCCGGCCCCAATCCATGTCCGCCTATGGTTGTGGGCGTGGGAATCGGCGGCACCTTTGACAAGTGTGCGCTGCTCGCGAAGAAGGCTCTGATGCGCAGCACGGACGAGCGGAATCCGGATCCCTATTATGCGGATCTGGAGGCGGAGATGCTGGAAAAGATTAATAAGCTCGGCATCGGGCCCCAGGGCTTTGGCGGAAAGACTACGGCACTGGCTCTCAATATTGAGACCCTGCCCACCCATATTGCAGGTATGCCCTGTGCAGTGAATATCAACTGCCATGTGACACGCCATAAGACGGAGGTGATCTAGGATGGAGAAACATATTCAATTGCCCCTTACAGAGGAAACAGCAAAGACGCTTCATGCCGGAGACAGTGTTTATCTGACCGGGACTATCTATACATCCAGAGATGCGGGACATAAAAGGATGTGCGAGGCGCTCTCAAGAGGCGAGGAGCTTCCCTTTGATCCCACAGATGCTACCATTTACTATGTGGGGCCTACTCCGGCCAAGCCGGGACAGGTGATTGGCTCTGCCGGGCCTACCACCAGCGGACGGATGGATGCCTATGCGCCTACTATGATGTCGGTCGGCGCCAGAGGTATGATTGGCAAGGGTGCCAGACTGCCGGAGGTTGTGGAGGCTATGAAAAAATATCACGGCGTTTACTTTGGAGCCATCGGCGGAGCAGGTGCACTTCTGGCAAAATGTATTAAGAAGTGTGAGCTGATCGCCTACGAGGATCTGGGGGCGGAAGCACTTCGGAAGCTCTATGTGGAGGATATGCCCCTTGTAGTGATTATTGACAGTGAGGGGAAAAATCTTTATGAGGAAGGGAAAGCAGCGTATTTAGCTTCTCAGAAGTAAAAGACGATATGTGAATAACAGAGGATGCCGCAGGATAAGAGAACAACTTATTTTGCGGCATTACTTTTTAAGAATTTTTTATAATGATGCGGACTGAAACATGGACGTTACTGGTCACGGAGCGAACAGCAACACATGGACAGCAACACATGGACAGTAACTCAGGGATGTCAGCAGGCAAGTAATAATTGTAAAATATTTAAAAATCCGCTATACTTAGGGCAGATGAAAAAGCGGCAGGAAAAGGAGGGAAGGACTGTGGCGAGAACCATAAGCATCGGATGTCAGAACTATGAGACTATTCGAAGAGAAGGATACTTTTATATCGATAAAACGTCGTTTATCCGGGAATGGTGGGAGAGCGGGGACAGTGTAACACTGATTACACGGCCCAGAAGATTTGGAAAAACACTGGCTATGAGTATGACGGAGCAGTTTTTTTCTGTAAATTATGCAAAGAGAAGTGAACTGTTTGAGGGGCTCTCCATTTGGGAGAGTGAGAAGTTTCGTAAGCTTCAGGGAACTTATCCGGTTATCAGCCTGTCCTTTGCCAGCGTGAAGGAAAAGGGGTACAAGGCTGCAATTCAGAGAATCTTTCAGATATTGACGGATTTGTATAATAAAAACATTTTTCTTCTGGAGGGCGATTTGCTGACAGAGGAGGAAAAAGTATATTTTCGCAGCGTGAACTGCCGCATGGAGGAAGTGACGGCAACCTGGGCTGTGCATAAAATGTCAGATTTTCTGTCACGTTATTATGGAAAAAATGTGATCATTCTGCTGGACGAATACGATACCCCTATGCAGGAGGCTTACGTGGACGGATACTGGGAGGAACTGACGGCATTTACCAGAAGTCTTTTTAATGCTGCCTTTAAGACGAATCCCTATCTGGAACGGGCTGTTATGACGGGCATTACCAGGGTGAGCAGAGAATCCATTTTCTCGGATCTCAACAATCTGGAGGTTGTGACAACTACTTCTGACAAATATTCTGACAGTTTTGGGTTTACGGAGGAAGAGGTTTTTGAGGCGCTAGAGGAGTTTGAACTGCCGGAGCGAAAGCAGGAGGTAAAGAAATGGTATGATGGTTTCACCTTTGGAAGCCGTACAGATATCTACAATCCCTGGTCGATCTTAAATTATCTGGATAAAAAAAGATTAGGTGTTTACTGGGCAAATTCCAGTTCCAACAGTTTAGTGGGAAAGCTGATCCGAGAAGGAAACAAAGAAATCAAGCAGGAATTTGAAAATCTATTAAAAGGCGGAACTCTCCGGGTAGAGATTGACGAGCAGATTGTGTACGGCGAGTTGAACAGCAAGAGAAATTCCGTCTGGAGCCTTCTGCTTGCAAGCGGTTATCTGAAAACCCTCCAAGTGGAGTTTACGGAGGAAGACGGAAGCTGGATTTACAGTCTGGTGCTGACCAATAAGGAAGTAGGCATTATGTTTGCCAATATGATTCGGGGATGGTTTTCCGATTCCGATGGCAGCTATAACGAATTCATAAAGGCATTGCTGAAAAATGACCTGAAGGCCATGAATGCCTATATGAACCGGGTGGCTCTTGCTACTTTCAGCTACTTTGACACAGGAAAGCATCCCTCCGGGGCGGAGCCGGAGCGTTTTTATCATGGTTTTGTTCTGGGACTGATGGTGGAGCTTTCGAATCGCTATGCACTTATTTCCAATCGGGAAAGCGGTTTTGGAAGATATGATGTGATGCTGGAGCCGAAAAATGCCCGGGATGATGCTATGATTCTGGAATTCAAGGTGCAGGATGAGGAGGAAGAGCGGGAGCTCTCCGACACGGTACAGGCAGCCTTAAAGCAGATAGAGGAACAGAAGTATGAGGCGGCTTTGGAAGGAAAGGGTATTTCAAAGGAGCGGATCAGAAAATACGCCTTTGCGTTCTGTGGGAAAAAAGTTTTGATTGGGGCAGGGTAGGGAGTCCGGCCTTTTACAATACCGTATACACGCACCCTTCGGTCTTGCAGGGGGTATTTTCAAACTCTATAAAAACAGACCTTTTTAACCAGCCCGTCAGAATTATCCGCATTTGCGGCTATGATGCCTCGGGCGGTTTGCTGTTTTTGGGGACAGCGGCTGTCAGCAAGTAATTATTGTAAAATGCCAGAAAGTCCGTTATACTTAAGGGCGATGAAAAAGAAGCGGTTGAATTTATAGAGAGTTTACATAAAAGGAGCGTCAAAACATGAAGCTTCGTTTGGAAAAGGCATCGGAATCCTATTTGGTGGGTGTTTTATTGGCCATTGCCGGCGGATATCTGGATGTCTATACCTACATCTGCCGGGGCGGCGTGTTTGCCAATGCCCAGACAGGCAATATTGTCCTTCTAGGCATCAATGTGGCCGATAAGAACTGGGACAAGATTTTATTTTATATGTACCCGATCCTGGCCTTTATGGCGGGAATCCTGATTACGGAGTACGTGCGGAGGAGATTCCGCTATAATCCGGGACTCCACTGGCGGCAGATAGTGATTGTCATTGAGTTTGTGGTGCTGTGGGTGATAGCGTTTACCCCCTCCGGCGTGTGCGATGATCTCATTAACTCAGCAGTATCCTTTGTTTGCTCTATGCAGGTGGAGAGCTTCCGGCGTTTTAACGGAAGTGCATATGCCACTACCATGTGTACGGGAAATCTGCGCAGCGCCACGGAGCAGCTTTTTTATTACAACATCAACAAAGACAAAGAAGCACGGAAAAAAAGCCTGCAGTATTACGGAATTATCCTGTTTTTTATCCTGGGGGCAGTCCTGGGAACGGCCATAACCCGGACGTTTCTGGAGCGTTCCGTGCTGATCGTATGCCTGCTGCTGCTTATGGTATTTGTCATTATGTTTATCCCCCCGGCGGAGCAGGCCGTGCCGGAGAAATAGCAGCAGATGACAGCTGTAAAATAATATTTAGGAGGTAATGTAAAATGTCAATGAATCAGACACTGGAAACGATTTTCAGCCGCAGCAGTTACCGCGGCGCATTTGAGGGCACGCCGGTGCCGAGGGAGGATCTTACTGTGATTTTAAAAGCCGGGATTGCTGCGCCCTCCGGCTGCAACCGCCAGACAACATCTTTTGTGGCAGTGGATGACGAGGCGCTTTTAAGCGCCCTTAAGCAGATATTTCCCAAGCCCTCCTGCCAGTCGGCTCCGGCCTGGATTCTGGTATTTACCCAGGAAATTGAAGGCGTGGACGGCCATTGCTATCATGTGCAGGACTACGGCGCAGCCATGGAAAATATGCTTCTGGCCATCAAATCTTTAGGCTATGAGACCTGCTGGTACGAGGGAAACGTGCGTAACTGTGCCAAAGAAATAGCGGATCTGGCAGGCGCGCCCGAGGAATGCCGTCTGGTCTGCGTCCTGCCAGTGGGAGTTCCGGCTGATCCTCTGCCCGAGAAAAAGGTAAAGAAGGCATTTGAGGAGAGGGCATGGTTTAATGGATTTGGAAAACAGGAGTAAAACTGCGTGGACTATTCGGAATTGATTCTATTTACAATGGAAATTGTAGGGACAATCGTTTTTGCCTCCTCCGGGGCCATGCTGGCAATCCGCAAGGACATGGATTTGTTCGGCGTCTGCGTGCTTGGGGTGATTACCTCTGTGGGAGGCGGAGTGATACGGGATCTGATTCTGGGCTGTACACCTCCGAATATGTTCCGCAATCCCGTCTATACCATGGTAGCCTTAGGCATGTCGATCTTTCTGTTTCTGGTTTTATATATCCTAAGGGGCAGAGGCCTTTCGTCTTCGGAGGATACGGGCGGCATGTTCCGGGAATATGTGCGTCATAGTGCGATACAGGAGAAGCTTGCGTCGGCCTATGACAAGACCATGACCCTCTTTGACGCCCTCGGCCTGGGGATCTTTACGGTAGTGGGTATCAATACGGCAAGAAGCCTTGGCTATGATCAGACCTTTCTTTTGATTTTCGTGGGTGTTATCACGGGTGTGGGCGGCGGCCTTCTGCGCGATGTGATAGCACAGGAAAAGCCTTATATTCTGACGAAGCACATCTATGCCTGCGCATCCATTGCAGGCGCTGCTGCCTGTGTGTATACAGGTGAAAGGCTCGGAAAGCTGGCCTCTATGGCATTAGGGGCAGTTGTAGTGATTGTTGTCCGCCTTCTGGCGATGCATTACCGGTGGAACCTGCCCCGGATCGGATGAATCCTCGTTACTGTTCACGGAGTGAACAGTAACGAATCCTCAGCCTGCTTGTTTACTTTTCCGAAGAATAATGATACAATGACGTTTGGTTAGTTAGAACTGGGAGGGACTTGATTTATATGGCAACAGGCACATCCGGCAGACGCCGGACCGGTACGAAAAAGAAAACAACGGCTGCCTCAAGAAAGGCAGCTGCAAAGAAACGGGAAGAGACCGCATTTATCCGGGATGAGGTTCAGATACTCATCCTTTTTGCCGTGTCAGTCCTGCTGCTTCTGAGCAATTTCGGCATCGGCGGTGCGGCCGGCGGATTTGTGAGCGGTGCGATGTTCGGACTCTTTGGAATATCAGCATATATACTGCCTGTCGGACTGTTTCTGGTTACGGCATTTTCTATCTCCAACCGGGAGAATACTATCGCAGTGATAAAAGCAGCGGCTATGGGAACAGCTTTTTTCCTTCTGTGCGGAATTGCCCAGCTTGTCAGCGGAGAAAAAGGCGGATCCGGGACGGCGGCGGCTTTTTATGCCTACAGTGCAGAGCATAAGACGGGCGGCGGATTCTTTGGCGGTATGTTAAGTAAGGTGCTTACAGGAGCCTTCGGAACCATCGGGGCCTGGCTGGTGCTTCTGGTGCTTCTGATTATCTGTGTGGTTGTGATTACGGAGCGTTCCTTTATCAGCGGCGTTAAGACGGGCAGTAAAAAAGTTTATGATACGGCCAGGGAGGATGCAAGACGCCATAAAGCAATGGCAGATGAGCGCAGAGAGGCGCGCAGGAAGGCTATGGCGGAGCAGGAAGCCAGAGAGGAAGAGGAACGAAAAAAAAGCCGTATGGAGCGGAAGATTTCCGGTGTGGATTTAGAGGGGACTACAATCAAAAAAGAGGCCTATACGGATGAAATGAGAGAGATTACCCTGTCAGACGAACCGGATCTGAAGGATTTGGACGAGATGTTTGAGATCCCGATTCAGCGCCGGCGAAAGCCTGTAGAGGAGCCGGAGGCAGAAGAAGCGGCGCAGGCCGGGACGGTGCCGGATCCGGAATCCGGACAGGAGCCCGTCCGGGAAGAATTCTGTTCGGAAGAATGGGAGGAAGAAGAGCAGGAGCCGGAAGAACTGCCGGTACAGACCATAAAGCAGAGTTCTGATCCCGCTCCCGGGGAAACATCCGGGCAGCCTGTTCCTGGAGCTTCCGTCCGCCGGGTGGAACCCGTTTCACGGCCGTCCGGGCAGGAGGTATCTGCCGGTGGATCCCGGCCTTCCGGCGGCGGACAGCACTTTTTCAAAAAAGCCGTTTATCAGTATCCGCCCCTTAAACTTTTAAGACAGGTTAAAAGCAGCGAAAATAAGGATGCCGACCGCATCCTCCATGAGACCGCCATTCACCTTCAGCAGATCTTACGTGATTTCGGCGTTGGAGTGACGGTGACCAATGTAAGCCGGGGGCCGGCAGTGACCCGCTATGAGCTTCAGCCGGATCAGGGCGTAAAGGTCAGCAAGATTGTGTCACTGGCAGACGATATCAAGCTGAATCTGGCTGTGGCCGATGTGCGGATCGAGGCTCCCATTCCGGGAAAAGCCGCAGTGGGCATCGAGGTTCCCAATGCGGAAAATGCGATTGTATCCTTCCGGGAGCTGGCTGCATCCCCGGAATTTAAAAATCATAAGTCAAAAATAGCTTTTGCGGTGGGAAAAGACATTGCCGGAAAGATTATGGTGACGGACATCGGGAAAATGCCCCATCTGCTGATCGCGGGAGCTACAGGTTCCGGTAAATCTGTCTGTATCAATACTCTGATTATGAGCATTCTCTACAAAGCGGATCCGGACGAGGTCAAGCTGATTATGATTGACCCAAAGGTGGTAGAGCTGAGTGTTTATAACGGTATTCCCCATCTTTTCATTCCGGTGGTCACAGATCCCAAAAAGGCAGCCGGCGCCTTGAACTGGGCGGTTGCAGAGATGACCAAGCGCTATAAGCTTTTTGCGGATTACAATGTAAGAAATCTTCAGGGATATAATGAAAAGATCAAAACAATCGAACACATTGAGGATGAAAATAAACCGGAGAAGCTGCCGCAGATTGTCATTGTGGTGGACGAGCTGGCTGACCTGATGATGGTGGCTCCGGGGGAGGTGGAGGATGCCATCTGCCGTCTGGCACAGCTTGCAAGAGCGGCCGGCATTCATCTGATCATTGCCACCCAGCGTCCCTCCGTGAATGTCATTACGGGACTTATTAAAGCCAATATGCCCTCACGGATTGCTTTTGCCGTATCTTCCGGCGTGGATTCCCGGACAATTCTGGATATGAACGGGGCGGAGAAGCTTCTGGGAAAGGGCGACATGCTCTTTTATCCCTACGGCTATCCCAAGCCGGTCCGTGTTCAGGGCGCCTTTGTCTCGGACGAGGAAGTGGGAGCCGTAGTAGAATTTCTGAAGGAGACCAATGCGGAAGCTTCCTATAGTAATGAGGTGGAGGAGCATATGAATACCGTCCAGGCGGCGGCAGCGGATCCGGCTGCTTCGGGAGAAGGCCCGGAACGGGATGCCCTGTTTGCAGAGGCCGGGAAATTTATTATCGAAAAGGATAAAGCCTCCATCGGCATGCTCCAGAGATGGTTCAAGGTGGGATTTAACCGGGCTGCCCGGATCATGGATCAGCTGGCGGAGGCCGGTGTTGTGGGAGAAGAAGCGGGGACAAAGCCCCGGGAGATTTTGATGACAATGGAGGAATTTGAACGGTACATAGAGGAATATGTATAAAACAGGCGCCTTTGAAAGAGAAATGAGGGAAGTGTTATGCGGTGTCCCAGATGTGGTGCGGAGTTAGAAGCAGGAAGCATTTACTGTAATGCCTGCCTGCAGGAACTGCAGATTGTTCCGGACTATGATCCTTTAGAAGAACTGGTAATCGGCCAGGAGCCGGAGGAAGCCCCGGAAGAAATAAAAGAACAATTAAATAAAGAGCCGGTTCTGCAGGAAGAGCCGTCAGGGAAAAAGCCGTGGCAGTCAAAGCTGTTCTGGCAGCTTCTGCTTACCTTTTCTGCGATTTTGATCTGCTTTGGTGCATTTCTTGTTTTTTATCGTTCCATGGGAAAGCAGAATGATTATTCCTATCAGTTAAAAAAGGGAAAGGAGTTTATGGAGGCAGAACAGTATGAGGAGGCGCTCCCCTTTCTTAAGCAGGCACAGAGCCTTCAGGCAGACATGGAAGGAGGGGACACAGAGCCGCTGCGCCTGCTTGCGGAAGCTTATGCCCAGGTAGATGCAAAAGAGCTGGCGGTGGAATGCATGAAGGATGCCATTTCGACAGAAGCATCCGTAAGAGGAGATCAATACGAGCTTGAGGAGCTTTATCTGGAGCTGATGGAGCTGCTGAACCAAACGAAGCAGACATATCTTATTGAGAAAGTGATCGAGGAATGCGAGTACGAAGATATCAAAGAGAAGCTGCTTCCCTACCGGATCGAGAAGCCGACCTGTGACAAGGCGGAGGGAACCTATAATTATTATATTACGCTGGAGCTGAAGGCAGAATACGGCACTGTCTATTATACCCTGGACGGCACTGAGCCTACCAGGGACAGCATCCGATATGAGAAGCCGATTGAGCTGACAGAGGGAGAGAACCTTTTAAGCGCGGTAGCAATCAATAAAAAGGGAATGGTCAGTGAACCGCTGGTACAGATCTACCGGCTGGCATTTAAATATGACCCAGATATGGATGAGGAGGATTGACAGATGGTAAAACACTTGGTAATGTGGAATTTCAAAGAGGATTTCCCTGCAGAGAAAAAAGAGGAGACGGCGCGTGAAGCCGACAGGCGCTTAAAGGCTCTGGTAGGGCAGATTAAGGGGCTGACCTTTGCGGAAATGCGTCTGAACCGCCTGCATGGAAGCAGCCGGGAGCTTCTGCTCATATCAGAGCTTGAGACGCCGGAGGATCTGGATGCCTATCAGGTGCATCCCCTTCATACAGCGGTGGCTGAGGAAGTGATTAAACCCGCGGCCTGCGACCGGGTCTGCTTTGATTATGAATTGTAGGTTTTAGTTGAAATCTAATGAAAATTGCATTATGATATTAGAGATGAGTAATTCTGCGCAGTGGAAAAGGATACCTTAACGGACGAAGTCCGCCTGCCCTGAAAGGGCATGAAGGAGCCTGTATGAACGGGGCAGCCGGAGGGTAGAAAGGAAGCACTGTACAAAAAAGATACTCCAGGAGGAAGCATATGTTCAAGATTTTGAAAGCAGAGCAGCTCTCTGCAAATGTCTACATGAAAGTCGTTCATGCTCCAAGAGTAGCAAAGTCTTGCGAGCCGGGGCAGTTTATTATCGTAAAAGTGGACGAGACGGCAGAACGTATTCCGCTGACCATCTGTGATTACGACAGAGAAGCCGGAACCATAACCATCGTGTTCCAGCCTATCGGCGTTTCCACCCACAAGATGGTGGACTTAAAGGAAGGCGATTTCTTTGAGGACTTTGTAGGCCCCTTGGGAAAACCCTCTGAGCTGGTAACGGATGATTTCGAAGAAGTAAAGAAAAAGAAGGTTGTGTTTATTGCGGGCGGCGTGGGAACGGCTCCCGTATATCCGCAGGCAAAGTGGCTTCATGATCACGGAATTGAGTGCGATATTATCGTAGGAGCCAGAACCAAAGATCTGTTGATTCTGGAGGATGAGATGAGCAGGGTAGGCAACCTCCACCTGTGTACGGACGACGGCAGCTACGGCTTTCACGGTGTAGGAACCGCTATGCTGGAGAAGCTGGTGAGCGAGGGACATCAGTACGATCTCTGTGTGGCTATCGGCCCCATGATTATGATGAAGTTTGCCTGTCTGACCACCAAGAAGCTCGGCATTCCCACCATTGTCAGCATGAACCCGATTATGGTGGACGGAACCGGTATGTGCGGCGCCTGTCGTGTACTGGTAGGCGACGAGGTGAAGTTCGCCTGCGTGGACGGGCCGGAGTTTGACGGCCATCTGATTGATTTTGACCAGGCTATGAAGCGTGCGGCCATGTACAAGACCGAGGAGGGCAGACGCCTCCTGGCATATCAGGAGGGCGATACTCATCACGGCGGCTGCGGAAATTGCGGAGGTGACAAATAATGGGAGACGTATTAAAGAAAGTACCGGTAAGAGAGCAGGATCCGAAGGTTCGTGCTGGAAACTTTGATGAAGTATGCCTTGGCTATAACAAGGATGAGGCTGTGGAGGAAGCACAGCGCTGTATCGGATGTAAGAATGCAAAGTGTATGGAGGGATGCCCCGTACAGATACATATTCCGGATTTTATTAAAGAGGTAAAGGAAGGCAATTTCGAGGGAGCTTACCAGGTGATCAGTAAGTCTTCCGCGCTTCCGGCCATCTGCGGCCGCGTATGTCCTCAGGAGAGCCAGTGTGAGGGACGCTGCATCCGCGGCATCAAGGGAGAACCTGTGTCCATCGGCAAGCTGGAGCGCTTTGTGGCTGACTGGGCAAGAGAGCAGGGCATCAAACCGGAAGTTTCCGTAGAAAAGAACGGCAAGAAGGTGGCTGTTATCGGTTCCGGCCCGGCAGGCCTTACCTGTGCGGGCGACCTGGCAAAGCTGGGTTATGACGTGACGATTTTTGAAGCCCTGCACAAAGCGGGCGGCGTGCTGGTGTATGGAATCCCCGAGTTCCGTCTTCCCAAGGACGGCGTCGTGCTTCCGGAGGTAGAGAATGTAAAGGCTCTCGGTGTCAAGATTGAGACAGACGTGATCATCGGCAAGTCCGTGACCATTGATGAGCTGATGGAGGAGGAAGGTTTTGATGCCGTATTTATCGGATCAGGTGCCGGACTTCCCAAGTTCATGGGCATTCCGGGAGAGACTGCCTGCGGCGTCTTCTCGGCCAATGAGTATCTGACCAGAAATAACCTGATGAAAGCCTTTGATCCCAGGTATGATACACCGATTGCCGTCGGCAGGAAGGTTGCCGTGGTAGGCGGCGGAAACGTGGCTATGGATGCTGCTCGTACCGCGCTGCGTCTGGGGGCTGAGGTACATATTGTGTACCGCCGTTCCGAGGAAGAGCTTCCGGCCCGTGTGGAGGAGGTTCACCATGCAAAGGAAGAGGGCATTATCTTTGATCTTCTGACCAATCCTACGGAAATCCTGGTAGGAGAGGACGGCTGGGTGAACGGAATCCGATGCATCCGTATGGAGCTTGGAGAGCCGGATGCCTCCGGAAGAAGACGACCCGTTGAGATTCCGGGCTCGGAATTCGACATTGAGGTGGATACGGTGATTATGTCCCTGGGAACTTCCCCGAATCCTTTGATTTCTTCCACGACAAAGGGGCTGGAGACCAACAGGCGGAAATGTATTGTTGCCAGCGAGGATGTGGGAGCAACCTCCAAGGAGGGAGTATTTGCCGGCGGAGACGCGGTAACAGGGGCGGCAACCGTTATTCTTGCTATGGGCGCAGGCAAAGATGCGGCCAGAGGAATTCATGAGTATCTGAGCAGATAGCGGATTGTTTTTAGTAAGGAAGGCAGGGATGCGGCCCGGCTGCAGGAACACAGTGGAGCCGCTGTCTGAATTGTTATGACTGAAAAAGGCTTTGGAGTGCGAAAAGTGTATTCCAAAGCTTTTTTTATTTTGATATTTTCATCATAAACCATAAAACTGTCATACATAAAAAGAAAATGTCAGAAAAATAACAATCAGTGATTGACAAAGCCTTTTCCACAATGTTACCATAAAAGAAAGGCCGGGAGGGCAGGGCTTATGAAGAGGAGATATGGCTTCAAAAGATTAGTCGCTTTTTGTATGATCTTGGTTCTGGGTATTACAGGGGCCTCAGGATGCGGTTCAGAGCAAAAGGAGGAAGAGATATTGGAAGAGATAGAACTGACGGATACCATCCGCTGGTTCAATGCTTCTTATGCTATATTGACGGAGACCAACAACTGGGATTATAACCTGTTTGGAGGTCTTACGAACACAGAGACAAATCGGAAAACTGTCCGGAGGCTTCTGGATGAATGGTGGGGTGTCACGGACTGGGATTCCGCAGACAGCACCCTGGAATGGATTAGGGATAAGGGGCACAGATCGGAGTTTGCCAGAATTGTAACAACCTTGGAGAAAGACGGTATGAGTGATATTCCCAAAGATCAGTGGGAGGCATTTCTGATTGAAAATTATGATTTCGGAGGAGCGGAACGGGCGGGGCTTTTTGCAGAGTGGTATGCCATGTATGAGGAATACGGAATTGATGCCATCACAGGCTGGGACTGCTGCCGTGCTATGAATCTTCTGGGGTACTATTATATTGCCGGATATTACGGCAAAGAGGAGGCACTGGATCTTTCTCTTGAGATTGCACAGAAGATTCAGCCCCTCTTTGATTCCTGGGATGATTTGATGGACAGCTATCTGCGCGGCTATGAATTCTGGTCCGAGGAGAGCAGCTCCTCCAGAAAAGCCCTGTATGAGAAGATTAAGGCCCGGGACGACAGCCCTTATCAGGTGGATTTCCATATGGAGCTTGAGAAGACCTGGTAGCAATTCAGAAGTCGAAAAGTGTGATTGGAGAATGTGAAAAAGAAGGGGTTGCTGCGGCCCCTTCTTTTTACTCTTCCTCGCAGAAATCGGATGCCAGTTTGTTAAGCAGATCTTCCGAGATATCGGGAAAATGTTCCCGTACCAGCCGGGAGACGGCCTCATATTTGCGAAGATAAAAAAGTTCTTCCGGAAGGGAGGCATCCAGAGAAGTTACGGCCTCCGAGTGAATGCCCTCTGAATGATACCAGCTGCTGATTTTTTCGATAAATGCATGTTCCGAAGCTGCCATCCCTTTAAGTTTCTTTGCGCTCCGGAAGGAAACGATGCCGCCGATAAAAAAACCGGCAAAAAGAAGAAGCATCACAATTAAGGCAAAGTCATGGAAAGGAAAGGTAAGTATATCCGCCAGGGCGAGGATCATAATCACAAGTCCGATGCCTCCCACGGATAAAAAAGTCCAGGCGGAGGAGTGCATGTCCGCATAGCGTTCTTCCGGACTGCGGTAGGCCTTCACATACACAGGCCGCTCCTTTGGCTCATCCAAAACGGCGCCCGGATCAAAATCCTGCGGAAATTCGTAATTTTCCGGAACCGTGATCTCTTCCTCATCCTCCGGTAAAAGCTCTTCCACCAGATCTGCATCACAGTCGGGGCAGTGTGTAATGCCTTCCCGATATTCATTCTTACATTTAGGACACCATGCCATAGCTCAATTTTCCTCCTTGATCTGCACATTTTTGTGCACTGTCTTTGAACTATTATCTGAAATTTTTATGCCTGTGTCAAGAAAAACCTCCAGGGAATAATTGAAATCCCGCGGCAAAAATCTTATAATAAAAGAAAGATTTGAAGTTACAGTTTCCGGCTGGCGGGAAAAGGAGTGTTACTATGCAAAGGATATTAGTAGTGGACGATGCAGAGATGAATCGTGAGCTGCTATGTGATATGCTGAAGGATGAATATCAGGTTGAGACGGCAGCAGACGGAAGGGAAGCACTGGACTATCTTGACAGATACCCCAGAGAAATGGCCGCAGTCCTTTTGGATCTGCATATGCCGACTATGGATGGTTTTTCTGTTATGACAGAGATGAGTAAAAAGGAATGGCTGAAAAAGATTCCTGTGCTGATTATCAGCAGTGAGTTTGCGGTCGAGGTGGAAAGCAGGTGTCTGGAGCTTGGAGCTTCGGACTTTATTCATAAACCGTTTGAAAGTGTTATTGTAAAAAACCGCATTAAGAACGCCATGCGGCTTTACACCCGGAAGAACCAGCTGGAGCGGAAAGTGGAAGAGCAGGCGGTGATGCTCAGAAAGCAGGATCAGATTATCCGGATTCAGGCGGAAAAGCTGAAAGAGGCAGAGCCTTTTCATCGTCTGATGATGGAATATCAGGCGGCGATAATGGAGATTGAAACCAGGCTTAAGGTGCTGAACGCGGAGTTCTCACAGGAGTATAAGAGAAATCCTTTTGAGTCCATTAAAAGCCGGCTGAAATCGCCGGAGAGCATTTACGAAAAACTGGAGCGCAAAGGGTATCCGGTGACGGTAGAGAGTATTCAGGAGAATTTGAATGACGTGGCGGGAATCCGGGTGATCTGTTCCTTTCCCGATGATATTTACCGCCTTGCGGATCTTTTGATAAAGCAGGATGATATTATTCTGGAGAGAAGAAAGGATTATATTCAAAATCCCAAGCCCAACGGATACCGGAGCCTGCATTTGATTATCGGAGTTCCCGTGTACCTGTCCAGGGAGAAGAAATATATGATGGCGGAGGTTCAGTTTCGGACAATTGCCATGGATTTCTGGGCAAGCCTGGAGCACAAGCTGAAATATAAGAAGGTTGTAGATAATACGGAAGAGATTGTGCGGCAGCTGAAGCTCTGTGCGGACTCAATTGAGGAACTGGATTATCAGATGCAGAAGATTCGGAACCAGATAGATCATTCCAGGGAATAAGTTTTACAATACCCTTTCGTACTGTCGCGCAGCGGCTATAACAGGAGAACGGATTGAAGATTACATGCATTGCAGTGGGAAAAATTAAGGAAAAATACTATACGGAGGCCGTAAAGGAGTATGCCAGGCGGTTAAGCCGTTACTGTAAGCTGGATATCATAGAGCTTCCCGATGAAAAGACGCCGGACGGAGCGGGCATGGCGGAGGAAGCTGCCATTTTGAAACGGGAAGGGGAGCGCATTCTGAAGGCAGTTAGGGAGGATGCCTATGTGATTGCTTTGGCGATTAAGGGGAGAGCGCTGGATTCGGTGGAGTTCTCACACAGGCTTGAACAGCTCGGGACAGGGGGAAGGAGCCATATTGCCTTTGTGATCGGAGGATCTCTTGGACTGTCCCCGGCTGTGCTGGAGCGGGCGGATGAGTCTGTAAGCTTTTCGCGAATGACCTTTCCCCATCAGCTGATGCGTGTAATTTTACTGGAGCAGGTGTATCGAAGCTTCCGCATTATGAAGGGGGAGCCGTATCATAAGTAGAGAAACGCGGAAGACAGACGATAAAAAAGCAGTATAACAGCATTTGTGATCGGGGTGAAAGAATGTTACGCATAGCAATTTGTGATGATGACGACAGTGCAGTTGCAGCACATAAAAAGATTGCGGAAACCTGTATGATGCAGAGCGGAAGTGCAGGTGAAATAACTGCCTATACTGCCAGTGATAATCTGCTTTATGATATTGCTGAAGACGGATTTTTCTTTGATCTCATCCTGCTGGACATAGAAATGCCGGGAAGTACCGGCATGGAGATTGCAGGAAAAATAAAACCCTTCCTTCCGAATGTGAAAATTATTTTTATTACTTCACATATTGAATATGCAATAGACGCTTTTGAGCTTTCCATTTTCCGGTATGTGCCGAAGAATGACATTGAAAAGCGGCTGTCCTGCGCTATACAAGACGCAATTAAGCTGATTGAGCTGGAAGACGGAAAAGCCTATACGATTCAAACGAACAGCCGGCTTGAAAAAATCCCCTATAAGGAGATTTATTACATTGAGAGGGACGGGAAAAATGCAAGTATCTCTGCTGCCGGCGGAACTTCTAAGGTGCGGAAAAGCCTGCAGCAGGTTTATGCGGAATTAGACGCAGAAGAATTTATCTATATTGACCGTGGTTATATCGTGAACATGATACACATTATGCAGATAAGAGATGGTATGGCCGTTCTGAAAAACGGAGTTTCGCTCCCCGTAAGCCGTGCACATTTGCAGGAGGTTAAGTCACAGATTCATAATTATTGGGGGATGCATATATGACGGGCCTGCTCATTTTATTCTCAGACATTCTCGCCTGCAGCGTACGCTCTGTTGTCTGTCTGTTTCTGATTTTTCGGCTGCTTTCGGCCAAAAGGCCTGAAAAGAAAAGTATAGTGCCGGTTTTTGCCGGTGCGGCTGCTGTCTCTGTTATATTTTACGTGACGGAACTGCCGGATGTTTATCGTGTGCTCTCAGAAGCCGTTCTGACTGCAGCCTGTGCCCGTTATTTTCAGGAAGCAGATACACGAATGAGTCTGTTTGTGGGGATTTTTTATGAGATTGCCGTTACATTCTGGCAATTTCTTTTTGCGGCATGGCTCGGCGTGATATTCCGTTCTCCTGCCTTTCCTGCCCATGGGACGGGAAGCGGACAAATCGCGGTCTGGTGTGTCCATTTGTTATTGGCTGTTTTGATATGGTATCTTTTGAAACATCCAGATCTGACCGGCAGAGAAGCGTTCCGATTTGCTTCTATGATTGCCGTGGCAGGTTTTGCGGCGGTCATAACTTTATCTGAGCAGACGGTTCTTACGATTGCAGATGATACATTAGATATGTGGACGATTTTGGCAGTTGTCTTAATGATGTCTGTTCTGGTATTCAACATGAACAGGCAGTATGAAGTTGAAAAGGAGCTGGCAGAACTGAAATCCGAGCAGGCGGAATTGCTGGAGCGCGATTACACCGCTTTGAACAGCGCTTACGCGCTCAATGCAAAACTGTTCCATGATTTCCATAATCATATCGGTGTGCTGCGCCGGCTGCTTTCTCATAATAAGACAGATGAGGCCATGCAGTATCTGGACGAATTGCAGACACCAATGAAGGAAATGACGGATATGGTGTGGACGGGAGATGAAACCGTAGATTATCTCATAAGCAGCAAAGCCGTAACAGCAGAGAAGAACGGGATAAAGTATCAGGTACAGGCAGAATTCCCCCGCCATACAAATCTTAGGAGTGCAGATTTGTGCGCTATATTGGGGAATCTGCTGGATAATGCACTGGAAGCCGCAAAGCAGATACCGGCGGCCGAGCAGAGATTTGTTCGGCTTACCATTCGCCGTATCAATCAGATGCTCATTATAAAGGTGGAGAACAGTTTTCTGGCTCCGCCTGTAAAACAGGACGGATCGTTGAAAACTTCAAAAGACGGAAACGGATTGCATGGATGGGGATTAAAAAGCGCCCGGACTGCCGCTGAAAAATATGACGGAATGGTGCAGATATCTTATGACGACAATATATTCAGGGCTGTTGCCGCTTTATCTTATCAGAGCATATCTGATGTATAAAGGATTACGATAGGGGCTGTCGAGAAATAAGGCAGCAGCCATTTCTATACCCTGTGTTCGGACGGTTTGTGTACATTCTGTCTGCTCTGTACGGACATTGCTAAAGCAATATCCGTCCATATCAGACAGTCTGTTCACAAACAGCCGGACACTGGGTATCAGAAAAGTCTGCTGCCTTATTTCTCGACAGCCCCTGTTTTCGTGGTCAAAAACCTGCCGTTTATGGACATTTGCGCATAACCGTACCTTTTAAGCTATGATATAGACACAGCAAATAAAGAATCATTCGAGGAGGTAAAGATTATGCGTCATGTATATTTTCGAGGGTCTGCAGGTTTGATCTGGCTGGCAGCCGCTGTTGTAAGCGGCATATCGGGCAGCTTTGAAACGGCTTTTCTTTATGTTATTTTAGGCGGGGTATTCCTGTATTCGGCTTATGCAGCATGGAAAAAGGAAAAAGATAGCAGAGGGGGCAGATAAAATGAGTACATCTCTGCTGACGATAAAAAATTTGAGAGCATGGTATTGCAGTGAAAAAATGGTGCTTCGGGAACTTTCGTTAGAGCTGGCCGGGCATGAGGCTGTGGGCTTGATTGGGCTGAACGGCGCCGGGAAAACGACATTTTTGAAAGTGCTGTCCGGTCTGCTCCCTGCTTTTCGTTCCGATGGTATTTTGTTTTGCGGACGCCCCGTAAGATTTAGAGATCGGGATTTTAAATTTTGCCGCTATACCGTGTTTGCCGAGGACAATTCCTTTCGGTATTTTACCTTTCATGAATATCTTTCTTATGTCTTCTCGGCATATAAGAAAAAACTGCCTGATGTTTCGGAACTGATACAGGGATTTCGCTTTGAAGATTATACAGACGTTTTATTAAAAGATCTCTCAACCGGCAGCCGGAAAAAGGCTTTTTTGATAACTGCTTTTGCGTTAAAACCGGATCTGCTCCTGCTGGATGAGCCGGTAAACGGACTGGATTTTGAGAGTACGGAATATCTGTACAAGCAGATTGCCGGTTACAGGGAATATGGAACAGTTCTGTTCTCTTCTCACATTCTGGAAAGTATTACGCTGACTTCTGATCGCGTATTTGTCCTGGAAGACGGACAAATCCGTCAGACCTTTGAAAACGGGCAGATGAACGCTGCAGTCATCCGGGAGGCTCTGTGCTGTGAAAATGATATTTAAAGCCTATACAATAAAATTATTCGGTGTGAAATATGAGAGACTGATAAGGACGGTTTTTATCTGTCTGATTCTCTTCTGGGGATTGCATACTGCCGGTTTTCAGATCGGGATCGCGCTGTCCATTTTATATCTGACGGTAAGTGTCTTTACTGCAGGCGTGATGTGGCAGGCTCTTTCTTCGGAAGATAACGCCGCTGATATGCAGAATATGGTTATGCTTCCCTTTAAAGAGCGGGAATTTGTTTTTGCATATATTGCTGTAATGGGTATTTATACCTTTCTGACGAAAACGATGGTTCTGCTGGCGGTTTTACTGGCCGTATCGGTATGGAACCGGGCAGAAGTTTTAGGCAGTATTCTCTGTGCAGTAAATGCAGTCCTTATGACAGCCGTCGTTTTCTCATTGAAAAGATACAGGCATGCAGGAACTTTATTCTATCTTCAGGAAACGAAGAGCAAATCAAACGTAAGAGGGTGCAGACATCATTCGGTATGGATTTATTTCTTCCGGTATCTGAAAAGCCACAAAAACTATTTTCTGAATACTGTGATTATGTGGTGTGCAGCCTGTGTACTGCCTTTGATGTTCCGGCATATGGAAGATATGTCTGTTATCCCCATAGGCTTTGCAATTCTTTCTTTGAATACGCCTGTCTGCATACTGCTGTCCTGCGATCGTGATTTAGAGCAGGCGGTGCGTTTTCTGCCCGGTCAAAAGAAAACCTTTTGCATACCTTATTGTCTGTTCATTTTCCTGTGTAACATAACCGCAGATGTGATTTTCCTCTGCAGCTGGCAGCTCCGGATGGGAGGAGTTACTTTTCAGACGATTCTTACCGCCGTTTTCTTTGCCATGCAGAGTGCTCTTTTCTCCGTTCTTCTGGAATGGTTTTACCCGGTTCGGGGGTGGAAAATTGAGAGCGATCTGCAGCACCATCCCCGAAAATATATCGTACCGGCGGTTATGCTTTTACTTGCAGGAGCGGTCGGCGCAATGCCGATGATAATATCTGCCCTGATTGTTCTGCTGGCTGTTGAAATCACCGTATTGCTGATTCACTGCCAAAGGTGCTGACACCATGAAGAAAGATCCGGGAAAGTGCCGGAATGCGGCAGGGCAGATATCATTCGTCCGGCTTACCGTCTGCGCTAAACTCTGCAGGGAGAATGCTTTTTCTCCCGCAATAGATTTTCAGAGCGGACAGTCCCCAGCTTTTTCCCGTAGACCTTTATAATGTAAAAATACATGCCGATCAGCAGTGCTCCGGCCAGCACCCAGGCAGCAGGGCTTGCCAGGCAGACACCAAGATAGCTTCTCTGCCTGGCGGCGATGACAGCCACCACGCCGCGGCCAATCAATTCGGCCACTCCGGCTGTCATGGGCAGAAGCCCGAAGCCCATGCCCTGGATGCCGTTCCTGTAGACATTTACAATGGTCAGGGGCAGGAAGAAATAGCCGATACAGTTCAGGTAAAGGTCTACCTCGCCGATGATATCCGAAACATGTTCGGATACAAACAGATAGGTCAAGTATTTTCCGCTGGTCATCACAAAGGCGGAGGCCAGAATGCTGTAGGCAAAGCCTATCAGGGTGGATGCCCGGAAACCCTGGCGCACGCGCCGGATATCTCCGGCTCCCACATTCTGGGCGCAGTAGGTGGATATGGTGGTGCCAAGGGCCACGTAAGCCTGGGTGACTACCTGCTCAATCTTGCTGGCGGCCGTAAAGGCGGCTACGGACAGGGAGCCGAGGAGGTTCAGGGAGGACTGCATCATCATTGTTCCCACAGCCGTTATGGAGTATTGAAGAGCCATGGGAAAGCCGATTCCCATCTGAATGCGTGCCAGATGCCCGTCCGGCAGCCAGTCTTCCTTCTTAAGCTTCAGCAGAGGAACCTTCCTTATAATATAAACCAGGCAGAGGATACCGGAGACGCCCTGGGAAATTACAGTGGCGAGAGCGGCTCCGGCCACGCCCATTTTAAAGCTGATAATCAGCACCAGATCCAGAACAATATTCAGAATTGCCGCCAGAATCAAAAAGTACAGGGGCGTTTTGCTGTTCCCAAGTGCTCTTAAGATGCAGGAGAGCAGGTTGTATAGTACCTGGGCAAAGATTCCGGCGCAGATGATCATAATATAGGTATAAGCATCCGCAAAGATATCATCGGGAGTATTCATAAGCTTCATCAAAGGGCGCATGCCGAGCATGCTGCCTGCCGTCATAATTAGGGAAACGATTAGGGAAAGCAAGGCTGCGCTTCCTACGGTTTTACGCATGCCGTCCATATCTCCGGCTCCGAACCGCTGGGCAGTCAGCACCGTAAAACCCACGGTCATTCCCATAAGAAAGCCGAGGATCAGAAAGGTAATGGTTCCGGTAGAGCCCACGGCAGCCAGTGCGGGCGTTCCCACAAATTTTCCTACAATAATGGTGTCGGCCATGCTGTAGAGCTGCTGAAATACATTTCCTATAAAAATAGGCAGGGTGAAGCCGAGAATAATTTTCACAGGGCTGCCTTTCGTCATATCTTTTTCCATAATTTTCATCCTCTCATTTCTGAACGCATAGAGGGCGGAAGTTTTATCCCTGCCGCCTTCTTTCGATATCTGCGCTATTATAATAAAACAAAGTCAATCGTGCAAGATATTTTGAAGAAGATTTTTAAGTCTGTGAAAATCAGAGAATGCTGTAAAAAACAGTATTTCGGGTAAATGCTAAAATGACAAAAAATATGCCGTGAAGGGAGGACTTTTCGTCGGATATACAGGAAATAGAAGAAGAACAGAGGGAGTATATTGAAAAGGCCTGAGAGGGTGAAGCAGACGGATGCTGATTGATACAGGTATGCCTCCGTGACGGTATATATGGAAGCCAAATAGCTCGCAGAAATAAAAAAACAGAACATGCGCTCTGCCGATTTTTCTTAGAGTAACCTGCTCTACGAAGAAAAAATTTGTGTTCTGTGTTCAACGGTTATTATTATAACCAGATCTATAGATATTTTCAAGATGAATTCTAAATTTTTCGCTGCATTCTTTGTTAAATCACATGATAGATCCCTTTTATTTACAAATTTAAGAAAATAATGTTCTTTTTATGAGGGCAATGGTGTTCTGAATTTACAAAATATAGGTGTATAAACCAAAATTTTCCTCCCGATTTCGTAGAGCAGGTTACTCTACGAAAAAATATGCAATACAGATTTCTGCCAAATAAGGATTCTGTTTGTGAGGAAAGGGGGGCTTCGTATCTGGTACGTACTCTATTGTCCTAATCAGAAGGAGGAAGAACTGCTTTATGCCTGTAAAAGGCATTTAACCAGAGAAGCTCTGGAAGATGCTTTTGTGTTCACCTATGACCGTATGCGTCGCTATAACGGAGTGTGGCATCTGGAACAACAGCCTTTGTTTCCGCACTACCTGTTTCTGGAGAGCAGGAATGAAGAGAAACTGACGGAGGAATTAAAGAGATATCCCCAGGTATTTTCTGTATTTGAAAATGACGGAAAGCTGGTCCGGGTGGAACCGGAGGAAGAGAAACTTCTCAAGATACTCTGCGGATCCGGTCATCATTCCGGGATGTCCCGGGGATATATACGGAACGGACAGACTGTTGTGACAGAAGGGCCTTTAAGAGGAAGAGAGAATCTGATCCGCAGGATTGACCGTCATAAGCGGATTGCCCGGATAGGAATGCCCTCCATGGGCAGTTTCCGGGAAATGCAGGTCGGGCTGGAGATTATTTCCAAGAATTAGCATCATAGAGAAAAGTATCATACCTGCTCTACAGTTTCAGACTGCGGAGCAGGTAGAAGTGCGTCATAAGAAAGAAGATTTATTTGGGGTATGTGCCGCAAAGCGGCGAAGCATACCCATTTTCATATCCTGTGAGCATTCGGTAAGAGGTGTTTTGACGGTTTAGGTATTTTGGCCTGACAGGAGAACCGGGATTATGGAAAGAGAACGGGAGAGAGCAAGAGTATGTGGTATGCTGTACAGACGATTACAGGAAGTGAAGAAGAAACAGCAAAGAACATCCGGAAAATGGTGGACGCAGAGATTTATGAGGATTGTTTCCTGCTGAAACGGGAGGCTGTCTGGCGTATCCGGGGAACCTGCCGGGTTCATGTAGAGCGGCTGTTTCCGGGATATGTGTTTATAAGTACACAGCACCCAAAGGAACTGTATCAGCAGCTGAAACAGGTTTCTTCCTATACGAAGATATTGGGAAGAGAGGAAGAGGAATTTTATCCCGTATCACCGGAGGAAGAAGGATTTTTAAAAGAGCTGCTTAATGGGGATGAGGAGTACACGGTACGTCTATCCCCGGTGGAAGCGGACGGACAGGGAAATATAACAGCCTGCGGAGCACCTTTAAAGAAGTATCTGGACCGGGTGGTAAAGAAACGGCTCCGTCTGAGGTATGTGGTTATCCGGGTGCATTTGTTCGGAAGAGACCGGGAGGTTCTGATGGGGCTTCGTCTGGAAGGAGATCAGATGAATGCAAAAAAGCAGGCAGAAGGTGTCTGAAGACAAAACGTTATAGGATAGATTGAGGGGAATGCAATGGAACTTGATAAAAACAGTGAAACAGAAGGAAAAATGAATATTCCATTTTCGCCTCCGGACATTTCGGAAGAAGAAATCAGGGAGGTGACAGATACACTCCGCTCCGGCTGGATCACAACCGGACCCAAGGTTAAAACCCTGGAAAAACTGCTGACAGACTATACCGGGGCAGACGGATGTGTCTGCCTGAACAGCCAGACCGCAGCCGGGGAGATGAGTCTGCGTCTTCTTGGAATAGGAAGGGATTCCTGCGGTATAGACGGGATATACGGCAGTGAAGAAGATGAAGTCATTACCTGTGCCTACACTTACACGGCATCCGCCTCGGTAATCTGTCATGTGGGCGCTAAGCCTGTGCTGATAGACTGCCGGGAAGGAAGCCTGGAGATGGATTATGACGCCCTGGAGCAGGCCGTTAACGAACACACTAAGGCAGTGATTCCCGTGGATCTGGGGGGAATCCCCTGTGACTATGACAGGATCTTTGAAATTCTGGAGAGAAAGAAAAAGCTTTTCTTACCGTCCAATAAGTTTCAGAGGGCAATCGGGCGCGTGGCAGTGGTTGAGGATGCGGCCCATGCTCTGGGCGCTTCTTATAAAGGAAGAATGGTCGGTTCCATTGCGGATCTCACCAATTTCAGTTTCCACGCAGTCAAGAATTTTACAACAGCAGAAGGGGGAGCGCTGGTCTGGAACATACCGGACATGGATGGCAGGGAGCTCTATCACCGGCTGCAGTTATTCTCGCTTCATGGCCAGAGTAAAGATGCCCTGGCTAAGACAAAGCCGGGAGCATGGGAGTACGATATTGTGGGCCCATGGTATAAATGCAATATGACAGATATCATGGGTGCCATGGGAATGGCTCAGTTTGACCGGTATCCGGCTATGCTTAAGAGGCGCAGGGAACTTATCCATATGTATGATTCCGTATTAAAACCTCTGGGAGTGGAAGTGCTTCCCCATTTTACGGAAGAACATAAATCTTCCGGCCATCTTTATATGACCCGTATCCCGGGTATCAGTCTTGAAGAGCGGCAGGAAATCATAGAAAAGCTGGCAGAAGAGGGTATTTCTGCAAATGTCCATTACAAGCCGCTGCCTATGCATACGGCCTATAAGAGGATGGGATTTGGGATAGAGGATTATCCCAACAGCTATAAGATGTTTGAGAATGAGATAACACTGCCGCTGCATACGAAGCTGACGGATGAAGAGGCTGCCTATATTCTGGAAAAGTATGGAAAGATTGTAAAGAAATATCTCATTAAGTGAATGAAAGAACAGTTTCGGGAAAGGCGAAAACAGAAGAATGGCACTAAGGGAATGGGAAAAACTGCCGCATTTCATGCAGGTGAAAGAAATAAGGAAGTATTATGAGATATTGCGCACAAAAGAGAAAAGTCTCTTTTTAAAACGTATCCTGGATGTGATTATGTCATCCATGCTGCTGGTAGTGCTTTCACCGGTATTTTTGATTCTTGCTATCGCTGTTAAGGCGGATTCAAAAGGCCCTGTGTTTTACCGCCAGGTACGGGTGACACAGTATGGAAAGCTGTTCCGGATTCATAAGTTCCGCTCCATGGTAAATAAGGCAGATCAGAGAGGAAGTCTGGTAACCGTGGGAGGGGACGGCAGGATCACAAGGGTTGGACACTTCATCCGGGATAAAAGGCTGGATGAGCTTCCGCAGCTTATCGATGTGCTCCAGGGAAATATGACCTTTGTGGGCGTGAGGCCGGAGGTGCCCGAGTATGTGAAAGCGTATACGCCTGAGATGAGGGCAACCCTGCTTCTGCCGGCAGGGATTACAAATCTTGCTTCCATTTATTATAAGGATGAGGGAAGACTGTTGGCTGAGGCAGAAGATCCGGATCAAATATATATAGAAAAGATACTTCCGGAAAAGATGAAATGGAATCTGAGAGGAATGGAAAAGTATGGGTTCTGGAAGGATATTGGGATTATGTTTATGACGATTTTTTCTGTGTGGGGGAAGAAATTTATTGACGAAAGGTAAGAAAATGATAAAAGGTCTGGTTTCAATTATAATGCCGGCATATAATTGTGCTTCGTTTATAGGAGAATCGATAGAGTCAATTCAGGCCCAGACATATGTAAGATGGGAACTGCTCATTGTGGATGACTGTTCAACTGACAATACAGAAGAAACAGCAGCAAAGTACATGGAAATAGATCCAAGGATAAAATACCGGCGCCTGGAAACAAACTCCGGGGCGGCAGCAGCCCGAAATGCATCTATGGAACTGGCAAAAGGTGAATATATAGCATTCTGTGATTCGGATGATTTATGGATGCCGGATAAGCTTGAGAGACAATTAGAGTTTATGAAAAAAACAGGACACAACTTTACATGTACTGCATATGAGCAGATAAATGAAAATGGAAGAAGTCTGAAAAAAATTATCAGACCTAAAAAAAGATGTGATTATAACAGAATGCTTCTTGATTGTCCGGTGGGGAATAGTACTGTAATGTACAATGTTGAAAATATGGGGAAATTTAAAGTTCCCAACATTCGTAAACGAAATGATGATGCTTTGTGGCTTACAATGTTAAAAAAAGAAAAATATATATGGGGAATGGATGAGGTTTTGATGCGCTATCGAATTCGTCAGAATTCTATTTCAAGTAATAAGCTGAAGGTTATTAAATATCATTGGATTCTTTACAGAGACATAGAGCATTTGAGCATTCTAAGAAGTATTTTTCATATCGGCTGCTGGTGTTTTATAAAAATATTAAGATTAAAGTAAATAAGACTGATTGCAGTATGCACATGAGGAAAAGGGGAATGATATGGCATCACTTTATGAGAAGCTTTTAAACAAAGAAGAAAAGCTGTCAGTAGTAGGGCTGGGTTATGTGGGAATGCCGATTGCCGTTGCATTTGCAGGAAAAGGGGTAAATGTAATTGGATTTGATCTGAATCAGGAAAAAATAGATCTGTATAAAAGAGGAGTAGATCCGACAAAAGAAGTAGGGGACGAAACAATTAAGAACACAACCGTACATTTTACAGCAGATGAAAGCTTTTTGAAAGAAGCAAAATTTCATGTGATAGCAGTGCCTACTCCTGTAAATACGGATCATACGCCCAATCTTGCTCCCGTAACAGACGCTTCCCGGATCGTTGGCCGCAATCTGAGTAAAGGTTCTATTGTTGTATATGAGTCGACGGTATATCCAGGTGTTACGGAAGATATCTGTATTCCGATTCTTGAACAGGAGTCGGGAATGAAATGCGGTGTGGATTTTAAGATCGGTTATTCTCCGGAGCGTATTAACCCGGGAGACAAAATACACCGTCTGGAAAATATCCGTAAAATAGTTTCCGGCATTGATCATGAAGCGCTTCAGGAAATTAAAAACGTTTATGATCTTGTGATTGAAGTGGGCACATATCCGGTATCTACGATCAAAACGGCAGAAGCGGTCAAAGTGGTGGAAAACAGTCAGAGAGATATTAACATTGCTTTTATGAATGAGCTGGCAATGGTGTTTGATCGTATGGGGATAGATACCAATGAAGTTGTAGACGGCATGAATACCAAATGGAATGCACTGGGTTTTAAACCAGGTCTGGTAGGGGGACATTGTATCGGAGTCGATCCCTATTATTTTACTTATGAGGCGGAAAAACTCGGATATCACAGCCAGATTATACTGAACGGCAGGATTGTAAATGACAGTATGGGCAGATACGTGGCTGATGCGGCAATTAAAAAAATGATTGAGTCCGGCCAGGCGCCAAAGCATTCAAAAGTTGCTGTTCTGGGATTGACGTTTAAAGAGAACACTCCGGATATCAGAAACAGTAAAGTTGGTGATGTTATAAAGCGTCTGAACGAATTTATGATTTCTCCGATTGTTGTTGATCCCTGGGCAAATGAAGAAGATGCAGAAAATATGTATGGAGTGAAGCTCGCCCGGCTGGAGAATGTAGAAGATGTTGACTGTATAATCATAACCGTAGCACATGAAGAATTCAAAACGTTAGAACTGGCGCAGATTAAAAAGCTGTTTAAAAAAGGCGAAGATATAGAAAAGGTTTTAGTTGATGTGAAGGGTATTTTTAAGGCGGCAGATCTAGAGGAATCGGGGATGAATTACTGGAGACTGTGATTCAGGTATAGAGACACAAGGAGAAAACAGAATGCAGATTGAAATTATAAAAGGGATTAAGTCTGCTTTAAAAAAGAATGATGAATTAGCGTGGCGCTTGAAGCTTATTAATATGCAGTACAACCGGTATAGGGCGAAGCATGACAATGACAGAGATTTTATCATCAGACAGTATAAATTACGTACCGGTTTAGAACTGGATCTGGAACATCCGCAGACTTATAATGAAAAGATTCAATGGATGAAATTGTATTATAGAGATCCGCTGCTTCACCAATGCGTTGATAAATATGAAGTGCGTAACTATGTAAATCAGAAATTACATGGAGATGAATATGATGATATTCTGATTCCCTGTTATGGATTATATGAATCAATAGAAGATGTAGATTTTGATGCTCTGCCGGAAGAATTTATTGTAAAGCTGACAAACGGTTCCAGTTTTAATTATGTATGTTATAAAAAAACAGAAAAAGAGATTCGAAAAATTAAAACGAGGTTTAAAAAATGGTGCAGGCAGGACTACTATACGTATGGCCGGGAGTGGGCTTATAAGGGAGTGCCTAACAGGATAATAATCGAAGAGCTTTTAAAACCTTCTAACGGTAATCCTCCGGAGGATTACCGGTTTTTTTGCTTTGACGGAAAGGTGAAGGCTATTTCTGTAGATATAGATTCCGTGGTAAATGGAGTTAAACAGGCAAATTATTATAGAAATATTTATGATTCATCCTGGAATAGAATTCCGGGCCGGATAGAATATCCGAATAAAAATGATATTGAGGCAGTATGTCCGAGACAATTAGATAAACTTGTAAAGATAGCAGAGATTTTATCAGAGGATTTTCCGGCGGTGAGAGTTGACTTGTACTATTTTGATGAAAAAATATATTTCGGAGAATTAACGTTTTATCATTCGTCCGGATATCAGAAATTTTCGCCCCGGGAATTTGCCGTACAGATGGGGTCATGGATTAATTTAAGCAAAATGGATTCTAAGTATTGCTGAATCTTTTTTAACAGGAAGAGGTACAAATGGAGCGAATAGGGATTATCGGCTGCGTGGCAGAGGGAAAAAATCTATATGACGGACAGACTGTTTCTACAAGACTCTGGAAAGATGAGCTTGGAAAAAAGACAGGCCGGAAAGTGTATGTTGTAGACACATATCAGTATCGCAGACATCCTTTTAGCGTCATGATTCACTGGCTGGTCTGTATGCTGTTCTGCTCCCATATAGTTATTATGTTATCCGTAAATGGATTACGCTTTTTCCTGCCTTTATTATACTATTCAAATAAATTATTTAAACGTTCTATTTATCATCGTGTCATAGGCGGCAATCTGCCTGAAACGGTGGAGAGGTATCCGGATTTTATTAAATATATGAATTCATTTGAAGTTAACTGGGTTCAATCATCCGTGATGGTAAAAAAATTAACGGATAAGGGGCTGAAAAATGCTGAGTATCTGGAAAATTTCCGGCGTATCAGACCCGCAGCTGTTTCTGAGATACAAAAGCCGCATTGCAAACCTTTTCGTTTTTGCACCTTTTGCCGTGTTTCAGAGGCAAAAGGTATAACAATTGCAGTTAAAGCAATAGAACAGGTTAATAAAATCAGAGGAGAGCACATAGCAGTTCTCCATGTATACGGCCCGGTAGAAAAAGAATACCAGACAGAGTTTGAAATGCTGCAAACACGTTACAGTGACTGTATGGAGTATAAAGGATGTGTCCCTTCCAATGAAGCCGTAGGAGTATTAAAAAATTATTTTATGCATCTGTTTCCTACTACCTGGGAAGGGGAAGGGTTTCCCGGAACTTTAATTGACTGTTATAATGCCGGACTTCCCACGATTGCAAGCAGCTGGGCATTTAATTCTGAATACGTTCATAATGGGAAAACCGGTTATGTGTATGACTGGAAAAGACCGGAAGGACTGACAGAGAGTATATTAAAAGCTATTGAAAACAGTAAAGACATTGACGGCATGAGGGCAGAATGTTTAGAGGAAGCCAGGAAGTATCACCCGGATGTAATCATGGAGAAAATAATACGGAAGATGGGACTTTAACCATACTATACCTGTGGAGTAAAGAGAAAATATGAAAAATATATTGTTTCTGATTGAACATATACAGGGCGGCGGTGCAGAAAGAGTTATATGTGAATTATCTGCTGCATTTGAAATAAATGATAAAGTAACACTGGCAGTATTTGAAGAAAGGGATACTACCTATCGTCACTGCCATGATGTGATTAATCTGAATATACCAGGTACTTCAAATCCGATAAAAAAATGTATCAATCTGATAAGGCGGGTCAGGGCGGTCAGAAAGATCAAGAAAGAGAGAAAGATAGATGTTTCAATCAGCTTTATCAGTACAGCAAATATTGTAAATGTATTGTCCGGAAGAACTCATACTATCTGTTCGATCAGAACCGTGCTTTCAGATGTAAGAAAGGGAAAAATAGCGAGAAAAGCAGAAAGGTTTATTCTTAACAGATCAGATAAAATTGTAACATTATCAAAAAGTGTTGAGGCAGATCTGGTTTCTAATCTGAGTATAAAAAAAGAAAAGGTTGTCACGATATACAATCCCTGTATGGTTGATAAGAAAGAATTCGGGGCGGAATCTGCAAATAAAGATAAAGATGTTTTTGAAATTATAACAGCAGGACGGCTGGTATCTGTGAAAGGACAATGGCACCTTATCAGAGCTTTCCGCCTGTTTCTGAAGAGTAATCCCGAAAGCAGATTAGTGATTCTGGGAGAAGGTTCCCTGCTGCAGACTTTGGCAGATTTGTGCATAAGTTTAGGAATCGAATCAAAAGTAGAATTCAAAGGATTTGTGAGCAATCCGGAAGAGGAATTGATGAAAGCAGATTTGTTTGTGCTTACTTCACTGTGGGAGGGATTTGGCAATGCATTGGTTGAGGCTATGGCCTGCGGACTGCCGGTTATCAGCACGGACTGCAGCGGCGGTCCCAGAGAGATCATTGCACCAGATAAGTTTGGGGAGGAACCTGTAAAAAAGGCGGAGACAGCCGAATATGGAATATTGATACCGGCTTTTCCTAAAAATGATCTGGAAATCAGAAAAAATTATGAATTAACAGAAGAAGAAAACCAGTTATATAGTGCTATGATGAGCATTGCAGAACAGCCGGAGCTGAGAGCAGCATTATCAGCAAAGGCAATATTAAGGTCCGAAGATTTCCGGATGCCAGTTATTGTGTCACAGTGGAAGAAATGCATGGATGAGGTGCTTGCCGGTGGGATTAGGAATATTTGAATTTACGCATGATTGGAGTACAAGTTATTTCATATTGTTTGTCGGAGTTTCTTTCGTGATTACCTTTTTATGCCAGAAGGCAGCAGCGGCAAAAGGGCATGGGGCAGTAGAAACTTCCCGGTTTTACTACTGTATTGCATTTCTTATATTATTTAGCCTGGCAGCCTTCCGGTCAGACAAAGTGGGGAATGATACGGAAGAATATGTTGAATTTTTTGAGACAATGGGGCGTAATGGTTTTGCCTATGCAGTCAGTTCTAAATTTGAGGTACTCTTTAATATCTATATTTTTATCATAAGCGCTGTTTCAAAAAATTATACGATTCTGTTTATGTGTAATGCCTGTATTACAGTAGGTGTATTAATAAAATATATTTCTTTAAAGTGGAAAATGGGAGACAGTTTTGTCCTGCTCCCTTTATTTATTATTGGATTCCAATATGATCTGTCTGCCATGAGAAGTGGATTGGGTACAGCATTTATTCTGGCATCGCTGATAGCGCTTGACAATGAAAAATATATAAAAAGTATATTTTTATCAATTGCAGGGGGGCTGTTTCATACAACCGCATTTTTTAATTTGTTTATTATATTCGCGCAGATATTATTAAAGATGAAAAAAAGATGGAAAGCAAAAACACTTTTTTGGGGGGCAGTTCTGGGAATTCTGGTTTTAAACGGTTCCATATATTATATACAGTCCATTCTGCTGGAAACAAGATATCAAGGCTATGTAAGGAAGCTTGGAAACGGCTGGTTTGGAAATTGGTATCTGATGCTGGCAGCAATTTTGTCAGCCATAATTATAGGCAGAAGCTATAGAAAGAAGATGCCGGCTGCTTCAGAAAATATTGTAAATCTTCTTGTGTTATCTATGCTGCCTGTGTATGTAAGGTTAAATGCATATAGAATTCCCAAGTATTATCTTATGTGCAGATGCTCAACTTACAAAACAATGTGCAATATTGTGGAGAGCAGGCAGCCTGATTTTCAATCAAAAATGTTTGCGAAAATCATAGAATTTATGATTCTTGTGTTTGGCTTATTATACTTTTTCAGCAGGAATGCGGCCGGAACATTATATGAATTTAGATTTTAAAGATTTTTATAAGAAAAGAATAAAAAGGATTATAAAATAATGCTTAAAAAGTTATTTAAGGTCATAAAACAATTATGCATGGATTTTAGATATTGTAACGATCACGTTTCTTATGCACGAAGGATCGGGGTTAAGGTAGGAGACAACTGTAAGTTTTTATGCAATGTCCGCAGATGTTTCGGAAATGAACCTTATCTTATAACAATCGGGAATCATGTGGAAGTATGCGACTCTGTGCGGTTTATGCCCCATGACGGAGGACTTTGGGTATTTAGAGGTGAGAGGCCGGATTGTGCATTATATGGTTCCATTACGGTGGGAAATAATGTTTTTATAGGAATAAACAGTATTATTCTGCCGGGTGTCACAATCGGCAATAACGTTGTGATTGGAGCCGGGGCTGTGGTGACGAGAAATATTCCGGACAATACGGTATATGCCGGTGTTCCGGCTAAGCAGGTTGGCACAATAGAAAAGTACAGAGATAAAATGGAGAGATATGGAGCAGATATATTAAAATTTTCAGCAGAAAAGAAAAAGGAGTATTTAACCCAAATGGCAGAGGAGGGGAGAAAATAAAAAGTGAATAGTTATGAAGAAATTGCAGAGCTGTTTTTAAAAATGGAAAAACAGGAGCAGTTATTTAAATATAAATTAGACGGAGTTGTTATATGGGAACTAATCCGGGTAGCAGTTTTTGAGGAATTGGAGCAAAAAATTTATCATTTCGGAGCAGGGCATCCAAATTCCAAAAGAACTGGAGCGTTGAAACGTTTGAGCGGAAAAGTAAAGATTTTGGAATTGCTTTGTACAAAAAATGCTTTTTTTAACAGGAAGAATTCCAAATATCTTGTGTTTCGTCATAGGAGAAGAATAAATATAGAAGGAAAAAATATAGAAGTTAATACGAATTATCTGGAGAAAATTATTAAGGATTTAAATTCGGATAATACAGAATATATTGAAAAAGGAATTGCATTTGGAAACCGGAACATTGTTCCAGATTCTCAGTTTTTAATGGTTAATCCCATTAAGAATTTTATTGGAATCTATTTATATAAATTCTTAAATAAAGTTACAAAGAACTATAGCATATTAAATGAGATTAATCATATTATCTATTCTTATTTTGAAATCCATATGGATATTACGAATTTGGCGTTACAGAACCTGGTCTGGTTTAAGAATATGTATAAGCTTTGTTATAAATATTTTTCTTTAAAAAAACCAGAAGGTATTTATATAGTATGTGCTTATGGCGAAGAGGGATTGATCAAAGCCGCACGGGATTTGAAAATAACCACTTATGAAATTCAGCATGGTATCATTACAAAATATCATTTTGGATATGCTTTTCCAGAGACAGAAGATGTTCCTTATTTTCCGGACAAGCTGATTGTGTATGGTGATTACTGGAAAACAGCGGCGGCATATCCCATTGATGAAGAAAATGTAATGGTGCTGGGGAATCCTTATCTGGAGATTCAGTTAAAGAAGTATGCCAAAGTTTTACAGGAACCATTTAGTATTTTATTTATTTCTTCCGGTAAAAGCGGTGAGGATTTATCAGTTCTTGCTTCGGAGTTTGCGGATCAGGCAGAGAATTTTACAGTGTATTATAAACTGCATCCCAGCGAATATTCCGTATGGAAGGAAATATATCCTGCAATAAACAATAAAAATAGAAATAATCTGATTGTTATCGAGGACGAGATTAATCTATATGAACTGTTTGCAAGAAATCGTTTTATTATTGGAGTGAATTCGACTGCGCTTTTTGAGTCATTTGCCTTTTCTCCTAATCTGATATTGTTAAATACACCCGGAGTTCAATACATTAATAATATAATTGAAAAATTTAATATTCCTCTTATAAATAATGTAAATGAACTTATATCTACCATAAATAATTATCCTAAAACGGCAGAAATTAAAAGAGATTATTTCTATAAAGATATTTCATCGGTTATATGATTCACATAAAATATTGTGGAAGTGGTGGGAAGTAAAAGTGTTGGATTTAAACAATCATGTGAAGAGTGTAAATAAAACGTTGTTACTTAATATCTGCAGTACAATACTGCTTCAAGGCATTACGCTCTTTACTGCCCCGGTTTTTACAAGGCTTCTTGGGGCGGAACAATATGGTATATATTCTGTTTTTAATGCCTGGGTATCCGTTTTTACTTGTATTATGGGGTTCAATGTCGGGTCTGCACTGGGCACGGGTCTCTATCAATTTAAAAACACATACTTATCCTTTAGAAGCAGTATATTATTATTGGGAACCCTCATAAGCGGATTAATAATTGCTGTATGTATGTGTTTTATTCATTTGATTTCGGGGTTGATTGGTTATCCATACAGACTGGTTATATTGATGCTGTTTATGGCATTCGCAAATTTTGTAACAAGATTTGCACAGAATGCATGGACATATGAGAAAAAAGCACAGATTAACTTTATAACTTCATTAGCCATTACAATTATATCAGTTGGTTTTTCTTTGATTCTGGTATGCACTATAAGTCCGGATAAAAGATATTTAGGAAAAATCTGGGGTAATGCGATTCCGCATATTTTAGCGGCAGTTATAATCTGGATTTTGATATTTTTGAAAAAGCCATCAAGAATAAATCAATGTTATTGCAAGTACTCTTTGGCAATAGGCGTTCCAGTAATATTTCATTTATTATCCCAAAGTATTTTGACACAGTCTGACAGAGTGATGATGCAGCATATGGGAGTAACTAATTCTCATATAGGTATCTATAGTGTTTTTTATGGGTTTACGGCTGTTTTAAATACAATTTTAGGCGCACTAAATACTTCCTGGTGTCCTTTTTATTATGATGACCTGGATGAAAAAAATTGGGAGAGTTTAAAAAATAAATGTAAAAATTATATTGAGTTATTTGTGGTTTTATCTTGTGGATTTATATTGTTGTCAAGGGAAGTAGGGTATGCATATGCTGGTAAAGAGTATTATTCCGGTATTGATATTATTCCGATTCTCGCAGGGGCAGTTTTCTTCACTTTTATGTATCAGTTCCCCGTTAATTTTGAATTTTTTTATAAAAAAACAAATATTATTGCATTAGGGACGGTGGGGGCATCTGTTTCAAATATTATATTAAATGCGCTGATGATTCCCAAATACGGAATGTATGGCGCGGCGACAGCCACAGCGCTCTCTTATGCATTGCTGTTTTTTGCACATTATTTTATAGTAATGAATTTTAAACAGAATAAATTTCATTTAAAAATAGTGCTGTTTCTTCCGGGAGCGTTAATGGTATTGTTTTCCGCAGTACTATTTTATTTCATGTCAGATTATTGGTATATACGATGGGGAATCGGCATTATATTAGGTGCTTTTGAAGTATATCGTATTTGGAAGAGAAAAAGTATTTTTTAAAAGATATTAATATTAGGAGGTTGAATTATGCTGAATAACAAAGTTATATTAATTACCGGAGGAACAGGTTCCTTCGGACACCATTTTGTGGACTATGCATTAAAACATTATAAAGTTAAAAAAATCATCATTTATTCCAGAGATGAGTACAAGCAGTTTATAATGGATAATGAATATAAGGAATACAGGGATGTCCTTCGTTATTTCATAGGCGATGTCCGGGATGAAGCCAGGCTTAAGATGGCAATGAAAGGTGTGGATTATGTAATTCATGCAGCAGCCTTGAAGCAGGTTCCGGCTTGTGAATACAATCCCAATGAAGCTATCAAAACAAATATCAGCGGAGCCATGAATGTAATCAATGCTTCCTTAGAAACAGACATAAAAAAGGTGGTGGCTTTATCTACAGATAAGGCAGTGAATCCGGTGAATCTCTACGGGGGAACAAAACTGGTTTCCGATAAGCTGTTCTGTGCGGCAAACGCATACAGCGGAGCAGAAGGGACAAGTTTTGCAGTAGTCCGTTATGGAAATGTGGCAGGAAGCCGTGGTAGTGTCATACCATTTTTCCAGAATATCATAAACAATGGAGGAAAAGAGCTTCCCATTACTGATTATCGGATGACCCGTTTCTGGATCAGCCTGGAACAAGGGGTAGAACTGGTTATCAAAGCGCTGGAAGAAGCCAGGGGAGGCGAAACCTTCATATCAAAAATCCCTTCCTTCAAAATTACGGATCTGGCCCAGGCCATGCTTCCCGGCTGCGAGATGCCCGAGGTGGGAATCCGGGAAGGAGAGAAGCTGCATGAAATTATGGTGACAAGAGAGGATTCCCTCCACACTTATGAATATGAAAAGCATTTTATTGTTTATCCGCATTATAACTGGTGGGGAGAGAAGGACATCATTCCGGGAGGAAAACCGGTAGAGCCTGAGTTCGAATACAGTTCCGGAACAAATACAGAATGGCTTAATATAGAAGATTTAAAAGAAAAGCTTAAGACAGATTTGGATGAGCATTAAAGGCTCTTTTTTTATGCAAAAAAATAAAGTGTTGGAAAGGGATGCTGTTATGGAAAAGCTGGCGCTTTTTGGCGGAAAACCAGTATTTGATAAAAAAATCGGATACGGGCATCAGTATATTGACGAATCAGACATTCAGGCAGTTACAGAAGTTATGAGAGGGGATTATTTAACATGTGGTCCCGGGTTAGAAGAAACTGAAAAAAAATTGTGTGAACTTGTCGGATCCAAATATGCAGTGCTGGTAAGTAATGGCACGGCCGCTCTTCATGCAGCTTGTTATGCGGCAGATATCAGCGAAGGAGACGAAGTAATTACTACACCAATCACATTTGCTGCGTCTGCAAATTGTGTATTATATTGCGGCGGAAAACCTGTTTTTGCAGATATTGATTCTGATACGTATAACATTAGTGCAGAGAGTATTGAGAAGAAAATTACAAGCAGAACTAAGGCAGTTGTTGCAGTAGATTTTACCGGGCAGGCAGCAGATTTGGATGCGATAAAAGATATTTGCGATAAATATAGCTTGATATTAATAGAAGATGGTGCGCATTCAATTGGAACAAAATATAACGGTATGCCGGTAGGGGCTGTTGCAGATATGACAACGTTTAGTTTTCATCCAGTAAAGACAGTGACTGCAGGTGAAGGCGGCGCGATAATGACAAACAGTGAAGCTCTTTATAAAAGGCTAATACTGTTTCGGGCACATGGGATTACCAGAAACCGGATATGGATGGACAATGTGCCAGAGGGAGGGTGGTATTATGAGCAGATCGGCTTTGGAATGAATTACCGCATGACGGATATTCAGGCGGCTCTGCTGCGCAGCCAGCTCGATAAATTGGATATGTTTGCGAAAAGGCGAAAAGAAATTGTTAAAAGATATGATGAAGCCTTTAAAGAAATGCCGGAGATTGTTGTGCAGAAGGAAATTGCCCAGTCAGATACGGTAAGACATTTGTATTTGCTGCAATTAAAACTGGAAATGTTAACTGTGGGAAGGAAAGAGATTTACGAAGCATTGGAAGCAGAAAATGTTGGCTGTAATGTGCATTATATACCGGTATATTATTTCCCGTATTATCAGAGATTGGGTTACAGGAAGGGGATATGTCCGAATGCGGAGCGCTTGTATGAACGTCTGATTACGATACCGCTGTATTATGGAATGCAGGATGAAGATGTAGAGAAAGTAATTTCTGCAGTAAAAAAAGTATTAACGTATTATAGCAAGAAAGGTTAGAAATCGTCTGGGAGCGGACGGGGGTGTTGTAGAAAATGAAACTTTGCCTGGGTACGGTACAGCTTGGATTAAAGTATGGAATTAATAATCAGATAAAACGGCAGCCTACAAAGAATGAAGGGTATAAGATATTACAGTCTGCTTATGAAAAAGGAATTGAATATCTTGATACGGCGAGTGTATATGGAACTGCAGAAGAGTTGATAGGGCAGTCAGCAGTTTTAGACAGCGGTGTTATGCATGTAATTACAAAACTGGATGCAGGAATACATTCGGGGTTTGTGAATGAAGTTAAGAAATCGCTGGAAAGACTTAAGCAGAAATCCGTTGACGGGGTGCTTTTACATGATGCTTTAAATTATTATGACAGACTTCAGCTGAAAGAATTACTGCAGGTAAAAGAACAGGGTTTAGCAAAATCTATAGGAGTTTCTGTTTATGAACCACGGGATGCAGTACGAATAGCCGGGGACGGAATTGTTGATTATATACAGATTCCATATAATGTCTTTGATCAGCGCCTGGATTATACAGATTTTTTCCAGTTAGCACAGAAGAATAATATAAAGGTTTTTGCAAGAAGTTCTTTTTTGCAGGGCCTTATTTTAATGGATCCGGATAAGATACCATATCAGTTAAAAGAGGCTGAACCATTTATTAAAAGATATAGAGAGATTTTATGTGATCATGAGTTTTCTGCGGCAGAAGCCGCAATGCTTTTTAGTTATACAAATGAAAATATTTTTAATGTAGTATTTGGGGTGGATACTGTTGAGCAATTAGATGCTAATCTTGAAACAATAAAAAAGGCTGAGACATTTAAAGACTGCCGGAATGCATTGCTGGGAATTGCAGACGGAATAAGTGACCAAATATTAAATCCAGGGTTATGGGAGGTATAAATTTTTGGAGGACTTGTTTGATTTACGAAAAAAAACAGTTGTTATCACTGGCGGCGCGGGATATTTGGGAAGTGCTATGAGTGACGCTCTGGCATTGTATGGGGCAGATTTGTTTATTCTCGGACGAAATGAGCAAAAGATTGAAGCGAAAGCTGCGGAATTGAAGGAAAGGTATGCTCTTTCTACTTGTGAGAGTTACCTTTTTGATATTTCAAATGTAGAAATAATTCGGAGCGTAATGGAATGCATTAGAAAGAGAACCGGAAAAATAGATGTTTTGATAAATAATGCGTATTTTATGGGCGAGGCTCGCGCAGTTGAAGATTACACAGCAGAGGAGTGGAATACAGGAATAGAAGGAACAATAAATGGAGTGTTTAAAGTGACACAGGCTGTTATTCCGTATATGTTACAGCAAGGACGAGGAAATATTATCAATATTGCTTCTATGTATGGAATGATATCTCCGGATATGAGAATTTACGGAAATAGCGGTGAAAATAATCCGGCTAATTATGGAGCAGGAAAGGCCGCCATTATACAATTTACTAAGTATCTGGCCTGTGTTTATGGGGAAAAGGGAATTCGGGCAAATGCTGTTTCTCCAGGACCGTTTCCAAATAAAGAAACGCAGCAAATGGAATGGTTTATCCATAATCTGGAAAATAAGGTGCCGCTAAAACGGATAGGCGCTCCGGAAGATTTAAAAGGAATTATTGTATTTCTTGCTTCAGATGCAAGCAGATATGTGAATGGGCAGAATATAGCAGTAGATGGAGGATGGACGGCATGGTAAAAAAAACAGGGCTGATTATTCAAGCACATATGGGGTCTACACGGCTTCCAGGAAAGGTTATGAAAGAAATAAACGGTCTTTCTGTGTTAGGGCATGTAATTCTCCGGGTGAAAAAAGTGAGAAACAGCGATGTAGTGATTGTTGCAACTAGTACACTCGAGATGGATGATGTCATTGTAAAAGAAAGTGAAAAATATGGTGCGCTTGTATATCGAGGGGATAATGATGATGTGTTATCAAGATATTATGGAGCGGCAAAGAAGTATGGAGTTACAGATATAGCAAGAATATGTTCGGATAATATGTTTATAGATCCGGAGATCGTGGAGAAGGAAATAGCTGTTTTTTTGGAAAATGATTATGATTTGGTCACAAGCGGTTCAACTATACCATTGGGATTGGGAACGGAGGTTTTTTCATTTAAAAGTTTAGAGGAAGCATTTTTTAAAGCAACGACTCATTATGAGCATGAACATGTAGCTCCTTATATTTATGACCACGGAAAAGTGCATTATTATGAAATGGCGGAAGATATGGGAAAATACAGATTTACACTGGATACAGAGGAAGACTGGCGGCTTGTAAGCGCTGTTGCTTCAAAATTAAATTCTTTAGAATGTGATTTGAAGGATATTATTGATGTTATGGAAAAGAATCCCCAATTTTATGAAATCAACAAAAATGTAGAACAGAGATTGTAAATGTTAAGAAATGTAAGTTTTAAGAGGAAACCAAGAAATGAAAATTAAAATCGGGAACAGAGTAATCGGAAAGGATTCAGAGCCTTTCATTATTGCAGAAGCCGGAATCAATCATAACGGGGATATGGATCTGGCCAAAAAGATGATCCTTGCAGCAAAGGAAGCCGGTGTGGATGCGGTAAAGTTCCAGACCTTCCGCACGGAAGAATTCATCCAGGACAAAGAGGAGCTGTATACTTACCAGTCCCAGGGCGTGGAAGTAACAGAATCACAGTATGAGATGTTCAAGAGGACGGAGTTTTCAGAGGAAGAATGGAGGGAGCTGAAAAGCTTCTGCGACGAACAGGATATGATATTTCTTTCTACTGTTTCGAGTACTGACGGCCTGGAACTTCTGCTTAGAATCGGAGTGGATGCAGTTAAGGTGGGTTCTGATGATTTTGTGAATATTCCGCTGCTGGAAAAATATGAGAAGTACGGTCTGCCGATGATTGTCTCATGCGGAATGGCTGCCGAGGAAGAGATAGCGGTTACATTGAAGACGCTCCGGGCGGAGGAAGGGCATCCGGTCTGTCTGATGCTGTGCACATCCGAGTATCCCACACCGCCGGAAGATGTGAATGCAAAAAAACTGCAGACGATTTCGGAAAGATTTCCGGAGGTAATCCCCGGCCTGTCCGATCATACGCAGGGCAGTACGGCAGCAGTTATAGCGGCGGCTTACGGGGCAAAGATGTTTGAAAAGCATTTTACGCTGGATCATAACCTTCCTGGGCCGGATCACTGGTTTTCCGCCGATCCGGCTGAATTAAAGGAGTGGGCGGACGGTATCCGGACAGCGTATGTGATGCTGGGGAGCCCGGATCTGCGCCCCACAGAGACGGAGGAAAAGCAGCGGGCCGTGATGCACAGGAGCATCACGGCGGCAGAGGAAATTAGGGCCGGGGAAGTGCTGACCGGCGGGAATCTGACACTGCTCAGGCCCGGGGACGGCATAGGGGCCGTACACTGGAAGGATATCATCGGAAAGAGAGCAAAACGCGATATTTCCGGCGGCACAAAATTAACCTGGGAGGATATTGATGACTAGACAGGAGTTTCAGAAGCTGTTTACAGAACTGACGGATATTCCGGAAAACAGGTTCCATCCCCTTGTGTGGATCGGGGGAGAGCCGGAGATCGGGGAGAATGTGTATATTGGGGGGATGTCTGAGATCTATGCGAAAGGGGCACGGGTGGTCATAGGAGACAACTGTGATATCGCTTCTTTTGTATCAATTAACTGTTCCGATTCCCATAAAAGATGCATAGGGCTTATGGAAGAAGTTGATAAGCAGGATATTATCATTGAAAACAATGTATATATCGGGACGCAGAGCTTTATAGGAGGGGGCGTGCATATCGGGCATCACAGCGTTGTAGGTGCAGGCACGATTGTAAGACGGGGGAATTATCCGCCGTATTCTCTTATAGTAGGAAACCCGGCAGTTGTAAAGCCGGGTTATTATATGGACAAGGATTGACAGAACGCTGTCCGGGCAGAAGAGGAGGAAAACTATGTTAAAGGAACATCTGGTAATCGTATTTGCAATGGAGCACTACAATCCTTTAGGCTTGATAAGGACCCTGGGGAGATGCGGGATCAGCCCTGTTTATATTGCAGTGAAAGGAAGGGGCGTGTCATCTTCAAAGAGCAGATATATAAAAAAGGTCCATTATGCGGAAACGGCGGAAGAAGGATACAGGGTGCTTCTTAAAGAGTACGGCAGCGGCGGCATGCCGGAAAAACCCTTTGTGCTTACCACGGATGACGATATCCAGAGCATCCTGGATCTGCACTATTCAGAATTAAAAGACAGGTTCATTATGTATAATGCGGGCGCCGACGGACGCGTGACCATGTATATGGATAAAAAACGGATTCTGGAGACTGCAGAAAAGCACGGCCTGAAAGTCCTTCCGACAGTGGTTACGGACAGGGGGGTTATTCCGGAGGGCCTGGAATATCCGGTTATCACAAAAGCCATGTCCCCCACGGAAGCGGACTGGAAAAAGAACGTGTTTATCTGCGGATCGGAAGAAGAGCTTAAGGAGGCATTCGGGGAGATTGCCTGCCGGAAGGTACTAATCCAGAAATTTGTGGAAAAGAAAAACGAGCTCTGCCTGGACGGCTTTACTATAGACAGGGGGCGGAAGAGCTTTATACCCATGGGGACAAATTATAATTATCTGATCCGCGGCTATTACAGCCCCTACATGACAGCATTTAACTTTGAGGATAAAGAGATTCTGGCTTCCCTGGATTCCATGCTTGCCGAGATAGGATTTGAAGGGATCTTTTCCATAGAATTTATCATTGACCAGGATGATGCCTGTTATTTCAGCGAGGTGAATTTCCGGAATTCCACATGGAATTATATTGCATCTTCTATCGGGATGCCCATACCGGTGCTCTGGTGCGAGGCAATGCTTGCGGGCAGGATAGATAAGAACTGGAAGAGGACATTTCCGGAAAACTTTACTGCCATGACGGAACCCATAGACTATAAAATACGCGTGGAAGGCGGAAGGACTGATCTTGCACAGTGGCTGGTTGATTTTAAGACAACGGATGTCCCGTTCTATCTGGATCCGGAGGATCCGGAACCGTTCCGGGCGATGGTAAACAACTGGAGAGCCTTCAGCTAGCATTCCGATACGGACATCAGGAAGGACGGCAGGCAGATAAATTGGAGAAAGAAGAAAAATGTCAAAGAATAAAAAAAATTACAATCCGGTATTTATTATTTCATTAACCATATCCCTGGGGCTGGCCTTTTCTGCTGTCTGTTTCGGCAGACAGTTCAGTGAGCTTTCAGGCAGGCTGTTTACCGGCATTACAGAAAATTTTGCATGGATGTATCTTATCGTGATGCTTTTGTTTGTTCTGTTTGTACTGGGAACTGCATGCACAAAATACGGGAACCTGCGGCTGGGGCCGGATGATTCCAGGCCGGAATACAGCACCTTTTCCTGGTTTGCCATGCTGTTCTGTGCGGGCATGGGGGTGGGGCTTGTGTTCTGGGGGATATCAGAGCCTGTTTCGCACTATATGAATCCCATGGCAGGGATAGAGCCGGGTTCCGCCGAGGCGGCAGAGTTTGCCGTCAGGGCTTCCTTTATGCACTGGGGCATCCACCCGTGGGCCAATTATGCGGTGGTGGGGCTGTCGCTGGCATACTTCCAGTTCCGGAAGGGGCGGCCCGGGCTGATGAGCTCCACGCTGGAAGGCCTGATCGGGCAGAAAAGAACGAAGGGATGGATTGGAAAAACGGCGGATATCCTGGCGGCTTTTGCCAGTGTGGCAGGCATTGTCACTTCCCTGGGACTGGGAGTGCTCCAGATCAGCAGCGGCCTGAATACCATGTTCGGCCTGCCGGATACCCTGATGGTCCAGATCATTATCATTGCTGCTGTAACAGCGGTTTTCATGTGGTCGGCTGTATCGGGCATAGAAAAAGGCGTGAAACGCCTGTCTGATTTCAATGTGTACCTTGCGGTTATTCTCATGACGGCTGCATTTATTGTGGGCCCGAAAATTGAAATATTAAATAATCTGGTAAACGGGATCGGCGGTTATCTGGGCGGGTTTTTCCGGGACAGCCTGGCAGTACCGGCCTATGGCGACGCTTCCTGGGTAAAAGCCTGGAGGGTGTTCTACTGGGCATGGTGGATTGCATGGGCCCCCTTCGTGGGCATCTTTATAGCCAGGATATCAAAGGGAAGGACGATCCGGGAGTTCGTGCTCGGCGTTGTGGGGGCGCCCACCCTGGCTTCCGTGGTCTGGTTTGCGGTTTTCGGATCCATGGGGCTCCATCTCGGGACAGCCGGGGTGCTGTCCGCGGAGGAATTACAGCAGGCTGCCGCAGTACCCGAATCCGGCCTGTTTACAGTGCTCGGCCGTTATCCGCTGGGGACTGTTTTATGTGTGCTTGTAATTGTGCTGCTGTGCACCTTTTTTATTACGTCGGCAGATTCGGGGACCTTTGTGCTGGCGATGCTTTCCTCTGAGGGAGAGATGAATCCGCCCACCTTGAAAAAAGTTATATGGGGGCTCGTCCAGTCATGCCTGGCAGTGGGCCTGCTTATTGCGGGAGGTTTAAAGCCGCTGCAGACCATATCAATTGCGGCGGCATTTCCGTTTATGTTTATTATGATAGGCGCATGCATTTCTCTGGCCAGGGAACTGAGACGGGAAAAAGTGTAAGAAGGAGACAGGAATGAAAAACGTGCTGGTAGTTGCAGCCCATCCGGATGATGAGCTGCTGGGAGTCGGGGGAACGGTGCGCCGCCTTGCGGATGAAGGGGCCTGTGTCCGGGCAGTGATTCTGGCAGAGGGGCTGACATCCCGGGGGGACAGAAGGGAAGATACAGAGCAGTCGGAGCTGGAAGAGCTTAAAAAGGATGCCCGTGCGGCAGCCCGCGAGGCAGGCTATACGGACATTGAATTCTGCGGATTTCCGGATAACCGGATGGATGAAGCGGATCTGCTGGATATCGTAAAAGCAGTAAGCGGCTTTGTGGAGAAGTACCGCCCGGATACAGTATTCACGCACCATCATGGGGATCTGAATATAGATCACCAGAGAACCTGCGAGGCAGTTCTGACGGCCTGTCGCCCTGTGGGGGATTACTGTGTGGAGCGGATCTATGCATTTGAGACGCCGTCATCCACAGAGTGGAATTACAGGTATAATGAGCCGTTCTGTCCCAACGTGTTTTTTGATGTGACGGATACCCTGGAGGCAAAGATAAGGGGGATGGCCTGCTACCGGACAGAGAGCACTTTGTATCCGCATCCGAGAAGTCCGGAGGCGTTAAGGGCTCTGGGACGGTACAGGGGCTCTAATGTCGGAGTTGAGATGGCAGAGGCGTTTCAACTGCTTCGGGAAGTTATTAAATAAGAGCAGAAGAAAAGAACAAAGGGGATATGAAATTCCGACAGCAAAAAAGGAAAGAGACAGAAATAAAGTATGGAAGTTTATATGATTGCACATGGAAATACGGAGACAGGTATGGGGCATGTAATGCGTGCACTTTCACTGGCTGAAGCATTTAGAAACAGTGGTCATTCGGTTTCTTTTTATAGCAAATATCCGCCGGGCGCAGAAATCATAAAAGGGAAAGGTTTTGATGTTTTAAATTGGGAAAAAGCAGGTGAATGGAAAGACACAAAGGATTTTCCGGCAGATGTCATTGTGATAGACAGTTATGAGGTTTCAAGGGAATTCTTTGAAAAACTAAAAGAACGTACGAAATGTCTGGTTTACATTGATGATTTGAACGCTTTTAAGTATCCGGTTGATGTGATAGTAAATGGTACGGCCTCCGCACTTAATATGAACTATGAAGCACTGCAAGACGCAAAATTGCTGCTGGGTCTTAGGTACAATCTTTTACGAAAGGAATTTTTTCATGTACCCAGGAGAAAAACAGGCAGAAAAGTAAACAATATTCTGATTACAACCGGGAATTCGGATCCGTTTCATATGACTGAAAAAATTCTGCAGATATTAATAGAAGAGAAAGAATTTGCAGGATTAAGATATCATGTGATTGTAGGAAGCGGCTTTGATAATAATATTTGGGGAAGCAGAATCACGGATTGTGCAGACGTTTGTTTGTATAAAAATCCGGATAAGATGTCTGAGATTATGATGAATTGTGATATAGCCGTGGCAGCAGGGGGATCTACTTTGTATGAACTGGCAGCATGCGGAATTCCTGCTGTTGTATTTGCCTATGCCGAGAATCAGATTTCTCAGATTACAGCGATGGAACAGGAAAACCTTATCCGATATCTTGGGACATATACATCCGTAAAAAAAGAGCGCTTGATAAAGGAGATCCAATATTTCCAAGAGAATATTGAGATGCGTGAAGAGTTAGTGAAAAAATTGCAGAAACTGGTGGATGCACAAGGTTCTTTGCGGGTTGTGAAGGAAATAGAAGCAGTTGTTGAAGAATCTCAAATTCATGGAAGAAAGTTTTCTGAAATAGTACAAGCATATAGTGAATAATTTGTAGTGAGGAAAGAACCGTGAAATTATTTCCAAAATGGAAGAAAATTGTATTTACTGTTTTTGCGGCGTTCATATTTATAAGAATCGTGTACATCCTAAACGGCGAAATAGAGAAAGAATATTATACGTCTAAAGACATTATTCTGGATGATGCGAAAGAAATTCCATGCAGAAATGTTTCCCAGACATTTTTGTTAAATGGCGAAAAATGTTTAAACAGTATTGAGTTTGCTATGAATGGGATTCCGGAGGAAGAGAGTGGAACCATTGTTTTAACGATACAGGCGGAAGATGCACTTCTTTATCAGGCAAAGATATCTGCAGAAAATATCACCAATTGCAAGTGGAAGAAAGTCTATATTAATTTACCGGCAGTGCCGGGAAAGGAGTATAAAATCAGTTTTGATGCCAGAGATTTCACGCAGATTCCGACAATGCTGCTGACAGAAGGGGATAATGTATCTTTGGAAGCTGTTGTAAGCTATGCGGCCGGAAAACAGCTGGATGGCCAGGCAGCAGTGAAATTCGGCTATATGAGGGAACCAGTAATAATTGACAAACTGATGAATATAGCCGTCTGCTTAATCTGGCTTTTTATAGCAGCGATAATTTTGTATTATTTTGAATCTATCTGTAAAAGTCCCGGAAAAGTAGTGGGGGGGGGGGTAATGGTAGAAATACAGAAGTAATAATCATCATATCTGAATTATTTCTTTGTCAGATTCTGCTTTATTCCGGAAGAATAGAGTTTCAAGAACCGACTAAAGTGATCTTTTACATTATATCTATATGCAGTGCGTGGAAATGGAGAGAAAAAAGGGCAGAGATTAGAAAACTGACTAATACATATGGAAAGAAAACAGGATTGGTTTTATTATATTTATATGGTTCGTTTAGTCTGGCAGGGCAGAGAATTCTGGTTTACCCGTTAAATCTGGAAATTACCCCGGATGGTCTGTTTGTATTTATTATTACAGCTATATGGTTTGTTCCGGTAATGGATACGATAATATATTTATACAGACATTTAAGCAAAGGGCTGCTCACGAAAACAGATATAAAGTACAGTAATTTTAAATTTGTTTTTATATGTGTTATTTTCCTGCTGCTGCCGGCAGGTTTCAATTTGTATGCCAATAATCCGGGTATTTCAAGTTCGGATACACTTACCTGCATGGTTACAAATGCCCGTCATTTAAGAGGAATGTTTGACTGGCATCCGGCTTTTTACTGTATGGTGCTGAGGGTGATTTTATCATTTTGGGATTCAACTTATGCAGTGATTCTGGTACAATATTTTTTCTGGTGCTATGTTGTGATAGAAGGCCTGTTATATCTTCGTGAAAGAGGCCTGAATCAGATATTTCTTTTGACAATCGCATTTCTTTCCGGAATATGTGCAGGGAATTTTCTCTATTTAAATACAATATGGAAGGATATACCGTATACGCTTTCATTATTGTGGAGTGTTATTCTTCTGGGGAAACTGGCACTTGATTTTAATAAGTATAAAAGAAAATGGTTTATCTATATAGAATTATTTGTCTCTCTTTTAGGAATATTCTTTTATCGTAAAAACGGTATGGTTTCATTCCTGATCATAGCCGTATCCATGATGTTTTTTTTAAAGCAGAACAAGAAAATGTGGATGACTCTGGCAGCGGCTGTGCTGGCGATATTTACGATAAAAGGTCCGGTTTATAGTTGTTTTGAAATTGAAGATGCAGGAAAGCATGGAATTTATATTGGATTGAGCCAGGATATTCTCGGCGCGTATTATGCCGGAGGAGAGGTATCGGAAAAGACCTTACAGATGATAAATGTTATGACTTCCTATAATACTGCAGAGTATGAATATACACCTACCTGGGCAAGGCAGTCTTACGATTTGGATGTTCAGCCAGTGGAATTTATTATAAGCTATTTAGATACATTTATTAGGAATCCGGTATCTATGGCCAGGGCAGCAGTGGCACGCGAAGATGCTTTATGGAATATATTCCCTGGCGAAGATGCTGTTTTGGGCTGTGTAAATCGTACAGGGACAATTGAGAAACAAAGCGAATGGAATCAATATTATCCTAAAAGAGTATATAATAGCTTTTATAATGCAATGGGGCGCTTTACCGCGTATACTGCAGATACCCAATGGATTGCTGCGCTTCAATGGAGATGCGGCGTTTTTACTTTACTTGGTCTGGCAGCAATTTTAACGATGGTATGGAGCGCGGGTTATAAAAAATATCTGCTTATATCAGCGCCGATTGCGGGCCATATTATCAGCCTTTTATTATCTACGGGATGGTCAGAGTTTCGATACTTCTGGCCGCTGAATTTAATGAACTTATTTTTACTGCTTTTTATGATCCTGGTTCTTAATGGGAACAGTGGAGAATAGACAGTATTTTTGCCTGCAGGGGAGGCGGAAATGAAAGGAACTCCCCTGCAGGTTTTAAAGAATCATCTTCTGAACGGCACTTTATATTCTCTGCTGCCGTTTCCAGCCAATTCATTTTAACGCCGTTCGGCGCAATCAACACCGCTTTTATGCCGGAATCTACCCAATAGTTATTATCCTCTATTATGTAACAGCAAACGGAAAATCGGTATTGAGACAATATGATTTTATAAAAATGAACTAACTGAATTATGAAAGTTCAAGTTTTTGAATCTTCGACTTAAAAATTAATAATATTGTTCATTTTCTATTGAAAAAATAAACTGATAGTGATAGAATAAATATCATTTAAAGGCAGGGGTGGATAGGATGGGTAAGAATATACTTCAAACAAGTTATTCTGGTAATAATGGAGCGTCCGATTTGTTTGTTTTGTCTTCTAATGCAAGTGAGCAGAAAAAAGCTGTTATGGAAGAAGAAGCTGCTTTCATGCAGGTTAAGCAGAAATACAAAAATCAAATACTGGCGGAAGTATATTTTACGGATCGGCTCTCTCATCTGTATCTTTCAAATCGCTTAGGAGTTTCGGCCAGCGGGCTGAATGCGACAGTGAAAAAAGTAAATGATATAGATCCGAAACCATTGAGGGAAATCCCGGCCGGAAAATTTAAATATTATTCCTTAACGGAAGATGGAAAAAAATATGTAGAAACAGAAATTTTATCCAGGCTGTGGGACTCAGAGCAGAATAAGGAAGATGTATGCAATATATGGAAGCTTTTGAATGATTATAAAGAAAGTAATCAAGGTAAATGGAACGAATGTTTTGCAAAGCTTTTATCAGAAGAAGCTGGTATTTCTGAAGAAAGAAAAGACAGTGACGAGCTGGTATACGAGTTTTTAAGGGAATATAGTGATTTTTATTATAGAGAGACGGAAAAAGCGGAGAATTTATTAAGCTTACTGATAGCAGATAAGGAGCTGCGGCAGGGAATTGTTTCATATGTGAAAATAGAATATAAGAATCATAAGGGAACAGTTTTTGACATTTTAAATCGGTGGACAGAACAGAACTGTGAGGAAGTTTATCAAATGGTTGATCAGATGTTCCAGGATGTGAAAGCAGGAACAAAAATGGCAGATGCCATAGAGGTTTCTTTACAGGGAGCAGAAGAGTATCTGGAAGAAATACAGAATAAGATTCTGGCAGATATTTTGAGAGCTTCATTTCGACACTTGAGGAAAGAGGAACTGGCAGGCGAATGGATTCGGGAAGATATGGGAAAACAGCTGGCGTTCTATGTGGCGGAAAAATACAAGGTTTTGTCTGACAGTATATCATGCGGAGGAAAGGACTGTTGAGATTCTTAGAGTGTGAGCATGCAGACATTAAATATTAAAGGGGAAGGTGTCTGCAATAGAGACCTTCTTTTTGCGTCATGGAGGAATAGATGGGAGGTAAAGAAGATTTTAAAAATAAATTGCGCAAGAGAAAGAAATGAGCCTTCATCCGTTTTTTTCAGCAAAGAATGAAGGAGAGATTTCAGTAGGCGGAGAAAATTATTATAAAATATATCTGGAAAATACCAATGATGTTATAGATATTACAAAAGGAACATTTTCATTTTTGTATATAGTAATAGTAAAAACCGAGGAAACGGAAGTAACACTTTCGTGGGATGAAGTTGTAAAGCCGGTAGAAGAATATGATGATGAGTTGAATGGATGCTTTTTATTATTGAAAAAGGATTACCCGGATTGTGAAAAGATGGCGCAGGAAATTTGTGAAAATTCAAAACTGAAGGAGGTTTCATTTAATCCCCATGTTTTTTTCTGCATTCAGTATATAAATGCTTCACAGGAAAAGATGGCATATTATCTATTGGAATTAACTGGAGATAAAATAGAAGGAGTTATTGAGGTTACGGAATCTGAAAGGTATATACAAAGTATCCATATGCTTCATAGATAAAGAGAATTAAAAAATGCAATATAGATAAAGCGTTGCGAAAAGGAGGAGTTATGAGCTGGATTAGAATTATTTTTTGGCTGCTGATACTGCTCCTTTTATGTGTTTTGAGTGTGTTTTGTTTTTTTAAAAAAAAGGAAAAAGAGTTTTTCTTTAAATATAAAGAAGCGGCTCCGGTTAGTGAAAAGGATAAAAGGAGTTTTGGATGGTCATCTCAAAGATATGCGAAGAAAGCACGTAAGGCTTTGATTGGCGTTAAGGGATTAATGATTCTTGTGATGTTGTCTGTTGTCTGTAGAATTTTTGAAAATAAGATAAATATTGCGAAGAACTCACAGACAGAAGAAATTACGCAGGAAACTTTAAGCTCTATATTTGAAGCAGCAGGTGGTATAAGAGGAATTTATGATCCGGCAGAAGTAATTGAAAGTGAAAAAGAAAAAGCAGAAGAAGTAATAAAAGATATAGTGAAAAATAGTTTGTTTTTTTCATGGTATGAAAAAGCGCCCGGGGATATGGGGCAAAAAAAAGATTATTATAGGAATAATGTGGCCGATTTAATAGAAAGCGGTGAAGAACAGCCGTTTATTGAGAAAGCTATTGCCCGGACAGAGGAAAATGAAACTATAGTATATAATAAAAATATAGAAGAACTGGATAGGATAGAGGCAAAAAAAGTTCCAGAAGGCTATAAAAGAGGTAAACGGTAGATAGTCCGTACCTATACAAAACCGGAGCAAACCTGTATGATAGAAACAGATTTGCTCCAGTCTTATTATTTCACTTCATCTTTACCGGGCTTGCGGCAATTCGC
>JAETRR010000102.1 GCA_021770065.1 Lachnoclostridium sp. | reverse complement strand
GGAATATTGTCTCATAGGTGTCATCCTCGAATTTGAAAGCAATACCGTCGTTGTAATGATGTCCGGTTCTGCCCAGGCTTTCCGAATAGGCGAGATCCTCAAAGCGGATAACCATGCCGTCAATCGGTATGTCGTAATGCTCTGCAAGTGCCTGCATGGATTTGATGTCTCTTTGAAGAGTTTCCTCTGAGACAGTTTCATCCAGTATTTGGAAGGGGCAGATGCCAAACCCATATTCCATAAGGGAAGTGAGCTTTCCATCGCGGCTGTTCTGCAGATTAGGAAATTCGTCCAGTCCTTTCAGGACATGAAAGGCAAAAAAACTGATCTCCCGTTCTTTGCAGGCTGCAGCATCCAGACTGCGGATGGAACCGGAAGCGAGGTTGCGGGCATTCCGGTAAGGTTTGCCGTCACTGCTGACCAGCGTGTTTTTCAGACGTTCAAAGCTGCTTTTGTGGATAAATCCTTCTCCGGAGACTTCGAGATGTCCCTGGTAGGGGATGGTCATGGGCACATTGCAGAAGGCGGCAGCATTGTGTGTGATAACCTCACCTGTATCACCGTCTCCTCTGGTAGATGCCTCTGTCAGTTTTCCTCCCTCATAGACCAGCTTAACGGTAAGTCCGTCCAGCTTTAACATCAAAAGTGCTGGCTTCCCCTTCAGAAAGGAAATCACCTCACGGAGGGATTTTGTCTTGTCAAGGGAAAGCAGGGGGATATCATGCTTTACAGTGGGCAGGCTGCTCACCACCTGGTATCCTACCGTCTGGGTGGGAGAGCTGCTTAAAATGATTCCGGTCTCTGCCTCCAGGCGTACCAGTTCGTCATAGAGATGGTCGTAGACGGCATCGGATACACTGGGGGCACTTTCGTTGTAGTATTCCTGGCGGTAGCGGTTGAGCCTGTCTACCAGCTCATGGATACGTTCTGTTGCTTGTGACATTCTTTTTACCTCTTTTCTTCTTTTATATTGTCAGTGAATCTGTGGATTGTCTGTGCTGCCCTCCTTTCAAAAACGAAAAAAGGCAGGAGATGATAACGGGCTGATCGCCGTAGTCATTCCTGCCTGCGTACAGATATGCTGTATGAAGCCTGTATTATTGCATTTCCAGACATAAAAAAGTCAGAAGGCGTAAAGTGACCTGCACTTTATACTTTCTGACTTCGTACAAACTTAAACAGCGTGTGTCCTTCCGTTTTGGAATCGCACAAATTCAATAACAAAATTATTATAACACAATATATAGTATTGGTCAAATTAAAAATACTATATATAGCATAAACAGGGAGCTTAAGAAATTTCTTTACTCATATATTATTACAGTAGAATTATGCGCAGAATATGTAATAGGAAAAAAGCGCAAAAACTCCCGCTTCTTTCTGTTGACTAAAGTTTAATTTTTGGATATACTAACAATAAGTAAATAACTAATTTACAAATTGAAAGTAGGTGAACGTCATGCTGTATGAATATTTGAAAGGAAATTACGAACTGGGGGAACCAATCTTTTCCGGGGACATTTCCATTCCCGGACTATCGGAAGAAAACCTCCGGTATCACTTAAAGCGGCTTACGGATGACGGCATCCTGTGCAGGTTTGAGGCAGGAATCTACTATTTCCCCAGAACAGATATTTTTGGGGAACAGATGGCTTTGACGGCGGATACGGTGGCGCTCCATAAATATGTGAGGCGCAGGGGAAAAAGGGTAGGGTACTATTCGGGATATACCCTGGCAAACCGTATGGGGTTGTCTACCCAGGTGCCGCTTACGGAAGAAATCACCAGTAATTTTGCACCGGCGCAGATTCGGAAACTAACCATAAAAAACCGGAAGTACATCCTGAGACGCCCTGTTGTGGAGGTTACGGATGAAAATGTGGCTGTCCTGCAGTTTCTGGACTGCCTGAAGGATTTGGAGAAGTGTGCAGAGGAGGAACCGGAGGTCTGCGGGCGGATTCTTACCGGTTATGCCAGGGAGCACGCCGTTACAAAATCAGCAGTAGACAGGTTTCTTGCAAGTTATCCGCTGAAAATATACAAGGCGATTTATGAGACGGGGGTAGAGTATGTATCTGCACAGGGATAGGGAAACATTCAAGGATATGGTTGAGCAGGCTGCTGACGGCAACGGGAGGACACCGGCCGTAGTGGAAAAAGATTATTATGTGACACTGATTCTGAAACTGCTTTCAGAACAGTTGGCTGAGTGTGTGTTCAAGGGAGG
>JAETRR010000101.1 GCA_021770065.1 Lachnoclostridium sp. | reverse complement strand
ATCTCTTTTTCCAGTTCCCGGACCGCCGCTATGACAGTATCGAATGTAGGCACATCACCATACAGCATATCCTTCATGGAATCATAATCCGCCTCTAACGCTGCGAACCGGTATTCCGGCGGAATCAGCTTTAAGGTGCCTGGCACAGCCTCTGGGTACTTCGCCCATGCCCTGGGATAGAATTTCATTTTGAAATCTACAACCTTTTTTAGCAGGTCGGGCTGAGAGAAAGCGGCTTCTTTTACCGGGGTCATAGCCATGCGGTACAAATCGTAATAATGCCTGGAATACCGCTGCGGCATTTCCAGATGTTCCGGCCTGTTGGCCTCATGGTGCAGGATCGTAGCTTTTTCCCAAAAGGTCCGCTCCGGGGCAACCGTCAGAATATCCGTTCCTTTCTGCCCGAACACATCTGGGTAATACTCCGCGGCATACGGCGTAATCTCCGCAGACTTTGCCGGCGTCCATGCAGCCAGCGCCCCGATTTCCAGCCGGATTACCTGCAAGGTTCCCGCATTGGAAAACAGCTTTGGGTAGGCGAAAATAACCGTCTGCTTTTCTTCCTCGTCCATATGAATGTCAGCTTCACGGCCAAGCTCCTGAGACAATCCTTCTTTGATAGCCGGGCAGAAGGTTTCTGCCAGAAAGACCTCCGCCCGTGCATTGGCCTCTTTGTTGAAAGCGTCCTGCTTCGTGTTGGAGCGCTTCTCCCAGGGCTCGTCTCTGCCATATTCCAAAACCCGCCAGTCCAGAATCAGGTCAATATCTTCGGAAAACCGGCTGATCAGGTGAAAGGCTTTTGACAGGCTGGTTCCGCCCTTAAAAGTGATTGAATCTTTCCAGGGGGAACGGTGGAACAGATAATCCAGCGTAAAGCATACCCAGAAATCTTTTTCCACAATGGCATCATTGAGCCCCATCTTATCTGCCGTGTTACGGAACAGCCGCCGCTTATCATTGTCTGAAAATCTTGCAACATGTTTCATCTCTATTGTACCTCCCCGGCAATCTGCCGTATCGCGTTGTAAACCCAGTCCGTAGATTCTGCCGCCTCTCTTAGCATAGCGGCTTTATCGTCCTCATCCAGCCGGGAGCTAAGCGTCTGAATCGTTTTGGAAGTGACATTTGTTTTCCCCAAAGTTTTCAATGCCTGAATCACCAGAACCGTCATATAAGAAAGACCCGTGATCTCCTTATTGGTCCTGTGCTTAAATTCCAGCTTTGTGGAATTCCACTCATAGGTCTTATATGGACCGTCACTGATATAGGACCATACCGCTGTTACCTGCGTGGAAAGCCCTAACAGGTTCAGCGCCGTATTCCCACAGGGGGCAATCGTCCAGTGGTAGTTCCGGGCAAGTGCCTTTGCTACCGCCTCCGGGTCCGCCGCTACATATTCTTTCAGCATTTCACTGTATTCCGGCTTCTCATAAACACCTTTCAAAATCCGCCGGAGCGTACCTGCCTGTGTAAGCCGGTTCAGGTTCCGTCTTATGGTTTCCGTATCAGCAATATCAGCGAAATCAGAATTGACAAAAACGGTTCCTTCTGCCGCTGCGCCGATCCGCTCCTGAATCTGCCTGGAATATCCGTTTGCCACTTTGCTCACCTCCTTTTGTCCCGAATATTATATATTATTCGGGACAAATTTTCAATAGGCTCCGGGAGTTTTGGTTATAGTATTCCCACGCAGATCAGGATTTATACAGCAATCTCAAAAAAGGAAAGAACCGCTACCGGGAAGGGGCAGAGCATATACTACTTTTTGTCCCGAATTTTATATATTATTCGGGACATTTTTAAGCGGAGGGCAGATAAATCCAGTCGTGCATCAGGCATACGCTGGGTTCGTCCTCCCTGGGAACCAGGCGGTAGGTACATTCCCCGTACACGGTCCGTTTGTCCTCAATCTCCATGCCATACGCCTTGTAAAACCGGTATTCCAGGTTGGAGATAATACAGCGGAGCGTCTGCAAAGCCTCCCGTTGCGAAGTCACGATCAGATCCCGGTCAATGCTGCGCTTTAAGAACAGCAGGGATTTATAAAGCTGTACCTCCGTCCGGTAAGGTCGGCAGTCCATTTTCTCCAGCCAATCGCTGAAAGCAACCGGTCCGCTCTGGATCACATCACGCTCCGGGTGGTAATACTCATAGCAGTATGGCGCCCAGATCAGCCGGACGACACTTGCCAACTGGATCATCTGCTGCTCCCGGAATTACTTTCAGCCAATGTATGATTATTTCCACCGGGAGCTGCTGAAGCGCGGGTT
>JAETRR010000100.1 GCA_021770065.1 Lachnoclostridium sp. | reverse complement strand
TGGTCGTATTCGGAGAACAACTTCTCGCCGCTCTGGTAGGCGGCTGCAGAAACGGCGGATTCGTTATTACTCCGCTTGATGATTGTGATTTTACAGTGTGGGCATGGCAAGTGTGCGTCCTCCTTTCTCCCGGATTTCAGGCAAAAAAAAGAACAGGATACCTGTTCAGATTTCCTGTTCTTTTCCATCATTGATAGTAGATATTTAGTTGTCCTTTTCTTTATTCTTTCCCATAAAAGGCTTCAATCGCCCGTGCAAAAAAATCCGAAGCCCCTTCTCCATACTTTTCATCTGTCATCGGACTGATTTTTTCGTTGCGGTAATATTGCGCCTGTGCCAGCATGAAACCTTTTTCCTCTTTTATCTGAGAGAACTGCTTCATAACAAAGCCGTATTCTCCGACAATCTCTTTCACTTCAAAAGAATCCACGGCACAATCCCGTTTAGCAACCAGCTTTTGTAAAATCGCTTCAATCCGTTTGTTATAGCTTTCTGCGACTTCTTTACTGATGGGATTCTGGGCGACAGATAAAAACTTGTCTTTCTCGCCATACCATTCCACTACTTTTGCATAGCCTTTCTGCATTTTTTCGGAAGATACGGCTTCCATATAATGCTTTTTCCATTGTTCGATGCTCCCAAATTCTTTTATTGCAATGTTCCTCATGTTTTCCGGCATATGCTCCATCATAGTCTGGAACATTTCCTCAATCTCTGTTTTACTGAAAACTGCAAAATCCATTTTGTTTTCTCCTTTCAGGATGTCATCAATGCTGGCAATCAGGCGTTCCATACGCTCCTTTTTTGCTGTCAGCATTTTCCTCTGCATTTTTAAAATCTGGTTTCTGTCAAGAGCCGGATTCTCCATAATCGCTTTGATTTCTTTCAAAGGAATATCAAACTCACGGAAGAACAATACTTGCTGTAATGTTTCCAGTGCCTTATCGTCATAAAGCCGGTATCCCGCTTCACTTTTGCCAGTCGGCTTTAACAGCCCGATTTCATCATAATAGTGGAGCGTGCGCACGCTGATACCTGTTAAATTTGATACTTCTTTTACCGTCCTCATAGCTATCGTCCTCCTGTTTTTGATATATCCACTCTAACCCATGACGTTCCGTGAGGGTCAATAGGCAATTTCTATTTTTTTAAATATATCATATTTAAAAAACAGTACATAGGATTTCAACCGGATTTTCAAAACTTGTCGGGCGGAAACAGCTTGCAGCGCAAGATGGTTTTGCTCGACAAACCCACAAAGGGGTAGCTGGCTTTAGCCAGCGCAGGGGAAGTGCAGCTTCCCCTGTGATGATTGGAGCAGATTGAAAATCTACGGAAATTATCTGCTGTCCGCAGGGCGCACAACGTCCAGTGGACGTTGGCTCTGCGCCGACCGGAGCGGCAGCGGAGACCGCCCCCGGCAGGGCGCAATGCACCACTTCCCGAAGTGGTGTATAATTGCGCCCTCTTTCAGAGGGGAGTTCTCCGGGTTTCTGTTTTTTTGCCCTTTTTTACCGTTCCTGGTGTCTGGGCTTTTTGTCAGGATAGAGTTTCCCGCCAACAACAGCGGCATGACTTTTTATTTTGATTTCCCCATCCTGTTCACTGCGTTTTGCGTTCCGGTAGCCTTCGTCGGAGAGGTAGAAACGGAACCGCTCTCCCTTAAAACCTACAAAGCATTGCTTCTGTACTTCCAACGTAATCATGTGACGGGTTTCCGGTCGGAACCGTTCTTTTCCTGACAGGCCATACCCCTGTATGATTTTCTCCTGTGCCTTTGCCGCCGCAAGCCGCCGGCGGATGGAGTTGTCACGCTCTGCCAGAAATCCTGCCTTTGTAGCTGCTACAAACTGGCTGCACTCCGGCTCCGGTATCTTTTCCAGTTTCCGGATGGCGTTCTCCACGATTGCCTTTGTCAGTAAGTCCTTTATCACTGGCATGATTTCTTTCATGCCCGCAAGAGTTTCCTCTTTGGTCGGTGCGGCATATTGATAGATGATGTCCAGTTCACTTTTTGAAAATTTCACTCTGCGTCCTCCTTCTGATTTTCTGCAAGAACCTGTGCCACAAGACGTTTGGTGTCGCTCCGGCAGAACAGCACTTTTAAGATAGTGCTGACCTGTTCGTCCGTCACGGATTCCGGGTGGGGGAGATGGCTTTCCAGCATTGCCCCTCTGGTACAGAGCCGGTGTGTCCGTTCCTTCCGGTTCAGTGTCTTTATCTGGTGTTCCAGCATTTTTTCCTTATGCTCCGCCCGCCGCAGTTTCGCTTCGGTCT
>JAETRR010000099.1 GCA_021770065.1 Lachnoclostridium sp. | reverse complement strand
ATTTATTATAATACAATTTCCGATGTTATGGTCCAGAAAAATTGAAAAAAACAGCAAATTTTAAAAGGTGGTAGAATTTACTCCTGCACTGGAATTTACTTTTGCAATTAAGCAGTGGCCATAGTTTATATTTTAATAATAGGCACTATGTGCGGTTTCCTAACAATGGATCGGCCTGTTCTTAAGCAGCTTCTTGTGGGGCCTCGCACGCGAAGTATCTTGAAAAATGAAATACGTAAAACACAGCAGAAATAATCGTTATCGACAACCCCCTGCATGTCTGCTATAGTAAAAACAGAAACACAACAGAAAAGGACAGTTCAAAACACATGAAAGCAATCAATCTCTTTGCAGGAACGGGAACACTCACAAGGGCATTTAAAAGTCAGGGGGCAGAGGTAATCTGGGCTCATGCAGAAACGGCGGAGGAAGCCGAAATCTACCGCTGCAATTTCCCCGGAATTCCGCTTTATCAGGGTGAACTAAGCAATGCTGCGGACAAAATTCCAAGCCATGACATACTTCTGGCTTCTTTGAGCTTCGTCAGCTTTTCCGTTGCCGGCAAACGCACCTCAGCGAAGGACAGAGGCAGAAGCCCGATAAGCCTGATTGGAAGCATACTGTCAGAACACCGGCCCAGGGCCGTCTGCATCGTGTTCTCCGCTCTGCAGATGCTGAGAGAGGATGAGGGAATTCTTGAGCTGTTAATTCGGGAAAAATATCAATATACTTATCATATTTTAGAGAAAGAGCAGCATGGAGGCATACCGGTCCGGGGGAAGAAAGCATATCTGATAGGCTTCCGGAAAGACAGGGTTTTCCCGGAATTTCAATTTCCGGCCCCCTGTGAACATGCAGCGTCAATAGAAGAACTGTGGAGGGCAGAGGAACAAAAAGAAGCATACTACAATAGTATTCCCAGCCGTTACAAAGAGCTGCTTGCCGGTTAGGAACTAATCCTGGGGAAGCTTTACGAGATAACAGATTTTTGGTATAATGGGGGCATGAATATTAGGAGGCAGCGGCAAGGCTTTGGAATATACGGAAGAAAAACTGAACAGCCTTGACAAGGAAACGCTCATCCAGCTGTTCCTGTCACAGCAGGAGCAGCTTAAGCGGATCGACCACAACCTCTAGCTGGTGTTGGAACAGGTGGCGGATTTAAAAAGGCGCCGTTTCGGCAGTTCGTCTGAAAAGCATGAGCCTGACGAGCAGCTCTCCTTCATGGAAATGGACGGAAAGATTGTATTTTTTAACGAACCAGAAGCCGTGGCTGACGAAGAGGCCGATGAAGACTCAGAGGCCGTTCCCCACCGGAAACCGAAAAGGAAACAGGGAAAGCGGGAAGAAGATCTGGAAGGATTGTTCGGAAAAGAAGGCTGGAAGCAGCTCCCTAACGAAGTGTACCGCAGATATGGTTTTACAATCGAAAATGGGCGTGAAGACCTGACGATTGCTGGCTGCTGGTCCCATGCGAGGCGCAGATTTGACGAGGCAGTAAAGGCGCTGCCAAAGGCAAAGCAGAAGGACAGCCGAGCATATCTTGCGCTGACCATGATCCAGGCAATCTACCGGGAAGAAAAACAGCAAAAGCAAACAACCTGAAACCGTATGATTATTTCGAATATCTGCTTACCGAGATCCCAAAGCATCTGGATGATACTGGCCGAAATTTTCTGGATAACATGCTCCCCTGGTCACCGAACCTGCCTGCGAATTGCCGCAAGCCCGGTAAAGATGAAGTGAAATAATAAGACTGGAGCAAATCTGTTTCTATCATACAGGTTTGCTCCAGTTTTGTATAGGTACGGACTATCTACCGTTTACAAATTATCTCAGAATGTTTAATAAATTCAGATTGGTTTTCATAGAATGGACAGAGACCATAAGGGCGGGGAGGTGTTTCCCGCTATGAAAAATTTTACGGATGGAAAAGTAAGAAAGCTAAACTATATTGTACATAATCCCAACACGGTGGAAGAAACAGCGAAGGTACTGCTGGAGATATGTATTCAAGCCAATGCGGGAAAGGTGGAAAGGAAACTTATAGAATTGTCGGAGAGTGAGGACGCAGGCGAAGTAAAGAAAAAAACGGTTAACGTGAACTTCCTGAGTGATTTCTCACTCAAAGCAGATCAGATATGAATAATGTTCCGGAAACCGCAGAAATACTGGATTTTTCTGGAAAAATCCTTGAAAAAATCATAGAAAAGCGATATAATAATGAGTGAGAAGTAGCGCTCAAATACAACTCTGAAAGGAGCATATCGTGTATCTGGATTTTGAGGTAAAAATACCAGAGGTTCC
>JAETRR010000098.1 GCA_021770065.1 Lachnoclostridium sp. | reverse complement strand
AAGAGGCGGCAAGGCTGAAGCTGCGCCTGATGCTGGAGGAACTGGAACTCCTGGAGAAACAGACAGAAGAACTGGAAAGACAGATGGAAGATACCCTGCAGCAGACAGACTATGCAGATTTTCTCTTAAGCATAAAGGGAATAGGCATTGTGACACTAGCGGCTTGCCTGGGAGAGCTTGGCGACCCGACAAGATTTGAGAATCCACGGCAGATGAGCCGCATGGCTGGATACAACTTAGTGGAGGACAGTTCCGGCAAGAACAAGAGCGGGACGAAAATATCCAAACGGGGAAGGAAGAACCTGCGGAGCGTGCTTTACCAGATGGCACTGACAATGGTCGCAGTAAATGAGGAGATGAAACAGCTCTACCATTACCTGAAAACGAGGGAGAAAGCCCCTCTGAGGAAGATGCAGGCCCTGATCGTCATCAGCAAGAAGATCCTGACACTGGTCCATACGCTTGCAAGAAAGAAAGAGAACTACGATCCAGTGAAAGTCTTCGGACATGTCCGCAGGGAGCAGCTGAAAGCGGCTGCATGAGAATAGAATAAGCCGGTAATGGCACGGGGACAAGGAGGAGTCCTCCATCAGCCCAATGAGGCAGCAATCAAGCACAAGTCTGCCCCGTACCTTTATCCATAAAGCAGAATGAAGGAATGTGAGGGCATAGACCCAGCGAGAACTGATAGGGTAAACAAATGGATATGAACCGGAAGAACAACATCACAAATCACTCCATCCATTTATGGATGATGATATAAAACTTTAAAAATATATCGGATATATATTGACAAATTTCAAATTTTGAGATAGGAGGATGATGTTATGTCCATGAATGTGAATGGAAGCACACAGCAGGCGGGAACCGAATGGTTCCAGAACATGAAGACACAAAAGCCCAATGGGAAAGCGGCGGAGGCACGGCTGCCAAAGGCTGACAGGGCGGTGAATGTCACAATCTCAAGGGAGGGCCTTGAAAGCCTGCAAAACGGCGGCAAGGCGATGGGACAGAAAGAATCCATAATTCAGGCATCAAAGTCCATAGGGGCAAGTTATGGATACCGTCTGTCCGAGGAAGCCGGGAAGCTGAAAGGGCAGAGGGATAACGGAGCCGCATACAGCCTTTCGGACAGGGCGGCGGACTATGTAAAGGCTTATGGGAACCTTTACGATGAGATCGTGCAGGGATATAAGGACGGTACAATAGAGCGTTATGTGGAGGACGAAACTTCCGAGACTGGTTTCCGCAGGATGACGATGGAAGAGGAGCTGGCTGATCTGGATAAGGCTTTCCAGAGTATGGCTGACAAGGCGGAGATGGATGCAAAGGCATCAAGGATTCTGGACGGGTACAAAGAGAGACTGTCCAAACTGAAAAGCGGGCAGAAGCTATCTGCCGATTCGGATAAAACGGAGGCTGTGCAGGAGAACATAAGCCAGAAGCTGGCGACGCTGGCGCAGGCATGGAAGGATGCCTATAAGGTTTCTGGCTCCAAAGAGGGCGGCATGGAGAAAGTCTTATCCATGCTGGACAATATGTTCGGCATTAAAAATGAAGTGTAAAAAGGAGGATGATATTTATGGCAATTTCAGGAGTAACGGATTACACGAACACTTATGCGGCAGACAGGGCAAACGGGAGCAGCACCCTTAATGTGGATTCGCAGGCTTACCTGAATAGTCTGAAAGAGAAATACCCGGATGTGAACATAACGGTGGCGGATTTCAAGAATGGGAAACAGGAAGATGCCTATATGCTTGGGAGCAGGGGCTATAACAACATAGCAGTTTCTTCCAGCATCGTAGAGAAGATGGCATCAGATCCGGCAGCGGCGGCAAAGTATGAAAAAGTTTTTGCAGAAATGTCCGGTAATTCGGAACGGATAGAGAAGTTTGCAAGGGAGAACAATGACGAGATACTCAGTGCAGGTGCCCTTATTGACAAGAATGGGAAAGTATCTTACTGGATGGTCGGCAGGAGCAGGGACACAATGGAGAACCCCGGCACGGTCTATAAAGAAAAGGTACAGAAGCAGATAGCTGAAAAGCGTGCGAAAAAGAAAGAGGAGGAAGCCTTAAAGGAGAAGAAACTGGCAAAGGCGGAATCCGTGGAAAAATTGATGGAACAGATAAAGGCGGGAACAAGCCAGGCCGTGAAAGTGCAGGAAGAAGGCAAAGGCGCACAGTTGGATTTGACCATAATAGGCTCTCGGAATCTTGAGCCTGCCGACCAAGGTTCAGCGGTCGGCTGAACTTTGAAAAATAAATATTATCCGGAATGGAACAGATGTAATAAATTTTGAGAAAAAAGGGC
>JAETRR010000097.1 GCA_021770065.1 Lachnoclostridium sp. | reverse complement strand
GTAGCCATAAGGGCAAATGACACTCTGGTACTCGCCCCGGCGCATCTTTGCATATTTGGCGCTTTTCGTTTTCATGGACATATCCCGGCTGTAACACTCGCTGATAAGATACTTAAAGGCTATGTCGATTCCTCCGGTATCTCCTTTGAAATTGGCGGTGTCAAAATCGTCGCTCACAGAGATGAACCGGGTATGGTAGAGCGGAAACACCCGCTCAATGAAATAGCCGGTCTCAATGCTGTTGCGGCCAAATCGGGAAAGGTCTTTCACGATGATACAGTCAATCTTCCCGGCCTGCACCATTGCCAAAAGCTCCTGTACTGCAGGACGCTCAAAGTTGGTTCCCGTATGGCCGTTATCAACAAATTCCAGAACTTCGCTGTTATCCCATTCCTGCAGCGACATGGCCTTTTCCCGAAGGAGCAGCTTTTGGTTGGGAATACTCAAACTTTCCGTCTTGAAGTCCTCCACGGACAGGCGGATATAAAGGGCAATCACATATTTCTTCTTCATTTTACCGCCTCCCCCTGAAATTCGCTCTTAAACCGGAAAGAAACACGGATATTGCGCTCGTGGTCGATCTCAATCCGCTCAATCAGCCGTTCAATCAGTTCCGCCGTCAGCACATGATCCTGCGCCAGTGATTTTGCATCCTTTTCCATAGCACGGTAGCGTACAAGCTGGTCGTCCAGGGCATCCATATCTTTTTCAAGCGCCTCAATATCGCCGGAAAGGACAGTGATAGATTCCTCGTAACCTGCTTTCAGTTCAAAATATTCCTCGCTGGTTAAAATACCCTGTACGAAATTTTCATACAGCCCGCGGATCAGACGCCGCTGTTTCTCTATATCCTGCCGTTTGGCAGACATTTGGGATTTCAGCCCGTCTTTTTTCTGTTTCTGCCTTGCCTCCAACTGAAAGAGAGGGAGAGACATACCTAAAGCAACGGAAAGTTCTTTTTCTAAAATAGCGGTGACGGTTGCAATCAGCTCTGTCTCCTGCATCATCACGCCTTTGCAGGTATCTTTGGCTACACGGCTGTTCGTGAGACAATGGAACCAGTAAATATCCGGGCCTTTCTTGCGCTCGGCCCGCTGCCGATGGAGGCTTCTGCCACAGTCTGCGCAGAACACTTTCCCCTTAAAAATATTAGGCGTATAAGGGATTTTTGGTTTTGCTCTGCTTTCCTCGCAGACTTGTTTCCGGTATTCCTGTACCGCCGCAAAAACTTCGTGGCTGATAATCGGCTCATGGGTGTGTCTGGCAATAATTAGATTATCGTCATCGGCCTTGACCTGCTGGTGATCCACCGTCTTTGTTTTGCCCTGCACCAGATCGCCGGTATAAACCTCGCTTTCCAGAATCTTCATTACCGTGCGGGTCTGCCATTTTCCGCTGCCGATCAGGCCGGGGCTGGTGATCTCGCCGGTAGATTTCTTGTAGTGGCTTGGCGCCGCAATTCCCATTTCATTGAGATTACGGACGATGCGGTTCAGCGCCACACGCTCATAAGCCCAGTCAAAAATCTGTTTCACGACCGGAGCCGTTTCCTTGTCAACCAGCAGCTTGTGACAGTTATCCGGGTCTTTCCGATAGCCATAGGGTGCCCGTCCTCCGATATAATCGCCGTCTTTCATAGCCTGCCGTGCCTGCGCCTTGATCTTCCTGCCAATATCCAGAGAATAGGCTTCGTTTATCATGTTTTTCAAGGGGAGCATAATGCCGCCGTGAAGGTTGCCGGGGTCTGCCGTGTCAAACTGGTCTGTGACCGCAATAAAACGGACATTGTGTGCGTAAAAATACTGCTCAATATAGTAGCCGGTATCAATGGAATTGCGCCCCAGCCTGGACAGGTCTTTGACGATCACACAGTTAATATGGCCTGCTTCAATATCCGAAAGCATCTGCTGGAATCCGGGACGGTGGAAATTCGTACCCGTCAGGCCGTTGTCAATGTATGTGTCATAGACTACAAAATCCGGTTTATCCGCCAGATAATCATTCAGCACCAGCTTTTGATTCTCCACGGAGCAGCCACGTTTCTTGTTATCCTCCACAGAAAGCCGGATATACAGTGCCACATATACATATAAGGACGGTGCCGGCATAGGAGCGTCCGCCTGTTTCCTGCTTTTTCTTGCCATTTAGCTCACCTTCCTTTCTGCGGCCTGTTCCGCGATTTGCTCCGCCAGTGCGACGGCCTTTTTATATTCATCCTGATAGTTGAATTCAATATGTAACTCGTCCTTGCCGAGCACCCGAATACTGCGGATAAGCTGCATGACCGCACGGCGGTCAATTTCCTCCATCGTGGAGAACTGCATGAAATGATTGAT
>JAETRR010000057.1 GCA_021770065.1 Lachnoclostridium sp. | reverse complement strand
TTGCCTCCTTTACCAGCTTGCCTTCTTAACGCCAGGGATCTGTCCTTTATATGCCAACTCACGGAAGCAGATTCTGCAGATTCCGTATTTTCTCAGATATGCGTGCGGACGGCCGCAAATTCTGCAGCGGTTGTATTCTCTTACTGCGAATTTCTGTTTCCGCTGCTGCTTAATCTTCATTGCTGTCTTAGCCATGAAATTTCCCTCCTATATTACTGTTTTCTAAACGGCATGTTGAATAATGTCAGTAATTCACGAGCTTCTTCGTCGGTCTTGGCAGTTGTTACGAAAATAACATCCATACCTCTCACCTTATCTACCTTGTCATACTCAATCTCGGGGAAAATCAGCTGCTCCTTGATACCCAGGGCATAATTTCCTCTCCCGTCAAATGCATCCGGATTGATTCCACGGAAGTCACGTACACGAGGCAGCGCCAGGTTAATCAGACGATCCGCAAACTCGTACATCTTTTCGCCGCGGAGGGTTACCTTACATCCGATTGCCATGCCTTCTCTGATCTTGAAGTTTGCAACGGAGTTCTTTGCTCTTGTAAGAACAGCCTTCTGGCCCGTGATGGTCTCCATGTCTTTTACCGCGGATTCCAGGATCTTTGCATTGTCCTTGGCCTCGCCAACGCCCATGTTTACCACAATCTTGTCAAGCTTCGGCACTTCCATGATGTTCTTGTATCCAAACTTTTTCATCATTGCGTCTACGATTTCATTCGTATACTTTTCTTTTAATCTACTCAACTTCCTAAGCCTCCTTCCCTAATTAGTCGATTACTTCGCCAGTTGCTTTCGCAAAGCGGACTTTTTTGTCTCCATCCATCTTGAATCCGATCCTGGTAACCTTGCCCTTCAGACTGTACATTACGTTTGAAATGGCAATGGGGGCTTCCTGATGGATGATACCGCCGTTCTGGTTTGCAACGGAAGGCTTTGTGTGCTTTGTGATGATATTCACACCCTCTACAATGACGGTGTTGTTCTTATGGTTGACGGCAATTACCTTGCCCTCTTTGTCCTTGTCTTTGCCGGCAATCACCTTTACGGTATCGCCTTTCTTAATCTTAACTGTTGACATCTGGCACCCTCCTATAATACTTCGGGAGCAAGTGAAACAATCTTCATAAACTGTTTTTCACGAAGCTCTCTTGCTACTGGTCCAAAAATACGTGTTCCTCTGGGGTTCTTGTCATCCTTGATAATTACTGCTGCATTTTCGTCAAATCTGATATAAGAACCGTCTTTCCGACGAGCGCCCTTTACTGTACGAACCACTACGGCTTTTACCACATCGCCTTTTTTTACAACTCCGCCTGGTGTTGCATCTTTAACGCTGGCAACAATGATATCACCGATATTTGCATATCTTCTGGTTGAACCGCCCAACACGCGGATACAAAGAAGTTCCTTTGCGCCGGTATTGTCAGCAACTCTCAGTCTGGTTTCCTGTTGTACCATGACGGTAACCTCCTTACCTTGTTTTTTGCTTGTTTTTTAGCATACAGGTTATTATTTCGCTTTCTCTATGATCTCAACGAGTCTCCATCTCTTATCTTTGGACAGAGGCCTTGTCTCCATAACCTTTACCGTGTCACCGATATGGCACTCATTGTTCTCGTCATGTGCCTTCAGCTTGTAGGTATTCTTTACGATCTTTTTGTAAAGGGGATGCTTTACATGATCTTCTACGGCCACAACAATGGTCTTATCCATCTTGTCGCTCACTACTTTACCTGTACGGGTTTTTCTCAAATTTCTTTCCACGACAATTCTCCTTCCGCAATATTATGCATTCGCCTTCTGTGCGATAACAGTCTGGATTCTGGCGATGTTCTTGCGAACCTCTTTGATTCTGCTCGTGTTCTCCAACTGGTTTGTCGCGTTCTGGAATCTTAAGTTGAACAGTTCCTTTTTCGCAGCTACTAATTCTTCATTTAACTCAGCAGCAGATTTTGACTTTAATTCTTCTACATACTTATTAATTTTCACTGTTATCACCGCCTTCTAAGTCTGCTTTAGAAACGATCTTACACTTGCAGGGCAGTTTGTGCATTGCAAGACGGAGCGCTTCTCTGGCCGTTTCTTCAGGTACACCAGCGACTTCGAACATTACTCGACCTGGTTTTACAACGGCTACCCAGTATTCCAGAGTTCCTTTACCGGAACCCATACGGGTCTCAGCCGGTTTTGCTGTTACTGGTTTGTCCGGGAAAATCTTGATCCAGACTTTACCGCCACGCTTCATATAACGTGTCATGGCAATACGGGCTGCCTCTATCTGATTTGATTTAATCCAACAGGGTTCTGCAGCGACGATTCCGTACTCGCCCATGGTAATCTTATTGCCTCTTAAGGCTTTACCTGCCATGGAGCCGCGGAACTGCTTACGACGCTTTACTCTCTTCGGCATTAACATTATTTATCGCTCCCTTCCTTGTTTCCCTTCGCAGGAAGTACTTCGCCCTTGTAGATCCATACCTTTACGCCAATCTTGCCATAGGTGGTATCTGCCTCTGCGAATCCATAGTCAATATCTGCTCTTAAAGTCTGCAGCGGAATGGTTCCCTCGCTGTAGAACTCGGTACGGGCCATATCGGCTCCGCCTACACGGCCTGCTACTGCGGTCTTGATTCCCTTTGCGCCGGCCTTCATGCTTCTCTGCATGGTGGACTTCATGGCGCGGCGGAAGGATACACGGTTTTCAAGCTGCAGTGCGATATTCTCGGCTACTAACTGTGCATCGCGATCCGGTCTCTTGATCTCCTTGATGTCTACGATAAGCTTCTTGTCTGTGTAGCCTGCAAGCTCTGCCTTTACCTTTTCAATCTCGGAACCGCCCTTACCGATAACAACGCCCGAGGAATCTTCTGCATACCATCTGGAATCCCAATCTTTAATAACGCCGACTCTTAAGCCGTGCGGATTAACTTTCTGTCCCATGCTTTACCTCCTATTTCTCATCAAGCACAATTGTGATGTGGCTCATTCTCTTCTCGATTCTGTAAGCCCGGCCCTGTGCCCTCGGTCTGATTCTCTTCATTGTAGGTCCTTTATTGGCGTAGCACTCTGCTACATAAAGGTTATCCCGGTTCATTCCGTTATTGTTCTCAGCATTTGCAATTGCCGATTTTAACAGCTTCTCAATCAGTGTGGAAGCATATCTGGGATTGTACATAACAATACCAAGCGCTGTCTGTACATCCTTGCCGCGAATGGCATCTAATACGAAACATGCCTTCTGAACAGATACGCGAGCGTAGGACAGCTTAGCTGACGGCCGGGTATCCTTCTGGGCATTTCTCTCTCTCTTTATCTGACTTCTATGTCCCTTAGCCATTGGATGAGTCTCCTTTCAAAAGTATTCACGATTAACGTTTGGATTTTTTCTCGTCTTTGCCATGTCCCCTGTAGGTTCTGGTGGGAACGAATTCTCCGAGCTTATGTCCTACCATATCCTCCGTGATATATACCGGAACATGTCTTCTTCCGTCATGCACTGCAATTGTATGACCAACCATCTGCGGAAAGATGGTGGAACGACGGGACCAGGTTTTGATCACGGTCTTTTCACCTGTTTCGTTCATCGCATTTACTTTTTTCAGTAAACTTTCGTCTGCAAATGGTCCTTTTTTTAATGAGCGAGCCATGGTTTTTCCTCCTTACTTGAATGTTCTACCGTCTCTTCTTCTTACAATTAACTTATTAGACTGCTTGTTCTTCTTTCTTGTCTTCAGACCAAGAGCAGGCTTGCCCCACGGTGTGCTGGGTCCCGGACGGCCGATACCGGTCTTGCCTTCGCCGCCTCCATGCGGATGGTCGTTGGGGTTCATAACGGAACCGCGGACCGTCGGGCGGATGCCCATATGGCGCTTACGGCCGGCCTTGCCGATGTTGATAAGGTTATGCTCTGCATTTCCAACGATGCCGACGGTTGCACGGCAGCTTAAGGGAACCATTCTCATCTCGCCGGAGGGAAGACGTAAAGTAGCGTACTTTCCTTCCTTTGCCATGAGCTGTGCGCTGTTTCCCGCGGAACGAACCATCTGTCCGCCCTTGCCGGGATGAAGCTCAATGTTGTGAATCTGGGTACCTATGGGAATCTCGGATAAGGGCAGGCAGTTGCCGACTCTTACCTCTGCCTCCGGTCCGTTCATAACCTTCATGCCATCCTTTAAGCCCTGGGGTGCAAGGATGTATGCCTTCTCGCCGTCTGCATAGCAGATCAGTGCGATGTTGGCGCTGCGGTTGGGATCGTACTCGATTCCGATAACAGTTGCCGGTACTCCGTCTTTCCTTCTCTTGAAATCAATGATTCTGTATTTTCTTCTGGAACCGCCTCCGCGGTGTCTTACGGTAATCTTACCCTGATTGTTACGACCGGCGTTCTTGTTCAAGGAAACAAGCAGCGCCTTTTCCGGTTCCTTCTTAGTAATCTCCGAGAAGTCGGAACCTGTCATATGTCTTCTGGAAGGTGTATATGGGTTATAGGTTTTAATTCCCATTACAGTTCACTCCTTTCGTTTCTGCGTTTATTGTCATGCTTTACTGCATTATAGCCCCTCAAAGATCTCGATGTCTGCGCTCTCGGCGGTCAGCTGTACGATAGCCTTCTTGGTCTTAGCTGTTTTTCCCACTACCATGCCACGTCTCTTCTTCTTCCCGTCCAGGTTCATAGTGTTTACACTCTTTACCTTGGTTCCTGCGAACATCTTCTCAACGGCTTCCTTTATCTGAGACTTTGTCGCATCTGTGTGAACCAGGAACGTATATTTCTTTTCGCCCATAGCAGCCATACTCTTCTCAGTGATGATTGGCTTCTGGATAATGTCATAATACTTCAGATCTGCCATTATGCGTACACCTCCTCGATTGTTGCTACTGCGTCCTTTGTTACGATAACCGTGTTATATTTCAGAATGTCAAATACGTTGATGGTATTTGTAAGGGCCGTCTTTACATCCGGAATGTTTCTTGCGGACATTACGACGTTCTTGTCATTGTCATTCAGAACGACCAGTGCCTTTGTGGTTTTCAGGTTATCCAGAACATTCTTAAAGTTCTTTGTCTTAATCTCGTCAAATTTCAGCTCATCTAATACAATCAGCTTTTTCTCCTGGACTCTGGAGGTCAGAGCGGACTTGAGTGCCAGTCTCTTCTCCTTCTTGTTCAGACGAATGGTGTAGTCTCTCGGTGTGGGTGCAAACACCACTCCGCCGCCCGTCCACTGGGGCGCTCTTGTTGAACCCTGTCTTGCATGACCGGTTCCTTTCTGTCTCCAGGGCTTTCTTCCGCCGCCGGATACTTCGGAACGTGTCTTTGCCTTCTGCGTTCCCTGACGCTTATTTGCAAGCTGTGCCACAACAGCCATGTGTACCAGGTGTTCGTTTACTTCCACACCGAATACAGCATCGTTTAAGTCCATTGTGCCAACTTCCTTACCTTCCATATTGTAAACAGATACTGTTGCCATCTGTAAGTCCTCCTTTCCGCTAAAGATTATCTGCTAACCTTTACTGTCTCTTTAATTGTAACTAAAGATTTTCTGGGTCCGGGAACCGCTCCCTTTACCAGAAGCAGGTTATTCTCTGCATCTACCCGAACAATCTCAAGGTTCTGTACGGTCACTCTCCTGTGGCCCATCTGTCCGGGCATTCCTTTTCCCTTGAATACCTTGCTGGGGTCGGAACATGCACCGTTGGAACCCTGGTGGCGGTGGAACTTGGAACCGTGTGTCATGGGCCCTCTGTGCTGTCCATGTCTCTTGATGGCGCCCTGGAAGCCCTTACCTTTGGAAACAGCGGTTGCGTCTACCTTGTCTCCGGCCTCGAAGATATCGGCCTTAATCTCCTGTGCCAGGGTATACTCTTCCGCATTCTCAAGCTTCAGCTCTCTTACATATCTCTTATAAGAAACGCCGGCCTTCTCGAAGTGTCCCTTTAAGGGCTTATTCACCAGCTTTTCTCTCTTGTCAACAAAGCCTACCTGTACGGCACTGTAGCCGTCATTCTCTGCCGTCTTCACCTGTGTCACCACGCAGGGCCCTGCCTGAAGCACGGTAACCGGTGTCAGCACGCCGTCTTCGTTGAAAATCTGTGTCATTCCAACTTTGGTTGCCAGAATTGCTTTCTTCATTTCTTTTCCTCCTTTTTTCTCTACAGCGGAACGCTTAAATACCTTTTGGGTATTCCTCTATGCCGGAAAACAGGCAGACAGAGGAAACGTTCATTCTAGCTGAAGGATTATTTCGTTTTCATTTTGATGTCGATGTACACGCCTGCAGGCATCTCCAGTCTGGACAGCGCATCTACCGTCTTCTGGGTCGGTGTAATGATATCAATGAGTCTCTTGTGAGTCCTCTGCTCGAACTGCTCTCTGGAGTCCTTGTACTTGTGTACCGCACGCAGAATGGTAACTACCTCTTTCTTAGTGGGAAGGGGTACCGGTCCACTTACCTGTGCTCCGTTCTTTTTTACAGTTTCGATGATTTTCTTTGCGGATGCATCCACCAGCTGATGGTCATACGCTTTCAATGTGATTCTCATTACCTGAGTTGCCATAAAAAAAGTCGCCTCCTTTTCGTACTTTTAAGACCAGTACGACAAGCGGTGACTGTACACTCTCCCGTGTGTATCCTGTCTTAAAACAAAATCCCACACGTTGTTTCCACTTTTCTGCCATGCTTTCGGGCATCCATGTATACCTCAAAAGGGTATTTCCACGCTTTATCGATGCCGCAGCCTGACGTGGACAGTTATTTTGTACAGTGACTTGTCGCCAGTTTCCTAACTTGACATTCGCTCCACGGAAAAACCTGCCGCATTTGGGCAGCAACCTCACGCTTCACAGCTATCAATGTCACAACATTTGTGATTATACAGGAAGTTTCGGGGAATTGCAAGGGATTTTTTAAAAAAAGCCAAGAAATTTTTTGAACAAATTTCACAAACTTTGAAATTCATTTTTGTTAATTATGTATAAATGCTTTCTCCCTGTTTCCGGATATGGAAATGGCTGCCGGCTTATTGCGACAGCCATTTTCTGAAAACCTTTTAAAGTTCCACATTTCCCGACTGCACATCCTCAAATTCTTTCAAAATTTCTTCCGAGGGCGCTTTTGTCGCAAGACTCACCCCGACAATCAGTGCCAGACTGATTACGAAGCCGACCGCCAGGGAATAAAGTCCGGTAGCCGTTCCCAATGTCTGTCCGTTTATTAACGGCAGATAATCCCACACCAGAACCGTCAGGGCGCCGGACACAATTCCGGCAACAGCACCCGGAAGGTTGGTTCTCTTCCAGTACAGCGAAAGCACAACCAGAGGTCCGAAAGCCGCGCCGAAGCCGGCCCAGGCATTGGACACCAGACCCATAATACTGCTGTCCGGGTCAAGGGCAATAATATATGCCAGCACGGCCACCGCAAGCACGGTAATACGGCTGATCCTCAGTACCTTTTTAGAGTCCGCTTTAGGATTCATTACCTGATGATACAAGTCCTCAGACACGGCAGAAGCCGTAACCAGAAGCTGGGAATCTGCTGTGGACATGATGGCCGCCAGAATCCCGCAGAGGAACAGGCCGCCGATAAAGGGCAGCGCCAGATCATGGGTAAAAACCTTGGTAATCATTTCAATAAATACGTTTTCCGGAGATCCCGCACCGTCTGTCCCCAAAACCACAGGATAGAGATAGGCCCGGCCGATTACACCGAGGGCACAGGCAAAAACAAGAGACAGCGTGCACCAGATAATAGCAATCCAGCGGGACTTCCTAATCTCCTTCTCATCCCGTACTGCCATAAAACGCACCAGAATGTGCGGCATTCCAAAGTATCCGAAGCACCAGGCAAACTGGGAGAATATCTCCATTCCCGTGTATGCCCGGCCGCCGCTGTGCATCAGGTTTAAAAAAGATTCCGAACCGCCCGCCACGCCGCTGGCATCGAGAAGAGAGGTCAGATTTCCGCTTCCTGCCAGGAACAGGGCCATAATCGGTACTGCAAGAATTCCCACCAGCATCAGCATTCCCTGGATAAAGTCCGTAACGCATACCGCCATAAAGCCGCCCATAAAGGTATACAGGAGAATAACCGCCGCACCGATGGTCAGTGCAATCCGGTAATCCAGGCCGAACACCAGATGGAACAGTTTTCCGCCTGCTGCCAATGCGGATGCCGTATACACCAGGAAAAAGATTACAATTACCACGGAAGATATCATCAGCAGAATCCGCTTCTTATCATGGAAGCGGTTCTCAAAATAGGCCGGCAGGGTCAATGAGTTATTGGCCCGAATGGTATAGCGGCGCAGCTTTCCGGAGATGAAAATCCAATTCAGAATAGTTCCCGTAAGAAGTCCGATAGCAATCCAGGCCTGGCCCGTGCCATAGGCATATACTGCTCCCGGAAGGCCCATCAAAAGCCAGCCGCTCATATCGGATGCCTGGGCGGAGAGGGCGGCAACCCAGCCGCCGAGTCCTCTTCCGCCCAGGAAATAATCCTCGGAGTTATTGGTTTTCTTCATATAAAGAGCACCAATGACAATCATCATTATCATGTATGCCGCAAAAGCGGCCACTATCCAAACTGTTGAACCCATTTCTAACACTCCTCCGTCTTTTAGATCTAAAATCGCTATGTTTGATTATAACAGCAGTTTTGAAAATATACCAGAGAGAGAACAAAAAACAGACTAAAGTCTATACGTTATTCTCCACAAATAAAAAAATTCCTTGTATTTTCAAGGAATTTTTATTGTACTTTTTATTATATTTTCTATTGATGCATCCTGGGCTCTAAAAATTTTGTACAGTATTATACTGGAAAATCCCCGGAATAAAAATCCATACTTTTTAACAGGAAGCATGACATATCGCTGATTTTTTCTAAAAAGGTTCGGATTTTATTCTATTATATATATGATACTCCCATTACTTCTCATATATTGAAGGGTATACTGCAATCACATATTTTAATCCTCAATGCAGCCATATCTTCTGAAATCAGCCGTAATCGTCACATAGCTTCCATCCGCATTCTGCTCCTGAGTCTTCTTGGTATAAACAGAGCTACCATCCCAGGTAGAACCACCCCAGGTATTGCCTGAAAGTGATTTCTTCATTCCAAAGCAGTTATTCGCCCCCTGAGCCAGTTCTGATTTTCCATAACCACTCTCCAGAATAAACTGAGCCATAGACACGGATGCCAAAATCCCCGACTGCTTCTGATCCGCAGTAAACAATGCACCAACCTTTGCAATCACCTGTTCCTCAGACAGTGAAACAAACTCTCTCGCCTGCATCCCTTGTAGTGGTCACATCCGGCTTAATCTGATAATCCCATCCGATAATCAGGTCATTTACCATAAACAGATAATTGGCACAGGTACCGGAACCGGTCTGAGACTTCCCGGCAGAAGTAAATCCAAAAGGAATCAATGTCACATCCGTGGAATTGTTGAGATTGATTTTATAAATTCCTGCATCATCATAAGCATTCAGATACAGATATCCATTCCGGATGACACCTCTCACACCACGCTGTGCATAAGTATCGACCTTGAAATACCCAATCGCCTTCAAATAACAGTTGGATAAGGTCCATACACCTTCTGTCATGGTGTAATCATCCTTTTTAATCTTCACCCAGTACATCTTTGCATCCCCGGAAGAATTCGACTGATTGGAAAACCCATACCAGTACCCGTCATGCCCGTCCAGAAAATCCCCATAAGGCGTATAGCTCCCCAGAAACCTAAAGGTACTGCTGAGAATGACCTTCTCTTCCAGCAGGTCATTGGTCGTATCATTCAGCCTGTCATTCAGTCCCAAAGTAAACACCGGAAGCCTTCTCTTATGGATAATCACAGAGCTGTCCTGGAACCGCATGCTTATTAGGATATTGTTCTCAAAATCCACCTCTACCGCACTGAACAGTTCTGCAAGTTCCTCCACGGTCTGTGTTTCAAGCCTTGTCTCCATGATCTGATAAAAGGCAGCCTTGGAATTCTCCATACTGCCATAAGCTGCCACACCGCCGAGTTTCACCTTCTTAATTGTCTCCTCAATCTTGATCTCACCATCCCATGCTTCCCCGGCTCCCATTGACTGACCCATAATCGCCGCAAGACAATCTCCGGTATCCACCGTAACCGTTCCACCGGTTCTTTCCAAAGTTAGTTGATTTTACAGTGTGGAAATAGTATAATTGTTATATACAATTGCAGGAGGAACTGCCGTATGAATGCGCTGATCCAGCTTCTGGATAAAAACTATGAATTGTATGACTGTCGTATTAAGGAATCAGATATTATCATGGAGATCGGTTCTAAAACAAACAGATTTTTCTGTCCTTATTGCAGCCAGCCTTCTGACAGGGTTCATTCCTGTTACCAACGCGAAATCCAGGATCTTCCAATTCGGGGAAAGCGGACTATCCTCCTGGTTACTACCCGAAAACTGTTCTGTGATAATCCGGAATGCCAGAAGAAAACCTTTTCTGAAAGGCATCCTTTTGTATCCATTAAGGGGAAGAAAACAGCCCGGCTTGAAAACGCCATCTTAAACAAGTCAGTGGATGTCAGCTCCATCAGTGCCTCAAAGCTTCTTGCATCTGAGGGTATCCGCATTTCAAAGAGCAGCATCTGTGCCATGCTTAAAAAAAATGCCGGGGATTGTGGATAAGTCCCGCATTCTAAATATTTGTGTGGATGATTTTGCCATCAGGAAGCGTTTTTCCTATGGGACAATAATGGTCGATCTTGATACCCACCGGATCATTGATCTGCTTCCTTCAAGGGAAACACAGGCTGTGCAGGAGTGGCTTAAAACATATCCCAACATACGCATTGTATCCAGAGATGGTGCAATGACTTATTCCTCCGCGGCTTCCCAGGCTCATCCAGAAGCCATACAGATCAGTGATCGCTTCCATCTGATCAAGACATTATCGGAGGCTGTACAATAAGCGAGATATCCCTTCTGCTGCATTCTTCACCGACCACTATCACAAAATATCTAAAGATACCGCCAGATGAGTTGCCAGAAGACAAAAAGATTGTCAGGGAACGGGAACACCAACAGGCACTTGAAAAGAAACAGAGGGATGTTGATGAAGCCAGAAAGTTATATGAAAGTGGAATAACGGTTGAAAAGATCGCAGTCCTGCTCCAGCACTCAAAAGACACTATTAAAAGGTATCTGAATCAAAAACTATAACGTAGTCAATGGCCATTATGACAATAAACGTGCCGGCAAACTGGCGCCATATGAGCAGACGGTCATAGACCTTCGCTGTCAGGGATATACCTATCGATCCATTTATGATATGATTACTGCGAAAGGTTATACAGGTTCTCTCGCCTCTCTGCGGATGTTTATGCAGAAAGAGCGGAAACATGCACAGACACAAGGCGCCACAGGATTCCGGACAGTAGATTTTGTACAGAGAAAATCACTCTGCCAGATTATTTATAAGAAGCTGGAAGATATACCAGTATTTAGTCAGGAACAGTATGAAGAAATAGTCAAAAAGTATCCTGTTCTTGGACAGCTATATGCCGCATTAAAGGAGTTCCATGAGATCATGTTTTCTAAAAAGCCCGAAAAACTCGGGAAATGGCTTGAGAAAATGGAAAAAATGGATATTCCGGAAATTTCATCGTTTGTGGAAGGAACAAAAAAAGATATCATAGCAGCACAAAATAGTATTGCCTATGAGTATAATAATGGTTTAGCTGAAGGCAGTGTCAATAAGGTTAAGGTCATAAAAAGAATCATGTATGGCAGGAATTCCTTTGAATTGTTAAAAGCTAAAGTACTTTTGCGGGAAAAGTTCTATCATCAAATCAACTAACTTTGGAAAAAACCTATCTACCGTTTACCATTATTTTCCTCATCAAAAATTCAGTACGCTTTAATTTCACCTCCTCTTCTATACTTTGCGCTGCTACTTGACCAAAAGATTGTTCTATAAAAAAAATTGAATACTTAAGTGAAAAGAAATACTGCTACACTAATCTCCACGATCTTTATTCGAAAGTTTTCAGCACTTCTTCATCTTGCCAATTCATAATCCTGATAAACTTTACGGAAAACAGCTTTTCGATAGGAAGCATTGATACCAAAGTAAATTCCAATCCACAGGTAAATCAATGCGACAAAGAAAGAAACCCACAAAATTAAAGACGTTACCTTACTCAATCCAGAGGACAGTTCTTTTTTGGACAACCCTATTTTTACAATTCCTTTGTACTTTTTGCATTCTACATCCAGCTCCGAATATAGTCTGGAGTATATAAAGCTAGCAACTGCAAGAATAAACGTGAAGCACAGCATACTGCCGATATATAAAGTCAGATTGTTCTGTAACTGGCTGGTATGATTGTCGGCATAAATCACTATTAAGGTATATTTTCCATAGCCACTGCGCCATCATAATAATCTATCATCAAGTTTATTTACTATTTTCTTTATCTAAAGGATAGTTTACGGTTTCTTCCTTTTATTAAAAAAGGAATAGCTTATTGCTTCTGTGGGGCATGCTGCCTTACACTTACCACATCGAATACATTCCAAGCTATTGGCATTTTTTACTGGATTACATCCCATTTGACATACCTTAGCACAGGCCCCGCATCGGATGCATTTATCTGTGTCCACCGCATATTTCAATGCAGACACGAGGTTAAATAACGAATAAATAGCACCCAAAGGGCAAATGTACTTGCAAAACGGGCGATAAATCATGATCGATACCTGAATCGTTACGATCAAAATGACATTCTTCCAAGTGTACAACCATCCTACTGTGGCGCGCATCGCCTTATTCAGCAGTACCAGCGGAATTCCGCCTTCCAAGGTTCCGACCGGACAAATCAGTTTGCAGAACCAAGGGTAGCCCTGGCCAATCAGGTCGGTTATGTATAACGGCAGAAGGATGACAAAGACCAGAAGAATCACATACTTCAACCATCGCAGTTGTTTGTCACCTTTGAATGTGTGGACTTTCAACTTTGAAGGCAGCGGAATCTTGTTCAAGAGATCTTGAATTAAGCCGAACGGACATAACCAACCGCAGACAAAACGCCCCATAAATGTGCCAACCAGTATCATAAACCCAGCCACATAAAAAGAGAACTTGTACTCGTAACTACCAATTGTGGCCTGTAAAGCACCAATAGGACAGGCGGCCACTGCACCGGGACAGGAATAGCAATTCATGCCCGGTACACAGATATTCTTTATTTTTCCCTGATAGATTTTTCCCCGGGCAAAGCCGATGAGGTAACTATTTGTGATAACCGCCCACAAGACCTGAAAAAAGTAGCGATATCGCTCTGATTTTCTAATTTTCTTATCCAATTCCTATACACTCCAAACAGATATTGATGGCTTTTTGCATGACGATAGTATTTTCCTCCCGCCAAATTCCCAGTGCCAGGAATACCACGCCAACAGATAGTAACAACACAGTGTTCCACCTTGAATTCAAAAATTTTTTTGCCCTCAACCTAATTCCTCCTTGTTTTTTATTGCCGCAATACAGTGGCAGGATCCGTTTTCAATAGCTTCGCATTGGACACAGCCGTTGTGAGCCACACAAGAAGGACTGTGCCGCACATACTCAGTACAAACTGAATGGGGGCAATGCGAACCGGCAATATCTCCGACAATGCAGTAAGCAGTAGAGAAACCAGCACAGTGGTCATAACGGAAAGCGCTGACAGGAACAAACTTTCATAAAGGAGCATCTGCTGAATCTGCTTGCGCCGGTATCCCAAGGCCATCAGAACCCCCATTTCACCAGCACGCATTCGTGCCTTTTTCATTAACAGCATAATACAAATGCTTAGCGCAATGACTACGATGAAACCGGATACGATCACAAACAGAGTTTGCAGTTGAGTAAAGGTTTCCTTCAGACTTTCTACCTGCTTAGCAGCCGTGACAGGAGTCAAGCCTTTGTCTATCAGCTGCGCTTCAATCTCTAACACTTCGTTAAAGCCCTTGACCTGATAGGCTATGGATATGGGAGAGTCGTTGGCTTGGAAAGTACGATACATTTCTTGCTCGGTTCCCGCATCCAGATAAAAGTCGTCAAAGCTGCCGTTATAAATACCGCTGATGTTCAGCCTCTTTGAATAATTGCCGCAGGTAAAGGTAATCTCTTTCCCAATTAAGGTTCGGATGTCCTCTGCAAACTGCTTGGCAAGGGATGGCGTAATCGCAATCTCTCCATCCCTTGGCATAACGCCGATGTTCATGGATTCTGTTGAAACGCTTCCGAATTGTTTGGACGGAATGGAAACATCTCGTTGCGCAAAAGAAATACTACACTTCGGGATCGGGTACTGGGCATAATATTGGTTAATATCTGAGAATTGACCAAGCATAGAAAGAAGCTGCTCCGCTGTGTTGCCGTCCTCCAGCATAATCCGGCCCCATGCAAAGGCTGTGTTTTTTTCCTCAAAGCCGCGGATTTTTTCCTCAATCATATTTTGCGAAGAAAACGACATCAACACCGCACATATCGCAATGGTCACCGCCAGCGAAATACCAAGGAAACGCTTGAAATGTACTCGGAAATTTAACAAGGCTCTCTTGGGCATGGAAACGGACACCTGGCGCTGACCGTCCGTTTGAGCAAGGCTTGCTGCAGCCTTATTTGCTGTTTCTTTCCATACCTTGCATCTTCCATCTTCAATGGTGATTATTTCGTCTGCATAGTCACAGATTTTTTGATCGTGCGTGATGATAAGAACAGGTCGTTCCTGAGCAATTTCCGAAAGAATGCCCATAATTTCGTCTGCGGTCTTGCGGTCGAGAGCGCCAGTAGGTTCGTCCGCCAAAATTAATTTCGGATCTCCGGCCAAAGCTCTGGCAATAGCAACTCGCTGTTTCTGACCACCGGACAGGTTTTCCATTTTTTCATTGGCTTTTTCTTCAATGCCAAGGCGACGCAGCAGTGACAGCGCCCATTCTTTGTTTTTTACTTCATCCTGGCAGGCCAGCTCAGCGGCAAGCAATATATTTTCCAGAACGGTATAACCTGTAAGCAGATGATACTCTTGAAATACGAAGCCGATGGTACGCTTTCGATAATCAGAAAGCGCTTCTGCCGATAGGCTGGCTATGTTTTGCCCAGCAACGATAATATCTCCGTTATATTCCCGGTCAAATCCGGCAAGAAGGTTGAGCAGGGTGCTTTTGCCTGAGCCGGAGGCTCCCAACAGACAGGTGATACCATGGCCGCTGAACTTGTGTGAAAAACCATCCAGCACAACCTGATTCCCATATTTCTTGGTAAGATCTTTGATTTCTATCATCCGCGACCTCCTGTTTTCAATGCAGTCAAAGGATTGACATGGGTGGAAATGAGGCAGGTTTCTACAAAACAGCCAGCAGATATACAAAGACTAAGCACAAGTACGAGCCATACAGGTATGCTCAGCAACAGTGCTGCACCCACGCTTAAGAGGCCGCTCAGCAGGAACATTCCTGCGTATTCCACCATGGTCAGTGTAGCAATGCCGGCTTTGGTATAACCGCTGAGCTGGTAAACAGCGTACTCCTTTTTTCGCATAAGGCTGCAAACCAGACAGACGGAAAGCGCGGCAAGCACCGAAAGCACAGCAATCAACGTGTAGGAGATTCCGGTCTGCGCCAATGCGGCGCCCTTGAGTCCTACAATATCTCGGATCAATTCGACCTGCCCCAAAGGTACAACACCCTTTGCCATCAGCTCATCATAGATTTCCAGATAGTGTTCAGGAGAATCCGGACGAATGGTAAAGCTGAAACTTGGATCTTTCTTTTCGGCCTGCTTGTAGATGTCCTTCATAACGGCCAGAGACGGGAACAAGGAATCCTCATGCTCAAATTCCATAACCTGGCCTTCATACTCGATACCATAGGAGGTGTCAGCTACGCCAGAAACCGCAGCGGTAAAGGAAACGGGCATCGTTACAGGCTCCCCGCTGTCCCAGTTATATACGGCGCCGATAAAAAACAGCTCCTTTCCAATGATTTCCTCATTGGTGCAACCCATCTTTTTCACTAAGATCTGGGGTAAAACGATTTCATGCTTGCTGTTGTCCGCAATTTTCCCGGCAACCATCTTGTTAAACACGGGAGCCTGATGGGTGGATTCAATAATGAAGTCTTTGCCATTCAAGGTAACGACCATATCGTCCATCGGCGCGTCCATAATGATTGCTGCTACACGGCTGTCATCCTGGTATTGTTCCAACAGACCGCTGATGTCCTGATTTACGCTCTGGGCGGCATCCGGTGTCTCCTGCCCTGTACCAGAGGCGCTCATAAATGAAGGAACGATCGTTAAATTCAGCACAGAATTCCCTTGTTTTTCAAGCAGCTCCTGAAATGCTTCATTGCTGCTTCCACTGAGAATACCGCTGAAGTTCACCGCAAGACAGGAAGCAGCGATGGTCATGGCAATTACCAAAGACAGCAGTTTTCCTGTCTGTCGCCTGCAGGTCACACAAGCCATACGCAGAGCGGAGCGCAGGGACAGATGATTTTGCTGCCCGGAATGGCGCGGATGTTTCGATATGCTGTCTGCTATATTACATTTGCACAGCACGCCCTTATCCAGCTCAAAGACAGAACATTTGCCATGTATCAGGGATGTGTCGTGGGTCACCACAATGACCGTTCGCTCTTTGGCAATTGCGGAGAGAAGTTCTCCAATCTCATGAGCAGTTTTGGCATCCAAAGCGGCGGTGGGCTCATCGGCAATCAATACCTGGGGGTCTTTCATCAACTCTCTGGCAATAGCAACCCGCTGCTTTTGGCCGCCGGACAAAGTGCTGACTTTCTGATTGGCCAGCTTTTCAATTTTAAGCTTTTTGAGCAGCGTATTCAGACGTCTTTCTTGATCCTCGGATTTCAAGTAAGCAGGAACCAAAATGTTCTCCCGAACTGTCAGTTCATCGATCAGATGAAAGCCCTGGGCAATAAAGCCGAGTTCCGTTGCATAGAGCTGTGCGCGTTCATGGTCTGTCATTCTTTTTAGATTTCTTCCATGATAAAGCGCCTCTCCTTCGTACTGTGTATCCATAGCAGAGAGAATGCGTAGTAGCGTAGTCTTACCGCTACCAGATGCACCAACAATATAGTTCATACCTCCGGTAATGGAAAGGGATACATCCTGCAACGCCACTTCATTCCCAAAAGTTTTAGTAATATTCTTTAATTCAAACATGGCTTACTCCTCGTTTCCGCTTGGTGCGTTCTTTTCAATCTCGTTGCTCATCGTCACTCGCCAGTGATTTTTGGGCATAGCTCCCACATAGGGCTCACTGACAACATTTCCTTCACTGTCTACAAAGAAACTTTCAGGAAAAGCCTGGATGCCGTTTAAGCGGCCTTCCAAAAGCACGCTGTCAGGAATCAGATTGGGATATTCCACTCCGGCTTTTTCAATGATCTCCTTTGCCTTTTTCAAGTTGGCGTCGTTGAGCTCCTCTGTGCTGCCAATATCCATGCAGACACTGATGATATTGAAGCTAACGCCATCATCCTGAAATTCCTTCCGCAGTTCATTCAAGACAGGCATTTCCTCAATACAGTAACCACAGGTTGTGGTCCATAGGTTGACCATTGTCAAATCGTAATCCGCAAAAATATCTTTTGTGATGGTATTTCCATTAAAATCCTGAGCATAAAAGTCGCCCAAGGGAACAGGTTCAAATTCAGTTTTATCCGTTGCCGGCGGCTGAGATTGAGATATATCGTCAGAAGATGATACTCCATCGTTCACAGACTTGTTCCCACAAGCAACTAGACCAATCGCCATCGTTAGCGCTAAAAATAATGTAATTGCTCTTTTCATAGTAAAACACTCCTTTTTGTTTTCTAATTGCATCATTGCACCCTATTTATGAGACTTGTCTTTTCTGACAGTAGGATTATCAAGCCGTTGAATGCTTTATCACACATAAGAAAATGTCCTCCTGTAGTGCCTGATGTGTGATCAGTATACAAGAGGGCATATAAAGTTTATATAAAGCCAACTAAATTATCTTCTCCTCGCATTAGCTGGTTCTTTATTAACAGCTGTAGAAACGCATATACCATTGGGGTATGCAGTGCAGAGGATATCTACGCTTTACTTACAATCACCATCCATAATATTAAGCAAGATGTTGTTCATGGATAGAGATTGGCATCACAATATGTTCTCTATGCAGGCACACCAAGTGGGATTCCAGCACTCTATTTGCGGCTGCCGCCATAAAAGTCGAACGGATTGCAGGTACCGGGCTTGCTTTCTGAGATTGCCTTGGGAGCGAAGGTAGTAATCTCGATGGTCTTGAACTGCTCAGTGACCCCTTCTACCTTATTGGTGCTGAGGTAGAATACATATCTGCCATCCGAAGATTTTCCGATTTCTTCATTTTCCTCGCATTCCGTAATGTTCTCCACAGTGTTTTTTTTCAGATACTCACTGTTGACTACCGTAATTGTTCCAACACGCTTTGTGGTACCCAGCCACTGGTAGTATTCATCGTCCGTAGGCCCTGTCAGCATATCCTCGGCGAGGTTCTCTCCTTCTGCGACATGGAAGTACATTATGGAGTAGTTGAAATCCGTTGCACTGGACATCCAGTTTGTGTCAACCCAAATTGTCATCTCACCATTGGTCAGCTTATCCTTGATTTCCTGGGGAAGTTTATAGGAAATTCCAATATAGTCGTAGGTGAACTCCGTGTACTCAGAGTGTTCCTTATAAAGCCTATACGGAGAAGCCAGTGGAGCTGAGCAAGCACCCGCATCAGTACCAGCTGCAGGTATACCGTCGTTTTCGGAAGAGGTATCATCTTGGGAAGGAGTTTCGCTGCTTACCGATGAACCATCGTTTGTGGAAGGGGTGTTTTTGTTCTGATTACTGCACGCAATGAGGCTTACCACCATAGTGAGTGCCAGCAAAAGGGTAATCAATTTTTTCATGTTAAAGTCTCCTTTGTTTTGATTTTCAGCTTTTAAACTGATGGGGTAATTATATAAGCGAGGATATAAAATCCATATAAAGAAAACGCCCGAATTATTTCTTCAGGCGTTCCTCTTGCTAATTTGTTCTTCTATTTAGAAAAAATCTGCTTACTTGGAAAACATCACAAAATATTCTGTACATGGATAGAGATGGGCATCACAATATGTTATCTATTCAGATGCAGGGACAGTTTTGATAGAATCCGGAATACTGCTTACGATCCATTTCTCTGCTTGAAACGGATTGAATATCAGAGTAATTCATCTCTATCAAAACCGACAACAAATACACTGCCTTGAGGCTGATTATCCTTGACATAGATATACCCATTGTGCTTTTCTATTATATTTTTTACGATTGCAAGTCCAAGCCCGCTGCCGCCAAGTTCCCGGCTGCGAGATTTATCCACACAGAAAAACGTATTAAAGATATTTGGCTTCGCTTCGTCCGGGATACCTATGCCGGTATCAGCAACCGTCACTCTTTTTTCCGAAACCTGAACCATAATACTTCCACCGTCTACATTGTAGCGAATGGCATTAGAGAGCAGATTGTAAAACGCTCGTTGCAGCAGACTGTCGCTCCCAGGTACAGTGCCCTCCCCAGAAATTATGATTTGAACCTGTTTTGCCTCGGCGTTTTCCTCCAACTCAAAGGCGGTTTCCTCGATCAGCTCCCGAAGATTCACTTGTTCTGTCATATCAATTTCCTGCTCGTTGGTAAAGGAAAGCAGATCGTTTACCAAATGAGAAAGGCGATCCGTACTTTCGCTGATGCTATGCAGCAATGCGGTATATTCTGTGAGACTACGATCTTCTCTCATCTGAAATACATCAACCTGAGTTTGGATCAACGCAAGTGGTGTTCGCAACTCGTGGGCAGCATTTGCCGAAAAATTCTTTTGTACCTGATAAGCTAGATTCAGTTTAGTGGTCATGTCGTTAAATGACTCCGTCAGACGATCCACCTCGTCCCCGGTGCCGGGAATGGGCATTTTTTCGTCCAGATTATTAATGTTGATGTTGTTGACCGTTTCTGTCAGCTGTTCCAACGGCTTGAGTGTTTTGGCGGCAAACACATAGGTTAAGGCAGAACCAAATACGATCAAGCAAGCCATGACCCATATCGTAGTGCCTCGAAACTGTCCGAGTGCTGCGGTGGAAGGGGCAGTAACCGTTTCTGTAGCAGCCTGATTAACTGGTGTGGCATCGCCAGCTAATTGTGCGGGTACGGTCTTGGTTGCTTCGACCAACGTATTTGCAGAATAAATTGAAGATACAGCAAAAACAACACACATGGTTGTTAGTATCACTACTGAGGTAATTGTCAATTTGAATTTTAGAGGTATTTTTCGTTTCATGCTTTGGGCTCCTCCCGTATCACATAGCCTTCGCCAATGATATTTGTAACAGGATCATAACCGACTTGGGCTTTTAACTTCCGGCGCAGGGAAGACATATGCACACGTACAGAATTAGAAAAGGTATCCGCATTGATGTCCCAGACATGTTCTATCAGTTCTTCCAGTTTTATCACCCTGCCTTTATGAAGCAGAAGATATTCCAGAAGCGCTGTTTCTTTCATGGTCAAAGAAACCGGATTACCTGCCACAGTTACTGCTCTGGTTACGGTATCAAAGCACAATGCGCCACTGGACAGAACAGTATTCTCAATCACTGTTTTTCGGCGTAGTAGCGAGCGTACCCTGGCTTCCAATTCTGCAAAGTGAAACGGCTTTGTCAAATAATCATTTGCGCCTAAGTCAAGCCCTTTCACCTTATCATCAATTCCATCTCGCGCCGATAGAATTAAAACAGGTACATCCAGATTTTCTTCTCTGAAATTTTCAAGTACCGTAAATCCATCCATCTTTGGCAAATTCAGATCTAAAATAATCAGGTCATAGTTTTCGCAAAACGCCTTATCGTCGGCATCTTCCCCGTCTGCAGCAATATCTACTGCATATCCCTTAAGGCGCAGACCTTCCACAAGGGAATCACGCAATATTTTTTCATCTTCCACTATGAGAATTTTCATGTTTTTCACCTCATTTTTAATCAGTCTAATATATGCAGTATAAAATCCATATAAAGAAGGCTAAAAAACTTCTATATAGGTCTTGTAAAAGTCATAGGTTTTCCTGTTCTCTTGGGCACAGGTCAGAAAACGGCTGATTACGTATCCTGTTTTGTACGTTTCCTGAACCTTTGCAAGATGCACGAGAAGGTCATTGGGATAATCCGATGTGATTTCTTCCTTCATCAGACATACGATATATTTGCTGGCGCGCTTTTCCCAAAGGGTAACTTGATATTGCTCCAACTCCTTTTGCTGAAAAGTAATACTCAGCCCCCGACGTTCTTCTTCAATACAAGAAGAATGCTGAACCCGGGAGTATAGGTATGGATTGCTGATATATTGCTTCAGCTTCTCAATTTCTACCAGTTCAAAAGAAACAATACAATCCGTGTCAATGTTTCCTTCCTGATAGGGGTGTTCCTGCAACTTGCGGATGGTATTCAATGCCTCTATATGGTATTGGAGCTTTTGCATCCTCTGCTCCAATGCGATTTGCTGCTGATGCAGGGTTTCCATCTGCTGAATGCAAATGTCCTGATGAGACTGTAACCCCATTTGCTCCATATCTCGAATTTGATTCAAAGGAATACCCAGACTTTTATAAAACAGAATATCCGAGATGGTCATTAGGTCGGGTACCGTGTACACCCTGTACTGGTTCTCCGAATTTCTTTTCGGGACAAGCACACCGGAATCTTCCCAAAATCTTAAAGTAGATGCGGGAATACCAAAAAAGCTGGCAATTTCCCCTATTTGAAAGACACGCTCCATGGCTACCTCCCAGTTGAATAATTTCTAATATTGTACCAAAAACACACTTGACCTTCAAGTACCTTGAAGCTTTATAATGATTTTGAGGTGATTACTATGGAAACAAATACAATACTTAAAACAGTTCAAGATGTAAGAATCCGTAAAATAATAAGATTTATACTTCCCACGTATTTCACATCTCTATTTAACACACTGTACACCATTTTTGACGGAATTTATGTTTCCCGTTATGTGGGTACAGATTCTTTGGCTGCTATTAATACCGTATACCCTTTGGTCAATATTTTGACCGGAATTGCCCTTGCCTTTGCGACAGGCGGAAGCGCCCTTGCTGCAATTTCCATTGGTGCCGTGAAAAAAGAAAAAGCAGATCAGACTTTTTCGATAAGCATGATTTGCGCCATTGTACCTGGCTGTCTGTTTTCCGCCGCCGTTTTGTCTAACCTGACATCCGTTTTAAAGTTTTTAGGAGCCACTCCGGTCACCATGCAGGACTGCCGTATTTACAGTTATTTATGGCTCACGGCAGCTCCTGCTGCCATTGGGAAAGAGTTGTTCACCTACTTTATTCGGGCAGACGGCTCCCCTCGCTGGAGTTTTTCCGTTGCGTTTTCTGGCGGAGTGCTGAATATTATACTTGATCAAATTTTTGTTGCACAGCTTGGTATGGGAATTTGGGGAGCTGGGTTGGCAACCGTGCTGGGGCTAACATTATCCTGTTGTATTGGCATCTATTACTTTGCTATACACAAAAAAAATCTGAACTTTACACTACGAGGTCTGCACCTTGCACTAGGAGTGCGCTGCATGGTCAATGGCCTTTCGGAATGTATCGACCAAATAGCCATTGCAGTAACGACTGTTGTTTTCAATCGCACGGCTCTGTCTCTGGCAGGCGAAAGTGGCATTGCTGCAGTCTCTATCATTATGTATCTCCAATTTTTATTTATTGGCGTTTATTTTGGATATTCTATGGGTATTTCTCCCCTGTTTAGCTATGCACTGGGGAATAATAAACCGGAAATTTGCCATAAACTGGAGCGGTATTCTTATTGCTTTTTTGCCGTAGCTCCCATTATCATGTATGGACTGACCTGGAGCTGCGCACCATTTGCCGTTACATTTTTTGCCGGAAGTCATAGTGCTGTTTTTGAACTTTCCCTATCCGGAATGCGTATGTATGGATTAAGTTTTCTATTTTCCGGACTAAACATTTTTGCTGCTATCCGGTTAACCGCTTACGGAAAAGGACAGTACTCCGGCATCATTACTTTCCTGCGTTCTTTTGCACTCCTATTAATTTTTCTGTTTACGTTGCCTAAGCATTATGGAATCAATGGAATGTGGCTTGCCGTTCCAGCAGCTGAATTTATTACACTATTTGTTTCCATCTTCTCACTGCGCTATATCAAAGGGAGCAAAAAGTAAAACAATACTGACTATATTTTGCATTGGCTCTTTGCCTGTATCCTTTTATTTTGCATTATTTTCGTTTCTTTCTTCAAATGCCCATAGCCTGCACTGGCAAAGTTATACCGAAAAGTATCTTATACCGAATTTTCTTCAAATGTCCTTGAAAAGCAAGACTCGCCATTCAAAAATTCGGGATAAGACTTTTTTCGGTATAACTTGATGGGGATTCCGCTCCCCATGCCCTCGGTTATTGCATATTTCCCAAATATGCAGATCGGCTCCCATTGTAAATAGTGTCTGCTGATTAAGCAAAAATTAGCAACTTCCAGTTCTCATATCTACTCCCAGATTGGAACAGATATAAAAAAGCGCAAAGTATTCGTTTCTGTATTTTAAACAGATTCGTCACGAATACAGATAATGCGATAGAGGTAAGCTG
>JAETRR010000096.1 GCA_021770065.1 Lachnoclostridium sp. | reverse complement strand
TTATACTCAGCATTCCAAAATGTTAATCATTTTAAAGAATGCTGAGAAATAAGGCACTTTACTGCTAAAAGATGAGCATTATTCGTTAGCGCAATCCACAAATCCTTGCCATTTCATCTTCACTGCCCTCCCACATTGCCGCTTCATCAGGTATGGGTGTTGGAACAGATTCCATTGCTCCCCGAAGCTGTTCAACAGACTGCTTTGCATAGTAGTTTTTGGTTGTATCAGTCCTGGCATGTCCTAACACTGTAGAGACAAGTTCAATGGCGATCCCATCCTGGTAAAGATTTGTGGCCCTGGTCCGCCGGAACATGTGGCAATGGACTGAATCTGGAATGCTGATCCCTGCCTCGCTTACCAGGGCTGCATATTTTTTTATAATCCTCTGGACATTTCCAACGGACATCCTGTCTGCCACACCTTTTATCGTTGTGGAAAATAAGTAGGCTTCTTTAGAAGAATTGCTGTGATATACACGCATATACTCCTTAAGGTGTCCAGCCGCCTTAGCTGTCAATTGTATGGTTCTCTCTTTGTTGCCTTTGCCTGTTATGAAAATATTGGGATACTTTGATTCCATTGCAACATCACATAAGCGGATGTTGAGCAGCTCACTGACTCTTACAGCTGTATCGTAGAGGAGAATCAAAATAGCACGGTCCCGTACACCAAACTTCGTATCCGGCGGTGCGGACAGTATTGCGGCAAGTGCATCCTCGGACAGAACAGGCTTTTCCTTTTTTATGGTTTTGCAGGGTGATATCTGGCTGACTGCCAGAGCAACCGACTGGATGGATATGTCCATATCCGAGGCATAGTTCAGATAGGCGCGGATAGCCGCGACTCTTACATTTACAGTTGATGGCTGGCTGCCATTTGCAAGCAGATACTCTCTAAAGTTATAAATACATTCTTTGGTACAGTCGGAAAACTGAAAGGTGCTTATGGACTTACCTAATTCACCTACAAGATAGTTTTTAAATACTGTAAGGGAATCCCTATAGGATTCTGCTGTAGCCTGACTGCGTCCGGCCTGCTTTACCAAATAGACATTTAGAAAGTTCCATGTCTGGGAAAAGAACAGCTGGCCAGACCGTATCTTTTCTGGTTTATTCTTCATAGGGAACCACCTCCGGAATAACCTTTCCCGACACTGTATCTTTCTCCCGGATAGTATCAAATGCCTTTTCTACAAGATGATAGTAATAATACGTTTCATCAGGGCTTTTATGTCCAAGGTATCTGCTTAAATATGGGAGCATAGTGTTTGTATCAATTCCCTGGTGCATCCACTCATTAAACCTCTCCACTACAAAAGCGTGGCGTAAACAGTGGGGCGTCGGGTGTTTAGCAAGTGTCCCGGCAGCTGGAAGCATAGCCCAATGACGGTTAAAACTTGACTCTACTCCGGAACACGAAACAGGCTTATGCGGGTCTTTTCCTGGAAAAGCCCAGTCAATTCCGGGGAAAAGCTTTTCCTGGCATTCTTTATAGCTTTTAAGTACTGGAAGGCTGTCCTGCGGAAGGTATACAAGGCGGTCTTTGCTGCCTTTTGAGCCAAGGATAGTAAGTATCCCTTTTTCCAGGTCTATATGTTCCCACTTTAGCAGCCGCCCTTCTGACAGACGCAGCCCACAGCAAAAATACAGGAGAAAAAGAATCTTGCACTCCCTATCTAGCCTTAGCTGCTCTGAATTATGGGATGTGCGGATATCCATTTTCCGCAGCAGCTCCTTAACCTCATCTTTTGACGGGATGTAAAGGGCCGGACGGTAAGCCTTGCAGAAAAAATTAGGGATGTATGCTTCCTGGCCGAGGGAAAGGATATATTCACCCAGCACTTTCACGACCGACATACGGCGGTTGTGATAGGCATCTCCTTCGCAAGGTCTGGCTTCGGACCATTTGGCTGCCATTTCATAAGTAACTGTTGTCAGTTCCGGATAATTCTGTACGCAAAAAGTATCAAAGCGTTTTAACAGCTTTTCTTCGGCATGATAGGCATATCCATCAGCCCGTTTTTGTTGTATAAGCCCTTCGATATGATGTGCCAGGCCGCTCTCAAAAATGTATGTCATGATAAGACACCTCCAAATTCCAGAGGGCAGAGCCTCATTTTATCTTCGTCACGTTCAAGATATACCTCAGCAGTTTCCTGACGTGCATGCCCAAGGGCATTAGAAATATCATCAAGCCTGTTGCCTGCCCGGAGCATTCTTGTGGCAAATGTCTTCCGTGTCATATGGAAGCCCTGGCCGGCAGACAGTTCAAAACCATATTCGGCAAGTATTCTTTTTAAAGCCCCGCGGCATGCCGTTGTAACTTTAAGCGGGATATATGGCGCCTGATGGCGGATAAATATATATCCGTTACCTGCGGCAGCCGATTCCGGACGCCCA
>JAETRR010000056.1 GCA_021770065.1 Lachnoclostridium sp. | reverse complement strand
CAAAACCGGCACATGATGATTTCTTAAAACTGATATTTTAATTCGGTCAGCATAATTCAAGTCAGGATGTTTATATCGTTTCTTTTTTTCTTCATTTTTTTCTGTGTTCAAAGCAGTTTTCTCATCCATAAAAATACTCCCTTTTTTCTTTTCCTTATATTATTTCTTCCGGATTACTCTGTTTTTTGATTGTAATCTGTTCACCGTCAAAAGCAATAACGGCATTTCGATCTTCAAGAGAGAATCCCATTTCTTTTACCCATTTCGACGGCAATGAAATTTTATATGTTAAAGAATTCTTTCCCGCCGTCCCTCCAGCCTTTACGATAATGAGCCGCATATTTCTTTCTTCGATCATGTTTTTCATTTCCTCCTCATTTTAAAATTTTCTATCCATATTCTAAAACATTGGTATCGAATTTGCAAGCGAACTTTTTAAAAGAAACAGGTCACGGACTTTTTATCAGAAAAGACATTTTTTTCACTTCACTGCCCCTTAAAATAGATTTTCCCATGATTTCCCATTTTTCTCGTGAAAACGATAATCCTGGGAACGGCAAGCATAGAAAAACAGGTCTGTTTTTCTGCTTGTTAAGGGCTCCCTGTTCTTTTCTTCTTTTGCCGGTCTGCTTTCCAACTTTCTCTTCAGCTCCGCCAGTCTTTTTTCTTTTTCAGAAAGCTCATCCGCCTTTTCAAATGGTGCGTTAAGCTGCGCTTTAATCCGCTCCATGTCAGTTTCTAAGGCAGCTTTGCTTTCTTCCATGTGCGTAAGGCGCTCCGGCAACTTTTGAATTACATTTTTGATTCTGGCAGTAACGCCTAAAGGACTATCTCCGCTTTCAATCACCATGCTACTTTCTCTTTGAATCTTTAGATCGGCTTCTGTATCAAAGGCATGTATCCGGGAAAGAATTTCAAATCCGGCATACTCTGCAATCTTCACAAATTTTTCTTCCTTGCTGTTTCGCATAATTGCCTTCATAATCGCCTCACCGCCCTCTGTGCGCTCTGAATAAATTTTGCCTTCCACAGTAATCGCAAAGTTATCTCCTTCGGGAAGTTCGATGTCCTCCAGATAAACAGAATCTTTTTTCACAGCAGTAATCCGCTCATCAAGGTCAGCAATTTTTGCCGGCAGGATTCGATCAAACTGGTCCTTCATTTGATAATGTTCGTTGTTGTAATTGCCCAAAGACAGCCGCAGTCTGCTTATATCATTTTCCAGCTCAATTCGCTCCTTGATTAACGGGTCTCCCGTCGCTTGTGCCTTGGCTTCTGCCGCCGATAGCACTGCATCATCTATGTCCTCGCAGCTCCTGGCTGGCGCTTTGCTGGTCATGATCTGCGAGATAAACTTCTGCTTATTTTCAATCAGCTGCCAGCTGTATGCGTCAAAAGTATTTTCCGTAATATAGCGGTAAATCTGTACCTTCTCGTTCTCATTTCCCTGTCTCAGGATGCGACCCTCCTGCTGCTCAATGTCAGATGGTTTCCAAGGCACATCTAAGTGGTGCAGAGCGATGAGTCGGTTTTGCACATTCATACCAGCTCCCATTTTTGATGTGGATCCAATCAGGATTCGCACGCTGCCATTTCGTACTTTTGCGAAAAGCGCCTGCTTTTTTGCATCAGTATCCGCATCATGGATAAAGGCGATCTCGTCTTCCGGGATCCCCACTGCCATTAACTTTTCCTTCAGATCGCCATATACATTAAAGCTGCCGTCTGCCTTTGGCGTGCTTTGATCGCAAAAGATGAGCTGGGTAGACTTTTTCTCCATGGTCTGCCTGTAGATTTCCACACATTTTTCTGTGCAGGCATCCACCTTAGATTGATGCAGCTCCAAATCAAACTGTAATCCAGCAGCGTCATCATCAAAAGGCAGCAGCCGCTCATCCAGGGCCAGCTTCCTGCCGTCCGTGGTGATCTTCAGCATATTGTCATCCCGGGCGTCCACATTTCCGCCCCGTACTGCATCAGCCCGCTCACCAATGGCTGAGATCATAGCCTTTTGCCGCTCTGATGGCTTTAACACCACGTTAACATATTCTGCCTCTGGCACATCTAAATCCAGCATATCCGCCGGCAAAATGTCTGCGCACTCCTTAAAGCTGCTCATCAGCTCTGGCAAATTGAAAAATCTGGCAAATCTAGTTTTCTGACGATAACTGTTGCCTTCTGGTGCCAACTCAAAGTCCGTAGTGCTTTCTGCAAATGTTGAAGCCCACCGGTCAAAGGTCACCATGCCCAGGCTCTCCAAAACGTCGTACTGCAGGTATCTCTGCATGGTATAAAGCTCGGCGATAGAGTTTGATACGGGCGTCCCTGTGGCAAAGGTAATCCCTTTACCGCTGGTAATCTCGTCCATATACCGGCACTTGGCGTACATATCGAAAGATTTGTTCGCACCACCTGTAGAAACGCCCGCTACATTCCGCATCTTCGTCTGCAGGGCCAGGTTCTTATATCCGTGTGCCTCATCCACGCACAAAAAGTCAATGCCCAGGTCTTCAAAGTCGATGACATCATCCCTTCTGGATGCCCCCAGGGCGTCTTTCAATTTCTTGGTCAGTTTCTTTTCCATTGACACCAATTGCTTGACCGTAAAGCTCCTGTCATCTTCTTTTGCGGATTCTTCGATTTCTCTCTGGATCTGATCAATTTGCTGCGTCAGGAAGCGCACCTGCCGTTCCTTCGACAGCGGAATCATTTCAAATTGCGAATGTGCAATGATTACTGCATCTACATCACTGGCAGCAATTCTTGCGCAGAACTCCCGACGCTTTGACTTTTCAAAATCCTTTTTCGTTACGGCAAGCACATTGGCAGCCGGATACAGGGCCAGAAATTCGCTGGCCCACTGTCCGATTAAGTGGTTCGGCACCACGATCATAGCCTTGCTCGTCAGCCCCAGGCGCTTGCGCTCCATGATAGCGGCAGCAATCTCATATGTCTTACCAGCGCCTACCGCATGGGCAAGCAAGGTATTGCCGCCATAGACCTGCCTGGCTACAGCCCGCCTTTGATGGGGTCTGAGAGCAATCTCCGGATTCATGCCCGGAAATGACAAATGGTTCCCGTTATACTCTCTTGGCCGAATGCTGTTAAACCTCTCGTTATATATATCCACAAGACGCTGCCTGCGCTGCGGATCTTCCCAGATCCACGCCTGAAACTTCTCTTTAATCAGTTCTTGCTTTTCACAGGCCAAGGCCGTTTCCTTTGCATTGACGACCCTGCGTACATTTCCATCTGCATCTTCCACCTCGTCGGTAATCTGCATCGGCCTGAGATTCATGGTGCTTTCTATGATCCGATATGCGTTCGCACGTTTGGTTCCATACGTCGTAGTTGTAAGCACATTGGCCCCTTGGCCCTTGCCTTTGATATGCCAAACATCCAGGCTCTCCGAATAGGCCAGGTCTATCCTGCCAAAGGTCCGATCATACACCGGCGTCTGCAAAAGCTGGAAGATGAACTGTTTATATACCTCTACCGGCACCCATGTACTGCCAAGACGGACATTGATCTCTCCGGGGCCGAGCGGTTCCGGCATCACAGCCTCCAGGGCTTTGACATTTTCTTCAAATCCGGGATACGCTTTAGCAGTTTTCAGTTTTTCGCGGATGTTCCCGGACAGATATTCATCTGCCGGCACATACCGGTCTTCCTCGGGCAAGAGATAAATCTGGCTGCGCAGGCCCTGGATGATTTCATTTTCAGTGACGCCCGCCAGGCTTGCCATGTACGGAATGTTCACGCAGCCCTTTTCCGCAAGGGACACCGCAAGAGCTTCCTGCGGCGTGTCTACTGCGGTCACTACCTTGGCCTTGCGGATGGTTCTTCTGGTAAACATATCGGCCTTGCGCTTTAGCTTTCCGTCCTCATCTACTTCTTCCAGAGAACACAGCAGCGGGTAGGATGTATCCTTTTCAAAAGCCTTTCTATTCTCCCTGCTGTGCAGAAGACCATAGAGACCGGTATAACGGTCATAAGCATGGTTCAGCTTCGTTCTAAGAGTAATCAGTTCTTCTTCAGAATCATCCCCTACCTGTGCGCTGATGAGCTGACGGGTGATATCCCGAATCTCCATCATACCTTTGATTCGTTCTTTTTCCCTTTCTTTGGCCGTAACCGGTACAGGTTTTTCACCGTCCATATAAATGAGATTGCCTTGCATATCTGTGCCAAAGCTATATGCCGGTATCTCCACTCCCAGGATGGCTTCTTCCTCTGCCGGCGCATCAATTTCCGGCAGCTCCACCATCTGTGGAGACGACAGCATACTGCCCCGAATATGGCTCACGGCGTCAAAGAGCCTCTCCTTAAACACCTCCATATCGTCCAGCTTGCAGACCGTCTTATCGCCATACGGCCCGCTGACCTTGCGCATCTCGCCTACCACCATCTCTGGATGCGCTGCAAAATATGCGTTATATGTCAGCCCCTCCTGATCTGTCGCAAGATGCAGCCACCCTATATCCGCAAGATTTTCTCTTAGTTCCCGGAGTTTTTGCAGGAACAAAATATCTGTCGTGGTCTCCGTCCCGGCGCCAGCCTTAAAGGCCGCATCCGGCAGACGCACTGCGCCGATCAGGTCAGCACGCCGGGCAAGGTGTTCCCGCACATGGGATGCCTTTTTATCTAAGGTGCCGCTGGATGTGATAAAGGCCACCACGCCGCCCGGCCGTACTTTATCCAGGGCTGCCGCAAAGAAATAGTCGTGGATCAGATATCCTTTTCCGTAACGGTCTGAGATAGAGTAATCGCCAAATGGCACATTGCCGATGGCCACATCAAAGGACTTGTCCGCAAAAGCGGTTTCTTCAAAACCTTTAATTTGAATTTGTGCATCAGGGTAAATCACCCTGGCGATACGACCAGACAGATTATCAAGCTCCACACCATAGAGATGACTCAGTTCTCGCATGGCAGCAGGCATCCTGCCAAAGAAATTTCCGACGCCGCAGGCAGGCTCCAGTATCGAGCCGCCGTCAAATCCTAGATCAGAAAGAGCCTGGTACATGGCGTCGATCACCACCGGCGGGGTATAGTGGGCATTTAAAACGCTTTCCCGTGCGGAACGGTACTCTTCTTCTGTAAGCAGAGTTTGCAATTCTGTATTTCGTGGGTCACCATCTTTAAAAATCTGTGCAAGACCACCCCAGCCTACATAGCGTGACAGTAGATTCCGCTCTTCTTCCGTTGCGGCTCTTTTTTCTTCTTCGAGTCCCTTCAGGGTTTGGATTGCCTTAATATTGGCCTGAAATTTCTCCGAGACGGTTCCTGTCCCCAGCGCATCGTCTGTGAGATAAAATTTTGCAGTTTCCGCCTGTTTTTTCTTTTCAGGATCAGGAGTATGTAAATCCAGTTTTTCCTCGCTTAAAATCTCATTTTGGGCTTCATTTTCCGATTTTTCTGTTCCTGCCTGCTGTCTATGCCGGTCCCATGCGGCATTGGCAGCCTCGGCATTCTCAAAAGTCTGCCATCTGCCGTCAATGATTACGGATGTCGGATTTTTGTCCAGTTCCTCATCTATCCCTATTGCCTTCCGGTCCAGCAGCATCTGGCGTCCATAGCCCTTTTGCTGCAGATTTTCAAACCACTGCAGGCAATAGCCATTCAACTCCTTCAGGACTTGCTCATCCATGTCACCATACTCGTCCATGACCTCCAGCGCCTTGCCTTGAATGTCATTTGTATATGCGATAGGCGTCAGGGTCTTGTTCTCCCTGTCAATGACAAATTCAATATCCGGATCAGATACCAGGTCTCCATTCTGCTCAAAATAGTGGGTCATGGACACATGGGTATCATCCAGGCGCTCAATACAAAGATCCATGTCATGAGCGCCGGCAGACAGCGTGACACTTTGTGCTTCGCCGGACAGTACTTCCGGCGCAAGGACTGCAAATTTTTGATACAGCCTCAAGGACGCATCTTCAAGAGGTACGGCTCTTGCTCTTTTAGGTTCCGCCCTTTCTTCAATCCACTCCTGCATTTCCATAAGCACCGTTTTTAATGCCACTTCCTCGTCGCCGCTTAAAGGCGCTTTGGCTGCTTCATTAAGTCGCTCGAGCAGTTCCTTCATTTCCAGGTCGTGTACAAGATGGTCAAGGAGGGACCCTGCATCGCTGCCAATGTCATAGCGATCTACATATTCCGCAAGTTCTCCGTCCGAGTCGATAAAGAACAGCCTAAAGTCCGTCTTATCATAACCCATGAAGGCAGGCTCGTCCGGGTACACCTGGCCCGCCCGGCTATACATCCGGTCCAGTTCCTCAAAGAGCCGGTTAGCAAAAGCAAAAGTATACGGTTCCGGAAAAGCCTTTTTCATCCTATCAACCGCTGAATTCTCTGTAAAACCGATGGTGATGGATATGTCAGCAGAAGGGGTGTCACTTTCCGGTGCTTTGTGTTCTTCCTCTGCCGCAGGTAAAGTCTGCTCTTTCTGCAGTTTACCCAGCAGGGCATCCATACGGGTTGCCGCCTGCTGCCAGGTCAGGCGTACCTCGTCGCAGCCTTTTTTCTGGAGTTTGATGCCTTTCGCATCGTGCCACTCGCCAATTTGAGCCGGCCCACTATGACCGCCAACGCCAAAAATATCTTTTATATAATCCGCCTTTTCCTTTAGCGTATGTGAACCTCCGAAAAACGATTGAATCCTTCCAAAGCTGCCCGCAACATTGCCGCCTCGCATAAGTTCAGCATCAATCTCATCATCAGAAATATACAAACTGTCCGCATGTGGAATCTTTCCGCCACGATATTGATACGCTCGTCTCTCTCTGCCCAAATCCTCAAGCTGCGGCAAAACAGCCGTAGGGCTATACTGTGACCAGCGCATCAGGGCAGGTTCTTCCCTATATGCCTGCGCAAAAGACCTCACTTCCTCGGTAATGAGTTGCCGTTCTTTCGGATCTTTCAAAAGCCGCATGATCCCCATCGTCGCATCAGGATAACCGACTCCTCGGCATTGCTCTGACAGCGCTGGCAAAAATCTGCGTGACACCGCATCCTCACTCATGTCATGGCGCATATACCATAGGGCAGCAGCCATTTTTTCGTAGTCATGCGCTGCAACCTGGCTATATTCATCTGCATCCAGATATATTCCTACATCAAGTAAGTCACTCACCCTTGCCGCCGCTACATCCCAAGGAATCTTTTCTGCCGCATGGTTAAAACATACTTCTGTTCCGTGGGCAATAGCAAGGCCCTCATCGTCTGCCCAAACAGCATATTTCTCGCCTCCGCTTACTATGCCGCTGCCGCCCTGCCATTCTTTCCGGAGCCGCTGCACAAGTTTCTCTACCGGCAGCTGCTTTTCATGGTCGGCGCAAAGCATGAGCCTGGTACTCTTTGTTGGCAGACTTATGAGAACCGCATCGACGACCTCTTGCGGCACTAAAAAAGACGGGACATTTTTAATCATGTCTCCGTCCTTCTCGCTTTGTATGATTTTCTCTTTCTGCTCTGCTTCCATCGGGAACAGATTAAATGTGAGCTGTTCCCCCAGGTCTTCCTCCTCTAAGCGTAGACCAGGTCGCTTAGGATCTGTTCCCGGATGATGTCGCGAATCTGGTTGACTCTGCGCACCCATTCCATCTGATCGTTTGCTTTCAGTTCCTCCGTTACGCCGAATTTCTCCAGCAGACCCGGCAGCATCGCTTCTTTCAGTTCCTCCGCGGCCTGGTCGATGTCCAGCAGATGCTGTTTCAGCGTTCCCTCTATATTCATCTCCGACCACAGGAAATGCTGGTGTTTCTCTAGGTAACGGTCTCTCATCCGTCCGTACATCCCCACTTCGCCCATCGGCTGCGGCGGCAGTCCTATGTTCGGAACCAGGTAGTCCCCTTCCTGTCTGTAAGTCAGTTCCATCTTTATCTCTCCCTTCCACTACTGTGCGAACATTTGTTTCTTTTCTATTTTCATCATACAATATATTTTCGTGATTTGCAAGGGTCTTTTTCGCTGACACCTCCAATTTTCTGAGTATGCCTGTTTGTGTATTATACAGCACTTCTCCAAAAGCGCGAAAATCTTTCATTTCACTGAGTTCCGATAGTGCGCTAAAATCAAACTGCATATCATCAATATCCACTCCGCAGCGATGCAAAATGACATAACTACTGGACATGGAAGCAAGAACGGATAGCCTGTCTATCTTCCCCATGATTTCCTGAACATCTTTTTCCTGCGTTTGTTCAAGCAACACAGACGCATAATCAGCAAAATGGATAATTGATTCCCGTTCAATACCTGCAAGCAGTCCTGTAAACGGTTCTTCGTATTGTATGCCATCCCCCTTGAGATATTGCTCTATCACACTTTGATCTGCCTGCCAAAGTGTAAATCTGTTATTCCCGTCAAGGCGAGCTGTATCGGAAACATCAAAGACATAACCTTTATCCGCATAATCTGAACGGTTAACTAGGCGTATCCCCTTGCTGCCACGTTTTACATAGCGCCCAAGTTTTATCCATGTTTCATACCCTGCACAGGCTATAGACTCTGGTTTCTGCGCATAAATCGCCAACTGATTACCAAAATCATATTTATACATATATGCACAGTATTTCAAGAAATCCCGCCATGTATCTTCGCTCTGTGTTACATTTTCACACACAACATCAATCATTTCCTTTACAAGGTCTAATTTGATTGCCATAGTTTCCTCCTTTCCTAGGCCAAAAAATATGCAAACCGGCAGGCGTCATGCGCCTGCCGGCTATTGCTACTCTGTATCCTCCGCCACGGTATCAAACGGTAGTTCTTCATCTTCTACTTCAATCAAAGCATCCGCCATATCCGGTTCTCCAAGTAAGATTTCTTCCTCATCACCATCACTCTTGCGGTGGCTTAAAAACTCCACCCGATCCGCCACGATCTCAATGCGCTCCATCTTTGCACCAGTCTTCCGGCTCACATAGCTGCTAGAGCTCAGCCTCCCGGTCACGGCTACCTTAGAGCCTTTTTCGAGATATTCGTAGCACGCCCGTGCCTGACCGTTAAATACCGTTACATTGAAGTAATCCACGCCCAGATCTACACCATCCCTTTTGCCGCGATTGACAGCAATGCGCAGCCTCGCCACATCGCCGCCATTACGTGCCTTTTTCAGTTCCACGTTTTTAACAAGGTTTCCTATTTGTTGTACATTGTTCATTTTTATCCTTCTTTCCTGACATATTTCGTTGTATTTCCATCCTCATCCGTAAAGGCGAGGGTATCACTGCTTATGCTGAAGATAAATTCAGCCACTACTTCATTTCCGGAAGAAATGAACTGGATCTTGTCTGCCTCCGGATACGCAGCCTGGTAGACGGTTTTCACCTGCTTGCCTTCGTGGGTAGTAACCATGGTACACTTATCTCCATCAACGATCATAGTAACTTCGCCGCCTTCCATCATCCAGCTGCCGGACAGCATATCTGTCATCTCTACAGCCAAGGCATCTTCCTTTGTCTGAAAAGATGCCGCAGCTTCGCTTTGTACTTTATACAGCCGTGCTATCTCTTTGCCATCTTTATCAAGCAGCGTGATCTCGTCCGTATCCCGATCGATGACAGCTGCCATAGCATCTATGTCCAGTTCGATGCGCAAAGTGTCCTTGTCCGTCATTTTGTAGGCATATCTGTCATCTCCAATCTCTACCTTCCCGTTGTCATAAAAGACATAGGTAGGAGTAGCTTCGTCCTCGTCAGAATACCATGTACCAGAAAGCATATATTTGCTGCTGCATCCTGCGGCAACCAGGCTAAATCCGGCCAGCATGACCACAATCAGAAGTGCTTCCTTCTTCATCTGCTGTATCCTCCTCTACTCGATTTCCACCCTGCAGCTGCTCCATAATGCTTCTTGCCTCGCGGGGCGTAATATCATACTCTTTCATAAAGCTCTGTAGCTCTGCCATTTCAGCAGCCTCTTTTTCTTTCTTCAGCTGTACGATTTCTTTCTTTAACCGCTTTGACTGCTCTGTTACTTTTCCAAGCTGTATCTCTGCTTTATCGATCTTCCCTTGCAGTATTACTGCTTTGCTCTTCTTCATCCATTCCTCCAATTTAACTCCAAATGTCCACACTGGTAGCGTTAGTATATAAGGTTTTTAAAAAAGCCTTTCCATCTACTGCCGTTCCATCTTTTCTAACTTCGAAATGCAGATGCGGTCCCGTGCTGTTGCCGGTGCTGCCCTCTGCACCGATTTTCTGGCCAACCCGTACCTTTGCCCCCGTCTTTACAGATATATCAGACAGGTGACCATACAGGGACTGCAGGCCGCCGCCATGGTCGATGACCACACATTTGCCATAGCCGCCATACCAGCCAGCTACACTGACTGTGCCTGACGCAGAAGCGTAAATATTTGATCCGGCGCCGGTGTTAGCGCATAGGTCATACCCATCATGCTGCCGCACTTCGCCGGTGATCGGATGTACTCGAATTCCAAATTCAGATGTAATAACATATTTTATCCGTCCAAAAGGATTCTGCCAGTCACCGTTCATAGCTTCTTCTGCAAGTTCTCCCCAAAAACCTTCAATCTTTACCACGCCTTTCTTTATCGTGCCTTCCATAGATACCGGCAGCCCCTGCAAGGTTCCTTTAATTGTAATCCTGCTTCCCTTGATTCGGCCGTTTAAGTTCGTCGCCTCCGTTTCGCCTTCTGCAGGTTTGGTAAAGATAAAGTGTCCTTCGTTGTTGACCGCCGTGAAAGACAGAATTACCTCTCCGTTCTCGTCTGAGATAGTAATCGCAACACGGCTGTCTGTAGCTGTCCCTTCTGCTGTAATTAGCTGCAGCATGCTGTTACCATTTTGTGCTGCATCGTTAGCCGGACCTGCGGCAAAAACGACAGCAATAATGATTAAAAGAGGCAGTCCGATGGCTGCAAGCCAGGGTAAGATGGAGGCCGCCGCTGTAATACCGATTTTGACGCCCTCCTTTGCGGCTCGCAGTAAATGTAATGCGGCAGATGTGGCCCGCTGCGTTGCTCTTCCTATGTATCTCACCGCCCCCGATGCTCCCTTTCGGGTTCTGACTGCCGCTTGAGCCTGTTCCTTTGCTGCCTGTGCGGTTTTTTGCGCCGCACTGTACTGGTTTCTCATGCGTGTCAGTCGGCCATCAAAGCGTTTCTTTTTATATGCCTTATCATACATCTGTCTCCTCACTTTATATGGAGAAAATGCAGTCCTTGTCTGCACAGGCGCATCTATTTTATCTCCCAGAATCCTCCGTTCTATTTTTTTTCGTGCAAGACCCGGCGGCAGATGGGCAACTTGATACGCATGCTTTTTTGCCTGCATTCCAGCAAGGCGCATAGCATTTTCTGTGTCATCCGCAGCGGTGCCGGATTTTTCACTAATCTGATTTCCCACTTTAGCTGAAATCGCCTTTCCTGCTGCAAGAGGAACGCCCTTTGCTATTTTACCGCCCTGCCTGCCGATGATTTTCAGCTTGTACGCAAGCTGGTCCTGCCGGGTATTAAACCGCGTCCCCGCATCCTTGCCACGAAATCGCACCATTGCAGGTGCGGATTTAAGCTGTCGCAAGGATTGCCCTGATTTTACTTGAAAGGTTTTCGTTTTCAGAGGTGAGACAGTCTGCCTGGTCTTAAACTCTGCCATTTACTACTCTCCCTCTTTGAATTTTGTAGACATGATCTTATACAGTTCTGTATCTTTTGGGAATTCATCTGTAAACGGGATATATGAACTGCCCAGTTTAATCATGCCGTTTTTTTGTCCGACCTCCGTAATATGGCTCATTTGAGTTTCGTCTAGATGCAAAAGTTCTTGAATGAGTGCTGCATCAGATTCGGAGGCGGAAAGCATAATCAGAAAGTCGGAATTTGCAAGCATAGTTCTTGCCGTAGGCGATTTTAAAAGATCTCCCAGCTCTTGGGTAATACCCGTGCAAAGGCCTCCGTACTTTCGGATACGTTTCCACAGCTTGTGAAAGAATGTAGCGGTATATTCTCTCATAAACATCAGGTACAGTTCATCGATGTCTACCCAGGTCCAGGTCTGATCATTACGGTTTTGCGCCAATGTGCTGTTGATAAAATCCGTCACTACCAGCATAGCGATGCTCATCAGGTTTTCTCCCAAATCACAGATATCAAAGCAAATTAAACGGCTTTCCATGTCCACATTCGTAGGCTTAGAGAAGAGATTCAGAGAGCCGCTGGTATAAAGTTCTAAAATCAAAGCTATGTCGGCAGCAATGGGTTCCGGCTGCCTTGCAATTTCGTCTCGCAGATCCTGTAATGTCGGCTGTTCCCCCAGATATCCGTTCGCAATGTAGTCCGCATAGACCAATTTTACACATCGGTCAATGACAGATTTCGCTTTTGGATTTAACTCGCTAGATCCTTCTGTCATGGCATACAGTGTCAATATAAACTCACTTTTAAGCGTTACCGGGTTACTGCCGTCATTGTAATTTGCATTGATTTCCATGGCATTGATGTGATCCGTACTGTCTGCTGCAAGCCGGATTACCTGGCCGCCCATCTCCCGAACCATATGCACATACTCCCGTTCAGGATCGATGAGGATTACCTTATCATTAGTGTTTAACAAAATCGCAGCAAGTTCCTCTTTTTTCTTAAAAGACTTTCCAGAACCGGAGGAGCCTAAAATGACAGCATTGCCGTTCATCCCGTCTTTCCTGTTAATAAAAAGCGGACTTTTATTCAATTTGTTTTGTCCGTAATATATGCCGTTTTTGTCAAGCAACTCTTGCACAGTAAAAGGAATGAAGCTTGCCAGGCTCTCCGTAGTCAGTGTCCTTAAGCGGCTTCCGTCTTTTCCGATAAAGCGGTTGATGCCAAAAGGCAGCGCTGTAATCATGCCATCCTCCTGCTGCAGCGCTAATTCCACTAATTCACATCCTTGCTGCCTTGCTGTGGTCTTCAGTGCGTCCGTATCTTCATTTAAATCCTTCAAACTATCTGCACAGTGTACGATGGTGATATGGGACAGTAGCAGTCTCTGGTCACGCTCATTAAGATCATGGTTATATTCTTCGATCTGCTCGCTCTTTTTTCGCATTGGATACGGCACCTGCGCGTTGAAATTGCCGTGGCGTGCCTGTCGCTCCATAAACTTTCCGATATTAGATTCCGACCGGTATTCCAGGTTTTCCACCATAGCGTAAGCTTCTGCAGTCTCAATAGGCATAACATCCACGCTGATACACATGCTCTTATCCAGGGCCGTCAGCTCTGACAGCACCGTGTCTTTAATGTATTTTGCATAACTGTTTGGCGGCACATACAGCGCTCGGAAGTACTTGCTGCCGATTTTGATATAATGCTCCTTGTTGTCTGTCTCAAAGGCATAGGGCGCAAGAAAGTCCTTCAAAGTATGCTTTTTGTCAATCATGCTGTCTGCATCCAGCTGATCTATATACTCGCCGCTGTCCATGTGCAGAAACTGCCAAAGGACCCGCAAGTAGTCGCTATCGCCCATGGCAGAAAGTTCCGATCCGACGCCGCGGAAAAACTTTTCAAACTCTGGTTCGGAACGATTAAAAAAAGACCTGGCATCCTCTTCTTTATGCTTTTTAATCGCAGCCTGAAAGAACCTCTGCTCGCTGATCAGCTTGGTGTCCATGATTTTTTCTGCCAGCATGCCGTTATATTCTTTACGATACTTATCCTGTTCATCACCCCGATAGGGCAAAAGCCGCTGCTGCTTGTACTTATCCATATCGAGGCGCTGCTTAACTACTGTATACTTATATGTCACACCTGGCTCAAGTCCGTTTAAACAGTCACACCAACGCCCTAGAATTTTCTCTTCCATCTCTTTTCCCAGCAGTTTAAAATTTATATTACTAAACTCCCAGGTCTTGATATACAAGTCATCAGAGACAAAAAGACCGCCTCCGCACTTTTCTGTTAAAGGCACAATATCCTGGGCATGTTTCATTGCGATTTTTTTCCGTCTGCGCTCTGCTGCATGTTGTTTCACCGTTCTAATTGCCATTTCTTTCCTCCTTTCCAGCATTCGATCTCTTTCGCTGCCTTTTCTCCATTTTTTCCCGCTCTCGGATGATTGCCTGATGCGCTGCATACACTGCGTTAGCACTGCCATAGGTTTTTAATTGTGGATCTCTCAAATTGCGAGTAATGTACAGCTTTGCCATTGTGAGCATATCCATCTCATGCCATGTTATAAAAGCCATGGCTCCAAAAGGTATCATCAAAAAAACGACCAGATAGGTTACCAAGACAAGCGGCAGTGGTGTTAGAAAGTATAAAGCCAGTCCAAGGCCTCCGCAAAGGACTAGCCCCAGGCCGCACCAAATCATCTGATGCAGTGTCAACCCAATTAGGAACTCCGCCCGTACATCTCTGATCTCATCGTTTACTTTTATTTCTATCATTCTATCCCTCCTTTTTTACTGCAGTCCCATCTTGCCCGCTGCCTGGTCAGCAACCTTGCAAATCACCAAAGTCACCAAGCCGCCAACCAGGAAGTCTTTCGCATACAGCATGATTCCGCCAAAATTGTCCCCATCATTTACCGCCGCAATAGCCGCCGTATGATCCGAACTAATCAGGCGTGAATAGATTAGCAGGGCCAAAACCACTACGATTCCCTGAAACAATACATTTATATAGCTTTTTATAAAGCTCGCTGTAAAATGTTGTGTTGGCTCCCCTGATAGACAAGAAAAAAAGCAGGGAGCCACGGCACAGTGGATGTATAAATTCAAGAATCTTCCCCATACCAATACCAGCAGGATGATCGCCATGATGTATATAGCAAGCATCAATAACAAGCCGACAATACCCACTCTAATGCCATCAAAGCTTAAAATGCTGGTATCATCCAACGCTTCTGCAATCTCATCCGGCACGCTCATGGCAAAGTTAACGCTGCCATAACCCGCAATCTTGCTCATACAGCCTTGTAAAATTCGAAATACATAGACCATAATTGTCATAGAGGCATTCAGAAATCCCACAGATAACGCCAGCCGGATGAAAGGTGCAAAGAGTGCTTCCGGATGCTTTAAGTCCTGCAGACGCATACCACTTTTTACAAATCCAATTAAGAAAAACAGCGGAACCAGAGCCGCGCCTACCAGGGTCATCCCTGCATTTATGTCCTTAATCATCTGCCAGATATCCGGGTTCCACTCATTACAGCTCTGAAAAATCATTGCGAAAACATCGTTTAGGGTGTCCACCCATATGGAAAATGCACGCTCTATATTCGACATAGTTTCACCTTCTTATTTTAATTCCCGCCGATAATGTAGTTGACGACCCACGGTGCGCAAGCGATGACTAAACCAGCGGCTATGCCGATAAATGCCTCTGATGTGGCAGCAGGATCGTGCTTCTTCATGGCGATACCAAGCTGCACAGCGCTCCACAAAAGAAACAGGCCGCCTGCAGCTGATATAATAGAGGAAATCAGTTTATTAAGATTGTTTATTCCGGCAATAGGGTCTGTATCCGCATAAGCGAAGCATGTACCCGATAAAACCAGTATCGCACTCATCAGCCCTGTACGGACCTTAAAACTGTAACTCATATTCTTCTTTTTAGATTTTTCTTCTCTCAATCGTTTCATTTTATATCGTTCTCCTGTATCTGTTTTTTTACATTTCTATTCTTAATTTTTCCGTTAGCTTACCAAGATCCAGTTTGTCCAAGTCGATTGTCATGTCAGGTTCTTTTTCCATATCACTAATCCTGCGTAGAGGCTGCATTCTGCAATTTGGCAACGCCTTGCCGCTCCAGTCATAGGTATGCCCCTCCTTTTCTCCTGCAGTATATTTATAGTTCGGGTGTTTCCTCGGATCGTTTTTGTTGTCTATGAACCAGCCCTCTCCCTTGATATATACCAGCGCCTGGTCATCCTTCAGCTTGGTATCAATCTCATCTGCCGTCAGCACCTCACGCTTGGTCAGCTGCTCATTTTTGCTGTAGCTGGCGTTTCGCCCATAGCTCCTATTATAGGAGTAAGATGTGATGGTTTCCGTACCGAGCCATCCTGAGATTGCTTTATTGGTCTCATAACCTGATCCACCCAGATAAACGATGGTGTTACAAGTGCCAGCTACAGTATTAAACTGTTTGTCCGGGAATAGCTTTTCCATCTGGGAAATTTCCTGAATGAACATCATGTAGGAAATACCATGCTTACGGGAAGTCGTAAGATAGCTAACATAATCCTCAGGCATAACGAAGTTCGCCATCTCATCGATCATGAACTGTACCGGCACCGGCAATTTATTATCCGGTCGCAGTCTTGCCTGCCTGTAGAGAATCGGAAACAGCTGGGCATATAGCATTGAAATGATAAAGTTAAAACTGCTGTCCTCTGATGGCACTACCAGAAAGAGTGCCGTCTTTTTGTTGCCAAGGTTTCGCAAATCCAGCTCGTCCCGGCTCATCAGGTTCTGGATGCTTGGAAGCAGGAACTTGCCGAGCCTGCCGCGCAAGGTGGACTTGACGCCGCGGATGGTTTCCACTGCGCCGTCCGTTGCGGAGCGGTACGCCCTGGTTGCGAGATTTCCCGGCATCCTCAGTTCCAGATCATCCATCATGGCCATGACCGGCGTCTGGATCCGGTTTCGATTCTCATCCTCAAGTAAATAGTCTTCATCCATGAGCCAGATCACCGTTTCGATATTCTGTTCGTCCTCTGTGCCCCGGTACCAAAGCAGCGCAATAAGAGACAGCAACCAGTCCTTGGCCATGTTTTCCCACATGGGGTCCATACTGCTGTTATTGCTGCGTTTACTGTCTACTGTGGCCTTAAAGATCATGTTGACAATCCGCAGTATGTCATCTTCACTTTCGATATAAGCGAAAAAGTTATATTTCATACTGCCTTCCGGTTCTTCCACATCCAAAACCTGCACATCATAACGCAGGATGTGCTTTAGGAGCCACCCTACTTTACGTACTAGCTCCTTGGAAGGGTCCGTGACAACAAAGCTGGTATTCCCCTGCAGAAGATTTGGAATCAGTGTAAAGAAGGACTTTCCGCTGCCCATGCCGCCGATGACCAGGGTATTCAAACTCAGCTTAATTGCCTTGCCAATCACGCTGATCCGGAGGTTCTGTGACAAAATCCGGTTCTTCAGATAGTCCTTATCCGCATATAATTTGCCTGTCTGCATCGGATCTTTGATCCTGGCGCTGCCATGTTCTTCGCCGCGCCTGGTATTGCGCCTGGCGGCATACCAATATGCGCCTGCTGCAAGCTCAAAGCACAAAAAAACCAGCATCACTTTCCCGGTTTTATCACATATATGTAACTGCAGCGGATTTGCCAAAACAGTATTTAAATTTGCCAATGTCGTAAACAGGTTGTCCGTAACTGCCGGTGCAATCAGGATTGCAAAATAGACAGTTAATACAGTAAGAGCAACTGCCATAAACAGCGCCGTCTTTTTATCCTCATGTTTCATCGCTGCATTCCCCGCAATTCCTCTAACTTGGCAGCAACGATTTTAGACAGTTCCGTATCCGTTTTTGGATTCGCCTCTTTATACTCCGCAGCAAATGCCTTTACGCCTCCTGGGGTATAAGTTTCTCCTTTTCGTTTTGGTTTTACATCAGTATTTATATCCTGCAAAAAACTCCCGGATAGTTCTTCCAGGTTCTTTACAAGATTCGGTTCCGGTGATGCCTGCCCCTTCGTATATAGTTGTTGGTATTCTTTTAGGCTGTCCAGATTTTTAAAATACACCATATCATTGGCAAATCCACCTGCAGACTGCATCTTGTCTTTTAGATTTCCCCAGTAAAACTGATCTCGCTGATTGGATTTTCCGTCATCAAAGGTTCCCGCATACTCCCCATTTTTATATACACGGTATGTCGACCTGGTATATGGCCTGCCGTTAAACTCTGCCCGCTGCGGCGTCACCTCGATATATGACGTCGGATTTTGCCGGTCGCAAAGGTAATACGGCTCCTTTTGAGCAAAATCCTTATCTGTCTTTCGATTCAAACTTGCATCAAAAGTTTGCGAATACTTTTTCAAGCCTTCAGAACGCTCTTCAAATGTAATCTCCGAAGGATTTCCATCAGTCATCTTCATAGTAGTCATATTCTTCTTCGGCTCGTTCTCTCCAGTGCGCTGCCCATTGCCGGACGCCGCAGCTTGGGATGTCGTCCGTGCCTGGGCGTCTGCGGGGACCTTGCGTTCTGCTCCTACTGCCGTAACCGCCGCCTGAATATCTACTGCCAGATCATTGCTGTCCACATTGACGCTAACAGCCTGCACTGGTTTTTGGCCATCAGCAAGGGCCACATATGCAGAGTGATCGTCCACATTTTTAAAATATACAATATCTTCAGCAGGCAGTGCTGCGCCCTCGACAATCTTTTGTCTAATGTTAAACCAAAAGTTCCCTGGCCTGCCCTCAAACCTGCCATCATCATAGATTGCTACCGGTTCTCCATTTCGATAGACCTGATAGGTAGACTTTGTATACTCCTGACCTTCAAAGACTGCTTTTGCCGGATGGACTAAAACATAGTTCTTCGGATTTTCCCGATCACAAAGGACATATGGCATGTCCCGTGCATAGTCCTTATCGGTATGGCGATTAAATGCTTCCTCAATAGATTGTCCTTTAGCTTTTAGCTTCTCTGCCGCCTCCTCAAAGGTCTGGCTGCTGCGTACGCAGGTTGCTGCCTGGTCAAGTACAGTCGTGGTTGTTCCACTAACCTGTACAGCAGTAATCCCTGTAAGTTCCAAAATCCTTTGACAAGTAGCCACATCTTCCGCCTTCATGCAAAGATCCAGATAGCCCTCATCGTAGGATTTGCTGTTCACACTAAAAAACTGCAGCTTATATGCCTTTGCGGCTTGTTTAAACTCCTGCAGTTTTTCCTCCGGTATGGTGATGATCGCCATACCACCAGGGTTTCTAGCAATCTCTGCTGGTCTTCCTCCTACCTTTACCGCATAACAAAATGTAAGCAGGCTGACCGCAGCCCTACCTGCTACCATAGCGCCAGTACCCGATACCCTGATCATCTCGCTGATGCCCTGTCCCATAATACGGACTAAGATTTCACCAGCTTCTGCTTCTGCACTCATCGTTTCTTTTCCTCCCTTCTTTCAGGTTTCTTCTCTTTATCTTTCGTCTCTTGTTTTTCTTCTTTGTTATCCTGCAGCCCTGGCTTTACGCCGATGCCTTCACAAATGTGCAGCTCGGACCGTAAGCCTTGGATCTCTTCTGAGAGCCTTGCAAGCTCTGCTTCATCAATAGAATCCCCGCAGCCCCGCCGGTTATATATAGCTCGCCGCTGCCGCAGCAGAGTATTTAGCTTAGCGCGCAGCAGTGCAGTCCTTGCGGCTAAATCCTGACTGTCATAGATCTTATGCTCTTTGATATATCTGACCCGCTCAGACAGCTTTGCCGCCTGCCGCTGACCTTTTCTGGCAGCATACCGGTTAATCCGTCTCGGCTTACGCTGCAGCAAACCCAGCTTATACATATATCGATAATACACAGCCATGTAATAAGGTAGTTTGCGTCGTCCCCGGACTTTTTTGTATGCGATACGCACAGAGGCTTTTCTCGGCGCAAACCCAAAGTTGCGCATCTTGTTTTCAGAAAGGCGTCTTTGGATCCCCTCATAAGAGTAGTCTTCATCTTCCAAAGACCTTAGCCGTATAAAGGCTCGCTTGCCCTGCTTCGTGTAACCAGGCGGGCTAACTGCAAAGTGCTTGCCGTTCTTTAAAAGATAGCCTTTTTCCTTCATTGCTCTGGCAAAGCCATTAAAATCTGCCGTCTCTTTGACTGCCTCATCGATGTCGGCGCAGACCATGGCTCGCCAGGAGCTATGTCCATGCAGCTCCGCACGATATCTGCCCTTACTTATGCCCGCATATAGCTTTGGATTTTCAATTACAGATAAGCCGTACTGCAGGCACAATTCGTCAGACAGTTGTCTGAGCCTGCGCAAACTTTCTTTGTTTCCATAGTACTTTTTGCCATCTACAAAGGATACGCTATTTACCTCGAAATGATTATGCAGATGTTTTTGATCTGTATGTGTCGTTACAATTACCTGAAATCGGTCTCCAAAAGCCTTCTGCGCAAGTTCTACACCAATCTGATGTACCAAATCAGCATCCACAGCCTCTGCTGCTGCAAAAGATTGCCAACCATGATGTGCCAAAATGCCACCCGTCTTACCAAATTGTCGCTTAACAGCCCAGAATTCTTCTAAAGTATGTTCTGTAGAGCAGTTAATACCGGTTACATAAAGTTCCTCCTCAGTTTTGTCGCCGTTTCGCACGTAAATATTCACCTGCTGCAAGGCTTCCTCCGGTGTCTCATTTTTATCTGTTCTTGTTTTCCTTGTTGTTTTCTCCGAATTCTTAACGTAAGCATCTGTTCTTGAAATATTTGCCCGTACCGGTTTCAGCTCTACATAAGCCATTTATGTTATGTCCTCCGGCGTAGCCAGTGCTATGAGTTGCCTTTGGATGCTGTAGATTGTCTCAAGAGCCTTAGCGAAATGGATATATTCAGCGCTGCCCTTGCTATGTGCAAGCTTTGCCATCTGGTTAACATTATTACCAATCGCTGAAAGTTCTCGATAGAGTTCCCGATAACTTTCCGGCGGGATCGGCTTTGGTATTTTAAGATTCAACAGGCTGCGAAAGTATGCGGACACACTTCTGCCACTGGCCTTTGCAAGCCTTTTGGCTTTCTTCCATTCAGCATCACTCATGTAAATGCGTCTTTCTTTTTCGACTATCATTACGCACCCCTATCTCCGCAGCCCTTGTCCATCCCTCTGCAGCTTTAATTTATCCTGATTCATGGTTTTCTTTATATCAACTGCAAGAGTTTCAGGCTCTCTCTCCGCATAAACCCTTGCACCTTGCCATATACCTTTTTTACCATTAATACCATTCATAAGCTTGATACCTTTACCCCCTGCTTTTTCCCAGCGCAAAAGATTATGGGTATAATCATCAAGCAGATAGTCTCTTTTAGATACGCCTCCGGGAATATACAAAGACTTATCTTCCCCGCACGGGCAAAATATCCGGTGTTTTGTATCAATTTCCGGGAGATGTTCTTCCAGCCATTCTTCTTTTTCCTGCAAGGCATATGGACTATCAGCTAAATATGCGGATAAAATATATACATCAAAATTCTGTTCTTCCACATGAGTTTGTACAGCTGCTACCACATTTTCAAGTGGAGCCAGCTTTGAAAAGTATCCCTTCTCATATAGTGTCTCTATGGTACGGCAAGGTTTAAACTCAGCTAGGGTTCCATCCATATCCACAAAAAGACGATCTTTTGATGTCTCCCAGTGTTTATTTTCGATGCCGAGTTTATACTCAATATTATTTAGGACCTCGTAGTCTAAAAAACCTACAATGTCATCTCTGTCCATCCACGCCTGATATATGGCTCTTCTCACATGTACAGGTTCATCCAGGACATTTGCACTTGTGGACAGCGCGATTGTTTTATCTATTTCCATTTTTTCCTTTCTATACAAAAGGAGAGGCCTGAGCCTCTCCTAATATAAAGTTATAATTTCTCCTGATTCTGCATCTGCCGTCTGCGGTATGCGAGCAGCAGAGTGATCAGAGCAAGAGCCGCTACGGTCAGGCCGATGTAAAGCATAAGATTATTGTTGTCTCCAGTCTGCGGCGTACCAGGTGTTCCCGGATTTTCCGGCGTTCCTGGAACCTCTGGTTTGTCGATCTCAACAGTCTGATTCTTGTCATTGAGGTCTTCGTGGGAACCGATCAGTTCACCATCCAGGTAGATCTTTTCAAAGACAACCACAGTTTTACCATAAAGGTCAGCTTCTCTAAATCCGAAGTTTAGTTTTACTGTTCCAGAGGCGGTCTTAGGAGTGAATGTTGCTATAGCAGTCACTTCTTCTCCGTCAGATAAAACAGGTTTCCCTGTTTCTTTATCCATCAGAACACCTTTTACTGTATATTCTTTGCCCGGAATAAGGTTCTTATAGGAAACAGTATCCGTAATTAAACCTGTAGCAAAGTGTCCGGCTTTTGTGCCGATTTCTGGGAAGTATACAGTCTGGTCCTTATCCTTGATATCCTCATGTACACCGACTTCCTTGCCGTTATATAAGAGTTTTTCAAAGACAACTACTGTTTTTCCTTCGAGTGCAGAGCCATCAAAGGTAAACTCCATGTCCACGCTTCCATTTGCAGAATCTGCAATGAATGTCTTCTTAGCGGTTACCTTTTTACCGTCCACTAAAATTGGTTTGCCAGTAGCTTTGTCCATCAGAACGCCACTCACGGTGTATTCCTTACCAGGAATCAGGTTCTTATAGGAAACAGTATCCTTGATAGTTACTTCTTTATCTGGATTAGAAATATGATCTCCTGTTTCGCTATCTGTTGCTGTTGTACCGATTTCCGGGAAGTAAATAGTCTGTCCCTCATCCTTGATGTCTTTGTGTTCAGCGGTAGGCTTATCACTTGGGGTATCCGGTTTGCCATCATCGTTGGTATCTACATTAAGATAAAGTTCTTCAAATACAACGATGGTTTTACCTGAAAGCTTGCTTCCATCAAAGGTAAATTCCATGTCCACGCTTCCATTTGCAGTATCCGGTTTAAATACCTTTTCTGCTGTGACTTCTTTGCCGTCTGCCAAAATCGGCTTTCCGGGTTGGCTCTTCCGGCACTCTGTCATTTTTCACATTATTTACTGTAATATTTAATACACCTGCATATGTGTTGTTTCTTGCATAGGTCTTTGCTGTTGTGTTCTTTAATGTAATACCCTTTGGCAGTTTGTCGCTGCCATCTACTGTAAGAACGCTTTCCGGAACTAAGTCCTTATCAACGCTGCCGGATGCGTCCATGTAGAAGTTTCCTGCTGCATCAAATTGTACGGTGTAGGTTACACCATCTGCGAAGTTGATTACTGCTTTCGTTGCTTTTACCTTTGTATCAAAGACTGGATTTCCGTTTTCATCCACCTTCTGAATTTCCTGGCCCGGATTTTCCGGATCTTCGATCATGACCGGTGTCTTCACGATGCGCTCCAGCCTGATGCCGTTTGCGTAATCTGCCGGATCTACCGCTTTGTCATCCACGGTAACGCTGCTTACGGTTCCTTTGGATAAGGTCAGCTGTGCTGCCGCGTATGCGTAGTCAACGGATGCGGTCACTTCGGATGTTCCTTCCGGACTTGTCAGTGCCAGAATCTTATTTGCCGGCTGGATGGCTGTAAAGCCGCCCTCTCCGGTTTC
>JAETRR010000095.1 GCA_021770065.1 Lachnoclostridium sp. | reverse complement strand
GATATTACGGTTTCCATAGTCAGGGAGGGAAAGCCTGCAGGCTTATTTGACTATTTTAAAAAACATGGCATTCGAGTAACGAATCCATATCATGGGATATATTACATACTGGACAATGTCCTTTTTCCGACACAAATCATTGTTACCAGAGAGCTGGATAAGGAAAATCACATATGGCTGAAAGCCCTGTCCGACAAAATGGAAAGACAGGATATGAAAGAGCTGTTAGAACATGTGAACGCCTTGACCCAGAAGCAGGAAAGGGAGCTTGCGGACAGTGTATTGGAGGTAAGTATCAGAGCTAATGGTTTTGTTGTCAACGAATTGCGAGGAGGTGATCGTATGTGCAATGCATTATTAGAACTTATGGAGCCGGAAATTAATCAGATCGTAGGAGAGGCCACAAAAGCGGCAGTAGAAGAAGCTAAAAACGAGGAAGCCATAAAAACAGCCACAAAAATGCTAAAATCTGGAAAATTCACTATAGAGGAGATCCACGAATTCGTTCCAAGACTATCCGTGGAAGAAATAGGAATGCTGGAAAATGCGTGACAATAAGTGTCAGAGCCAGGCGCATGTTGTCAATGACAAGAATACCACTCTACCTGCTTTGATTTATACAAACACTGGAAAGCGTCTATTGGCTGCCCCCAACAGACGCTTTCCTATCTTAAAACCTGATACATTTAACTATCATAATAATCCACATATATTCTCTAACCTTAAAAATTTTTCCCCGCTCAATCCACAAAAATCTCCTTAGCAATGACAGCCCTCTCGGCAGCGCTGCTGTTCATTCCCTCGCTCTCCATTTGCTCCCAATCATCCAGATTATCAAAGATGAAGATATTAAGAGCCTTTATCTCTTTTCCCTGAACGGCAAATCCGGCCCGTCCTGTCATTTCCGCATCAGAGTAAAGCAGCTCCCCATTCTGATTAAACACGATAGTCTGGCAGGGCTCATAGGATCATCAAGGCATCTTCTCATCTGTCATATCAGGGTCCTTGGAAAGTAATTTTTCCCGTCTGTCATCTGTCAGTTCTCTCTGCTTTCCCGGCGTTGTGGTGTGGACAATTACCTGATAAGGGGATACCACCACATCATTAAGCGCAATGCTGCCGTTTTTCTCACCTACTTCAATCGTCTTTACACCCGTTTCATTTACCTCAAAGGGGAGAACCATACTCCAATTGCCATCCGTCCAATGAGATGCGGATATTTCTTCACTGTCAAGCATCCTGTCATCATCATAACCAAGGCCGTTTACATTTAAGCGGAGCTCGCCGCTGTCCGGAACTTTCTCATCGAGATCCACTTTCAGCATACCGGCAAATGTGCGGCTGTCAATGACCTCTCCCTCAAAGGTGTTTTGGAGCGTGGATAAAGCATAACTTTCCGTATCTTTGGCAGTCATTCGGCAAAATCGCAGAATATCCTTTCCAAACCTCAGGACAAACTGCTCGAATTCATCATTATTCATAGCAGCTATCCTCCTTCTTCTTTTAAGTCGACTTATAAAGATTTGCCCTTGTATAAATACATTGTCATGGCACCGGAAAAAAGTTTTCAAATTCTCAAAAAATTTTATCATTTTTAAAACCAAATGGAAATGTTCCTCTTTAAAATAGCTACAGTCCGGTTTCGCACAGGGCTTGGCAAATTTTTGAAAATCTTTTTGGACAAGAGCACGAATGGAGCTTGAGTATTCAAAAATTTCGCAAAACTACACACAAAACACAAAAAAGTATAGTATGATGTCTTTGGTAGAATGCTTGTAACGATTCAGAACAGCAGCAGTATGAAAAAGCAGGCATTTACTTTGCCTTTTCGTGCTGCCATGCGGCAGCTTGAAACAGACAGAACTGGAATAGGAGAGATTCCCATGCAAAGTATATTAGTTGTGGAGGACGATCAGGATATTCAGGAGCTTCTTCGGGAGGTCTTGAAAGAAGCAGGCTATATCGTTACGGCTGCCAATGATGGCATGGAAGCCATGGACTTATTTGCAAAGGGCAGCTGCGATCTGATTTTACTGGATGTTATGCTTCCGAAGATTGACGGCTTTGGCGTATGCGAACTCATAAGGAAACAGTCACAGGTACCGATTATTATGTTAACCGCATTGGGCGGCGAGGAGGAACAGATCCGGGGTCTGGACCTGCAGGTGGACGATTATATCACAAAGCCATTTTCTCTCCCCATCTTAATCCGCAAAATAGCAGCCGTTCTCAGGCGGAGCGGCCGTTTGCAGGAGGACGGCCATAAAATCATTTCCTATGGGAATTTGGTGCTTGATCTGGATAATTATACGGCTGCCGTGGAGGGCAGTATACATGAACTGACCCAGAAAGAATTTGAAGTTCTAAGAGAGCTTTTAACCCATCAGGGGCGGATTCTCACAAGACAGAACCTGTGTTATCCCCAATTAGTAGGAACAATACAGCTTTCTGGCGGGCGGCGGCACGTCAAGAAATATATATGGAGTTTTTAAAGAACCTCCCCGGAGCGGGGAGCGGTCAGCTTG
>JAETRR010000055.1 GCA_021770065.1 Lachnoclostridium sp. | reverse complement strand
AAATATCCTGTAGTACGCTCATGAGAACATTATGCAGGAAAACGATAAAAAAAGGAACCCCTAATTCCCCCATGAATGGGGGCTAGGGGGTTGAGGTGTCGAAGACACTTTTTTATATACCATGAGAATAGCAGGTATTTCCCTATGATGATAAGCATTATGTTACATTACATGATATTCAGCAACAGCTTTATCAAGTAATTTCCCTAGTATGGCGATATAATCAGCCCCCATGCTTTTTACCTTTTCGATAGTAGAGGGCGAGACATACAGAGTAAGCAATTCTCCGGAATAAGGCTTTTCTTTTCTTGCAGCTAAAAAAGCCTCTTCCATATCAGCAGTCATTTCAGGAGAATCTTCGTCAAAGGTAATAGGAAGTCCTTTAGCTTTTTTAAGTATTTTTTTCTCTTCATCTGTTAGTGTGGCTGTTTTATCCAATTCAAATGTTACCATAATATATTCTCCTTTCTTTTGCAGTTGCAAGACGCGCAGAGATTAATCGAATATTTGTGTATCTTTCCGTGTATACAACAAAGAGGACTTCACCTGCCAGGCCGATAGTAATATACCTATCTTCATTTATACTATGGGCTTTATCATAAATCTCTATACGGTTTTCATCCAAGAAAACTTTTGCTGCTGTTTCAAATGGGATACCATGCTTTTGAAAATTGAGAGCCGCCTTTCGTCCCATTCAAATTTTAATGTCATACATTTCCCCTGTCTTAATAAAATTTAAAAAGTTTCTACACTTCATTTTAAAGAGTATATCATAAAGCAGCCGGTAAATCTATTTTCATTTTAAATAAATATTTTATTGAGAATGAATCACTTCCGTAATGTTCATCCTTCGAATCTGCCGCCCCGGGCGGAAAACCGCGGCGGCGGAGGCTGTAAGTACCACCAGAACAATCAGCGCCAGAGCTCCCCAAGGGATCTCCCAGGGCGTCCCCCAGCGGGCCGTAACGAGATAACGGTACAACAGGAAGTGAAGGGGGAGCCCAAGAGCGCATCCGATGACACAGCCAAAGCAGGCATAGGTACCGGTCTCGGCTGCAAGCATTTTGGTAAACTGTCCGCAGCTCATGCCGATGGCGCGCATGGCTCCGTACTGCCGCATTCTGGCGGAGGCACTCATAGAAATACTGTTCACAATATGGAAGCAGGTAATCAGCACAATCACTGTGAGAAAGCCGTATAAAAACAGGGAAAAGGCCCAGAATGCACCCCGGTTATCCTGGTTAGACAAACGCTGATCAGAGAACAATGCCTCATCACCGGCCAGTGACCGTATGCGGTTAACGTCCTCATCCGCGGCATGCCGTGTTAACTGTATATCCAGAACAGTATAGCCCTGCTCCCCGGTCAGCCGCCGGAAGGTATCTTCGGAGCAGATAAACCGCTCTGTATCCCGGGTGCCGTCAATGGGACAGTGGGACAGGATTCCGGCAACCGTCAAATCACCCAGATCCGTGTGAACGACTTCTCCAACCTTAAGGGGCTGCTCCCCGGCATCGTGGACAGCCAGCACATAATTTCCTTCCCCTGTCATTTTTGATAAATCTCCTTCCAAAAGATAATCTGCTTCTTCCGCCCAGTTAAACTGCTGCAGATCGTAAGAGAAAAGCATTACAGCCTGCTCCTGTCCATGAATCCGGGCCGGCACATCATAAGCAAATGCTCTTCCGTAAACACGCTTTACACCGGGACATCCGGCAAGCTTTGCTGCAAGGCCAAAATCCAGTGAGCAGGAGGAATCCGGGCTGACGACGGACAGATCCGGTGTATAAGGCCGAAGCGGTGTGATGGCGTGGTGCATAAAAGCGATTGAGGCATAAAAAGACAGAAAAAGTATGATGCTTAAGGCAAAAGAGCAGGCCATCAGAAGAAAATTCTTTTTCCGATGCAGTGCATGCTGAATGCCAAGGGCCGCTTCTATACGGAGATTGACATTGGCGGCCTTTCGAATTCCCTGCACCATATCCGCATTGCCGTTTACCGCGGTAACGGGAGAGACACGGGAAGCTCTTTTGGCCGGGGAACGGGCGGCAAGAAGTACGGTTATAAGCCCGACGATAATACCGGCCGCAATCCCGGGCAGACTGATGCCGAATACCGGCATTTCGGCAAAATACATGGAGCTTAAGTAACGGAGTGCGCCGCACAGCACCCAGATAGCGGCCGCAGACAGAAGGATGCCTGCGGGAATGGCGGTTTTGCACCAGTTCAGAGCCTCCAGGCATACAAAGCGCCGGATCTGCTTTGGAGTAGCCCCCAGGCAGCGCAGCAGCCCGAAGAATTCCGTCCGCTGTGCAATATTGCTGTTCATGCTGCTGGCGACCATAAGGACTCCGGCAGTCAGAACAAGAAGAAACAGAATACCGGCGGCCAGATAGAGTCCGGTGATAAAGGAGTCATTGCTAAAGCCCAGAAGCCCTAAAAGAGCCGTATTCTCACCGATCTGCTCTTCTGTAAGTTCAAACTGCTCCCGGACATCCCGGATGGCCCTGCGGATATTGCAGTGTTCGGAAAATTGGATATAGTAGACCATATCGGCATCTTCTGCAGTCTGATTGACCAGATGATACAGGGATTGGAAGCCGGCCAGAGGGAGAAAGGCAATGATGGCATCGGATTTCATGGCTGTCTCATTATCCATGCCGAATCCGGAGATGGTAAGCTTAAGGGAATTTCCGTCCGGTGTGAGCAGGGTAACGGAATCACCGAGACTGACTCCCAGGATCTCTTTGGAGGAATTGGTTAAAATCACCTGGCTGTCCGTTTCGGGAAAAGTTCCTTCGGTCAGCTCATATTCCATCATGGTGAGCATAGAGGGCTCGATCCCACAGACTGCGGCCCGTTTTCCGCCCAGAGTATAATTTTCTTTTAAGCGGTAGTTCAGTACGTTGTACCAGGAGGAATTGGTTATGTCCGGACGCTGTGCCAGGATGGCGGCGTCTGCCTCCGTGAGATCGTGGATCTGAATGTGCCAGCTGCCGTAACGTTTGACGGCCTGGAGTCTCTGGCTTCGGATTTCCATGTCGGCCATGCCGAAGATGGCGGAGACCAGAAAGACAGCGAGGGTGATGCACAGAAGAGTCATGCGGTTTTGCTTTTTGTGAATGCGCCTGTAGGCAGGAATGAGACTAAGATAGCTTTTCATCGCGTTTTCCTCCCAGATCTGTTAATTTTCCGTCGGACACACGAAGAACCCGGTCGGCGTAGGCGGTGAGGCCCAGGTTGTGAGTGATCATCAGAACGGTCTGCCGGTAGTGATGGGCGGCGCGGGTCAGAAGCTCCATGACCTCCTGGCTGCTTTTGGAGTCCAGGTTGCCGGTGGGCTCGTCGGCCAGGATCAGCATGGGGTTGTGGATGAGCGCCCGGCCGATGGCGGTGCGCTGCTGCTGGCCGCCGGAGAGCTGGCTCGGGAGATGGGTGCGGCGCTCGGTGAGTCCAAGAATTTCCAGGAGTTCGTTTACTTTCCGGGGGTCAGGTTTTTGATAGTCTAAGAGCAGGGGGAAGATGATGTTCTGCTCTACGGTCAGTTCGGGTATCAGCTGGAAAGATTGAAAGATAAAGCCGATGCTGCGCCGGCGGAAGATGGTGCGCTCCTGTTCGGACATGGAGAATATATCCTGGCCGTTCAGGAGGATTTGGCCGGAGGTCGGAGTGTCCAGGGCTCCGATTAGGTTTAACAGGGTGGTTTTGCCGCTCCCGGATTCGCCTACGATGGCGGCGAATTCGCTTTTCTGCATGGTGAAATCGGCGTCTTTCAGGGCTTCGACACGGGTGGGGCCGGTGCCGTAGGTTTTGGTCAGTCGGGTTACTTTTAATAGTTCCATGGGTGGTGCCTCCTATTGGGGTTTTGGGTTTACGGACGGGGATGCCGGGAAATAAGTCTGCAGCCTTTTCCATATCCTGTGTTCGGACGGTTCACGCACACTCTGCCTGCTCTGTACGGACATTACGGTATTTTTTTGATGAATGGTATTCGTGTAATGTCCGTACATATCATACAGAGTGTGCGCGAACAGCCGGACACTGGATATCGGAAAAGTCTGCAGCCTTAGTTCCCGGCATCCCCTGTGTATTGGCAGTGTAGCATAGGAAGCTTACAATTGGGTGAATCCGGGCTTACGGTTTTGTAAGGCGGTGCTGTGGCTGGCTGTGGCATGCGGACTTTTGGGTGTGTGGGGCGGCTGGCAGGCTTATGGTGAAAGCGGCGCCGGAGCCTGGGGGGCTTTGGACGGTGAGGGTTCCGCTCTGGCCTTCGATGATGGCTTTGGCAAGGGGGAGGCCGAGGCCTGCGCCGGGGGATGGGGAGGTCTGGCTTCGGTAGAAGCGTTTGAAGATGTGGTGCAGATCGGAAGGAGAGATTCCGGGGCCGTTGTCGGTGATGTGGATTCGGGTTTCCAGGGGGCTCTGCTCTGCCTGTATGGTGATTTGGCCTCCCTCGGCTGTGTGATCCAGGGCATTTTTCAGGATGTTTCCGAGGGCTTCTGTGGTCCAGCCGGGATCACAGTACAGGTCTTCGGTGAGGGGCTTCGGGAGGATTATTTTCTTTTTTTCCGGGGTGAGGCGCCAGGAGAGCGGCTCCAGGGCGTCGGCCAGCAGATTTGAAAGGGGACTGATGGTTTTTCGGAAGGTGATTCCGCCTGCGTCGAGACGGGCTATTTTCAGGAGGGAGAGGATGAGTGTTTTCATTCGTTCGATGGCGGCTTCGGATTTTTGGGCAAAAGTAAGGACGGTGCCAGGATGGTCCGGCTCTTCCAGAAGAATTTCGTTGTACATGGAGAGGGCGGTTAAGGGGGTTTTTAGCTGGTGGGAAATGTCGGAGATGGTGTTTTTCAGAAATTCTTTTGTGCGGTGTTCCGTTTCCTGACCGGTTTTTAAGGCGGCGGCCATGTGGTTGATGCCGGCGAACAGACGGTAAAGGGTACCTTCTTCGGTCTGAGGAAGAAGGGTGCCGAAGGAGCCGGCCGTGTAGGCGGAGACAGTCTCGATGGCTTTCAGCTGGAGGCGGTTTTGAAGAAGCAGGTATCGGAGGATGGCGGTAAAAAGCAGGGCAAAGAGAAGGAAAAGCTTTAGGAGGGAGAGGATGAGTGCGGAATTTTCGCTGGCGGAAAGGCCGGGAAAATACCGGAGGGATGTATTTTCGCGGAGGCCGAGTCTGCCAAGGAGCTGTGTGCCTCCGGGGGTTACGGCCGTATCAGTGAGGGATTTTGCTATTACCTCTTCAGACATGCCCGAGTCCAGGAGAGAGGAGGCGATACTGCGGCTTTGGGTAAGGAGAAGCTCACGGGTCTGTCTGCTGCGTTCCCGGGTGATTCCCAGATCACATATCAGATTTAATATAAATAGAAAAAGAATGGCTTTCAGGAGTCTGCGGGTGGTTTTTTCTTGTAATAATCTGCTCATAGTTTTACCTTTTTAATATTCTGTTTTGCGATGTCCTGTCCGGTATGCGGTCCGGCAGGATTCCCGGCGGTGCCGTTTTTTGTTTTACGGGCTTATGGTTTCCACTGATATCCAAAGCCTCTCACAGTAATGAGATGCATGGGGTGTGAGGGATCTTCCTCGGCCTTTTCGCGCAGGCGGCGGATGTATACAGAGAGGGTGTTGTCGTCTACGAAGCTGCCGCTGCCGTCCCAGAGCTCGTCCAGTATCCGGCTTCGGGGGAGAACCTGTCCGGCGTTTCGAACCAGGAGGCAGAGAAGACGGTATTCTCCGGCAGTCAGATCCAGGGGACGCTCTTTTAAAAGCGCCTGGCTTTTGGTGAAATCAAGGAACAGATCGCCGCATTGTAAGCCGTCTGCCGGTTTGGCAAGACCTGATCTGCGCAGGAGGGCGCGGATTCGGGAGAGCAGCTCTCCCAGCCTGAAGGGCTTTGTGATGTAGTCGTCTCCGCCGCTGTCCAGTCCCCGTATAATATTCAGTTCTTCATCGGAAGCGGTGAGAAAGATAATGGGGATCTGCCGGTCTCTGGCCCGCACCCAGGTGCAGAGGTCAAAGCCGCTGCCATCAGGGAGGGTTACATCGAGGAGCAGAAGTCCATAGGAAGCGTCTGCTTCCAACAGGGCCCGGGCCTGGGCTGTGGTCCGGGCAGTATCCAGGGAAAAGCCGTTTTTCTCCAGAGTATATTTGAGGCCGTCGATGAGGCTTTCATCGTCTTCCAGGAGCAGAATGCGGTTCATCTTTGTATTTCCTTTCTGTGAAACAGGAAAGGGACTGCCGCAAAGCTTTGCAGCTTCTTTTGCGGACAGCCCCTCAGTCAACAGATTTTCAAAACCTAAAGCTTAATATTCTTAAACAGATCGCCCAGGCTGGTGGTAAGTTCCTCTGACTTGGGAAGAACAACCTTTTCCTCGCGGATTTCTTCTGCTGCAACGTCGTTCAGAGCCTTCATGCTTAAGGAAAGCTTGCCGTCCTTAACGGCGATTACTTTTACCTTTACGGTATCGCCGACTTTTAGAACTACATCCGGGCTCTTGATGCGCTTTTCAGAGATCTGGGATACATGCACAAGGCCGGAAAGACCATCCCCTAAGTCAATAAAAGCACCGTAAGGCTGGATGCTTTCCACTTTTCCCTCTGTCACAAAGCCGATCTGCACATTGGAAATCTTATTGCGGCGCGCTTCGGCAGCCTTTTCACGAAGAATTTCTCTTGCAGACAGTACAAGCTTTTTCTTATCCGGATCTACGGTGATGACGCGCACCTGGATTTCTTTATTCAAGAAGTCCTCCAGATTCTCCACATAGCTTAAAGAAAGCTTGGAGGCCGGAATAAAGCCCCGGAGTCCTTCTACATAGGCAATCACGCCGGCATTCACCACGCCGCCTACCTTTACATTCAGGACAGTTTCATTCTCCAGATACTCTGCAGCCTTTTTCCAGGCCATCTCTGCTGCCGCTGCTTTTCTGGACAGGAGAATATGACCTTGCCCATCGTCGGGACGCAGTACGGTGGCAGTCACCTCTTCCCCGAGCTGTACATCATTTTTGATGGAAAAAGCCGGATCTTCTGAGTAATCCTCCAGCCGGATAATGCCTTCAGTGTAATATTTCAGATCCAGGGTCACCTCTGTCTCTGATACGCCGATGACGGTACCTGTCAATACATCTCCTTCCTGGACTTTTCGGAAGGAGGCTTCCAGCTCAGTTGCGTAGTCATCCATAGTCAGTTTTTCTTCCATAATTGTTACCTCTCTTTGTTTATATATCTTTATCATACGTGTCCGGTATCCGGTGTCAGGAAAACCGACAGGGACGGCCGTCCGCGAAGGATTCATTTTCTGCGAAGCCCTTCCTGAAACAGGAGCTTTCGGAAAATATGCTTGTAGCTGCCAAGCCGCAGAAAGCGGTATATGCCTTTTTTTCGGGCCAGTCGAAAGAGATCCATGACCAGAAAAAAGTATTCCAGATAAAAACGGAAAATACTCAGATGCACCGGCGGCACCACCAGATGCATAAAATCCCATTTTTCCGGGTCTTCGGTGAGCAGCCGGTCTTTGTACTGCCGGTAGAGGGAAGTGCCGGGAATGGGTGTAAATATTGAAATTCCCGTATAGGCAAGATCCATTCTGTGGATGAACCGGCGCAGATTCCGGAAATCTTTCTGCCGGAAGCGGATATCTGCAATAAATAAGCCCACCGGATGAATGGACAATTCCTGAAGGAGGCGGATACAGGCACAGTTGGTGTTCAGGGTGGTTCCCTTGGCGTAGCTGTTAAGCTGACGGTTGCTGACTGCCTCAAGGCCTACCATCACATATTTAAGGCCGATATCGGCCAGGGCTTTCATAAGCTCCCTGTTTTCCGTAATAAAATCGGCTCTTCCGTAACAGATAAAGGTTTTACGGATATTATGACTGCGGATAAGGGAAACAAACTGCCAGAGCCGATCTGCATCATAGAGAAAATCATCGTCTACAATCTGGATGCTGGGGCTTGCAATACCCAGGATCTCTTCTATGACCAGGGAGAGGTCTCTCTGGTAATACCGGCCGTTATTCAGGGTCCTTCCGTAGCAGAAGGAGCAGTGATGGGGGCAGGAAGAACTGGTTTTTAAGAGAGCCACGGGATGTACATCCAGGTAACGGTACTTGGGGAGATAGTGTTCCATATGACTCCGGTCAGGAATGGGAAGCAGATTGATGTCAAAGGCTTCCACGGGATTCATCTTCCATCCCTCACAGGTATCATAGCAGAGACCGTCAATATTTTCAAAGGGTTTTTGCTGCAGCACATCCAAAACTGCATAGATATTGTCAGAACGGCAGATGACGTCGATATAAGGTTCAAAAAAACGCTCTGCGTTCTGCTGTGCATGGGAGCCGCCTACCAGAGTGAGAATACTGCTGTCAAAGGTCTTGGCCCGCTCTGCATAGTCCTTGATCCGATTTTCCTGTGTAATGTATCCGGTGACTGCTACGGCTGTCGGGCGGTATTTAAAGAGCAGCTCTTCAAAAGTATGGGGATCCGCTGCGGCCTCATAGAGGTAACAGGGAATCCCTGCTTCGTGAAGCATGGCCGAGATGTACTCAAGCTCCAGGGGTTCCGTGCGAAGAGCCATATCCAGGGAAAAGATATTGTCTGCAGCTTCCGGTTTTACGAGTAGTATCATCATTTTATATAGTTTTTTATAGGAATTAAAAAACAGTACGTTATTGTCTCTATTATATGGTAAAATGAATCAGAAAGCAATGATTATAGGGGAGGAAAATCAAATGAAATATTTATATATTCTTCTTTTATACCTTCCTTCCGGTTTTGGCAGGCTGACACAGAGAATGACTCATTACAAATATACTCATGTGGCATTATCGCTGGATGACCGGTACGAGCATTTTTATGCATTTTCCAGATTGAGAGCTAAGACGCCGCCTGTCTCCGGGTATATTGAAGAAAAGCGTATTTATTATACACTTGGGGAAAATATTCCTATTTATACGAAGATTTTCAAGGTGCCTGTTACGGAGGAGGGGTACGGCCGGGCGAAACGGTGGATTGCCGGGGTACGGCGAGATCCGGAGATTATGTATAATCTCATCAATATGCTGCTTCTGCCCTGGTTTGGCGGGCATCCGGTTTATAAGGCATATAACTGTGGAGAGTTTATTGCCAAGGTTTTGGAACAGGCCGGAGTTGCTCTTGATATGCCTTATTATAAGTATATGCCGAGGGATTTCAACCGGCTTCTTAAGAAGTATGCGATCTTTGAAGGAACCCTGGGGAATCAGAGTAAGGATGGAATGGAGGATGATTTCTTCCGTGAGACGGGACGGCGGGAGTATTTTTGTAAAACGGCGTATATTGTCCGGGAACTTTTGTACCGGCAGCTGACGGGACATGCTTCGAAGCACTTTGCGCCGGAGAAAGTGCGGTTTGTGTGGGAGCCTGGAAGTTTCGCGCATTAGGCGTGTGTCGAAGCGACTTTACCCTTTAGTGCCATCATCGCGCAGCGATTTAAATCAGTATATCCCCATGCAGCGCCCAGATGGATTTACGGACGCAGGCATTTTGCGGCCGGAAATTCATCTCCGATACCTGCGCGCTGCATGGGGGTATACGGAACTTAAGATAGGAGGACAAAATGGAAATAAATAAGGTTCAGGTCAGAAATGTAGTGATTGGAGAAGGGATGCCCAAGATATGCGCGCCCATTGTGGGACGATCCAGAGAGGAGATACTTCTTCAGGCTGAGAAGCTGAAAGCAGCAGGGCCGGATCTGGCGGAGTGGAGAGCGGATTGGTTTGAAAAGGCCGGGGAAAAAGAAGAAATTAAAGGAATACTGGAGCTTCTGCACGGGGAGCTTGGAGAACTGCCGCTTCTCGTTACTTTCCGAACCAGACAGGAGGGCGGTAAGCAGGAAATTTCTTTGGAGGATTATGAGGAATTTCTCCTGGAGGTTCTTGCATCGGGACAGGCAGATCTGATAGATGTGGAGTTGTTTATGGGGGAGGAGTTTCTTTCCGGGATTGTGGAGAAAGCTCACGAAAAGAATGTAAAGGTAATAGCCTCTAACCATGATTTTGAAAAGACGCCCAATACAGGGGAGATTGTGGAGCGGCTCTGCAGAATGCAGAAAGCAGGGGCGGATCTTTTAAAGCTTGCGGCTATGCCCCGTGATCCGGGGGATGTTCTGACCCTTCTGGCTGCCACCTGGCAGATGAAGGAATGTTATGCCAGGCAGCCTGTGATTACCATGTCCATGGGCGGAACAGGTGTGATCAGCCGGCTTGCAGGGGAGATCTTTGGATCGGCTATGACATTTGGAGCGGTCGGGAAGGCATCTGCGCCGGGACAGGTAGAGGCAGAAGAGCTTCGGGAAGTGCTGGGGGTATTGCATGAGAAGCTGTAATTGATTCCTGCATAAAAGACTATTTTTCGATACGTTTACTTTTTCGAATCCGGTAAAGAAAAAGAAACAGAGGAATGAATGATTCGTTTGGCAGGATACAGGGAATCCGGGAATGCATAGATTGTAATAAAACAGTTATTGCGGTGAAATGTATGGAAAACGCCAAATTGGAAAATATGCTGAACCTGGCTCTGGATGCTACGGAGCGGGAGAGAGAGAAGTCTTTAAATCTGGATGTGGGTTATGATCGTGAGGAGCGAACCTGGGAGCTGATTGTTAAGTACCACGGAGATCTAAGTCCATTGACAAAGGAGGGGATTCAGGCGGTGGAGCTGATGAATGAGTATGCCGTTCTGACGGTTCCCGAATCTCTGATTGAGTATCTGGCGGATGTAGTTGAAATTGAGTATATTGAAAAACCAAAGAGGCTGTTTTTCTCTGTAAACCAGGGAAAAGCGGCCTCGTGCATTACAGGGGTGCAGAATGCAGGATATGATTTGTTTGGAGATGGGATTATAGTGGCAATGCTGGATTCCGGGGTAGACTATGCCCATCCGGATTTTCGCAATGCGGACGGAAGCACCAGAATCCTGGCTCTGTGGGATCAAACCATTTCCGGCAATCCGCCGGAGGGCTATTTGATTGGGACAGAGTATACAAAGGAGCAGATTGATGAGGCGTTAAAGGAGTATGACGCAGGACGGGGAAGAGAGCTTGTGCCCAGTGTGGATACCAGCGGGCATGGAACCAGGGTTCTTGGAATTGCGGCCGGAAACGGCAGGGCCAGCAACGGCATCTACCGGGGAGTGGCCAGCCGCAGTCCCATTCTGGTAGTGAAGCTTGGCGTCCCAAGGGCGGAGAACTTTCCCAGGACAACAGAGTTGATGCAGGGGCTTGACTATTGTCTTCGCAAGGCCATAGAATTTGCGCTTCCGGTGGCAGTGAATATCAGTTTTGGCAATACCTACGGAGCTCACAACGGCACTTCCCTTCTGGAAACTTATATTTCGGATATGGCGAATATCTGGAAGTCCGTGATCAGCATTGGAACGGGAAACGAAGGCTATGCGGCCGGGCATACAGGGGGAACAATGGAGGAGGGAAGGGAGATAGAGATACCTCTGGCTGTGGGAGAGTATGAAGCGGCATTGAATGTGCAGATTTGGAAGTCGTATCTGGATGAAGCGGAGATTATGCTGACGAGCCCGGGGGGAAGACGCGCAGGGCCGATTCAGAGTATTCTGGGTTCCCGGCGCTTTGTGATGGAAAATACGGAGATTCTTTTGTATTACGGGGAGCCGACACCCTACAGCCCTTCCCAGGAGATTTACATTGAGTTTCTGCCGAAAGGAGATTACATTGATTCCGGGATTTGGACTTTTACCCTGATTCCCGGGCGGATACGGGATGGAGAATATCATCTGTGGCTGCCAAGCAGCGCCGCGGTAAACGGAGCAACCCGTTTTCTGTATCCGACACCTGTGGGGACGCTTACGATTCCCTCCACGGCCAGGAAGGTTATTGCGGTGGGGGCTTATAACAGCAGAACCTTGACTTATGCGGATTTTTCCGGACGGGGGACGGAACGCGGGGAGAGCTTTAGAAAGCCGGATCTGGCTGCCCCGGGGGTGGATATTATGACTACGGTGCCCGGCGGAGGTTATGCTCCGGCTACAGGGACTTCCTTTGCCACACCCTTCGTAACGGGAGCGGCTGCGCTTTTGATGGAGTGGGGCATTACGGACGGGAATGATCCGTTTCTTTATGGGGAGAAAGTGAAGGCGTATCTTCAGAAGGGTGCACGGCCTCTGCCTGCATTTTCGGAGTATCCGAATCCGCAGATTGGTTGGGGAACCCTTTGCGTGAGGGAGAGCCTGCCAGGGTGATAAATTGGAACATGATTTTCATTAGTTACAGTTTTTAGTCTTAAAAATGATGGCGTAACGGCTGATTTATGGTACTATAAATAATAGTACAAAACTGATTACTATATTATCATATACCTTATTAGAAATGAAAAAGGCAGGAGGCGATGCAAATGGCTGTCATGGCATACAATGATCAATTAAGAAATTTATTAGCTAATGTAGAATGTGTGCTGGCTCTCGATACGGCGGCAGACTTTTTAGGACTGAGTCAGACTATTATCGATCTTCTGGAGCAAAATGGTGATGAACAGATTATTACAGAAAGTCTGGCAAATTATTATGATGAGCACAATGAGAGTTTTGATGGACTTAATGTGCTCCAGCATTTACAATCGAGATTTGAAAAGTATCAGGAATGTGTTTTAGAGTATTATGAAGAGTAGGTGATGAAGTATTGGAAACAGTATTTGCTGTTCTTTGGAGCGTTGACTTAGCCCTATTTCCGGTTTCTGCTTTATTGGTCTAATTCATCAGCAAAAGTATTTTCATAATCCTGGAGCTGGTGGTATATGGCATCCACATAAGCAGTTGTGCCTTCTATTCGATAAAGCATGAGGTAACGGTGACGCATGAAATGGATGATGTGGTAGCCATGATTTTTCAGCTGGGGATGGACACACAATTTTAGGTTGCCAGCGACTTTTGAGAGCTGGTTGCGTGTTTCCAGGGCGTCCTGCCATACGTTGTAGGCCGCTTGGCTATTCAGCAGGGTATACTGTAAGTAATCAATGTAATCGTTCAGCTGGGACAGCGCTTTTGGTGAAATGATTACGTCAAATGAATCCATGCTGTTTACCCATCCTTTTTAGTGCGTCTTCCATGTCAAGACCTTTGCCATCGGAAATTTGCTGGCGTGATTCGGCAAGGTCGGAAAGGATTTGTTCCTGGCCGGCCGGGACGAATGGGTTTGCGGGTTTTCTGGATGTGAACAGCTTTTGGGTGAACTCCATAACTTTGATTCTTGCGTCTTCCGGCATTGCTTCGAGCATGGATATAGTTGCGTCTAAAGTGCTCATGGGAAAGCCTCCTTTCATGATTAGGGTCTGTAGAAAAAGTGTTTCTTTTTATGGGTAGATTATACATGAAAAAGGGGCTGAATTCAATATGAAGAAGTAAGATTTTACTGATGATGTTAACGGTGAATTTTATTGAAAAGATAGAGTGCTTTAACAGGCAGCAGGACAAAGAACTGATGTATTATCAATGCAGTGGGGAGAAGCATCCGCAGACAGAATGAGGGTACGATATATAGCAATATACGTAGAAAAATAAAGTAATTGTGGTGCAAAACGTTAATATTACTGTTTCAAAGGAGAATTTTGATGATTATATCTGCATTACGGACATTGCAAAAGCCAAAGTTAGCGAGCCCAGGGGAGAAACTGGTTTACATACGTTTGTTTTGAGTGTTTCAAAATGGATTGAAAAAACAGAAGCTTAGAAACACATAATGCACAAATGATTCGTGAAGGCAGAACTAAGACAGATGGATTTCATTTATTGAAAGAAATTGCGGAGTATCAGTTGAATATCCTTAATGTGGCGGAACAGATAGAATTGATTGAATGAAAAGTGATATCAAAAATTCGAACATTTGATAGTCTTCACATTGCAGCAGCCGAAGAAGCAAAAGCGAATGTGATGCTAACAACGGATGACAAACTGGAAAAAATGGCGGAAAGATTAGAATTGAAAGTTAGGGTGATGAATCCCTTAAAATTTGCTTGGGAGGTAATTTAGAATGTTGAATGTCAATTTAAATAATCCATTAGAAATCAGGGCAGTTGGAATGAAGGCACTCAATGAAGCATTAGGTCCCGTGGGAATGGTACGATTTATGCAGCAATACGATCTGGGATATGGAGATTACACAAAAGAAAGGCAAAATGAACCGGATGCAGATTTTGACGAAATTGATGCTTTACTAACAATATAAACGAATTACTTTTTGCAAAATATCCTCTTTAAACAGGCAGATGAATTTTTGAGTATCTGTATGGCAGAAGAGGATACTTTTTGTAATTATACTAAACAATAACCATTTATGCTGCCAGAAAAGAATCGTGTTAAAAATAAACATAAAACAGCAAGAAAGGCAATAAAAGAAAATGAACATAGAAGCATATAATTTGGATTCACTCCGAAAGCTGGTACGAGATCTTCAAGATGAAAACAAAAGATTGAAAATGTATCTGGAAAAGGCAAACATTGCATATGAATCAGAAAATCCATTTGAAGAGAAGATTGAAACAAATGAAGAGTATGATCCGGATCAAGGCGAACGCATTTTAAGCAAATATATTACGGAAGATCTGGTAAATAAGTACTTTGCAATGTTTTGGGGAAGGACAGATGTATACGCAAAAAGAGGCACAAAAGGCGGATACTTTCCACAATGCAATAATAGATGGAAAGATCGAATATGTCCCAAACAGCGTGGTGAAAAAATCAACTGTGAAGCCTGCGAGCATAGAGAGTGGACGAAACTGGAACCCAGAAAAATCATAGAGCATCTTCTTGGCAATAGAGAAGATGGTGCGGATGTCCTGGGCATTTATCCGCTGCTTCCGGATGGTACATGCCGATTTCTCGTATTTGATTTTGATAACCATGAAAAAGGCACTGAAAAAACGGATTTTGCCAATACTGATGAGGAATGGCATGAAGAGGTTGATGCCTTAAGGCGTATTTGTGAAAGTAACGGCATCACACCATTGGTGGAAAGGTCAAGATCAGGCAGAGGAGCACATGTATGGATTTTTTTCAAAAAACCTGTACCGGCAGCTCTGGCAAGAAATTTCGGCTTTCTTTTGCTGGATAAAGGCTCTGCATCGATTAATTTAAAATCCTTTCATTATTACGATCGCATGTACCCGTCACAGGATGTTGCAAGCAGTATAGGGAATTTAATAGCTTTGCCGTTACAGGGACAGGCATTGAAAAGCGGAAACAGCGCATTTGTTGACAGAAATTGGAATGCTTATCCGGATCAGTGGGATATTTTGTTAAATCATACGGAAAAGCTGTCATTAGAAGATATAGAAGAGCATATGAAAAAATGGCAGACAGAGCTTGCCAAAAAGAAAGGAATTGTTTCCCTTGAGGCTTTGCAAAGCCGTCCAAAACCATGGAAGAAAAAAGATGGTTTTGTAAAATCAGATGTAGTTGGGAAGATGCACATTGTTCTGGGAGACGGCATATATGTTGACACATTAAATCTGATGCCGCGATTACAGAATCAGATCCGAAGCATGGCCGCCTTTGACAATCCCATATTTTACAAAAATAAGAGACTTGGATATTCCAATTATTATAATTTTAGCGCCATATATATGGGCAAAGATATAGACGGCTATATTCGTATTCCCAGAGGTCTTCGTGATAACCTGTGTACTTCCTGTAAAGAAGCCGGCATTGAGTATGAGATTGTAGATCACAGAGAAAAGGGGAGACCTATCAGAGTTACTTTTAACGGCGATTTGAAGACACAGCAGGATCTGGCGGCACAGCGTTTGCTTGCATTTGATCATGGAGTTCTCAGTGCGGCTACCGCATTTGGCAAAACCGTGGTCTGCAGCTATCTTATCGCAGAACGAAAAGTGAATACGCTTATTTTACTCCAAAGTAAAGAATTACTGGAGCAGTGGGTGGATGAACTGAATAAATTTTTGATTATAGATGAAGAACCGCCCATTTATAAAACAAAAAGCGGTCGGGAAAAACGCAGAGACAGTGTCATAGGAATTTTGCATGGCAATAAGAATACTTTAACAGGCATTATCGATGTGGCAATGATTGGTTCCATATATAGTAAGGGGAAATTCAATGAGCTTATCAATTCCTATGGTATGGTTTTAATGGATGAGTGCCATCACTGCGGTTCTAATACATCCATTGAAGTCATGCAGAAAGTGAATGCCAGATATATTTATGGGGTATCCGCAACACCCAAAAGGGGAGATCATCTGGAAAAAATCATTTTTATGCTTTTAGGACCCATAAGACATAGCTATACTGCAAAAGAACGGGCAGCCGAGCAGGGAATTGGCCATTATGTATATCCAAGGTATACAAGAGTAGTTGATACAAATGAAAGCAAGCTTGATATTCATGGAGCTTATGCATTGATTAGTATGAATTCTGCCAGAAATGAGATGATTCTTGAAGATACAAGAACCTGCGTAAAAGAGGGAAGAACGCCGGTAATATTGACAAGATACAAAGAGCAGGCAAAATATCTGTATGATCATTTACAGGGGGATGCAGATTATGTCTTTATCCTATATGGTGATAACAGTGATAAAGAAAACCGTGAAGTGCGAAAAAGATTAAAAGAAGTGCCAAAGGATCAAAGCATGATTCTGGTAGCAACAGGCCAGAAAATCGGTGAGGGGTTTGACTATCCCAGGCTGGATACTTTGATGCTGGCAGCACCGGTATCCTTTTCAAGCAGGCTGGAGCAATATATAGGAAGATTAAATCGTGATTATGATGGAAAGACAGAAGTTATTGTGTATGATTATGTAGATTCCCATATTCGTGATTTTGACAATATGTATGCAAAGCGGCTGCGTACATATAAACGTACAGGCTTTCAATTGATCACAAATAGCGTTCTTTCAAAACAGACAGCAAATGCAATTTATGATTCTGGAAATTATATGGATATATTTGAGAGAGACATTGTTGAAGCACAAAAGAGGATTATTGTATCCAGCCCGGAGCTTACCCAGGATAAGGTAGAACGCTTTATTTATCTTGTGAAATTAAGGCAGGAATACGGAGTAGATGTGACAGTTATAATAACAGAGCCGCAGAATCTATCTTATGGAAACCCGGAGTTTTGCCAAAGACTGATAAAAGAAATGCAGGAAAACGGCATTCGTGTAATTGCAAAGGATGAGGTTGTTGAACATTTTGCAATTATAGACGAAGACCTTGTATGGCATGGAGGGATGAATTTGCTTGGCAGGGAAGACGCATGGGATAATTTGATGCGAATCAAATCCTTATCGGTTGCGGCAGAACTGATGGAGATTGGATTTAAAAAATAGAGATATGACTATCATAAATAACTTAGCAATAACTTCCTATCAATTTTCATGGTACTAAGCAACTATTTCCTATCATCCCGGCGAAGCTATGCAGCTTTGTAGACTCTCGGTTCTCAAAAAGGCGGAAAAAGTTCATAACATTATCTTGCCATCAACGGGTTGGGGAACCCTTTGCGTGAGGGAGAGCTTGCCAGGGGGATAAGTTAGAATATGTTTTCTTGATATTTGGAATTTTTTTCTAAAAATGGTGGTGTAATAGATGATTTATGGTAAAATAAATAATAGCATAAAACTGATTGCTATATTTATAAAAGCGAAATAGTACAACAGGCATAGATATATCGTACAAAAGATAAATGAGCAGTAACATTGAACATGAAAAAATTAGGAATATTATTCTTTTGGAAACAGACAAGAATAAAAAGGGAGATCTTTTTAACAGATTGGCATATGATGTTTTTCATGCACTTGGATTTGGAGAGCCACGGTTTAATATACCGAAATCTGGAAGAGAAATTGATCTTATATTGTAGCATCGCACGGAAAATCGTGTTGCATTGGCAGAGTGCAAAGCCCATGCAGAGAAAGTGGGTGGAGCAGATGTAAATAAATTCATAGGGGCGTTAGATGTAGAAAGAGGTAAATATGAACAGGATGGTATAAGTGTTGTTGGATATTTTTTATCTCAATCTGGTTTTAAGGGCTCCGTCTATGATCAGGAGGAAGAGAGAGTTAGAGGGAGAAAAAAACGCAACGAAAAGTTTGAGATGATACTTTTAGGTCCTGACGGAATAGTGAGAGAATTAATACAAGGCCATGTACTATGCACTCTTGAACAGGCAGCCAGTGCTGTAAAAATTGGCGGAGAAGAACTACATTTGTGTGAACAAGCAGATTTGCTTGCTTGCGAGGAGGGATGGATATGGGTTTTGTATTATGCACAATTTCCGAAACAGGCGGCAACACATTTTGCTTTTGTACATGCAGATGGAAATCAGCTTCTTAATCGTATTTCTGACATAATACTTCAGCGTGCTGCATTATGTAATACGAATTTTTCAGGTCTTACCTATTTGGAGGCACCATCGGAGAAAAATTATGATGGCAAAGCAGCACAAGAAGCTTATTTTCAATATCTGAAGACAGAATTATCCGAAATTCAATTTGAGGGAATGCCAACAGACAAAGAAGCAGGGGCTGTAAAAGTGGACTTGGAAAATATTTTTGTTCCATTGCAATTTTACAGTAATAATGAGGATAAAAAAGATGCAAAGAATAAGAAGAAAAGTATTTTAATAAATGAGATCTTGGACAGATCTTTAAGGGCCGCTATACTTGCCAAGCCAGGGGGTGGAAAATCCACATTAATTAGAAGAATGGCTTTGGCCTATGCATATCCGGAGAGGAGATTACGGGTAGACGATGGTCTGGATGAGATATCCAACGAAAAACACCGCATTTGTTTTGTAAATCAACTCCGAACCTTTGTCGCCACCTACCCAAATGCGCATTTGATAATAACGTCAAGGGAGGCTGGCTTTCGGGCAGTTACGGGAACCATTGCTACATATTGCAAACAATATTCTATCAGCGGACTTACGGAAGAGCAGATACGCCTTTTGAGTTTGAAATGGCATCAGGCTATTTTGGGAGATTTCAGGCAGGTAGAAACAGATTCAAATAAACTCTGTGATACGATACTTCGTGATAAAAGGATTGTTGCTCTGGCGGAGAATCCCTTATTGTTGACAACTTTGCTGTTTGTGAAGCGATGTGTGGGATATCTTCCTACGAAAAGATGTCGGCTTTATGAAGAAATGATAAAATTACTTCTTGTAACATGGAATGCAGCGGCACATGATAAGCTGGATATGGATGAGACAGAGCCTCAGTTGGCATTTGTGGCTTATTGCATGATGGAGCAAGGGCAGCAGAAAATAACAAGAGATAAACTGGAAAGATATATTATAGAAGCGAGAAAAGAGCTTCCGGAAATATTAGATTATACTCAGGTTTCACCCTCCAAATTTATCGAGCAGGTAGAGGAACGAAGCAGTTTATTAATTCAATTAGGGTATGAAGAAAATGATTTGGGGCAGATGACAGCCTCTTATGAGTTTTCGGATGCATGGATAGGATTGTGCCTTCAAAAGGATGAAAATGGTCTACAATTAAATCATATATTGTCATTGCTTAAAGATGATAATCGTCAAAAAAGAGTAACTGGAGCATTATTAATGATGGATAAAGCATTTTATTTGCTCACCCTAAGAAGGATAAAAAGGCAAAGTTTATAGATGCAGGATGTAAAAAGGAAATATTTACCATTATAGAACAGATGTTGAAATCAGAAGATGATTTAAGTATCTATTCTGCAGCATGGTGTATTGCATGGGCAGGTTTTGGGGAAGCGGATATAATTCCCCAAGAGGCTATAGTTGATATTGCGGAAAGGCTTGTGGAGTTACGGATATCTGATATGTCTGCATCCCCCGATTTGAAACGTATGATTTCATGGGGGTTAGCTAGTGTATGTATGCCGGGGTTAAAAATTGAAAAGAGATCTGGGTTAACAGAAGTAATTGAAAGTAATTTTAATGCTCCAAAAAATAATGAGGATAGGATTGCTGCTGTTCATGTAGCGATTGTAGCAAACGAATGGTCAATTAATGAGGCTAAATTTAGGTTACAACAGTCTGAAGTTACTCAAGAATACGGTATTAGTGAAAGTCGTTTCTTAAAAATAATGAAGGTTGTTTCAACAGATGATTGATAGTTGTTAATATTTGGAGTATTGGAACTTAGAAAAATTTCTTATGGTATAAGAATGATATTATGCTATCATATATCTAAATAGAAATGGAAAAGACAGGAGGCGATGCAAATGTCTGTCATGGCATACAATGATCAATTAAGAAATTTATTAGCTAATGTAGAATGTGTACTGGCTCTCGATACGGCAGCAGACTTTTTAGGACTGACAAATGGCGGCTATAGAGATGTGGCACAGATATTTGTTAATAAAAAGCAGAATATAGAAGGAACAGAACAAATTCTGGTACCATCATTGGAGAATCTAGAATGTGAGGAACGGAACGGGCTGGTATGTACCACAATAAATCAGACTATCATCGATCTTCTGGAGCAAAATGGTGATGAACAGATAATTGCAGAAAGTCTGGCAAATTATTATGATGAACACAATGAGAGTTTTGATGGACTTGATGTGCCCCAACATTTGCAATCAAGGTTTGAAAAGTATCGGGAATGGGCTTTAGAGTATTACGAAGAGTAGGTGATGCGTGTGGACTTGATGGAATTTTTGTACAGAGTAATGGAAGAACTGTCGAATGCAGGTATACCGATTGTATTTAAAGGAGCGATGGTTCTAAATCTTGTAATCAGAGAGAATAATCCATCGAAAGTAGAGAGAATGACCAGGGATATTGATGGTGACTGGGTCGGAGAATTTCCGACGATGGAGGAAATGGAAAGAGCATTGCGAAATGTGGTGAAAAAAGTCGATTCATCTTTGGATATTCAGGTTAATAGGATATTTGGAGAACGAAAGTCTGCTGGCTTTAAAATTGTCAATGGAAGTGGAGAGAAGATAGCAAGTATTGATTTAAGTGTCAGACAGAATCGGTATTGCAGCCACTATATTTCTTACGTGAATGGAATATCTATTACAGGCGCCAGTTAGTCAAAAATGCTATCGGATAAAATATATGCAATTTCGGGTCAAAATGTATGCAGAAGAATGAAAGATGTGTTGGACATTTATATAATGTCTTTCATTACAAAAATTAATACGGATGAATTGTACCAGATATGGAAAGAAGCCGACAGAGAGTTAGGGAATTTTGAAGCATATAAAACACAGATAGCAGAGCTTAATGAAGCCTATAATAAAATGAAGGGCATAAGAAATAAGCCCGATTTTACAGAGGTATATCAACGGGTGAGTGATATAGTATATGAACTTGAACTTCAAAAAGAAAAGGTGATTTGTAATAAGGAAAAATCAAGATAATATTTCATTGGTAAGTGAACGCTAAAAAGGATGGAGACATTGTGCTTATATTTAGGACAATGTCTCTCTTTTCTATTTTGCTTCTATGATAGAAAAAAGTTAGGTAAATAACTTAGCAATAACTTCCCATCAATTTTTATGGCACTTAGCAACTATTTTCCACCATCGTAACGAAAGTTATACAGCTTTGCGGACATTTGGCTCTCAAAAAAGTGAAAAAGTTCGTAACATTATCTTGCCATCAACGGGCTGGGGTGCACTTTGTGTGAGGGAGAGTCTGCCGGTGTGAAAATCAGGGGTTTTGGGATAATATGATATACTTTTACATGAGTAATAAGATTTTGATGATTATATCTGTATTACTGATATTGCAAAAGCCAAAGTTGGCGAGTCCCGAGGAAGAGATGCTGTAAAAAACCGGATGCGAAACAGAGCAACTATAGAATTTTTGGGTACATGGGAGTAAATCTATAAAAAAATGCGCAAGAAATCAATTGTAAAAATTTGCGATTGATTTCTTGCGCGTTTCTGCATATAATATTAACAATAAAACCGGAAAGGGAAGGAAAGCTATGCGTGAAACGTAAACGGTAGATAGTGCGTACCTCGACTGTGAGGGAAAAATGTGTGACAATAGACTATATTTCTATCATGGGTATCAAAAGTTAAGTCTCAACTTTTGATATCACTATC
>JAETRR010000054.1 GCA_021770065.1 Lachnoclostridium sp. | reverse complement strand
TTCCACTGCTGTCAGTAACAAAGACATCATAAAATATATGCAGGATTAAATTCAACCTGTGCATAGGTAAGTTCTATTAAAGAAACAAGGAGTAGAATTTACTTTTGCAATTTAGGGACCATAAAATTGTTTATTTCTTTCATTGAAATTTTCTGAATATATGGTATAATCTCGGTAGAGATTATACCTGCGCCGGTTCGCATCCGACTACAGGGAGGATAGATTCCGAAGTGAACCGTGTGCATTTCCCGAAGGGGGCATGTCCGGAGGACATGGTATAATCTCGGTAGAGATTATACCTGCGCCGGTTCGCATCCGACCATAGGGAGGATAGATTCCGAAGTGAACGGCGCATGACGCACTTACGCGGTACATTTAGGATGTACTGCGGAAGGATATTTTGTCAGAAGAGATAAACTTGAAAATTGAGGAGATCCCGATTTTATGAAACGAGTGTTGTTAAAACTGAGCGGTGAGGCTCTGGCAGGTGAGAAGCATACGGGTTTTGACGAGGCCACTGTGATCGGTGTGGCTAAGCAGGTGAAGGTTCTGGTGGATGAGGGTATCCAGGTTGGGATTGTCATTGGCGGCGGTAATTTCTGGAGAGGCCGGACCAGTGAGAATATAGACCGGACCAAAGCGGATCAGATCGGAATGCTTGCCACAGTGATGAACTGTATTTACGTGTCTGAGATTTTCCGTTCTGTGGGAATGGAAACAGAGGTATTTACTCCCTTTGAGTGTGCAGGTTTTGCGAAACTGTTTACCAAGGATCGTGCCTTAATGCGGCTGAACCGGGGCTGCGTTGCCTTCTTTGCCGGAGGAACAGGGCATCCCTATTTCTCCACAGATACCACCACAACTCTTATGGCCATTGAGATTGAGGCAGATGTGATTCTTTTGGCCAAAGCTGTGGACGGCGTTTATGACAGCGATCCGAAGCAGAATCCGGATGCAGTCAAGTATGACGAGATCTCCATTTCCGATGTGGTGGATCGGCGTCTGGCAGTGATGGATCTGACCGCCTCCATCATGTGCATGGAGAACAAGATGCCCATGATGGTGTTTGGACTTAGTGAAAAGGACAGTATTATTAATACGGTAAAAGGGAAATTTACCGGAACAAAAATTACAGTATAAAGCGGAGGGTAATTACCATGGATGAGAGATTAAAAGTATATGAAGAGAAGATGACAAAATCCTATGATTCCATGCAGAGGGAGTTTATCAGCATCCGGGCAGGCCGGGCCAATCCCCATGTGCTGGATAAGATTCGCGTGGACTATTACGGAACCCCTACCCCTCTGCAGCAGGTGGGCAATATCTCTGTGCCGGAGCCCCGTATGCTGCAGATTCAGCCATGGGAGAAGAGCCTCTTAAAAACCATTGAGAAGGCTATCCTTACCTCCGATATCGGCATCAATCCGACCAATGACGGTTCAATTATCCGCTTGGTATTTCCGGAACTTACCGAGGAGCGCAGAAAAGAGCTGGTGAAAGATGTCAAGAAAAAAGGCGAGGCAGCCAAAGTAGCTGTCCGCAATATCCGCCGGGATGCCAATGAGAATCTGAAGAAGATGAACAAGGCCGGGGAGATTTCCGAGGATGATCAGAAGGACTTGGAGACTAAGGTGCAGAAGATGACGGACAAATACATTGCCGATATTGACAAGGCCGTGGATGAAAAGTCCAAGGAGATTCTGACTGTATAGAGTATATGAATCAAAACGAGCGGGGGAGCTGTGGCAAAACGGGTACAGAGTTGTAGAGAAATATCCACCTGTTTGCAACAGCCCCTTTTTGCACGATAGTAATGAGCAGTGCGAAAACAGACGGGAGGAAATTGGCTGCTTGCAGCCAGATTTGCTCATGGCTGTTTTCATAGGGCGAAGCCCGTGAATGAGGAAAACGAAGTTTTCCGAATGGCACTGCGGGGTAAATGATAAAAGAGACCTGTAGTAAGCAGTGCGAAAACAGACGGGAGGAAAACGAAGTTTTCCGAATGGCACTGCGGGGTAAAGGATGAAATCAATCTGAAATGGGAGAATTCTAATGAAGATACCGCAGCACGTGGCAATTATTTTAGACGGAAACGGCCGCTGGGCCAGGTCTAAGGGAATGCCCCGGAATTACGGCCACGCCCAGGGAAGCAAAAATGTGGAAACCATCTGCCGGGAAGCCTGGAACATGGGTATTAAGTATCTGACTGTGTACGCTTTTTCTACGGAAAACTGGAAGCGTCCCCAGGATGAGGTGGATGCTTTGATGAAGCTTCTGCGTAATTATATGAAAACATGCTTAAAGACAGCGGAAAAGAACCATATGCGTGTCCGGGTGATCGGAGACAAATCAGGGCTGGCGGAGGACATCCGTGAGCGGATTGATGAGCTTGAGGAAGCTTCCCGGAATAACGACGGACTGAATTTTCAGATTGCCATCAATTACGGCAGCCGGGACGAGATGATCCGGGCCATGAAAAAAATGGCGGCAGATCAGGAGAACGGCAGATTAAAGCCGGAGGATATTTCCGAGGAAATTTTCACATCCTATCTGGATACGGCAGATATTCCGGATCCGGATCTTCTGATTCGAACCAGCGGGGAACAGCGGCTGTCCAATTTTCTTTTGTGGCAGCTTGCTTACACGGAGTTTTATTTTGCGGATGTGCACTGGCCGGATTTCACCAGAGAGGAACTTTTTAAGGCCATTGAAGTCTATAACAGGCGTGACAGGCGCTACGGCGGGGTGAAGGAGGAAGCATAGTTGAAGGCGTTTTTAACGAGACTTGCCAGCGGGATTGTGCTGCTGGCAGTTATTATTACAGCCGGAATCCTGGGCGGGGACTTTTTGCTGGGTCTGACACTTTTGATCTCAGTGATCGGTTATGTGGAGTTTGCCCGTGTGTTCGGGATCAGCCGGAATGTGATGGGGGTTCTGGGTGTAATTGCCTCAATTCTCTATGTGCTTCTGGTGAGGATGGGCGGCGAGGGAAACGGCGGCATTCTGATTCCCCTGGTCTGTCTGCCTCTTCTGGTGTTTGTGTACCTGCTTGTGCTTTTGGGGATTTATGTGTTTACATTCCCGAGATACCGGATTGAGGACGTGATGGCAGCCTTTTTCGGGGTGATTTATGTTCCGGCTATGCTGTCTTTCCTTTATCTTACCCGGATGGCGGAGATCTTTGATACCGGAATGTCTCTTTACTGGCTGATTTTCATATGCTCCTGGGGCTGTGATACCTGTGCCTATGCCGTGGGGATGCTGATTGGTAAGCATAAACTGGCTCCTGTATTAAGCCCGAAGAAGTCTGTTGAAGGAGCCGTGGGAGGAATTGCGGGGGCGGCTCTTTTAGGATTTATTTATGGAAGCTTTTTTATGAGTGATAAGGCCGGGGTCTGTGCCTTAATCTGTGCCGTGGGAGCGGTGCTGTCCCAGATTGGGGATCTGACGGCTTCCGCCATAAAGCGGAATCATGATATAAAAGACTACGGGCATCTGATTCCCGGCCACGGGGGAATTCTGGATCGGTTTGACAGTGTGATCTTTACAGCGCCGGTGATCTTTGTGATGGCGCTTTTGAACTTGTAGAAGTTGACCCCGCAGCAGGCTGTGAGGCCTTTGACCCTCGCGGCAGTGCCCGATAAAGTGGGGCAGACTCTTGTCAAACGGACATGCAAGAATGTCCGCCCGGCTCGCTGCTCGTGGGAATAAAGCACAATTGCCGGATATTTGACTAACGAAGAAGATATCCGGAAAGGAATAGGAAGTATGAAGAAAATAGCGATATTGGGTTCCACAGGATCTATCGGGACACAGACTCTTGAAGTGGCCAGGGAGAACGGCGATCTTCAAATTGTGTCTCTGGCGGCAGGCTCTAATGTGGAAAAACTGGAAGAGCAGATACGGGAGTTTCGGCCGAGGCTTGCGGCTGTGTGGACCAGGGAGGGCGCAAAGGATCTGCAGGAGAGAGTCCGTGACCTGGATGTAAAGGTGGTTTCCGGCATGGAGGGCCTGGTGGAGGTCTGTACCTGTCCGGAGGCGGAGATTGTGGTCACGGCCATTGTGGGAATGATAGGGATTATCCCTACCATTGAAGCGATGAAAGCAGGAAAAGACATTGCTCTGGCAAATAAGGAAACTTTGGTCACTGCCGGGCATATGATTATACCATTGGCGAAGGAAAAGGGCGTGGCGCTGCTCCCGGTAGACAGTGAGCACAGTGCCGTTTTCCAGTGCCTGCGGGGGGAAAACAGGGGACAGCTTAAGAAGATCCTCCTTACGGCTTCCGGAGGACCGTTTCGCGGAAAAAAACGGGAGGAACTTAAGAATATTCAGGTGGAGGATGCCCTGAAGCATCCCAACTGGGCCATGGGGCGGAAAATCACCATTGATTCTTCCACTCTGGTAAACAAGGGCCTGGAGATGATGGAAGCAAAATGGCTGTTCGGGGTGGAACCAGAGGATATTCAGATTGTGGTTCAGCCCAAGAGCATTATTCATTCCATGGTGGAGTTTGCGGACGGGGCGGTGATCGCCCAGCTTGGGACACCGGATATGAAGCTGCCTATTCAGTATGCTCTTTATTATCCGGAGCGGCGGTATCTGCCTGGGGAACGTCTGGATTTTTGGAAATTGTCGGAGATTACTTTTGAGAAGCCGGATATGGAGACATTTTCGGGATTAAAGCTTGCTTTTGACGCGGCGGCTTCCGGCGGGTCTATGCCTACGGTGTACAATGCAGCGAATGAGAGGGCTGTGAGTAAGTTCCTGGGCAGGAAGATCGCTTATCTGGAGATTCCGGAGATTATAGAGGCAAGTATGGAGGCTCATAAGGTAATTACAAATCCTACGGTGGAGCAGATACTTGAGACAGAGCAGGCAGTTTACGAATTTATTGAAAGCAGGTGGTAGGTTGAAAATCTTACTGGCACTTATTATATTCAGCTTAATTATTGTGATCCATGAGCTGGGACATTTTCTTCTGGCAAAAAGAGGCGGCATACGGGTAAATGAGTTTTCCCTTGGGATGGGGCCCAGGATTTTGAGCAGGCAGATGGGGGAGACGCGTTATTCCCTCAAGCTTTTTCCTTTTGGCGGTTCCTGCATGATGGAAGGCGAGGACGGAGGGGAGATTACTCACATGTCCGAGGATTCGTTTGCGGCAAAGTCTGTATGGACGCGGATTTCCGTGGTGGCGGCAGGACCGGTTTTCAACTTTATCCTGGCTTTTATTTTGTCTTTGATTGTGATTGGCAGTATAGGGTATGATGCGCCGGTGGTAGTGGCTCTGACGGAAGGATTTCCGGCGGAAGAAGCCGGGATGCAGCCGGGAGATCGGATTGTGAAGATGAATGATACCCGGATACATGTTTACCGGGAGGTAAATATGTATGTGCAGATGAATCAGGGGAAGACAGTGGAGCTTACTTATGAACGGGACGGGGAGCGGCATACCGTGATTTTGGAGCCGAAGCAGGCGGAGAACGGGATGTATTACCTGGGCCTTCGGGGATCCGGGATTCGGATGAAGGGGAATATCCTTCAGACTATAGGGTATAGTGCTTATGAGGTGAAGTATTGGATCTCTACGACGATTAAGAGTCTTGGGATGCTCTTTGGAGGACGCGTGGGTGCGGATGATATTTCGGGACCTGTGGGGATTGTGAATGCTATCGGGGATACTTATGAGAGCAGCCGGGCGGACGGGGCTTTTTATGTCTGGCTGAATATGCTTTATATTTCTATTCTTTTGACGGCGAATCTCGGGGTGATGAATCTTCTGCCTTTGCCGGCACTGGACGGAGGGCGGCTGGTGTTTCTTTTTCTGGAGGCGGTTCGGGGGAGAGGGATCGATCCGGAGAAAGAAGGGATGGTGCATTTTGTGGGGTTGATGGTGCTGATGGCGCTTATGGTTTTTGTTATGTTTAATGATTTTCGGAATATATTGATGTGATGGATGACGGACGGGAGATCCGGAAAATAAGCTGGGAGGCTTTTCCATATCCTGTGTTCGGACGGTTCGCGTACACACTGTCTGCTCTTGTCGGACTAACGCTTTATGTGTTTGACAGGCGTTGCCTGTTGAAGGTTTTGACGTTTGTCCGCCAATATCAGACAGTGTGTACGCGAACAGCCGGACACATGGATATCGGAAAAGCCTCCCGGCTTATTTTCCGGATCTCCCTGTTTTTTGGGAAATATGTTCTAAATGGCTTCTAATCACGAGAGTTTCTTGTGGTTAGTGAAGAACTTATTTAGTGCGTATTTCATGTAAGAAGGCAGGTGCTATGACGAAAACCAAGATTACCCCTTCAATTCTATATGCAGTGCCAGTGGAGCCTTGTGGGTGGAATGGCTGGCATGTTCCGGGAGATGGAATGATAAATTCTGCAAAATCAAATGATTTCACATATCTTCCACATTGATATGGTAAACTCAAAATACCAGGGGGTGCTTATATGGCGGCATTGCTTATTGTGGAAGATGACAGAAAAACAAATGAGGCAATATGTGAATATTTGAGATCGGCAGGACATGAAATCATTCCCGCTTATGATGGTGCGGAAGGCTTGCAGATATTTGACAGGGATACTGTTGATCTTGTTGTACTGGATATCATGCTCCCCAAAATATCGGGCCTTTCTGTCCTGCATGAGATACGGCAGAAAAGCGCAGTACCCATATTAATGCTTACGGCAATCGAAGATGAATATACGCAGGTGGCAAGTTTTGATGGACAGGCTGATGATTACATTACAAAACCTTTTTCCATGCTCCTGCTGGGCAGGCGCGTCACAGCCCTTTTACGGCGGAGCGGGAAAGGGGCAATATCCGATGTCATGACTTTTGGGGATGTAACGGTAAATTTTTCCGGCTATACAGCAAAGGACAAAAACGGCAGGATTGACATTACTCCGAAGGAGATAGACCTGCTAAAGCTGCTTGTGGAGCATAAAGGACTGGTGCTTACCCGTTCACAGATACTGGATGATCTGTGGGGAGACAGCTGCCCGATCATTGACCGGACGGTTGATACCTATATTAAAAACCTGCGGAAGAAGTTGCGGCTTGACTGCATTGTTACCGTTAAAGGCATAGGCTACAAATATGAGGTGGAGCAATGAAGCAGATGAAGATTCCTGTGGGCTGCCTCCCATGAATTGAAGACGCCAGTCACGGCACTGAACGCCACGCTGGAAAATATGATACTCGGTGTCGGGAAATATAAGGATTATGACACTTACCTGCCGGAGTGCAGGGAGATGACGGGACGCCTCGCGGACATGATACATGATATCCTTGAGACTTCGAAAGCAGGGATATCAGCAGAAAACGAGGAAGCCGTGGAAGCTGACCTGTCAGAAATGCTTTCCTCATTGTGTGAGCCGTATATGCTGATTGCCAGGGCAAAGGGAATCAGCTTCTGTCTGGAATTGCCAGACAGCTTTGAAGCGGTACTGCCGCCGCAGATGTTTGGGAAAGCGGTGTCAAATATCTTTGCCAATGCCGTGGCTTACACGGAACCGGGAGAAGGGAGGGAACGGGCTTGGCCTGTATATTGTAGACACATTATTAAAGGCGATGAACATTTCTTACTCATTCCGTCCGATGGAAGAACCACAGGGAATGAGATTTATTATCCACTTATAATAGTTTATTGAAAACCATGAATGAAAAAAGCTCGCCGACAGACCGGGGAGTTTTTTGATTTCTTTTCTATTTCACATATATTTCATACTGGTTCCACATTGGGAGCGTAAGATACCAACGTCAGAAAGAGGAAACGAAGAAAACGGAGGTATCAAAATGGGAACGATCAAACGGGCGTATCTCTACGTCACACGAAAGAAGGGGAAAAGCATTCTGCTGTTTTTCATTCTCCTTATTACGGCAACTTTTGTATTGACCGGGCTTTCGATTGAAAAGGTGTCACAAGTGGAGGAAAAAAATCTGAGGGAGGCTTTAGGCGGTGAATTCCACATTATGGTTGAATTGTCAGAAAGCAATCCATATTTTAGGGAAATGGATGACGGGGAGGGAAATGTGGAACTTTGGACAGAATTTCCCATTACACAGGATGTGATTGATGCCGTCATGTCCACGGACGGCATTAAGAGCTATGATGCTGAAACATCTGGATGCCGCCCCGGAAGTGGAAGTTTCGATAGATGGGGCAGAGGCAGATACGGAGCAGATCCGTGTTACGATTGAGCCTTACAATATGCTGCAGCTCTGTTTTATAGGCATTACCGTTATCATTCTTTCAGTGGGTGTTTCCTCATTGTCGGTAATGCGTTTGAAACCCCGTGAAATTGATCGGTGGGCTGGATACTCCGCAAAAAGGTGAAATTCTCTTTGAGGGTGGAAATATTTCACAGTGCGGGCTTGCCGCTCACAGGAGAGATCATGTCTCACTGATATTTCAAAGCTGCAACCTCATTGACTATATGACACCGATTGAAAATGTGGCTTTGACAGCGAAAAAGGATGTCCTGCCCATGCTGTTGCGGCTTGGACTGACAGCCGGGGACGCGGAGTGACAGGTTTAGGGATCTTGTGATGGGGGGTGATGTAGTCTGCGCTGGATGTTTTGAAAGCGCTTGGGGATTTTTTGGGGGTCTGTGTTTTCGTGGATGGCGCAGGTTCCGGCCTGGAGGGCGGTTTCGTAGTACCATTCTTTGTAGTCGAGGATTTCTAAGGTTTCCTCTAGTTGTCTGATCTGTGACAGGACTTGTTCTCGCTGACGGCGGAAGAGGGACAGGCGGTCGGAGATGGTGGCATCGCCCTGGGCGCACCACTCCATGAAGAGGCGGATGTCTTTGATGGACATGCCGGCTTTTTTTAAACATTCTATGACGGAGAGGGATTCAAAGTCTTTGTCGCTGAACATGCGGATGCCGCCGCTGGAACGCTCTACGAAGGGAAGAAGGCCTTCTTTGTCGTAGTAGCGTAAGGTGGAGGGCGGGATGTTTAGTTTTTTGGCTATTTCGCCTACAGTGTAGAACATGGTGATACCTCTTTTTTGGTGTATTCTGGATCTTTTTCTTGACTTAAAGCTGACTTTAAGTTGTATGATTAGATTGAAGTTTTATGATTGCTTTGATTATAGCAAAAGTTGAAACAAAAAGCAAACGCTGGGAATTACCGTGCGGATCAAGGAAATACCCTGTGGGTATACCATTATGCACAAAAAACACGCGCGAATTAAGGAAACACTCTGTGGGTATACCATTATGCAAAAAAAAACATGTGCGGATCAAGGAAAGGAGTTATGAGTATGATTTACAAGGATTTTCAGGATATGAAGCTGTCGGCGCTGGGGCTTGGATGTATGCGCCTTCCGGTGGTGGACGGGGATGATGCCAGGATTGATGAGGCGGCGGCTAAGGAGATGGTGGATTATGCTATGGCCCAGGGGATTAATTATTATGATACTGCATGGGGATACCATGACGGGAATTCGGAGCTTGTGATTGGTAGGGCTCTGGCTTCTTATCCCAGAGAGAAGTATTATCTTGCCACGAAGTTTCCGGGATATGACCTTTCTAATATGGATAAGGTGGAGGAGATTTTTGAGCAGCAGCTGAAAAAGTGTGGAACGGAGTATTTTGATTTTTATCTGTTTCACAATGTGTGTGAGATGAATATTGATGCTTATCTGGATGAGAAGTATGGAATTTTTGCTTATCTTACGGAGCAGAAGAAGAGAGGACGCATCCGGCACCTGGGATTTTCTGCCCATGGCAGTGTGGAGGTGATGAAGCGGTTCCTTGAGGCTTATGGAGCGGAAATGGAGTTCTGCCAGATTCAGCTGAATTATCTGGACTGGAATTTCCAGGATGCCAGGGGGAAAGTGGAACTTCTGAAGGAGTGGAAACTGCCGGTGTGGGTGATGGAACCTCTGCGGGGCGGCAGGCTTGCGAAGCTTACACAGGATGAGGAGGAGAAGCTGCTGGCTCTGCGGCCGGGGGAGAAGATTCCGGCCTGGGCTTTCCGGTTTTTACAGACGATCCCGGAGGTGACGATGATTCTTTCGGGAATGTCGGATTTTTCGCAGCTTAAGGAGAATTTACATACCTTTGAGACGGAACAGCCTTTGAATGAACAGGAGATGGAGACGCTGCTTTCGGTTGCGGACGGCCTTCTCGGGGGTACGCTGCCCTGCACGGCCTGCCACTACTGTGTGAGCCATTGTCCCCAGGGATTGGAGATTCCGAAGCTGATTGCTCTTTATAATGAGCATTGCTTTACGGGAGGAGGCTTCCTTGCGCCCATGGCATTGTCGGCAGAGCCGGAGGAGAAGAAGCCGGGCGCCTGTGTGGGATGCAAAAGCTGCGAGGCAGTCTGTCCCCAGCAGATTAAAATTTCAGAGGCTATGGCAGATTTTGCCGAGAAGCTGAAGGGATAATCGTGAATAACCTGCCGGAGTAACAGCTCCGTTTTTATGTCTAAAAACAGAAAAGAGGGTGTCGCAAAATCATCAAATTAGATGGTTGGGCGATGCCCTCTTTTTTATTTTCGCGGGCAACGAGCCAGGCGGATATGACCAGACCGTCTGGAGGGGATCTGTTTTCTGTCAGAGGTTACTGTTCACTCCGTGACCAGTAACCTGTCAGAGTTCTTTGGAGTGTGACAAAAAATACCATATAGATCGGCACAATCCGGTGCACATATTGAATATACCGCCGGAAAAATTATAATGAAGAGAGGCAGTTTAAGATTGGAGTAATAATATCATGTTTCATTTATCTGGCAGTGAATTGCTGTTTTATGGGGGCATTGCAGTTATGATTGCCGCAGTTCTTTTAACGGCAGTATGTGTCGCTGTTTTTATGTTTACAGGGCAGAAGCTTAAGCATACGCTTGAGCAGGAATACGGAAAGCAGGAAAGATAAAAGATGTCCCAGGTAATAGCAGGAATATATGAAATAGAAAAACAGATTGGAGCCGGAGGCGGAGGGATTGTGTATAAGGGCCGCCATCTGCGTCTGGAAAAGCAGGTGGTCCTAAAAGCAGATAAGCGTACTTTGAGCACGGGGACAGATGCTCTCCGGCGCGAAGTGGATATGCTGAAGAGCTTAAGCCATACTTATATTCCCCAGGTGTATGATTTCGTTCAAGAGGATGGCGTCGTATACACGGTCATGGACTTCATTGACGGAGAGAGCCTGGATAAACTGCTGGCCAGGAAGCAGAAGATCACGCAGCCGCAGATTATCGGGTGGGCCTGTCAGCTGCTGCAGGCGTTGAGTTATCTTCACAGCCGTCCGCCCCATGGAATTTTACACGGAGATATTAAACCTGCAAATATTATGCTGCGTCCGGGCGGCGACGTATGTCTGATTGATTTTAATATTGCGCTTGCACTGGGGGAGGACGGCGCGGTAAAAGTAGGCTTCAGCAGAGGCTACGCTTCCCCGGAACATTACGGAGCGGATTATATCAGGGAGAACAGATCGGCGGCAGCAGGTCAGGGTTCCGTCAGAAAAGTACATAAACAGGAAAAGCCGGCAGAGACGGTCCGCATGGAAAAGCAGCAGGGGGAAACCCGGACCTATCAGGAAAGAACCGTGACGATGCCGGTTTCCTCAGCTTCAGGCAAAAGCTCGACAGGAAGCACAAACGGAATTCTGTTGGATGTCCGTTCGGATATTTACAGCCTTGGGGCGACGCTTTATCACTTACTGTCGGGATGCCGTCCCGAATCGGATGCACTGGAAGTAAAGCCTCTCGGATCGGAGGTGTGCAGTCCCCAGATTTCGGCTATTATCCAGAAGGCTATGGCTCCTGCTCCCGCAATGCGCTACCAGTCGGCGGACGAGATGCTGGAAGCATTTCTTAAGCTTCATAAGAGGGACAGCAGAGTTCTGCGCCGCAGGAAGCGGATGATGCTTTCGGCGGCAGCGCTGATCCTGATGTTTTTCATTGGCGGCGGCTGCACGTTTATAGGGCTGAAACAGCTTGAGCAGCTTCAGACAGCCCTCGCACTGGCAGAATATTCGGCAGATGCCCTTGCAGAAGGAGACGTACCCGGTGCCATTGAGCAGGCTCTGCAGGCGATTCCCAGAGGGAAAAGTATTCTGGAAGCGCCGGTTACGGCCCAGGCACAAAAGGCCCTGACGGATGCGGTGGGGGTTTACGACCTTTCAGAAGGATTCCACGGGGATGCCCTGCTGGAACTTTCGTCCGCACCCTTTTGTATTGCAGTATCTCCGGAGGGAACCCGCTTTGCAGTCGTTTATGCTTATGAGACGGCAGTGTTTGATATGAACACCAGGCAGAAGATCGCGGTACTGCCGACAGAGAACTCTGCTTTATCCGACGCAGTGTTTGCGGATGAAACACGGCTTGTTTATGCCGGGGAAAATGGAATAACGGCTTACGATCTGAAAGCACAGAAAGTTTTGTGGACAGGTGAAACGGCTACAAATCTGACGATTTCAGCGGACCGCAAGGTTGTTGCCGCTGTGAACAGAGAGGAAGACCATGCAGTTATTTACCGTGTATCGGACGGAGAAAAGACAGGAAACTGTTCTTTTGCAGGACAGCATTTGTCTGTAGCTGCAAATGATATATTTGCGGATCCGGAAAATAATATTTTTGCTTTGAATCAGGACGGAAGTCTGCTTGCCGTCAGCTTTTCCAATGGCGGTGTTACTGTTTTTGACCTGCGTGATTCCCATGAAGATCTGGTTGTATATGAGGATTCAGACTATGATCATTTTGAAGGCGGATTTTCCGGACATTATTTTGCTTTTACGGCAAAGAAGGCAGGAGAGGCTTTATTCGGCCTGGTGGATACGCAGAAAGGTTCTTATGTGGGAGGATTCGATTCGCAGGATCCGTTTTTACTTAAGGCAGATGAGAAGGGAATTTATCTGGCAAGGGGCAGTGTGCTGGTCAGCTTCGATCCGGATACTTTGGAGGAGAAAGAGTTGGCGTATACGAACAATGCAAATATTAAAACCTTTTCTGTCGGAAAAGAGTATGTTCTGGCTGCGGCAGATGACAGAACCTTTTCCTTTTATGACAGCGGTGCGCATGTCTTATCTACGGAGAACAGCAGCGAAAATTGTGACTTTGCAGTTCTGACAAAAGAACATGCAATTCTGGGCAGCCGCAGTGAACCTGCTCTGCGGCTTCTGAAACTGGAAAATCATAAAGAGGCGCAGATTTTATCTTATGACGCCCGTTATCCCCATGACGAAGCCCGTGTCAGTGAGGACGGCCGGACAGCCATGCTGTTTGGCTATGAAGGCTTTCGCATTTACCGCATGGACGGCAGTCTGGTGACAGAAACAGAGCTGCCGGATAAAGAGAATATATACGATCAGCAGTTCCGGAGAAATGAGGGAGTTTCATGGCTTGAGGTGATCTGGTATGACGGAACTGTGCGCAATTATGATGCGGCGGACGGCACACTGATTCTGGAAGAGGTCCGTGAACGCCCGTCTAAAGATTTGTATGAGGAATTCTATGTGGGAGAATACCGCATTGCCTCATCGCTCCATGAGGCCCCAAAGGTGTATTACCTGAAGTCAGGGAAGCTGGCAGCTGTGCTGGAGGAAGATTCTTATCTTACCTATGTGACGCAGGCAGGGGAATATATGATTACGGAATATATCAGCGCACAGGGAGAGCGGTACGGGCTTCTTCTGAATGAGGATTTTGAGAAGCTGGCTTATCTGCCGGGGCTTTGCGATGTCATGGGGGATATGCTTGTGTTTGATTATAAATCCGGGAATCTGCGGCAGTGCCGCTTACATTCCCTTCAGGAGCTTATTGCTCTTGGAGAGACATATTTACAAAATACAAATGAAAGGGGTACATTTTAACGTGAAATTTATGAGACGGGGATTGGCTTTTATGCTGGCAGTTCTGCTGATCCTGCCCACACTGCCAGCATCAGCGGAGGAGCCGGCTTCTTCAAAACCGGAAGTAACGGAAGAATCTCAGACTGATACAGATGAGAAATCAGCTCCTTTAAACACGGACAGTTCAGGGACGGAAAGTAAACCTGCAGAGGAAGGAAAAGAAGAGCCTGCCGATGCGGAAAAGAAAGATGAAAATAAGCAGGAGGAACTGCCCAAAGCGACACCCTCCAATGTAAGTCCCGACGAGGAAGCTCCGGACAAAACAGGCTTGGAGGGAGAAGTCCGTTTTAATACGGGAAACCATGAATGGAGCATTGTTGACAAAGAAGCATTTGATAAGGGAGCAGGGGACGGATATTTTGAAGATGACGGAAGTTATACTATCAATATTCCGGAAGAAAATCCGTTCTTTCCTTATGAAGTACAGTTTACTTATCAGGACAAGGTTACAAATGAGTGGTTTATGACGCCGGACGACAGCGTTCAGATAGGAGATCGTACTTTTTATGTATCGGCCAGTTTTGACGACACGGCCGTGACACAGATGAGCCTTGACGTGGTGGGGGATACGGTGGTTGTGTATCCGGAGGCAAAGGAATTCACCAATGACGGGGACGGAACCATGCCAGCATCTCTGCTGCCGCTGACAGAGCGGTATCTGACGGCGGATCTGTCAGGGTATACGCCGGTTGAACTCAGCATGGTGTCTCTGGATTCTGTTTTTACGGGATCCAATCAATTGAAAGATACGGATAAAGTGGCCTGGACTTATGGTTCGAGAGATAATTATACCATAAGTACCAAAAGCAGTAAGATTGATTTGAGTTTAAGCACAAGTTCTGGTTATTCTAACTGGCAGATGATTGTTGGAGACGGTACACAGTTAAACGATCAGAATATCCGTAATATTGTGAATTTAACAGTGACGGATTCGAGTGACTGGCTGACACCTGTTGTATATATACAAAATGCGTCAGGAAAACGTACAAATATTCCGGTGTATGAAAGTAACTATAATGATTATGGTGATCAAGATAACCGCCGTTTTAACATTACTGTTCCAGAGAGCAAAATGGGAAATGAAACCCAGGCCTACGTGAAGCTGGATGTCAATAAGAGCGCATTTAGCAGTACAGCCTATGATCACTGTAAAATATATGAAGGACGTTTTACAGACGCAGGAAAAGCAGCTTCAGGGACAGATATTACAGCTAAACTGTGTGGTGCAGATATGACGCAGGCCAATGCCGGATATTTGTTGAAAAGATATTCGAATAAGTGGGTTACCATGGTGGCCTATGATTCGAAGAATCAAGTGATTGGCTGTCTGCCGTTTTATTTGTATTTAAATAAGGAAGATGACAGTAATCATATTTATGTAGGATGGTTATTTACAAGAACGAACTCAGGCCGTCAGAACGTGGGAGATTACAGAAGCTATGCAGATGCGAATGGACAGGAAGGCCATACAGAAGTCCTGTATAAAGGATATGCTGCAAATGCCGCTTACTATCTGACCATGGACTATTATCAAGGGGGAAAATATAATTCCTCTGCAGTTACGGCCGCGTATGCGGGAAAGTATTCTTCGATTAAGGAAGCGACGGACAGGAAAGCATCTGATATTAAAACGGCATTATTCAGTGATAACTATAATACGGCCGGCTATCAGGCAGATTTCAGCAATGGAGTGGATTTTACCGTTTTTGTAGGTGCAGACGGGTCAGCGAACCAGGAGGTTTATCATTATAACGTTAAGACAGAAGAAGGAGACAGGGAAAAGAGAGAAACTCTGTCAGGGGGGACCGGTGTAAGTTTTTCCGGCCTTGTAGACAGTTCTGGTGCAGAGATTCCTGCTTATATAGTCAATTATGATGAGGATTCTTATGCGGAATTCAACTATCTGACTATTTTGGTAGGAGCAGATGCTGATATTACAAATGCAGCCCCGGTATTTACCACGTCTAATGGCGTGAAACTATACGCAGCCGGCAGCAGTTCTCCGGAAATCAGCGGAAAAAGTACACATAATTTTTCAAACGGGGCAGTACAGTATACTGCATCTGCAGAGGATGGTGTAAGTTCTAAGAATTACTGGCTGCAGGTGGTGAAGGCAACCAAGGGAGCCGGCTGGCTTTATGTGAACAGCCTGGCGGACAGCAATTCAAATACAACCAATGCGGGAGGCGTTACCCGTTCAACCCGTGAGGTAATGCTGGATGGATACCATGAGTACCAGCACGATATTCTGCTGGCAAATATGGGAGCAGCGGAGCTTCCCTCCCTTTCTGTAGAGCTTTCCTCTGGTGTGCTGGAGCTGGATAAGTATTGGACCTTGGGTGGAGGCCAGGGATTATCCGGGTTTTCCACCACAGAGAAAGACGCTGCAGCGTGGCATGGTGAAATACCGAATCTGGCGAAGATTCGTGTGAAAGCCAAAGACGGTGTGACAAAGGGAACAGATATCTCGGGAACACTCACCATCAAATCCGGAGGGAATACCTTAATGGTACTGAATCTGACCGGTGTGATTGGCGACCCCTGTATTGTAACAGATAAGATTCCGCAGGCAGTAAAGTATGTGCCCTACGGAACCATGATTCAGAATAATAATAAATACAGCTGGAACCGGACAACCTACTATCTTGTAGAGGGAAGTACTCTGCCAAAGGGAATGGTAGTCAAACCAAACGGAGAAATCTATGGAGTGCCGACAGAAGCAGGAAGCTTCGAGTTTACGGTGCGTATGACAAACAGTGCTTCTGATTTTTCCGATGATGAAAAAACCTATGTCCTTACGGTTCTTGAAAACACAGATGCCAATGTAGACGCTGCAACCGATACAGGCTACAATCTGACCGAGCGGATACAGGATATCTATTTGGGCAAACTGCCAAGCGAAAGCGACAAGCGTCTGGAGGCATTGAACAAAGCTCTGGAAAAACTGGCGGAAGAAAGCCAGACAATGGTTTCCCAGGGGCAGTATGTGGAGTTTGTAGATATCTTCTTAGACGGTAAGAAATTATCCGAAGGGACAGACTATACATCGAATTCCGGAAGTACCAGAATTACGATCGCAGGGGAGACGCTTGCCGGCGGAGATATCGGAACACATACCCTGGGAATTGAGTTCCGTACAGGCGACGATCAGACTTTGAAGCGTGCGGCCCAGAACTACCGGATTCTTGCAGAGGATGATCCCAATAAGAAGAGCAGCGGCGGCAGCGGCAGTTCTTCCGGAAGTTCCGGCGGTCATGGCGGTGAAGACAGCCCGAACTATGCAACCGTAGTTATGCGCCTTGTGGATGCTTCGGGCCAGGCTATGCCGGGCGTAACTCTGGAGCTTCATTCCACGCCGAAGGTGACAAAGACCGATCAAAACGGAATTGCTGTCTTCTACGGTGTGGAAAGCGGCAGGCATACCATTTTTGTGAAGGATCGGAATGGAAATGTGCTGGCATCCAAAGACTTTGAAGTTCTGTTTGGCGATACGACGCTGCTGAACGGAGATCAGCTCATCATTAAGAAAGGCGCGGCCTCTACGCTGAATATGCAGCTTGACGGAAATACGCTGGTATTCTTAAGCCTGCAGGAAGGCGATGTCTATCAGGTAGTGCCGGCAAGAACAGGAGACGATAAAGATTCGGGATTATGGCTTATCCGGTGGCTGGTATTTGCCGGTATAGGAGCCGGACTTTACTGGTGGTATGATAAAAGAAAAAAGCAGTTTAACAATTAGATGAAAACATATATCGATTCTCTATGCTGCTGATATTTAGCTTGTTTTAAAAATATCAGCGGCATTGCAAAGAAAGAGGCTGTCCTGCTGTTTAGATTCAGCCTCTTTTATTGTGCGCTGTACAAAATATTTTCACAAAAGAGGGAGGAATATTCGGGCATGTCTATGTTTAGCGAATATTTGCGTCAGCTGATTCAGGGCAGAGATATATCGATTTCCAAGTTATCGAGAGATTCGGGGGTAGAAAGAACTGCAATTCATAAGGCATTATCCGGGGGACGCATTCTGCCGTATCACGCAGTGGAGCTGTTGATTTATTATTTGAAACTGTCGCCGGGAGAGTCACGGAAATTATACCGATATTATAATCAATTGTTTGAAAGTGAGGCAGTAAGCAGGACGTGGGAGACAATAGATAAGATTTTTCTGAGCTTGTCGGATTTATCGAGTGCTGTACCCGACAGCTCTCAACGTTTTCGGGAATTATCTTTTGCCCGCACTCAAAAGAATACCTATAAAGGAATGAACGATATCTCCAGGGGACTTCGATGGATGATAGAAAAAGAATTAAATTTTAAGGAGCCGAGACTGGAACTGGCAGCACCGCCTCATGCCAGAGTGCTGGAAAAGTGCATTGAAAATCTATATAAGGAAGGTTCGGAGATTGAAATTACACACATCATTCGTTTTGATGCTTCCGAGACAGAGCATGAATACAATCTGCAGAATCTGGACTGTCTTTATCATGTGCTGCCGGCCTGCATTTTGTCCAATCAGCAATATGATGTTTATTATTATTACAGTAATGTAGTGCAGACTCAGTATACCGATCTGCTTCCTTATTTTCTGGTAACACACTCCGGAGTATTATGCTTTTCTGAAAATTTCCAAATTGCTATTTTTTTAGAGGAGAGGGAACAGATAGAATATTTTCATGCCCGTTTTTATCGTTTAAAGCAGTTTTGTCATCGTTTGATTGAATATATGGAAAAGCCAATCATACCCAAAAAGTATGCAGCGCCTGCTCTGACAGGAAAAGAATGTTCCATTATGATGTCGCAGCCATATACAGTGGATGTGCAGACAAAAAAGATGATTGTTCTGTTTACCAAAAAGGGAATTCTTGATTTTTTAATCATGGAGAGCCAATATGATTTCTTTACCGGCTCTGTCCTGACACTAGACGAACGAAGACGGACAGAACTGCTTCACATTTTTCTGGAGAAAATAAAAGCCAATCAGATCAAAGGCAGGCTGATGGATGATATGGGATTTGGCTTCCCGGAAAATTTCGCGGTTTTCATTTTTGCAGGCATGGGGCTGCTGATATGTGATAAGGACGGAGCCTGGGGAATCCACGTTAGGGAAAGCAGTCTCTGCAAGGCATTCTACGACTGGAGTGTCCGGTTTTCTGAGGGGGATTATGTTCTGGATAAGGAAAGGACGGTGGAAGTACTGGCGGAAGCCCTGCGGCTGTGACAAAAAGTCCGGCTGTATCGCGCACAGATTGCCGCACATGTTGAAGTTGTTACACAGTATATTATAATTTATTATGAAATTTTTAGTATCTCTCCTAAAAGAAATGCAGAAATACCGGGCAGCAGATAAATAACGGGGATTGGAAACGTGAGTATGACAGACGGCAGGATCCAAGAGGTTGTAAATGAACTGAAAAAACAGATTTTTGATCATTATAACCTGAATGCAATGAGTGATGAACAGCTGGAGCAGACGATTGAACAGCTGTCGGCGGAATATTTTCAATCGATATATGTAACCATTGAGGAGCGGGTAGATATCAGCGAGCGCATTTTCAATTCTATCCGCGGCCTGGGTCTTCTTGATACGATTATTAAGGATGAACAGATTACAGAGGTTATGATTAACGGGCCGGATGATATTTTTATAGAAAAAGCCGGAAAACTTTCTAAGCTGGATCAGAGGTTTGAGAGTGAGCGGCAGCTTGAGGATATTATCCAGAAGATAGTGGGACAGGCCGGGAGAGAAGTAAACCAGGCCAATCCCATTGTGGATACGCGTCTTCCTGACGGGTCCCGTGTAAATGTGGTTCTTCCACCCATTTCCATGAAGGGGGCAACCGTAACCATCCGGAAGTTTTCCAAGACGCCGATGACAGTGGAGCAGCTGTTAAAATACGGCTCGATCACGCCGGAGGCAGCGCATGTCCTGGAGCTTTTGGTAAAAGCGAAATATAATATTTTTATTTCGGGAGGAACGGGATCCGGAAAGACAACATTTCTCAACGCATTGTCGAATTTTATTCCGAAGGACGAGCGTGTGATCACCATTGAGGATTCGGCGGAGCTTCAGATAACGGGGATTGAGAATCTGGTTTCCATGGAAACCAGGAACGCCAATGCGTCCGGAAGCGGAGCCGTCACCATCCGGGACTTAATAAAATCTTCCCTGCGTATGCGCCCGGAGCGGATTATCGTGGGAGAGGTCCGGGGCGGCGAGGCTCTGGACATGCTGCAGGCTATGAATACGGGACATGACGGTTCCCTAAGCACCGGACATGCCAACAGTACAAGGGATATGTTAAGCCGTCTGGAAACCATGGTGCTCCAGGGTGCGGAAGGGCTTCCCCTGGAAGCCATCCGGCAGCAGATCGCTTCTGCGGTGGATATTATTGTGCACCTTTCAAGACTTCGGGATAAGAGCAGGAAGACGATGGAGATTACAGAGATTGTCTGCTATAAGGATCATGAAATCATATTAAATCCATTATACGTATTTGAGGAGGATGCGAACAGTACATTAGAGAAAGTATCCGGATCACTGGTCAGAACAAAGAATAAAATGGTTAATACATTTAAGCTGGAATTAACGGGATATGGAAAGGCTGTAATATGAAAAGAAAAACAGAGGAATCTCAATATATTCATTCACGTCTGAATAACGAAATGCTGAATTACAGGGTGTATGTTCCTGGAAAGCTGGAAAAGGCATCGGTCCGGCTGGCCTTATTCCTGGCGGGAGGATTTGCAGGGCTGCTCTTTTATGGAGGTCTGTTTTTATCAGAGGGGGAACCCACAACGGCAACCTATGCAGCAAATACCATTGCATTTATAGCAATTGGCGGATTGGCAGCCAGGCTTTTTATGCCGGTTTATATCAGCCGGTGTCTGGAAAAAAGAAGACGGAAGCTGAAGGCACAATTTAAAGAAATGCTGGCATCGCTTTCTGCGTCTATATCTTCCGGCAGCAATGTACAGAAGGCCTTTGAGGATGCGCTTTCAGATTTACGGCTGCAATATGAGGATCATGATTTTATTATTATTGAAATGCAGGAAATTCTGAACGGTGTGGCACAGAATATTAATTTTGAAGTTATGGTAAAGGACTTTGGTGAACGCAGCGACAATGAAGATATTGTATGCTTTGCGGATGTATTTGAAGTCTGTTATCGAAAAGGCGGAGATCTGAGATCTGTGATTCAAAAAACATATCACGCAATAAACGAAAAGATGGCCGTGACGGATGAGATTGAAACAAAACTGACATCCAATAAAATGCAGCATAATGTAATGAGTATTATGCCGATCGTCGTGGTTGCAATGCTTAAGTTTACAAATGATACTTTTGCAGATAATTTCGCAACCCCGGTCGGAGTTCTGGTTAATACCATTGCAATCGGTATTTTTATTGCTTCCTATCGTTATGGTTTAAAAATTTGTGATATAAGGGTGTGAATAAATGCTGTTAAAAGTGACATTCCTGATTTTTGCTGCAGGCTGTACGCTGCTTTTTCTGATCGCATTGCGAAAAGGAGAAAGCTATGAAGCATACGTGGAAAATCTGGATCCGAAAATGTATCCAATGAAGGACTTTTATGTGATTGGTTTTTTCCTGAATGATACAAAAGCTTTCCGGCTGAGGGGAAAGCTGGAGGAGAAGCTGAAAAGGGAATCCAAGCTGATTTGGGATAATGCCTATTATGAATATTATGCAATACTGACATGGGCGCAGTTTTTGTCGGCTGCACTATTTACCTGCTGTGTCGGATTTATTTTATGCGGATTTGCAGCAGATGCCTCTATGGTTATGGTTTTAGGAATTATGGTTCTGGTTCTTATGGCAGAATGGAATCTGATTATGTCTAAAATGAAAGAGGCAATTCAGAAGAGAAAAGAAGCCAGTGATATGGAATTTTCAAATATGATTTTAAAATTATCACTGCTCATTAATTCGGGAATGATTTTAAGGGAGGCATGGGAACTGGTTGCATATGGAAAGGAAGGAGATCTGTATGATTTGATGAGAAAGGCCTGTGAATATATGAGAAACGGCGATTCTGATGCAGCGGCGATCAATAAATTCGGGGTTCTTTCGGATTCTGCAGAGATCATGAAATTTTCAAGTACTATGATTCAGGGTATGGAAAAAGGAAACAGCGAACTGTCCGGATTTTTGATGGATCAGGCGGCAGAGCAGCTGCAGCACAAGCGTCAGCTTGCACTGCAGGAAGGAGAGAAGGCTGCCGGTAAGCTGATTATTCCTCTGGGAATAACATTTGCCGGAATTATTATGATTATTGTATCTGCGGCAATGCAGAGCCTGTCGTTTTAAATGACTGTAAATTCATAACACTTTAGGTGTATGAAGATAAATAACTTTTCGGAATCTCAATGAATGAGATTCCAACTGAAAATTGACAACTGAATATCGTGCAGGAAAAGAAATTTGTGAGAAATGGACATAAACATTGGACATAGTGGTACTAT
>JAETRR010000053.1 GCA_021770065.1 Lachnoclostridium sp. | reverse complement strand
GCATTTGTTAAGAAAGCGGCAGAGAGCGGAAAGACTCTGGTTCTTGGCTGCACCAATGTAGATGTTGCAAAGGCAGCATTGGATGTATGTAAGGATGCAAAGCCGATTTTGGACGGTGCTGATGCTTCCAACTATGAGGCTATGAGCAAGCTGGCTACGGAGGCCGGAGTGGTTCTGGGCGTTCGCGGAGCAGATATTAATGAGCTCTATGACACCGTTGCGGCTATCGAGAAGCTTGGAAATAAAAACCTGGTTCTGAATGTGGGAACCGCTTCCATCAAGGATGCATTTGCAACTACCGTTCAGATTCGCCGTGCGGCACTTAAGAATACGGATCGTACCTTTGGTTATCCGTCTATCGTAAATGTTGCCAAGCTGGCGCCGGGAGACGCTACCATGCAGGCAGCGCTTGCTTCCCTGTTTACCATAAAATACGGTTCCATTATCGTAATGGAGGGTATGAACTACGCACAGGCACTTCCTCTCTACGGCCTGCGCCAGAATGTATTTACTGACCCGCAGAAGCCCATGAAGGTTGAGCCGGGCATCTATGCTCTGAACGGCGGCGATGAGAATTCCGTATGCCTGACCACCGTAGACTTTGCTCTGACCTACTTCGTAGTATCCGGAGAGCTGGAGCGTTCCGGCGTTCCCTGCAACCTGATTATCAGCGATGCAGGCGGACTTTCCGTACTGACTGCCTGGGCAGCAGGCAAGCTTTCCTCCACTTCCGTATCCAAGTTCATCATTGAGAACGTGGAGCCCAAGGTAAAGAGCAGAAAGCTTATTATCCCCGGCAAGGTAGCTGTCCTGAAGGGTGACATTGAGGCGAAGCTTCCGGGCTGGGAAGTAATCGTTGCTCCCAACGAGGCGGTTCAGCTTGTGAAGTTCTTAAAGGACATGCAGGCAAACGGAGAGATCTAAAATTTAAAAATATGTGAACCAAAAAAAGGAGAAGAACTATGGCAAAATTTGTTGTTATTGGCGAGAGACTTTCCACTACTGCACCTACCATCAACCGTGCATTTACTGAGAGAGATCCGGAGCCTATCTTAAAGCGTGCAAAGCAGCAGCTGGATGCAGGCGCAACCTATCTGGACGTTAACATCGGACCGGCTGAGAATGACGGACCGGAGCTGATGAAGTGGGCGGTTGAGCTTCTGCAGAGCAACTTTGACAATGTTCCTCTGGCACTGGATACCTCCAATGTGGCAGCTATCGAGGCAGGTATTTCCGTATACAAGCGTGACAAGGGCAAGCCGATCGTAAACTCTGCGGACGCAGCCGGAAGAATTGAGTACATTGACCTGGCAGCAGCCAATGATGCAATTGTTATTGCGCTTTGCAACGGCGAGGGTATCGCTAAGGATAATGACGAGCGTATGATGTACATGCAGACCATGATGGAGCGCGGCATGGAGCATGGCATGGCTGTAGATGAGGATATGTGGTTTGACCCCTTATTCCTGGTTATCAAGGGAATGCAGGATAAGCAGATGCAGGTTCTGGAGTTCATTAAGATGATCTCCGACATGGGCATGCAGAGCACCGGCGGCCTGTCCAACAACTCCAACGGTATGCCTAAGCACATCCGTCCGATTATGGACTCCGCTATGGTTGCTATGGCTATGATGAATGGTCTGACATCTGCCATCGTGAATCCCAATGATCTGAGACTGATGGAGACTATTAAGTCTTGTGATATTATTAAGAATAATAATCTTTATGCGGATTCTTATTTGGAGATCTAATCTGCCAACAGGGAATTTGCGGCAGAATTTGAACAAAGCGAAAGAGAGATGCCCCGGAGGACGGGGTGTCTTTCTTTTTAGCGGTTTATATTAGAAATGCTTAAGGATAGCAAACCATGGATGGCTTAGAAATTTGCAGGGAATATAAATACGAAAGGAGGCATCATTATGTTGAAGTTTCAAGATAATAATACCACTTAACAACTTTTGAAGATTTTATTTTAACTGTTTACGTTGTCATTGATGATTTATATCATCAGTTCGTCTCGCCAGAAGTTACTTTCAGACGGCACGTCCTGGATGCCAAATTGTCTGATCCCGAAATAATCACGATCAGCATCTGTGGTGAGCTGGCTGGCATTGATTCAGAAAATGATTTCTGCTTTTCCTATACCGTTCAGTAAATACTTTGTGATCGATAGTTTTCCACTCACAGTCTGTAAATTTGGAAGAGCGCGATACTGTCGTTCTTTCCGTGGTTTAAACTACGAAGGCGAGTAGAAACTGTAAGTATAATAAGGAATGGAGACAAATGTTAAGACATAATTGCTTTTACATTGCCTATATGATACAATTGTTATGAAAAATCATTGGAGGTGCAATATGGCTACATTACAAATTCGTGTTGATGACATGCTTAAAAAGCAAGCGGATGCGTTATTTTCAAGTTTGGGATTAGATACGTCAACGGCAATACGCATTTTTTTGAATGCGGCTATTGAAAATTGTGGAATCCCATTTTCTGTTCAGCATAGTGCAGTTCCTTATTCTCTTCAAGAGGCAGTTTATGACAGCAGATTCCAGCGAAATCTTACTGGGCCTTTTGAAAATGCAGAGGACGCAGTAGCATCTATGCTGGAGGACTAGACAATGTATAAAATTGTTTACACGAACCGCATGAAAAAGGACGCAAAACTTATGAAGAAAAGAGGCAAGGATATGAATAAACTTGTCAATATACTTTCCTTGCTGGCCAGTGGCAGTCCTTTGCCTGCCCAACACAAGGATCATGTTTTAACTGGCAATTTGCAGGATTTTCGGGAATGCCATATAGAGCCGGACTGGCTGCTCATATATCAAATTTATAAGGATACCCTGATTCTCTCAGCTACTGCGACAGGGAGTCATGCAGATTTGTTTGGAAAATAAGTTTTTCTGATATCTTGTGTAAACTCAAAAATATCTGAGAGGCCCCATGTTCTGGCGATTAAGAAAGCCGTGGAGATTGATCACGTTCCGTTTATGGGATATCCCCCTTGGGGATGTATTGATATTGTGTCTGCAGGGACCGGAGAAATGGCGGAACGCTATGGAATGATCTATGTGGATATGGATGATAAGGGAAATGGGACGCTTAAGCGTACCAGGAAGAAGTCCTTTTATTGGTATCAGCGTGTGATTGCTGCCAATGGGGTGGAAGTGTAAGTATGGACAGGAATCTATCAGAAAATAGGACAGAAGATTTTTCTGATAGATTCCCTAAAGGCTGGAAAGTTAGTTGAGTTTTTTATAAAGATCCCACAGGAGGATTTTTCGGATTCAACATTATTATATTGTCACTCACGTTTAAGTAGTCGCAGTTTTCCAGAGTCAATATAATAATAGCAATTCCTTTCGTTTTTAAGCGGTTGATCATTTGGGCAATAAACTGTTTGATGGCCAGATCGTTTTCCGAGAACGGACAATTGAATACCACAAGCTTAGGATGAAGCAGGCAGAGGCGCTCATAGAGTAAATGAATCCGTTCTTCCTTAGTTAGAAAATCTATGCTCTCAGCATTGACCAGATTTCCTACGTTCATCTCAACATTCTTTTTGATGCTTTTTAGGATGCGTTTTGAGCGAAATGGAGTATTTAAGCGCAGATTTAGTCCGATACAAAGGTTATCCAGGTAACTTAATTCATTCATCATCATGGTATTGGCGATATCACGCTGAACGATGAGGATGCTGTTCACTGCAGGTGCTTTTTGGTAAAAGTCCTGTCCCTCAAATATTATTTTTCCGATGTCCGGTTTTCGAGTGCGTCCCAAAAGCTGAAGGATCAGGAGAAAGTCCTTCTCCTCACGTCCAAGGATTCCGATACATTCGCCGGCAGTTACGGAAAAGGTAAGATCATATAAAGTATCCATGTAAAGATGAATTATCTGAAGAAGAAGCGGCGCTGTGGATTCTTTGGTGCATGGGGTGGGAACAGAAATATAGTCGGATAAAAGGGTGTGCATCATATACTGACTGTAGCGATCTGCTGCTTTGACATCATGTCCGTTATGAATCAACAGACAGCGGTCGCATTTATGAGAGCGATATTGATGGGGAAAGCAGATAAACAGAACGGTAAATTGATGCCCGGCCACCTTTTCCAACAGGTTTTTTATATATTCAAATTGGTTTCCGCTGAGGATTTCTTCAAGTTGGTTGATAATGATCAGTTTAGACTCCGAAACAACGGCCCTGAGTATTTCAACAATACATCTTTGAAAGATGGTGATTTCCTTACTGTCAGCATTTAAAATGGAATGAAGATCATATTCATTGCACAACCAGAGAAATTCCCGGTACTGCTGCTTTTTCCGAATCATAATTTTTGTGGGCTTTACAGGAGATAAAAAAATATTATCCAGTACAGACAGATCAGAGATCATTTTGCTGTTTCGATCAATAATGCTGATGCTGTTTCTGGTAAAATTACTGTAGTCATGGTGGTTTACAAGCTTCTCCTGGATGTAAATTCTTCCCGCTGAAATGGGGCGGTTGTAACAGAGAATTTCGATTAATTTGTCTACGCCTACATCATTCAGTTTGATAATAGCGGCGGTTTCCCCCTGGAAAAGATTCATATTAAAATCATTTAGGTTTGACAGGGTATCATCTTTTGTGGAGACATGCTCCATTCGTAAAATTTCCTTTTTCAATTTATTACCTCATCTTTGTTCCGGACAATAGGGAGTGTGATATTCACATCGGTTCCATGGCCCTGGATGCTTCTGATGTAAATTCCATAAGCATCTCCGAATAACAGCTTAATCCTTTCATTGACATTGCTGACGGCAATGCCGCCCTTTTCCGTATCACTGGAAGGAATATTCCGTGCAAGACGATCATTCAGGGTGTCTAGTATATCAGGCTGCATACCGATTCCGTTATCAGATACCTGTATCAAAAGGCGCTGCTGTGTCAAAATAAAATGGATAATAACCTCTCCGGCACCGGCCTTTTTTTCAATTCCATGAAAGACAGCATTTTCTACGACAGGCTGCAGAGTAAGCTTTGGAACATATAATTCTAAAATTTTGTCATCATCTTTTTCCATATCGATTTTCAGTGAAAGACGACTGCCAAAACGGTAATGCTGGATGGTGTAATAATTGTTAATATTGTCGAGTTCGGCAGATACAGGAACCAGCTTGTCAAGATCGGAAATGGTGTAACGAAAGAACGTAGCCAGGGCTTCTGTCATGTTTGCAACCGTAGTAATTTTATTGACAATCGCTTCACTTCGGATACATTCCAAAGTATTGTAAAGGAAGTGAGGATTAATCTGATTTTGCAGAGCAAGGTATTGAGCCTGTTTTTTTAATATTTTCATCTGCCGGTTTCTGTCTGTGGATTCTCGGATAGTCTGGTAGAAAAGAAGATCTGAGGAGTTCCAAATCATATAGCCGTTATTCAGACAATTTTCATGCTTTGTAAGTAAATAGTTTTCAATATTTCTCTGTTTTTGCAGTGTCGAAAAGAAGAGATAGACGCAGCTTAAGATGAAACTAAAAGCTGCACAACCGATCAGGATATTCAGATGAAGTGAGAGTTCACGGTTCAGAGCATCAATAAACACAAATATCCAGAGAAATATTTCACATATCAGAACGAGTTTTAACAAAAAAGTCCGATGTATATTCAAGCAATCACCTCATCCATATAGCCTGCGGTACTCGCTGGGCTTTAGGCCCGTGTACCTGCTGAAATTTTTATTGAAGGTTTTTAAATCATTGTATCCTACATTTCTGGCAATCGTTTCAATTTTTTCATCTGAGCTTTTTAACAGATCCTTTGCGGCTTCAATTCGGGCATGTATCAGATATTTGCTGAAATTCATACCGGTTTCTTTTTTGAACATAGAACTAAAATATGCCTCATTGAAGTTGATTTCAGTACAAATGTCCTTGAGAGTGATGGCTTCGCTGATATGGTTTTTAATATAATCCTTTGCAGTCTGGATAGGACGAAGCTCTGCGTTGCGTTTTTCTTCACAATATTCATCAAACAACCGAATGATATGCTGCTGCAGCAGGGATATGATTTCCGAAAGGAGGGAGCAATTCTGAATATCCTCGCTGAAATGAAGAAAAAAGGAATCTTCATTGGAAATATGCACCTTGTTTTTCTGCATATTCAGAATATAAGCATTGAGAAATGCCTGGGCAAGCTGCAGAATCTCGTACCCGGAAAGTGAGGCCTGTTCAATTGCAGGTTTCAGATCATTAATTACCTGAAGAACCTCTTCTCTGTTCAAACTTTCAACAGCAGCCTCCAGAGAAAGAATCAGACGCTGCAGAAGCTCGAGAAAAAAGCCGGGATTTTTATGTTGCCTGCTGCCGTCAAAGATGCAATAATTTCCTGAGACAATGCGTTGGTAGACAGCCTGTTTTGCTTCGTTGTATGCACTAAGTGAGGCTTTAAGGGTCAGAAACGGGCGGCTGATACCAAAAGTTGCAGGAAGTGAACAGGTAGCTTCCTTGTGAGCTTTGATATATTCCATCAGTTCCTCATATTTTTTGGGCATGACAGAAGCGGCTTCTTTTGAAAAATTAAGGATAAATACGAGCTGGTTATCCATAATTGTGTATCCGAGCTCATAACAGGTATCAGAAAGCAGAAATTTTAATATCCGTGCGGCCTTTTCGTAGATATATTCTATTTCTTTTTTGTTTTTATAATCAAAGCCGTCAATACGAACAAGCATAAGCTGATAATATCCATGCTGAAAAGAGTATCCGTATCTGGAATTGACCTTTTCTTCTTGATAATCTATATCATTTTCGGGAGATGATGTAAGAAAATCTATAAAAAACTTTTTCTGCTGATTTTTTTCATTGATGTAGTATCCTTGTTCATATTTGTGGGCAAGGGCTTTTTCCTGTTCCTTTTCCAGATGATTTTGATAGATACGCTCAAGGCTCAGCTCAAGCTCATGCTGGTTTACAGGCTTTTGAAGATAATCAATAACACCGAGGCGCACAGCTTTCTGGGCATATTCAAACTGGCTGTATCCGCTGATGATGATAAAACTGATATCGGGGTTGCATTGTTTTCCCTTTTGAATCAGATCAAGACCATCATATCCAGGCATGCGTATATCCGTAATTATCACATCAACGTCATTGTTTTCTAAAAAGGCGATTGCATCCAGGCCGTCTAAAGCAATTCCAACCACCTTCATATGGTATTTTTCCCATTGAATCAGATTATTAATTAATTCACAGATTTTGTATTCATCATCTGCAATCAGTACGTTTATCATAAAGGTTCTCCTTGTAATACAAAAATATGCCCTGCAGGCGCTTCGTTTATGCATACCTTAACGGACGAAGTCCGCCTGCCCTGAAAGGGCATGCATTAATGGGGTACCCGAAGGGTATACATGAGCATTAACTGTCAGGGGATGAATCGTTGTTCACTCTATTATAACAAGTTTTATGGATTTGTCACTTGTCTGTTCATATGGTTGTGAAAACTCCCCCTATAATTCTAAAAGTCACCACGTTTTATTCCGAATATTCCAATGCTACAATTTAGATAAATAAATTGATGCTTTCTCCAGTTTTGGGAGAGCTGCAAAGTTGGGGTACCCCATTAATACATGCCCTTTCAGGGCAGGCGGACTTCGTCCGTTAAGGTATACCTATATGTATAAGCACGTATCAAGGAAGGGAGATAAAGATATGGCAGTAATGAAAGCATTAAGAATGTATGCACCGAATGATTTCAGATTGGAGGAGCTTTCCATACCAGAAATCGGGCCGGATGACATTCTCATCAAAGTGAAGGGCTGCGGCATCTGCGCAGGAGATATTAAAACTTACCACGGCGGACAGCGTGTGTGGGGAAGAACACCGGCGGATGCCTATATTGAAGCACCCTGTATAGGCGGACATGAGTTTCATGGAGTTGTGGTAGAAAAAGGAGCAAATGTTGTAAATGTAGAGATCGGAGACAGAATTCTTGCAGAACAGATTCTGCCGTGCGGAGAGTGCCGTTTCTGCCGTCAGGGAAATTATTGGATGTGCCAGCCCCATAGTATTTTCGGATTCAAGAATGAGGCTCAGGGAGGTTTTGCAGAATATATGAAGTTTCCCAAAAACAGCGTCATTCATAAGATTCCAGAGGAACTGAGTGATGAACAGGCCGTATTGGTTGAACCTTATGCCTGCGGAATGCATGCAGTAGAGAGGGCAGATATTCAGCATACGGATGTGGTTGTAATCAGCGGTCTGGGAGCAATCGGTCTTAGCATGGTATGTGCGGCAAAGGCATTGTCTCCAAAGCTTTTAATTGGATTGGATCTGAGGCAGAACCGTTTGGATAAGGCAAAGGAATTTGGCGCAGATATGGTATTGAACCCGGCAGAAGACAATGTTATTGAGAAGATCCGGGAACTGACAGACGGCTATGGGTGCGATGTGTATATCGAGGCATCCGGCGGAGCTCCGAGCGTGATGCAGGGACTTCAATCGGTCTGCAATATGGGACGCTATGTACAGTTCGGCATATTCCCGAAAGATGTTACAGCTGATTGGAACATTATCGGTGATACAAAGCATATGGATATCTACGGATCACATCTTTCCGGACATTGTTATAAAGCAGTAATAGACGGGATGGTTAACGGCTCCTTAAAAACAGAGGGAGTTTTGTCTCATACATTCCCGTTGACAGAATGGGAGAAAGCATTTGAGGTTGCGGAAAAGGATCCGGATGCGTTTAAAGTGGCACTGCTTCCGTAACGAATGATGCCTTGAAAGATTCGGGATCTAGGGAGGACGAAGACTCACGAAAAGGTTTAAAATAGATTCCGGATTTTAATGGGAATATACTTTTAAGAAAGAGAGGTAGAAAAATGAAAAACACACTTAAGAAGGCAGTCTGCCTGGCATTGGCACTGACTATGACGGCAGCGTTGACAGGATGTTCCTCGAGTCCTGCAGTTCCTGCGGAATCTTCGGCTCCTGCCGCTGAGCAGACGGAGGACACAAAAGAGCCGGAGGCGGCAGAACCGACGGCTGACGGGCAGAAATGGAAGGTTGGTTTCGCATTGGAATCAATGGATGTGGCTGTGTGGAATACAATGTCAGAGGGTATGGCTGCAAAAGCAGAAGAGCTTGGCGTTGATTATACGTGTATGACGGCAAACAATGATGTGGCAACACAGATTGCGAATATCGAGAACATGATTACGCAGGGTTACAATGCTATTATTATTCATTCTTTTGATCGTGAGGCATTTGCGGATATCGTAAATGAGGCAATTGCAGCAGGCATTGTTATTTGCGCATACGATGATGAAATTATTGATGCGGCGACAGGTGAGCCTTGTAAATATCCCATTACTTTCCTGTGTGACAATTATGAAATTGGCCGCCGTGTAGGGACTATGGCATGTGAGTGGGCTCTTGAAAACTATCCGGATGAGGAAGAGATTCAGATGGGTCTGCTGTGGCATCATGAGTTCGAGTATCAGCAGGATCGCGTGAGAGGCATGAAGGATGTAATTGCTGAGATGGATCCGAGAATTACAATTGTGGATGAGCAGGAAGGCCTTGTGGTTGAAGATGGTGTGGCAGCTGCTGAAGCCTGGCTGCAGGCATATCCGGATTTAAAAGGAGTTCTGGCAACAAATGATACCTGCCTCCTTGGATTTTCTGAAGCGTGGGTAGCAGCAGGCAGGGACATTAAAGATCCATCCTTTGGTATGTGGGGAAATGATGGTGTTGCAGATGCAATTGATATTGTTGCGGACGGAGGAATCATCCGCGGTGATGTAGGACTTGATGTATACAATGGAGGCGCAGATGCTCTGGCCGCCTGTGTAGCTATCTTGAATGGCGAGTCGGCAGAGAGCGTTATAATGCCTATGATTAATGTAACTGAGGAAACGGCACCGGACTGGATGGCTGATGAGAATCTGTATAAAAAGTAAGGATCATTTACGTATGTAGGTATACGATAACGGGCAGCTGCAAGAAGTAAAAACGGTACATATAGATTATGTTTTACTTCCTGCGGCTGCCTCTATAACTTCTTAGAAATGGAGCGGAAGTATATGGATAAAAAGGTTGTATTATCGCTGCGGAATATTTCAAAAGCCTACCCCGGCGTACAGGCTTTGGATGATGTTTCCATTGATTTCAGAGAGGGAGAAGTCCATTGCATTATTGGCGAAAATGGGGCTGGAAAGTCTACTTTTATTAAAATGATATCAGGTGCCAATGTTCCGGATGAGGGCTGTATTGAATATATGGATAAAGTATATAGCGCAATGACGCCCGCTCTTTCAAAAGAGCTGGGAATCTGTGTGGTATACCAGGAGCTGAATCTGGCAGAAGATTTATCCGTAGCGGAAAATTTGTATTTAGGAAAAAAGAAGAGCCGTTTTTTTAATGCGAAAGAATTCGAACAGGATGCGCAGAAAGTGTTTGATGAAATGGGGGTTTACATTGACTGCTCTGTACGAGTAGAGGATCTCTCCGTTTCTTATATGCAGTTTGTGGAGATTGCAAAATCTCTTTCAGGGAATGGCAGAGTAATTATTTTTGACGAGCCCACGGCGCCTTTGACAGAGGATGAGGTTGATAAGCTTCTTGATTTGATTTCGGATTTAAAAAAGAAAAAATATGTAATTATATACATTTCGCATAGATTACAGGAGTTGTTCCGGATAGGTGACAGGGTGACTGTACTCCGTGACGGGAAAAAGATCATCACGGATGATATGGCAAATGTAGATCAGGCAAAGCTGATTGCATATATGGTCGGGCGTGAGATGTCTTTTGAGTATCCTAAGCGGCAGCATGAGCTTGGCGACGTGGTGCTGGAGGCAAAAGGCATTATCAACAGCAAGGTACATAATGTGTCCTTTCAGGTACGGGCCGGTGAGATCCTTGGAATCGGCGGACTGGTAGGTGCGGGACGTTCGGAGCTTTTGCGTGCTGTGTTTGGGGCGGATCTCCGGGATGCAGGGGAAATTTATCTCTGTGGTAAACCCGTCTGTATCAATTCGCCGGTGGAAGCGGTAAGGCTTGGGATCGGATTTGTTACGGAGGATCGAAAGCGTACGGGCCTCCTTTTGGAAGACAGTATTGTGCGGAATATTTCCCTTGCAATTTTAAAGAGGATTTCCAAAAGCCTTGTCGTAAATAAAAAAAAGGAGAAAGAAATTGCGGCAAGGCAGATCGGAGTTCTTCGGATCAAAACCCCGTCCGAGGAGAATGCTGCCAAATCTTTAAGCGGAGGCAATCAGCAGAAGGTGGTTCTTGGAAAGTGGCTGGCAGCCGACTGCAAGGTGATCTTTATGGATGAGCCTACCCGGGGTGTGGATGTGGGTGCCAAGCAGGAAATCTATAAGCTGATGAATGATCTGGCCAGGCAGGGCATTGCGATTGTCATGGTGTCTTCCGAGATGGAAGAATTATTGGGAATGTCAGAGCGGGTGATTGTTCTTCACGAAGGAACCAAAACGGGTGAATTGTCTAAGGAAGAATTTGCTCAGGAATCTGTATTAACACTTGCATCCGGCATTACAAAGTCCGGCTGAGAAATGTCAAGTGTATTTTGCGGCTTTACCCTTTAGTACTGTCGCGCAGCGACTGGTAAAGTACCAGTGTGTCGAAGTGACTTTACCCTTTAGTGCTGTCGCGCAGCGACTTAAAATAGGAGGTATAGAATGAAACTTATTACATTATACAAAAAATATGGAGTTCTCTTTATTCTGCTTGCATTGGTGGTATTTTTCTCCTTTGCGGCGCCAATGTTTTTCTCCGTGACCAACCTGTTTAATATTTCCAAACAGGTAGCAATTATGGCAATTCTTTCTGTTGGCATGACCTTTGTACTGCTGACCGGGGGAATTGAGTTATCCATGGGATCCGTTATCTCAATTGGCGTTGTATTAATTTCCAAAATGGTTACGGAAGCGGATCTTCCGGTAGCGGTTTCCATGATGGCGGCTGTTGCGACAGCCACGGTTCTGGGGTTTATTGACGGTCTTATTATTGCCAAAATTAAGGTTCCGCCTCTGATTATTACATTAGGCATGCAGATCTTTCTATATGGCTTTACTTATACTATCTGTAACGGAAAGCCGGTATATGGGATTCCGGTATCTTTAAAATGGATCGGGCAGACCTATGTGCTTGGAATTATCCCTGTTTCCGCTGTTTTAATGCTGATTATAATACTGATTGGCCATTTTATTCTAACAAAAACGTATCTTGGCCGTTATTTCTATGCAATAGGGAGCAATGAGGAGACAGCAAAGCTTTCCGGCATCAATGCAGATAAAATCCGTATTCTTGCCTACACCTTCTGTGGGTGTCTGGTAGGAGTAGCAAGCATAGTTATGCTGGGGCGCATCGGATCCGGACAACCCAGCGCCGGCGACGGATATGAGATGGATGTGCTTACCGGCTGTGTGCTTGGAGGTGTCAGTCTGAACGGAGGAAAAGGAAATGTAGGAAAAGCATTTGCCGGTATTCTGGTAATTGGCGTATTAAGCAACGGTATGGCTCTGATGGGGCTGGATTCTTTTGCACAGAAGATGGTAAAAGGCGTAGTGCTTATGATGGCTGTTATCCTGGACAGCCTGCAGTTTATTGAAATTCGTAAAAAGGTAAAAGTAGTTTCTTAATATTAAGGGGCTTGTAGTAGAGAGGTAAAAGTGATGGAAGGAAAAATGAAAACGGCCGTTATGACAGATGTGATGAAGATGGAATTTGTAGAAAGGGATATTCCAAAACCCAAGAGCGACGAGGTTCTTGTAAAAGTGGAGTATGTGGGAATCTGCGGTTCCGATTCTCATTATTTTGAAACAGGTGTTATTGGTTCCTATGTGGTAAAGCCGCCCTTTGTTCTCGGGCATGAGGCAGGCGGCACTGTTGTAGAAACCGGGGATGATGTGAAACACTTGAAAGTTGGTGACAGGGTAGCTCTTGAACCCGGAAAAACCTGTGGAACTTGCGAGTTTTGCAGAAGCGGCAGATATAATCTCTGCCCGAACGTAGAGTTTTTTGCTACGCCTCCTTATGACGGCGTGTTTCAGGAATATGTGGCACATCAGGCGGAACTGTGTTTTAAGCTTCCGGAGAATGTGGATACCATGGAAGGCGGATTGATTGAGCCTTTATCCGTAGGAATGCATGCGGCGGCGCAGGGAGACGCTCATCTCGGACAGAGAGCAGTTGTTATGGGAGCCGGCTGTATCGGCCTCGTTTCTATGATGTCTTTAAAGGCCAGAGGAGTCAGTGAAGTTTATGTAATTGACATTATGCAGAAACGGCTTGATAAGGCTATGGAGCTTGGTGCGGATGGAGTGATCAACAGCAAGGAAGAGGATGCGGCCGCAAGGCTGGAAGAACTTACGGGAGGAAGGGGCATTGACCTGGTTATTGAAACGGCAGGCTCTGAAATTACTACATCTCTGGCCATTCTGACTGCAAAAAAGGGAGCAACAATAGTTCTGGTCGGATATAGTCCCAATGGGAAGATGTCTCTTCCTGTCAGCACGATTTTAGACAAAGAGCTGACACTCAAGTCTGTGTTCCGTTATCGCCATATTTATCCCATGGCCATTGATGCGGTTGCTGGCGGGAAGGTAAATCTAAAAGGAATTGTAACGGATGTATTTAACTTTGATGACATTCAGAAAGCTATGGAGAGAAGTATCTATAATAAAGCGGATGTAGTCAAGGCTGTTATTAAGATAGGATAGAGGGTATACATATGAAGACAGAGCAGGCAGTATTACGGGCAAGGGCTTTAGGCAAATGCATTCCTGCATTTAACTGCCCCCATATTCCAATGGTAAAACCCATTGCTCAGGCAATTGCAGATGAAAACAGTGTGGCAATGATCCAGGTTGCTCGTGTGGAATGGGAAAAGTTTGAAGCAGAAAGTCCGGAGCGCATTGCCGAGGAATATTCGAAATACAGGGTGGAAGGACATACGCTTCTTCATCTGGATCATGTTCCGGTTATTGATGAGGATTATTTGAAGGTAGATTATATGAAATTGATTTCCAGAGCATTGAAAGCCGGATATGAATCCGTGATGATAGACGGATCAAGACTGGAGCTTGAGGAAAATATTAAAGTGACTGCAGAGGCGGCTATGCTTGCTCATGAGTTCGGAGTACCTATTGAGGCTGAGCTTGGAGCCGTTATGGGACATGAAAATAAGGAGATGCCGCCCTATGAGGAAATTTTTGCATCAAAGATGGGATTTACCAGATTGGATGAGGCGAGGCGATTTGCGGCAGAAAGTAAATGCAATTGGCTGTCGGTAGCGGTAGGAAATATTCATGGCCAGGTAGCGGAGGCTGTCCGCAATCAGAAAAAGCCAAAAGCACGAATTGACATTGAACATGTTGCAGCTTTATATAATGCGGCCGGGATTCCGCTTGTGCTTCACGGTGGAAGCGGAATCGGGCATGATAGTGTATTAAATGCAATTGAGGCAGGCGTAACCAAGATTAATGTAGGGACTGAGGTACGCCAGTGCTATGAGGCAGCTCTTGGAGAAAAACAGGGAGATATCATATATGCACAGGAAAAGGTCTATCAAAAAACAAGGGATTATATAAAGAATTATTTATTTAATTCCGATTTGGCAGATGAATTCAGGGAACTATAACAGATTTATTAAAATGGGGCTGTCGCGAAGCGGCTTTACCCTTTAGTGCCATCACGCAGTGATTGGTAAAGCCGCAAAGGCGCACGAGAGGAACTTTCATGAGTGCCTTTTCGAATGAAAGTTCCTCTCACTACCAGTGTGTCGAAGCGGCTTTACCCTTTAGTGCTGTCGCGCAGCGACTTAGAATAGGAGGATTCAGTCTTATGGAGAAAGGGATTGTATTGGCAGGAAACATGATTGTAGATATTACTTATCCGATTGAACGGTATCCGGCAGAGAGCGAACTGACAACCGTGACGGAAGGGATTGAGAGATCTGTAGGCGGATTGGTGTGCAATGTAATTACAGATCTTGCAAAGCTTGATGCTGCGCTGCCTCTTCAGGCCGTAGGTTTGATTGGCGATGATTCGGAAGGAGATTTGGTAGAGGAACAGCTTGGCAGGATGAAAAATATTGATATGAGCCAGGTTGTGCGGATCGGGAGAAGCTCTATCACAATTGTTATGAACAGTAAAGAAAATCAAAAGAGAACTTTTTTTCAGTATCGGGGAAACAATGCTTATTTTGATGAAAAATATGTAAATTGGAACTGCATCAAGGGAGACATTTTTCATGTGGGATATATTCTGCTGCTGGACGCTCTGGATGCGAAAGATGACATGTATGGGACAAAAATGGCCCGCCTTTTAAAGCATGCACAGGAGCACGGGCTGAAAACCTCCATTGATGTAGTGACGGAAACGGGAAATCGGTTTGTGAAACTTGTTCCTCCGGCTTTGAAGTATACGGATTACTGCGTGATCAATGAGAGTGAGGCACAGCAGATTACGGGAGTATTGCTGCGTGATTCGAAAGACCGTTTGCATCCGGAACATATGCAGGAGGCTCTTTTAAAGATGAAAGAGATGGGAGTCTCTATTTGGGCGGTAATCCACTGTCCCGAAGGAGGCTTTGGTCTGGACGAGAACGAAAATTATGTGGCGCTTCCCAGTCTTAAACTCCCCAAAGGGTATATAAAAGGCTCTGTAGGAGCCGGAGACGCATTTTGTGCAGGAGTGTTATATGGAGCAGAAAAGAAGTATAACTTGAAAGATGCGATAAGATTGGGAATCTGTGCCGCCGGAGCATCGCTTTCTGAACAGAATGCCACGGATGGTATGCGGTCAGTGACGGAGGTGATGGAGCTGGAAGAGCTTTATGGCTTTCAAATAATGCATAAATGAATTATTTTTATCAAAATATTAAATTTTCATATATTAATTTCCCCAACTCTGCCACAATATTCTTTGAATAAGCAGGTTCTGCCAGGTTGAATAAGAACCCGATCTGTGCTAACTTCATATAAGAAATTTTATTATTTATGTACAAATTTCTTTTTTCCTGCAACATTTTGACAACTTATAGACTCTATATTATTAGAAATGCATTTCGAGAACGAGTGAGGTGGGAGGAATGGAACGCTTTATGGAGTTGTACCAGGCAGTTTATAAGGACATGTATCGCCTGGCTTATTATTACATGGGCAATGCTGAGGATGCCGAGGATGCAGTACAGGAAACAGCCCTGTCTGCCTGCGAGCATTTTCACCGGTTAAAAAGCAAAGAAGCCTTCCGCCCCTGGATATTCAAGATTCTGGTCAACCGCTGCAAAAGGAGCTTAAAAAAACGAAATCACTGGGGAATCCGAAAGGAAGAGCCGGAGCCTTCCTATGAGCCGAGCCTGTCCTCCCAGGCGGAGATGCTGGAACTTCTGGGAAGGCTGGAGGAAGAGGAGCGTTTAATCGTAACCCTTACTGTATTCGGCGGCTACAAGGGCGAGGAAATCGCCCGGCTGCTGAACAAAAATCACAGCACCGTCCGCTCCAAATACCGCCGGGCTTTAAAAAAACTGGAATCGGCATTAGAGTAGAAGATGTGTGTGCCGAAGCGGCTTTACCCTTAAGTGCCATCGCGCAGCGGCTTTACCCTTAAGTGCCATCGCGCAGCGATTTAATTAGGAGGAATTGCAGGAATGAAAAGAGAAGAGGAAATTTTAGATAGAATCCGCAAAAAAGGCGGAGAGCTGGATATCCCTCCGGGCCTGGAGCCGGAGTGGATGCAGGATACGCTGAAAGAGAATGCAAGAAAGCAGTACTTCCGCAGAGGCCGTCTGTACCCGGCCCTGGCCGCTGCAGCAAGTTTCTGCATCATAGCCGGCCTTATCCTGCATATGCACAGCCAGGGTCTGTTATCGCCCGGATCCGCTCAGAGGACGGCTGTCTTGCCGGAAACAGAAGCGCCTGCTTCTTTAAAGCAGACAGAGACTGCGCAGGCGGAATCCCCGGAAGAGGAACAGGAGCTTTTAACCTTCCCGGAAATGACTTACGAAGAAATATACGCCCGTCTGTCCGAAAGCTGGCAGTCTCAAAGTGAAGCAGTGACAGGCGGCGCAAGGCAGGAAGCATTTTATGAAGCGGCAGACTTGTCCGCAGCCCCGAAAAAGGAGGCGTCCATGGAGGATGCCGTATCCGAGGCTTTTGGACAGACCAACATACAGACAGCCGGGGTAGACGAAGCCGACCGCATCAAAAATGACGGCCGCTACCTGTATCAGATTGCCAGAAAGCAGACAAAGGGAGAGGACGGCACGCCGGAGGGAGAAAAACAGGGCATTCAAATCCTGGACACAAAGGACGGCCTTAAAGAGACCGCATTTTTGGAAGGTTTTGAGAATCTGGAGGAATTTTATCTGTGGAAGGATCTTATCATTACCATAGAAAATAAATACTATGATACCGCCTCACCTGTTTCCGCCGCAGAAAAAGGAGTCATAGAAGATTTCGCATTCTGCGATACCGAACTTTTACGTTCCTACCATGAAATCAGCATCTATGACATCACAGACAAGAGCAGCCCCAGGAAACAAAAAACCTTCACTCTGCAGGGCACTTATGAGAGCTCCCGGATTGCAGACGGATACTTCTACGGAATCAGCTCTTTTACGGCAAATCCCGGCGAGGGAGAAGAAGATTATGATGCCTACATCCCGGCCGTAGACGGAAATAAGATATCTGCGGACAGAATTTACTGTCCGGAATATGCGGCCGGAGACAGCTTCCTGGTTCTCGTATCCATAGATTTGTCCAATCCTGTGGAATTTACAGACACCAGAGCGGTTCTGTCAGGCTCCGGAATCTGCTACGTAAGCCAGAAAAATATTTATATGGCCCAATACAAATCCGTCTACGAGGAAGAACCCAGGGAGGAAGGAACCATTCTGGACAAAACCCGGCTGCTGCGCTTTTCCTATTTAAAAGGCCATTTCTACGCCCAGGCAGAAGGCGAAATACCAGGCCGGGCAGACAGCAGTTTTTCCATGGATGAATACGAGGGCAATCTTAGAATCGCAGCTACCGTCCAGGAATATCAGTCCCGGAAAGTAACCGACGACCGCACAGGTGAACTTATCGGCTACGACTACGGAGAAAGCAGAGAAACCAACGCCCTGTACATCCTGGGCCGCGCACTTGACATAAAAGGCAGAATAGAGGGTCTTGCAGAAGGCGAACAGATCAAATCCGCCCGTTTCTTAGGGGACACCGGTTACATCGTCACGTTCCGTCAGACCGATCCCCTTTTTGCCATTGACCTGTCCGATCCACAGGATCCCAAAGTCCTGGGCGAACTGAAAATCAGCGGTTTCTCCGAATACCTTCATTTCTACGGAGAGAACCTGCTCCTTGGAATCGGTATGGAAGTCAATGAAGAAACAGGCGCAGAAGAGGGTATGAAACTTTCCATGTTCGACATTACTGACCCGGCTGATCCAAAAGAACAGGCAAGGCTTAACCTCAGAGATTATAACTACAGCGAAGCCCTCTGGGATCACCATGCCGTACTCATAGACACTTCCGAAAACCTTATAGGCTTCGAGGCCGAAGGCAGCAGCCGCGGAACGTATCAGAAAAACTACCTGGTCTGCTCCTACGAAAACGGTGCATTTGCCCAAAAACTAAAGCTGGAAACAAAAACAGACGGCCGCTCCTGGTACAGAACGCGCGGCACGTTCATCGGAGAAACTTTCTATCTCCTCAGCGAAAACGGAACTGCCAAATCCTACAACCGTACCACCGGGGCCCTGTTAGAAGAACTGAAGTAAAAATGTGAATTGAAAAACCAGATACAGGAGGAGAGGCTGCCGGGAAATATAGCCGCGGGCTTTTCTGACTGCCTCTCCTTTGTGCGTTTTAGATTTCCCCCGTTTCTGTCAGGAAATCTTCAGATAATTCCTCATATTCTTAAGCGCATTCTTCTCCAGCCTGCTTACCTGCGCCTGGGAAATTCCGATCTCATCCGCCACTTCCATCTGCGTCTTCCCTTGAAAAAAACGCAGATTAATAATATAATTTTCCCGTTCCGGCAGCTTCTTCATAGCCTCTGAGAGAGAGAGCTCCTCCACCCAGAGCTCCTCCTTATTCTTCTTATCACTAATCTGATCCATTACATAAAGCGTATCCCCGCCTTCTGTATAAACCGGTTCATAAAGACTCACCGGACTCTGAATCGCATCCAGCGCAAAAATAATATCCTCATCGGGAATTCCAATCTCCTCCGCAATCTCACTGATCGTAGGCTCCTTTGAATTCTTCCGCATCAGCTCCTCCTTGGCATAGATGGCCTTATAAGCCGTATCCCGAAGAGAACGGCTTACACGGATAGAATTATTATCCCTTAAATACCTGCGGATCTCTCCGATGATCATCGGCACGGCATAGGTGGAAAACTTCACTCCCAGTTTATCGTCAAAATTGTCAATGGCCTTCATCAGTCCGATACAGCCAATCTGAAACAGATCGTCCACATTTTCACTGCTGGCAGAAAAGCGTTTGATCACACTTAAAACCAGCCGCAGATTTCCCTTAATGTACAGTTCTCTGGCCTCTTTATCCCCCTGCGAGATCCGTTCCCACAGTGCATCCTTTTCCTCCTGCTTAAGAAGAGGGAGCTTTGCCGTATTTACTCCGCATATTTCTACCTTATTCAATGCCATTCTGCGAAAGTCCTCCTTGCTGTCCCTAAGAATTGCCACAAAAAATCTATGTATGGAAGATAGTAGATTTCTTGTTAATAACAAGATTTCCAGCAGTCATTTTTCTATACGCAGTAATGGGAAAATAAAAAAAATAATAGTCCTTGACAATTGAAAAAGGATAATAATTTATTGAAAAACAATAAATATTTATTGACAAATGAATTTTGCAGAGGTATGATAAAAAAGGAGGTGCAAAAGGTATGGGTTATATGCTGTTATTTTTTCTGTTCCTGGGACTGATGCTGATTCCGGGTCCCCTGTTTACTGTCTGGAATATCCGGAATCTGCTTCTTCACAGGGAACATACGGGAAAATTTGAAGCAATGGTATTTGCGGTAGGAATTCTCTACAGCCTGCTGCTCTACGGTTTCTGGAGCCCCAGAAGCTGGGAGGAAGGGATCTGGACTTACCAGGATATGGCTTCCCTTCATGAGCCGTTTTCCCGTGCTCATATACTGACACTGCTGGTCTTTATGGCGGCAGGACTTATTTCTTATGCATATCTGAAATCAAAAAAGGAGAAAGCCCCGCCCCTGGCAGCCGTGCTTTCCATGGCAGGAGTTTACATCGGAATCCTGGTAAATCTGGCGGTGATCATTCAGTTATTCGGAGGCGCTGCCGCAGATTTTCCCTTTGGAAATGCGTTCCCGGGAGATGTGCTGCTGCTCATGCTGGTTCCCTTTAATTACCTGATGCTGGCAGTAAATCTTTTACTTCAGGTGGTGAGAGAGCAGAGCGCAAGGGTGAAAAACCGGGAAACAGAGACAGGGACGAATCCGGACCGGGATAACGAGATTGTACCGGAGGAAAGCCGGAAGCCGTATAAAAACCGTTTTTTAAATGACTGTAACCGTATACTTGCAGAGAGTGGGCATTGGGCTCTGTATGCCCTGCTTATAACTCTGCCGCTGCTTTGTATTATCATTGTGGTTCTGCTGTTATTCGGCCAGCAGCCGGACAGCGCAGTCCGTGTATTCACCGAGACCAGCGACTGGTCCCTGTCCACAAAGATTTCACCGCCGCCGGTGCTCTTTGACAGCCATTACCTGTGCACGGTAGCCATGCAGGGCCATAAGGAACTGGTGAAACCTGTACGGCTGGGGATCCGCAGAGGCAATAAGATTGTCGTGAACCGGCAGCTCTGTGTGGCCAACGCCTTTGAACAGCTTTTGGAGGAGCGTACGCCCCGGTTCCACCGGGCGCTGCGGAGCTTTTACGATACCTATGGTTATCCAGTTTCCAGGCATATCCGCACGCCGCTGACTGCCGATCTCATTTATCTGGCAATGAAGCCTTTGGAGTGGCTGTTTGTGGCAGTGCTGTATCTCTTTGACGCAAAGCCGGAGGATCGGATTGCCAGACAATATCTGCCTCTGTAAATTTGAAGTGTAAGAATTGAAATATTTTTACCATATGTTATACTGTACTCGTTGAAGCAGACCATGGATAGTTTCCAATGGATGCCCGGAAAGGAGTACGAAAATCCCATGCTTTTGGAGAGGTTGAAGGAACAGGCTGATTTTACAAACCATGAAAAAGAGGTTGCCGGGTATATCCTGGAGCATATGGATAAGATTCCGGGCATGTCAAGCGGAGAACTGGCCCGGGCCTCCTTCACCAGCAAGGCCACCGTAGTGCGCTTAAGTCAGAAACTGGGGCTTGCGAGCTATCAGGAATTCAAGCTTAGGCTGGTGGAGGAGATCAACCAGAAGGACCGCCTTTCCAAAATGCTGGAGGGGGAGCCGATTACGGACAAAAGTACATATTCCGACATTATCCATGCCCTTCCAGGCCTTTACGACAAAGCAGTGACCAATACAAGGCTTGCCCTGGATAAGAACGCCATGAACCGGATCAACAATGTGCTCCAGAGGGCGGAGTGCATTGATCTCTACGGTACGGGTATCAGCTACATTCTGGCCCAGTCTGCGGTGTTTAAGTTCGCCACCTTAGGATTGGAATGTTCGGCCTATGAGAGCATCAACGGCCACTATCTGGCGGCCCGGAAGGATAAGAAAACCATAGCCTTTCTGATAAGCTTTACGGGAGCCAACCGGGCGGTGATTCAGATGGCAAAATACCTTCGGGAAGGGACAAACAATTATGTGGTGGGGCTTATGGGTCCTCACAACAGAGTTATCCGTAATTGGTGCCATGAGATTGTGGAAATTCCCAACCGGGATTCTCTTCTGAGCCTGGATGTGATAACTTCCTTTTCCGCCGTCACTTATGTGCTGGATATTTTCTTTTCCCTTCTTCTGGCAAGACGCTATGAGGAGCATGCAAAATCCTCCCTGGAAATGCTGACACATATGGATCTGCTTCTTGATAAAACCGGAAAAGATTAGATAAATACGGATTTTTTGAACCTCTGTTACAAAAGCAGAGGTTCTTTTTTCTTCTATTTTGAAACGATGAAACTATCCGCGTTCCATCCATTGCCGGAAAATAAAGGCTTATGCTATATTCGATTTAACAAAACAAGCCGGATCCCATACATCATAAGGAGACCAGGGTGTATTGGGAGGGATATTACGGAACTATTAATTAGTCCAGCTAAGAAATGTCAAGTGTTTACTAAAGATATTTTTGCTGGACGGTAAAGCCGCAAAGGCGCACGAGAGGAACTTTTATGAGTGCCCTTTCGAATAAAAGTTTCTCTCATTGCC
>JAETRR010000052.1 GCA_021770065.1 Lachnoclostridium sp. | reverse complement strand
CCGTATTGAAGTGGGGATTACAGATGTTGTTGTGGGTACTAAAGCTAACGCTTGGAATGGCAAAACTGTTTCTGGTGTTGTTTGCCCTGGTAGTTAGATTAGTACTGGTAATGGCAGGAGCAGCCGGAAAGGGGTAGGAAAAATGGCAAAGGCAAGAGACAGTCCAAAAGAATAGGAGCAGAGTATCAGGCAGCCGAAGAGGGCTGTCTTTTTTTGTGGGTAGAAAGGAGAGGACAGAATGAAAAAAATAAAATGGAAACGGATAATTGCAGGAATATTGGCGGCAGTTACCTGTATGATGAACTGCAGCCTGTCAGCGGCGGCATCTGAATTAGGGGCAACGGGAGATACCGTAATAGAAGCGGTTGAAGAAGCAGTGGGAGAAACGGTCACAGGTACGGCAGGAAGCGATATAGGTACAAAAGATATAGATACAAACGACATGGATACAAAGGATATAAGTACAAAGGATATAAGTACAAAGGATACGTTATCTGACAGTACAGTTCCAGATTTGATGGCAGATCTGCAGGATGGTGTCGCAGAGGAAGAGAAAAGCGAGGAAGCTGTTGAAGCACAGGAGCAGGAGACTTCCGGAGGGCGTACTAATGTTTTCTATGGCGAGCAGACCATAGAAGAAATGATAAACCTCTTAAGCACGGATGTGGACAAGGATTCTTTCTTTCAGTATTCTATTTGGGATTTTCTTGAGGTGGAAGATTTGGAGTATCTGAATGAGAACGGCCTTACTCTGGATGATCTGTATGCAGTTATGACAGGGGCCGACGGGTATGATGCATATGCGGAGGGGCTGTCGAAGATTTTGATGAAAATGAATGAGAGCGGAATCGCTGTGGCTTCGGTAGGGGATACGGCTACCGTGTCCTTTTCCTCCAATGTTTCAAGCGGCAGACTGGGTGCGATTGGGGCATTTGGCTCCGGTGATCATGGTCCCATGAAACAGATCCGTCTTAACGGGGAGGAAGCGTTCTGCATCCTGTACGGGGGAGCCTGTTCAACAGGCATGACGTATACGGCGGTATCTCCGGAAGAACTGGGAATTTCCAATGAACAGGCGGATCTTCTGGTTAAAATCTATGGATGGTATCGGGAAGCCCAGGCCATCCATGATAACACGGGAAACTATGCCATTACCCAGGCAGCCATGTGGTTGGTACGGAACAACCGCTGGGGAAGTCCGGAGAGTATGGCTGCGGCTATTAGTCCCATGCTTTCGCAGGTATCCGTACTGAATACACAAATTGCGACCGACTTGTTTAAGTCTATGGCACAATGGGTAGAGGATGCGGATGATGGGCGTGTAACAAGCGGTATAGAATTCTGGTCAAATGGGCCTAACCAGTATCTTTTGACAAGCGGTTCCTGGATGTCAAAACCAAAGGAGTATTCCGCTTACGTGGTTTTGAATAAGAAAGACGCCATAATGGGAGCAGGCATCTCCCAGAACGTACAGTTTAAGATTTATGAGGATAATGGAACGGATACCGGCGCTGTCTTTAACCGTAATGGCGACACGTATACTTCCTCCGTTATTACAACCACAACGCCGGGAAAGGGTTATTATGTGAAAGAAGTATCCATTCCCTCCGGTTATCTTGCGGATAACAATAAGTATCATTTTTCCATTTCCGAGGGAGATTCCAATGCGGAAAAGGTGATCAGCAATGCCGGAGGCGGAGTATTTGCCAATCAGCCCTATTGGGTGAGAATCCGGATTCCAAAGGTGGATGAAGAGACAGGAAAGCAGATTACCAATCAGGCGGTATTCACCGTCACGGCGGAGAATGGAAGACTTTCGGAACAGGTGACATTTCAGAAGCAGGCAGATGGAAGCTATCTATCTTCCAAAGTATATTTTAACGAGTCAAACGCAGGAAGATTCTATGTCCAGGAGACAAAGGCCCCTGCAGGCTACTATGGCGATTGGGCAAATGAGGGAGGCAGTAAAACAGCAGGCAGCAATACGAATAAGGTGAAATACGCCTTTCAGGTAAATCAGGGGCTTCACGGCCAGACCGTGACCATTGCAAATGCAGGCGGAAAGTTTGTAAATGAACACGTAACAGGCAAGATTTCCATTATCAAAAAGGATGCGGAACGAAAAACAAACAAGAGCCAGGGAGACGCAACCTTGGAACATGCAGTCTATGGATTGTATGCGAAAGAGAATATTTTGCATCCGGACGGCGTAACGGGAGTCCTTTATCAAGCGGATGAACTAGTAGCTCGGTTGGAAACGGACGCTTCCGGGATGGCATCCGTGGATGGCTTGTATCTTGGCAAGTATTATCTAAAGGAAATTGCTCCCTCGGAGGGGTATCTTCTGGATATCACAAATTTTCAACACTCCTACCACAACGGAAGTGACGAAAGAGGATATTACCAGTGGAGCAGAGTTGTCCGGTGCAACCTTAAGCGTTCTTGATAAAGAGAGAAATGTAATTGACACATGGACTTCTTTGGCAGGGGAGAAGCATGTCATTAAGAGACTGGAAGTGGGAAGCACTTATATTTTTCGTGAGGAATATGCGCCTTATGGTTATCTGAAAGCACAGGATGTAGAATTTACGGTAGAGGATACGGGGGAAGTCCAGAGCGTGGTGATGCAGGATGAAGTTCCTACCGGAACCATCATTGTGAGTAAGGATGGAGAGTTTTTGCAGGATGCCAGGGTTTTGGAGGAGCATTGGTATGATGTGATCTTCCAGTATTTCAAAAAGTCCCTTGCAGGTGTCACTTTCAAGGTTTATGCGGCGGAGGATATTGTTAGTCCGGACGGTCTTGATACCCTTTACTATGAAAAGGATCAGCTTGTTGAGGAGATTACCACAAATGACAAAGGGATTGCCAAGCTAGAGGAACTTCCTTTGGGAAAATATTATCTTGTGGAGACAAATACCTTGGAGGGTTTTGTACTGAATCCGGAGCCGATTGAAGCAGATTTGTCTTATGTGGATCAGGACACAAAGGTAGTTTATGCAGGCATGAATGTCACCAATGAGCGACAGAGAGTGCAGATTACGGTAACAAAGGCAGACGCAGAGACAAAGGAAGCACTGGAGGGTGCGGTGTTTGGTCTTTATGCGGCAGAAGACATTGTGAATGTGGATGGCAAGGTCGTAACTAAAAAGGACAGCCTTGTGGGAAAGGCCGTAACCTGGAAAGATGGCAAATGTGTATTCTTAAATGATCTTCCCCTTGGCCGGTACTATGTAAAGGAAATGAGGCTCCGAAAGGATACGTGCTGAGTGAGGCGGTATTCAATCTGGATGCTTCTTATCAGGGCGAGTATGTCAAAGTGATTGAACTTAAGGCGGAGTTTGAGAATTATCCTACAAAGCTTGAAATCTCTAAGACGGATATTACCGGGGAACAAGAGCTGGAGGATGCGGTTCTGTCCATTATTGATAAAGATGGTCATGTAGTGGAAACGTGGAAGTCAAATGGGATGCCTCACTATATTGAGCGTATTCCTACAGGGGAGTATACCCTGCGTGAAGAGACAGCGCCTTATGGATATAAGATTGCTGCGGATGTAAAGTTTATTGTGGAGGACACAAAGGAGATCCAGAAAGTATCCATGAAAGATGAGATTGTGCCTGGTAAGATTCTGATTGAGAAAACGGATAAGGATACCGGGAAAGGTATCAAGGGCGTGGAGTTTGAGATTCGTGATGAGGATGGTGAAGTAGTAGAAACGCTTATGACGGATAAAGATGGCCATGCGGAATCCGAGGAGCTTCCGATTGCGATGTTTAAGGATGGAAATTATGCGGAGGATATCAAATACTTTGTTGTGGAGACGAAAGCAGCAGAGGGTTATATCCTGGATAGCACACCGCATGAGGTGATGTTAAAGTATGAGGGAGATGCGCCGGATTTGGTGAAGTATACCTTGAAGCTGACGAATACGCCGACAGAACCGAAATTGCCGCAGACCGGGGATAATTTGAATCTTTGGCTAATTGGAGGATTGGGCTTGGTTATGATGGCGATAGGTCTTGTTGTGTTAAAGAAAAAGTATAGATAGTGTTTATGATAAGATTTTCTGCCTGATGTATTTCGGGCAGAAGATCTTAATGAAAATCGACTGATTTGTGTGATAGATCAATCTATTTTGGTCAAATATAATTGTATTATGATACTGAGGATATAAAAATTTGATTTAGAAGATGATAATACAGTAGAAAATACTTTACACTATAAAGAAACTAGGCTATAATTATATCAAAATAATGATATGAGGTGGTATGCGTGATTATAAAAGCATCAGCAGCTTTAAGAAATGACTATTCGACAATTTCCAAAATGGCAAAAGAGTCAAAAGAGCCAATTTATATAACGAAAAATGGTGAGGGTGATTTGGTTCTTATGAGCATTGAGGCTTTTGAAAAACGTGAGCAGGTTCTACAACTTCGTGCAAAGGTACTTCAGGCAGAGCAGGAGCGCTTGGATGGTGCTGAAACAATAAGCGTTTCAGAAGCAAGAAAGCGATTAAGGGAGAGAGCAGATGGTATATAGGGTGGAAATTCTCCCTACTGCATGGGAAGATTTAAAGCGTATTGAGGACTGGTATCTGGTACAATTTGGCGTAGAAACAGCCTTAAAAGTAAGTGGGCATATATTGGATGTAATAGAACGATTAGAGAAATTTCCGGATTCAGGCTCTTTAACACCAGATGACTGGCTGAATCAACAAGGATATCGAATGGTTATATGTAAAAAACATGTTGCTATTTATAAGCAGATTGGTATGGTAATTTATATTTATCATATTGCGGATACACAGACAGATTATACAAAATTATTCTATTAGAAAAGAGATGTGTAATAAATTTTATATGGCAGGATTGATTATTTTTAAGCTGAGGAGACGAAATCCTTGGCTTTTTATTTTGACCATGTGCAGCAGAGATCAGGACGTTGATATCTATCAAAACCCTCATACGTTGTCATCCTCGTTTCTCAATTCCTTTACAAGCGTCATAACATCATCGTCAGAAGTCAGACCGGTACGTTCTGCTTCTCCGGCCATTTCGTTTTGAAGCACCTGCATAGCGTAGACAGCGGAGTTGACAATACGCACGGTATTTCCCTCGACGATGAACGTAACACGATCACCGCTTGTTACCCCAAGAACTTCACGGACATCTTTTGGTATCGTGATCTGTCCCTTTGCCATGACCTTTGCATTATCTATAAATGTATTTGCTGACATAGCTGTATACCTCCTGTATCTTGTGAAACATTAGTTAATGGTTCAATAAGCATGAAACATGAAAAGTAGGGAAATCCCTACTTTGATTATATGCAGGAAATGCAGAAAAATCAACTTTTTTACTTAATAATCATCAGGAAAGGGGGCAGACAGATGAAAAAGAAAACAGGGAGAATGGCAGTTATTCTTGTGGTTATGACAATCATAATCTGTATGGCGGCATATCGGACAAGGCGGTAGAACGGCCAAAGGTTTAAAGCAGCAATAAAAAAGAAGCAATTATAATGGAATATCTGATCTTTCAAGGTCGGGAAGTTCCGGTATCATGGGGCTGTCGCAGAGTGAAGCAGTAACTATTTTGTGATAGCCCCAATGCCAAATGCGGCATAGAAAGGGAGGTTAGATTTGGGCTTATTTTCAGATGGATTCAGAGAGCTTCGCAAAGCAGGAGAACCGCTTTACAAAACTCCGAAATCCATACAGCAGACCATAGAGATTATGAAAGTGGCGGAGAACGGCATTTTTGAAGTGGCAAGGAACCGCTTTTCAAAGTGCTATCGTTTTCAGGATATCAATTACACCACGACAAATGAGACGGAGCAGATTGACATTTTTGAGAGGTACTGTAAGTTTTTAAACTCTCTGGATGTGAATTTCAAAATTACCATCAACAATAAAAACAAAGACATGGAGCAGGTACGGGATTGTGTGTTTTTACAACGGAGGGATGACGGCTTTGACGGCTTCCGCAGGATTTACAATGATATCATGGAACAGAAAATCCATGAGGGCAGGCAGGGGATTGAGCAGGAGCGATATCTCACCATTACCATTGAGCGTAAGAACTTTGAGGAGGCAAAGGCACAGTTTGCAACCATTGAGGCATCCGTGCATAAGGCGTTTGGGGAGCTTGGAGCTGAGATCGTGCCGCTGTCCGGCAATGAAAGGCTCAAAGTGTTATATGACTACTACCACTTGGGGAATGAGAACAGCTTTGATTTTGATATCCGGGATGCAAGAAAAGTGGGTGCGGATTTCCGCAATGATCTGGTGGGCGGCATGATACAGTTTTTCCCGGATTATTTTAAGGATGAAAAGAAGTTCTGCCGTGCGTTGTTCATCAAGAAGTATCCCTCCAGCCTTTCGGATCGCTTTTTAAATGAGATTACAAGTCTTCCGGTTCACTCTGTCACAAGCATTGATGTAGTGCCGATTCCAAAAGATATGACAACGAGGATTTTACAGAAAAAATATCTTGGTATTGAATCGGACATCATCAAACAGCAGCGTGTCCGGAATAAGAATAATGATTTTTCATCGGAGATCTCATATAATAAGCGGATTGAGAAAAAAGAGATCGAGGAAATCATGGACGATGTAAGGGAGAATGATCAGTGTCTTTATTACGTGTCCGTCACAATCATTCTCATGGCGGACACGAAAGAGGAGCTTGACAGCATGACGGAGACCGTAGAAACCATAGGCAAGCGCAATTCCGTTACCATTGAGGAACATTATCTCAAACAGAGAGAGTCCCTAAATACGGCCCTGCCCATTGGCGTAAGGCAGGTGGAGACCATGCGTACCATGCTGACACAGAGCCTTGCGGTGCTGATGCCTTTCAACGTGCAGGAGCTGAACGACAGGCAGGGCTGTTATTACGGCATCAATCAGGTATCAAAGAATATCAATATTGGAAACCGCAAAAAGCTGATCAACGGCAACGGATTTGTTTTCGGCGTTCCCGGTTCCGGCAAATCTTTCTTCTGCAAAATGGAGATGGGGAACGTGTTTCTCTCCGGCAATGATGAGATTATCGTGATTGATCCCATGAATGAGTATTTTGACATTGCCGAGACCTACGGCGGTACGGTGGTGAATATGTCAACGTATACGGATAATTATGTGAATCCTCTGGATATGGATGTTTGGAGCCTTGACTTAAACGACAGTAAGGGCATGATAAGGGAAAAGGGGGAGTTCGTGCTTGGCGTATGCGAACAGTGCATGGGAGAAAACCTCAATTCAAGGCAGAAATCCATTATTGACCGCTGTGTGCGTAAGCTCTACATTGGGATTGCAAAGAGCAGGGAGAAGTATGTGCCGGTGATGTCCGATTTCTATGAAGTGCTTATGAGCCAGCCGGAGGAGGAAGCAAAGGATATCGCATTGTCTCTGGAATTGTTTGTCAACGGCTCTCTGAATATTTTCAATCATCAGACGAATGTAGATGTGGACAGCCGTTTTACCGTGTATGGAATCCGTGACCTGGGTACGGAGCTTTCTCCCATTACCATGCTTGTGATGATGGAGAGTATTCAGAACCGTATCATTGCCAATGGCAAGAGAGGAATCGCCACATGGCTTTATATTGATGAATTTCATGTGATGTTAAATTCGGAATATTCCGCAAGGTATCTGCAGCAGCTTTGGAAAAAGGTAAGAAAGCAGGGGGGCCTGTGTACTGGGATTACACAGAATATCGTGGATCTGCTCCAAAACTATACGGCGACCACCATGCTTGCCAACTCGGAGTTTGTGGCGCTTTTGAAGCAGGCGAACACGGACAGCTCCAGGATGGCGGAAGTGATCGGTGTGTCGGAAGCACAGCTGCGGTATGTAACCAATACATCAAGCGGAATGGGGCTTATAAAGTGCGGAAACGTGGTCATTCCTTTTGATAATACCATTGAGAAAGGAACGGCGCTCTATAACCTGTATAATACTAATATCCATGAGAAGATTGCGATGGAGGAGAAGCGTGCAACCTCTAAAACCTGGGAAAATGCTTGATTTAGAAGAAAAATGCGGTTGACAATCCGAGAGATGCATGATAAATTACAACCAATGAAAAGCTTAAGTGCTTTTGCGGCGATAGAGAGGAGCTACCCGTCCCGACTTTGCGGGCAATAGAAATACAAAGAAGCTCTCTGCCTATGGAATTATCATAGGACTGCTCCCAGTCTTATTGAACATTAGTAATTCAATAAGCATGAATTGCAATTCAAAAAAGAAAAGTTTTGCCTGAGCCTAACCACTCAGGCAGTTTTTCTATCACTAGATATTAAAAGGAAAAAGAAAATGGCATACAAGCAGGAATTATGGGACGAGGCAAAGAAAAGGTGTCGTATTGGGGATGAAGAAATCCGCATGGCAAAAGAAATGGGATTGAATCCGAAAAGCCTTATAAAAAATATTCCCAATAAGAATGAGATGTGGAAAGCCCCGGTTAAGGACTGGATACACGACATGTATGAGAAAAGGCAGAGAAAATCCCGGCAGAAAGCAAAACGGAAAACAGCACAATAAAATAAGGGTGATTATAGCAGCATCCAGGCCATAGACGGTTTGGGTGCTATTTTTTTGTCCTGAAAGGGGGAGGTGAGACGGATTGGACATCAAAAAGGTGGATGAAAAGCCTATGGTGATCCACACAAAGGAAAAGTCTAAGCTTCATGCAAAAGGAAGATCGGAACTAAAAGTTAAGGGCAGTCAGAAGAAAGATCCGGAAATCCGGCAGAGCGTGAAACAGGAAAACCGAATGTATGCCGGGTATCGCAAGGAAAAAGCAGGAAAGAAAGCGACTGTCAAAAAGAAATCTCCTGTTTCCGGTACGATTGCTTCAGTAACAGCTAAAGCCGCACTGGACGAGCTGGATGGAGGCAATGAGGTTTACGATGCATATGCAACAGCCCGGATTCTCACGAAACCGGCCACAAGTACTGTTGATGCAGGCAGGAACCTTTATCGCTTACAGGCATTTAAAGCGAAACAGAAGAACATTAAGAAAAAGAGGGAGGACATTAAGAAAAGGCAGTCCGGCAGCCAGATTAAGGAAAAGGAGGCTAAGAAAAGTGCGGAAAAGACGGTAAGCAAAGCTTCACAAAAAGGGGCAGGGAAAGCAGAAAAAGAGACAAAAAAGGCGGCGGCAAAGGGAACATCAAAAGCGGCAGCAAAAACCGCAGCGGCCACAGCAGGCATGGGTGCAGGTGGTATGCTTTTCGGTATGGCAGCAAGCGAGGCGGCGGGGATTTCCATGGATAAACGTGATATGAGAAATTCCACAAGGAACCGCATGATAAAGCTATTTGTGGCAAATTTACGTCAGAAAGAAAATCAGGACAGCATAGGAAAGGCATTGAAAGATATTGTAATGATGCGCTTTTCCATCATGGCAAAGTATGTTGTCCGGTATGTGGGCCTGTTCCTGCTTTCACTCTTTGCGGTTGTGGCTCTGATTGCACTTCCTATTATCGCTGTCATTGCCATTATTTACAATTCACCATTTGCAGTATTCTTCCCGTCCATATCATCCGGGGAGACCATACAGGAAGTGCTTTCTTCATATGTGGCGGAGTTTAATGAGAAAGTCGATGGAGAACTTGCGGATTATGCCGGATATGATACAAGTGAAAAAATCTATGTGGATTATGAGGGTTCCGGTACGCCGGATAATTTCTGCGATATTCTCATGGTTTATATGATAAAGCACGGGGATGGGGACACAGCAACCGACATGACGGATAAGGCAAAGCAGAATTTAAAAGCGGTCTTTGACGATATGTGCGGCTATACCATTACCAGAAGACTTGATGTGGATACGGATGACGAGGGAAATACGACGACAACAGAGGTGAAAGAGGTAAACGTAGAACTAAAATCCTGCTATGACATGATTTCCGTCTATGGGTTTGGGGCAGAGGAACAGGAAGTGCTTGCCGAGCTGATGAAGCCGGAGTATCTTGCAATGCTGGGCTACACGGGAGGAGGCGGAGATCCGGGAGAGCGGATTACCTCGGAACAATATCAGGCAATCATAGATTCCGTTTCCAGTGAAAACGGGAAGAAAGTAGTAGCCTTTGCATTGTCAAAAGTGGGATGTCCATACAGCCAGGCATACCGTGACAACGGGGATTATTATGATTGCAGCTCCCTTGCTTATTACGCATGGCGCAGCGCAGGAGTAAATATCATGTATGAGGGCTCCAACACGGCGGCAAGTGAGGGGAAGTTCTGTTATGAAAACAACCTGCTTGTGAATTACGGCAGCATGGAACCGGGAGATCTCATTTTTTACAGCTACGGTAAGAACGGGCGCTTTATGGACATTACTCATGTAGCAATTTATGTGGGAGACGGAAAAGTGGTGGAGGCGGCCAATACCCGGCTTGGCGTAGTGTATAGGCCAGTACAGGGGCGTTCTTCCATTGTTTTTATAGGAAGACCAAGATAGGTGATGAATATGGGAAAAAAGAAAGAAACAACTGATCATACGGCAGAGCTTGAAGAGTCATATGAACGGTGGGAATACCTGAAAGAGTACGGCGGAAGTGATCCGTCCTATGCAGACGGCTCCAACATGAATCTTGTAAGGAATCATATCATTTATCATAAGCATAAGCTGATGGAGCAGTATGGTACAGATTATGAAAAATACCCGGAGGCATTTTACCGGGAACTTCCGCCGGAGGTAGATGATAATTATATGGCAAGAACAGGGGAGATAAGGGATGGAGCCGTAGAAGCACTGGAAGCGTATATCACTGATTCCAATTTTCTTTATATCTTTAAAAACAAGGACATGCTGACAAAAAAAGAAGCCCAGAAAATAAGCCTGTATAACGTTCTTGGATATGCTTCCGGACTTGCAAGGGCCATAAAGGACGGAGATCTGATTGTTATGCGCCGCCATGCAGGGATACCGGACAACTACCTGGAGGCCTTTGCCCGATGCGCCGAACGGATGAAGCAGATGATAAAAGACAAGAAAAAAGCTCCGGAACAGATGCAGGAAAATGAGCAGTTTTCTTTGTTTCAGTTTGGCATGGAAACGGGGAGAACACGTTAAAACAGCAATTTTTAATAAGGGGAAAACGTATGGAGAAAAAAACGGGAAATGAAATTATCAAAAACATGGAGTATCTGGTGAAGCTGCTGCATAAGGAGTGGGAACGTTCCGGCAGGACAAAGGCGGCTGTATCCATAAACATGGAGGACATGGAGAAAGTCAGAACGAGAATTGCCGGGAAGATACGAAAAAGACAAGGACGGCTTGAGGGAGAAGAATTAAGTTTTAAACGGTGCATGGAACTTTCCAAAGAAAATTTTATTCTGTTGCGTCTGGCAAAAAAGATAAAGAAAGCAGGTGGTAAAGCGAAATGCCAGGAAAACGACGCTTCTTTTACCGTGGAGATGGACAAAGAGGAATACAAGCTTTTTTCAAAGCTGATGGAAACAGAAGAAGCATATTGTCAGAGAATCGATTAGGAGGGGAAATATTAGGAAAGCAGCGTTGGAGGTATAGCATATGAGCGCAGATAATAAGATATCCATTTTATATGATGCCGCAATGGAGGAAGTGACCAAAAGCGATCGGGCATGGAAAAGTATATGCAGGCTTACCGGACAGCTTTACCGCTATGAGTTTGACAACATCCTCATGGTCTATATGCAGAGGCCGGGGGCAAAGCTGGTGGCGGATTTTGACACATGGAAAAAGGTTGGCCGGTATGTAAGGCGTGGCAGCAAGGGCATTGCCGTCTTTCCCTCAAGAGCCTTAAAGCCGGGGATGCGGTACGTTTTTGACATCTCCGATACCGGGGGCAGGCAAAGCCGTTTAACCTGGGAACTTGATTGGAATACCATGAAAGCCTATGCCGGGTGGCTAAGGGAAAGAGAGGGGCGGGAACTTCCGGAGAAAAAAGAATCCGATAAATCTTTCCTGAAAGCCTTTACAGAAGAGAAGATCCGAGTGATAATGGACTTAGAATTTGGTGAGCGGATCACCGAGTTCGCAAATCTGGTTGGAAACAAACAGATCACGGAAAATGGCAGAGTGCAAGAGATTACGGCAGAGGAAGCGTTAAAAAGAAGCGTCATGTATGCGGTATTTACACGGTGCGGCTTTGACATTCCATCTGAAAAACAGAATTTCTCCTTTATTACCGCATTTACAAAGGAGGAGGAAGTCTACCGTTTAGGATCTCTGCTCAGCGATATATCCTGTGAAGTGCTGAGAAGCATTTCAAATGATTTGAGACAGATGAAAGAAAGGAGTATTGCAGATGGCAGAGGTAACATTAACGTATCAGGAGGGACGGGACGGAATGCTGTATCCGGACATTATGGTGCCGGAGGAAACGGTGAGCATGAGAAGCCTGGGACGGTTCGCATGAAGGGCCGCAGAGTATCTGAAAGAGAACCACAGCGACAGATACCGGACATTAAAGAGGTTCGGAAAACTGACGGAGAAAATGCAGGAAGTGGAGAACGAGGCGAACCGAATGATGGAGGAGCTGGAGGAAAGCTACCTGAAAAACAATCCGCCAAAAGACCGACATTCCATAATGGAGATGTGGCAGTTACGCCAGCAGGCCAGGATGCAGGCGGAAGAGATCGTGATGAGCGAAGTAGTGATGAAGTTCCACTAGAGGAGGTTGGACAGCCGAATAGGGGGAGAGCAGAGCCCGACCGGGAAAAGGAACGGGAATTAAATGAAATCAGTTCTCCTGAAAGTTCTGACACACAGAGAGGAAGCCATAACAAGGCTTCCTTTTTGAATGTCCAAAAAGAAAGCGTGGAGCTTCCGAAAGAGTATTTATATCAAAAGCCGGAGCTGATGCTTTCCGTTCCCCATAAATATGTAAAACAGACTCTTATGCAGGCTGGCAGCTTTGCAGACAGTAAAAAGCATATTTACGCCGTATTTCAGGAAACCACCAATCCATCGGAGCGTGTGAATGTAATTCGCAGGGAATATGGACAGTCCGGCAGAAGCTGGCCCTTAGAGGGGGACGGACTGCGTGGATATGATTGTTTTCAAGGAAAAGGGCTTCGTATCCTGTGGCGTGAGGATGGGAGCGACAGAGAGGGTTATCTAAACTGGAACGCAATTGAGCGTGAATTGGGGATGTTGATTATGACGGGGGAGTATTACACTTCCCCAAAGCTATTCATTTCTGAAAAGGAAGAAATATTTCCGGAGGCGTTGCGCCAGGTGGAAACAATGGACGAGGATCTGCGTGACGCCCTGGAAATCTATCTGCAGAAATGCTCCGCAGTCAAACCCTTTCAGTCCTTTTTGCAGATGGTATCGGAAAGCGATCTCACAAAGGAAGATAAGCTGTATCTCTTAAACAGAACCGTGAATCACGCAGTCGGTGAAGAATCAGAAAAAACTTACTATAGCAATGCATATGGCCTTGTGGAATATACGCCCGAAAAAGACACCTTTCTGGTGGATTATAAAAACCGAAATGGAGAGCGAAAGAAAGACCTTGTAACCTATGAACAGCTTTATGCGGTTATGGAATATCTGATTCGAGCGGATAGTTTTACCGAAAAGGAACGCATGGCAGACTATACAAAGGATTTTGCAAGTCTGCCCTACGAAAAGAAATCCATTTTAGAAAAGCTTTTTTATGACAGGTTGACAAGTCTACGTGTCAGACCGGAAAAAGCAAATTTTCATTTTGAGGAGGAAGAGCTTCCGAAAGGAGGACAGAAGACAAGATACCAGTGGAATGTGACAGCCATCCGATTGTTGAAGCAGATTGAGCAGGAAGACAGGATCGCCACGCCGGAAGAACAAAAGGTGCTGGCCCGTTATGTAGGCTGGGGCGGTATCGCCCAGGCATTTGATGAAAGGAATGAGGACTGGAAGAAAGAAAATGCGGAATTGAAAGAGCTTCTCTCTCCCCTGGAATATGAAAATGCGAGGGAAACGGTCAATACGGCATTTTACACTTCTCCCGTTATCACTCAGGCAGTTTACAACGCACTGGAGAAATTCGGATTTCAGAAAGGGAGCATTTTGGAGCCGGCACTTGGTGTCGGCCATTTTTTTGGAACATTACCGGAAGCCATGAAAGAAAGCCGGCTGTATGGTGTGGAAAAGGATGATATCAGCGGACGGATTGCAAAGCTTCTGTATCCTGATGCAAAGATTCAGGTGAAAGGCTTTGAAGAAACACAGTATCCGGACAATTTTTTCGATGTGGCAGTAGGCAACGTGCCATTTGGAGATTACAAGGTTTTTGATGCGAAATACACAAAGCTTAACTTCCGCATCCATGACTATTTTTTTGCGAAAACGCTTGATAAGGTCAGGCCGGGAGGGATTGTGGCATTTATCACAAGCAAAGGGACACTGGATAAAGCGAATCCGTCAGTAAGAAAGTATCTGGCACAGAGGGCGGAGCTTCTTGGAGCAATCCGGCTCCCCAGCACGGCCTTTAAGGACAGTGCAGGAACCGAGGTTACAAGTGACATAATCTTTCTCCAAAAAAGGGAGCGTAAGATCCAGACGGAGCCGGACTGGGTACATCTTGGCAGAACCGAAAACGGCATTGCAGTCAATTCTTACTTTGTGGAACATCTGGAAATGATGCTTGGAACAATGGAATACAGCATCCGCATGTATGGAAGCAACCAAAAATACACAAGCTGCGTCAATCACGATGAAAACTTTGACCTGAAAGCCGCACTTAAGGAGGTGGTAGGACGTCTATCCGGCAGGATTACCGAAGCGGCAGAGCTTACGGGAGAAGAAAATGTTTCAGAGGACATGATCGAGGCAGATCCGGATGTAAAGAATTACACCTACACCTTTGTGAATGGGAAGCTTTATTATCGTGAAAATTCCGTTATGTACCGCAGGGAAGTATCGGAAGCAGCAGAGAAACGCATCCGGGGGATGGATGAGATACGCACCATTACAAGACGGCTCAATTCTATTCAGACGGAGGGTTGTAGCAATGAGGAACTGCTGGCACAGCAGAAGCTATTGGGGGAGAAGTACGATTCTTACGTGAAAAAGTATGGACCGCTGACCGGAAGAGGGAACCTGCTGGCATTTCGTGATGATGGGGATTACCCTCTGCTCTGTTCCCTTGAAGTCGTAGATGAGGACGGCAGGGTAGAGAAAGCGGACATGTTCTACAAGCAGACCATTCGTGCGAAAACCTTAGTGGAACGTGTGGAAACGGCAGTAGAAGCGCTGAACGTATCCGTCAATGAATTTGGAACGGTCAATATCCCTTTTATGCTCAGTATTTACGAACCCGATATCAGGAAAGAAAGGGAGAATCTGCCGGAGGGCAGTACCCTGTCAGAGATTGGGGAAGCAGAAATGAAACGGGTAGCATTGCTTCGTGATTTGGAGGGGCTTGTATACCTGGACCCTGTGGAGTACAATCCGGACAACCTGAATATGGGCTGGAAAACGGCGGATGATTACCTGTCCGGCAACGTCCGGGATAAGTTAAGGACTGCCGAAAGTCATCAGAGAGAGGAACCGGAATTGTTCAGCGTCAATGTGGAGGCGCTTAAAAAGATTCAGCCAAAGCGCCTGGATGCCTCCGAGATTGATGTGCGTATCGGAACCACCTGGATTGAACCGGAGGATTACCAACAGTTTATATATGATCTGGTGAAAACGCCAAACAGTGCAAGAGCAGTATCAAGAGGACGGGGCAGCTCCGGTATACGGGTAATGCTCAATACTTATAGCATGAATTGGTTTATTGAGGGGAAACGGCTTGACAATAGATCCATTGCCGCAACGGAAACCTACGGTACAAAGAGGGTGGACGCTTATTCTATTTTTGAGGAAACCTTAAACCTGCGTACCGTTACCGTTCGTGACCGGGTGGACGACGGAGAGGGAAAATACCACTATGTCATAAACAAGAAAGAAACCATGCTTGCAAGAGAAAAGCAGAACCAGATGAAAGAGGCTTTTAAAGGCTGGATATTTAAGAAGCAGGAACGCAGGCAGAAATACGTGGATTATTACAATGAGACGTTCAACAATATCCGTCTCCGTGAATATGACGGCTCCCATCTGACATTTCCCGGCATGAATCCGGAAATCAAGCTGCGTGACCATCAGAAAAATGCGGTTGCAAGAATCCTCCTTGGAGGGAATACGCTGTTGGCCCATTGCGTAGGCGCAGGAAAGACCTTTACCATGATGGCGGCCTGCATGGAGCAGAAAAGGCTTGGCCTTGCTGGTAAAAATGTCATTGTGGTGCCAAAGTCCATCGTGGGGCAGACGGCAGGGGAATTTATACGTCTGTATCCATCCGCAAATGTCCTCATAGCAACAGAGCGAGACTTTGAAAAGAACCGCAGGAAGCAGTTCGTATCCCGTATTGCAACGGGAGATTATGACTGCATCATCATGTCCCACTCCCAGTTTGAGAAAATACCCATTTCGACAGAACGAAGAGAGCGGATGCTAAACAGCCAGGTACAGAATATCTCCTATGTGATTGAGGAAATCAAGGCGGAAAACGGGGAACGGTGGACCATCAAGCAGATGGAGGCACAAAAGAAAAAGCTGGAAGAACAGCTACAGTCACTGGCAGATGAAAGCAGAAAGGATCATCTGATTAATTTTGAGGAGCTGGGCATTGATTCCATTATGATAGACGAAGCGCACCATTTTAAGAATTTGGCAATATTTTCCAAAATCAACAATGTATCGGGCATCTCAAGCGTGGGTTCTCAAAAGGCAATGGACATGTTCTTGAAATGTCAGTATCTTGACGAGATAAATGATGGCAGAGGCATTGTATTCGCAACCGGAACACCCGTGAGCAATACCATGTGTGAGCTGTATGTGATGCAGCTTTATCTCCAGAAAAGGACATTGGAGGGGATGGGCATTTATCATTTTGATTCATGGGCATCCAATTTCGGAGAAGTAACAACGGCACTGGAATTGACCGTGGAGGGCAGCGGCTTCCGGTTCAAAAGCCGTTTTAACAAGTTTACCAATGTTCCGGAGCTTATGACGGCGTTTCGTGAAATAGCGGATGTGCAGACATCCGACATGCTGAAGCTACCCGTGCCTGCCTTAAGGAGCGGAAAGCCGATTATTGTGGAGAGTGAGCCGGACTGGTATGTAAAACACGTTATGGAGGAATTTGCACGCCGTGCGGAGGCAATCCACGCAGGAGGCGTTGATCCGAGCCAGGATAATTTCTTAAAGATTACCGGTGAGGCAAGACTTTTAGGAACGGACGCAAGGCTTTTGGAACCTGGTGCCCCCAATAATCCGGATGGGAAATTAAACAAGGTAGTTGAAAATGTGGCAGCCGAATATTTTACCGGGAACAGGGATGGTAAAATCGGCTGCCAGCTTATTTTCTCGGATATTGGCACACCAAAAGCCACATGGACACCGGACTGGGAAGAACGGGTAAGGAATGGCGGACAATTTGACATTTATAACTACCTAAAAACGGGACTAGTAAAGATGGGTATTCCGGAAAATGAGATAGCTTTTATTCACGACGCAAGGACGGATACCCAAAGAGAAACGCTTTTTCGGGATATGCGGAGCGGAAAAAAGAAAATACTGATCGGCTCCACGGATCAGTGCGGCACAGGCGTTAATGTACAGACCCACATCACGGCCATGCATCATGTGGACTGTCCCTGGAAGCCCTCCTGTATTGAGCAGAGAGAGGGCCGTGGCGTAAGACAGGGGAATGAGAATGAGGAGGTGGCAATCTACCGCTATGTAACAAAGGGAACCTTTGACGCTTATTCCTGGTCCCTGGTGGAGAATAAACAGCGGTTTATCTCACAGGTTATGACAAGCAGGGCGGTGGCGAGAACCTGTGAGGACATTGATGAAGCCACCCTGTCTTATGCAGAAATAAAGGCGGTAGCCACAGGCAATCCATTGATTAAGGAAAAGATGCAGCTTGAAAATGACGTACAGCGACTGAAAATGCTCAAAAGCAGTTATGACAGCCAGAGATATTCGCTCCAGGACAATTTTATGATACGTTATCCGAAGCTGATTGCGGAGGCAAAAGAAAAATTGGCCCGTATACGTGAAGACGCCAAAACAGCAGAGGCGGCGCTTCTTGCAGAGCCGGATTTTGCCATTACCATAGGCGGTGCAAGGTTCGAGGAGCGCACGGATGGGGGAACTGTTATGCTTCAGGCAGTCAGCAAATGCAGAAAGGGAGAAACCACTCCCATAGGAAGCTTCAAGGGGTTTGAACTTCTGGCGGAGAAAAACTTTATCCGGACAAATTTTATGATTCTGCGTGGAAGACTTGATTACACGGCAGAGCTTTCCACAAGTCCTGTAGGAAACATGGTGAAGCTGGAAAATCTCTGCCACAATATCTTATCCGGTACAGAAGAATTGGAAGAACGTATTGAGCAGTATCAGCGTGATATGGAGCAGTCCAAACAGGAATATGAAAAGCCCTTTCTGCAGGAGGAGGAACTAAAGGAAAAATTGACACGCCTTAATGAGCTGAACGTGCAGCTTGATCTGGAAAACGGAGAAACCGAAAATATAGACTTGGGAGAGGAACAGGATAATGCAAAGGTGGCGGAGCAAAGCAGTTATCATACGGCGGCTTTGCCGGAACGCCATAGCCTGTCCGGTGGAAAAGGGGGAAGATGATGCGTAGAATTGTGGCAGTCATATTGATTACGGTGGGACTGGCGGCTTTGTCGGTCCCTTTTTTCTATCAATTTTATGGAAGCTATACGACAAATGAATTGGTAGAGTTGTTTGAAAAAAATCTAAGACAGGAGTACATGGAGGATGGTGAAAAAGAGGAAAAAGGGGAAGCCCTCATTAGTGAAGCGGATGCGGCCCTGCTTGCGTCCAAGGATGTGATCGGCTTGATTGAGATAGAAGCCTTGGAGCTTAGATATCCCATTGTGGAGGGTGCGGACAGCAGGCAGCTTTCTCATGGGATTGGACATCTATCTGATACCGGGGCAATCGGACAGAGGGGAAACTGCGTGCTTGCCGGACACAGGGGAAGCAGGTACGGCGCTTATTTCAAATATCTAAACAGGCTTTCCAAGGGAGATGTGGTAAAAATTACGGATAAAGAGGGACATGTGCATCACTATGAGGTTGATTCCTGGGAGGTGGTGGGGCCCTATGACAATTCTATAAAAGCGCAGGGTGAGGAAAGGGAACTTACTCTGCTGACTTGTGAGAACAAGGGGACCAGGCGCCTGATTTACCATTGCAGTTATAAGGAGGAGTGACATGAAAAAGGCATGCAGGCTTGGAAAGGTGGAAGAAATCATTGCCGAAATGGATCTTACGGACGTGCCGGATGACATTATGGAAAGTGACGAGAATTATGAGATTGTCATCAGCGGATGGTGGGTGCATATACCGGAGCTGGGACTGAATCTGCACGAAGGAATCTTCTGCAATTATGACAAAGATGAGGACGCTTATCTGCCCGACTTTTCAATTACGGTTGTAAAGGAGGAGGGGCAGGAGGAATGGATTTATTATGAGCAGGACGGATTTGTGATCACCCTGGCGAATTATCTCCATGGAAAAATGGATTTGAGACAGTTGGAGCAATTATTCTGTTTTATTCATATGCCGGATAAAAGATAATGAATGGAAGAATGAGCCTGTTTCCATATTTTTAGAGTGGAGACAGTTCAGAGAAAAATATTTTAAGGCCCAAGGGGCGGAAAAGGAGGAACTTATGGAATATTCAATCCAGTTGAACGCAGTAAACAACCCGGAAAAGAGCGTGAGGGCATTTGCAACCCTTGTGTTCGGGGGAAGCTTCAAGGTCACTAATGTAGCAATACTTGAGGGGAAGAAGGGTAATTTTATCTCCATGCCAAGCTTCCGCACAAAGGAGAGGGATGAGTATAACAATCCCGTTTATAAGGATGTGTGCAATCCAATCACCAAGGAGTTTCGAGAGGAGCTGTATGGGGATATTTTAGAGCTCTATGAAGAAATGGAACAGACAGGCAGGGCGGAGGTCAAAAGGGAGGCGGATGATCCGGAAGAACCTGATTTTGCCGTGAGGGTAACGCCCTTTGAGCGTGAGGGCAGCAATCTGGTCGGCCTTGCAAGCATTGTGCTGGATGACAGCTTTTCCATTGGAAATGTGAGCGTGGTTGAAGGCAAGAAAGGACTGTTTGTGGCAATGCCGTCTTACAAGGCCGGCAATTCCGGATATAGGGATGTGTGCTTTCCCATTACAAAGGAGTTCAGGGAAAAGATCAATCAAGCGGTGCTGGACACTTATCAGCATGCGAAAGAGCAGGAGGTGCAGGAGGGACAGGAACGTGTTTCACAGCAGATCCGGGAGGATGAGAGAGGCTATATGCAGTATGATGGGGAACCGTTGCCGTTTCGGTGAGTGTTGGCATAGAGAAAAGCAGCATAGGGTGGATAAAGCCACCCTATGTTTGTCGATTGTTTGTTGATTCTTTCTTAAAAACGGTTAATTTAGGGCCAACATAGGTTAATTAAGCGTCAACATATTCTATTCAAGAAAATTTATGGTATAATTACTTTAGCCCGGAATTGGCATACAATTTAACAAAATCCAAAACAAATTGCTGCTGCTTTTCATCCATCCGTTCAAGCATGGCAAGAATATCAGTAACAATCGGATTTTGAGCAGACGACTGTTCGGAGAGAACATCGTAAAGCAGATAATTTAGTGGGACATCTAAAATATTGCACAGATGAGCTAAGGTTTTTAATGAAGTTGAGTTGTGACCAGTCTCAAGCCGGCTGATCGCACTGACAGATAATCCGCTGAGTTCAGCCAGATCTTCCTGGGTTAAATGCTTTGCTTTTCGTGCCTGGCAGATTCGTTTACCAATTAATGCATCCATTTTATTTCACTCCTGGATTTAGTGTATCAATTTAGAATTTGAAAGTGAAATGAATAATATGCCTATATTGTTTATTAAAATGCTTAGTTAAATGTTGAAATGAGGCTGGATAAGGAGTGAAAATACAAGAAGAAGCTATAATGTCTATGGTTTATACGTTGGAACTTTTAAGCTATAAGGGAATGACCATTCGAGGAACGGTGCATCAAAGTCTTATCTGGTTAAAGGAATGGTATAAGCAGCAAGGAGATTCCGGCTATCTTGAACTGGCTCTTTTACAAATTTCCGCTTTATGCCGGATGGGATTGGCACAGGAAGAGGATATGGCATTATATAACGAGCTTTGTGCTTTGGCAGAAACCGATATGGAAAAGCTGTTAGGGAACTGCGCAGGTATAGCGAAACAGGTTAAGGTAAGCAGGCCGGCCATCCGCAGCTTGATTGGGAAATGGATGCCGAATAAAAAGAACTCCATGACAAAATCGGATGTAGTCGAGGATATTATAAATAAACTGGAAAATCAGATAGAGGGGCAGTATTATTATAATTATGAAAAAAGCTGGCTTAGAAAAAGACAGTCGGAGGAGGGAAAAAGAAATCTGTATAAGCTTGTGATTAATCAGGAGGAAAGTTTTCTTTTAGATTTGAAGCAGTTTCGCATTTACACATTTGAAGTGAAACACGGTTGAGTACAAGATACGAAAGAGTGGGATGTACAAATGATAAGAATTGCAGTCCTGGACGATGATCCGATGTATATTGAACGTGTTCGCAAGATTACAGAAAAAAGTATGCACCAGCTCGAAATGAGATATGAGTTTTATGCTTATAAGACCGGGCAGAGCGTGCTTGATGATATAAGGCAGGAGATATGTTACGATGTGTATCTTCTGGATGTTCAGCTTCCGGATATAAATGGGTTGGAGATAGCAAAGCAGATACGGCGCAGATGGTCCGATCCCGTTGTGATTTACATTACAAATTATATAGACTATGCAGTAGAAGCATATGAATTGAATACTTTTCGTTATATTCCCAAACAAATGCTGGAGGAAAAACTTCCCCAAGCGTATCGATCCATGAAAGGTTTGTTAAAAAAGAAAGAAGAGGCCAGGCGAGTTTATACGATTGAGAGGTATGGTCAGCAGGAGAAAATATTTTATAGGGACATATACTACTTGAAAAAAGACAGAAAGTATGTAATTCTCGTACATAAAGATGGAGAAAGTACGGTTCGGAGAACCATGAGTGAGATTATAGAAGAGCTTGGAGAAAAGGAATTTTTGCTGATTGATCGCAGCTATGCGGTGAATATCGAACATGTTCAATCGGTTAAAAACTGCCAGGTGTATATCCAGAATGGAGAGGTACTTCCGGTAAGCAAGCCCAGATGGCCGCATGTTCGGGATACGCTAATGGGGATTGGGAGATAGGAATGTTGGGGCTGTGTTATGTTGCGGTTCAAATCGTGGAGATGTTTACAGGTATATGGATTGTACATAGTTTATATGCAGAATCCAAAGAAAAATCCATGTGGGTTCGGGGAATTTGGACTATTGCTTTTATAATTTTATGCATATTATATGCTGAGAATGCAAGAGATTCTTTTATTTCTAATGCTTTTATTTTAGTACATAGTATATTATTTTCATTATGGTATTGTATTGGTTTTAAAGCAAGCTTTTTGAGAGTAT
>JAETRR010000051.1 GCA_021770065.1 Lachnoclostridium sp. | reverse complement strand
ATTTATTATAATACAATTTCCGATGTTATGGTCCAGAAAAATTGAAAAAAACAGCAAATTTTAAAAGGTGGTAGAATTTACTCCTGCACTGGAATTTACTTTTGCAATTAAGCAGTTTGCTATATTTTCTTCTATAATATTTCTGGATATGAAAAAAGCAGCTAATTTGTAATAAATTAACTGCTTATAGAATGTATCATGTTAAAGAATAATACCTAGAATTGCATATCCATCTGTAATGTATTTACCAAGTGGCATTTTTTCAACCATTTGTCTTACTTCTAATTCTTTTGTTTTTATTCCTAAAGATTCAATATACTTTTTATAATCAAGAAAAATTTCATCGGAAGTAAGATTTGAATTATAGTCTTTATCTCTACCTAAGTACATTATTGTTTGAAGCGCCATAACTTCATCTAACTCCAGATTCATAAGAATCTCTGTTAGTTGGTTATCGTAAGTAACATCATAATCTGATAAATTAAGATTTGATAATGAAAAAAATCCCTCCTGTTGATTTTGTTCCCTCGTATTCGCTATTGCGACAATTCTTTTTGCTACGTCAATCAAATTTTTATACATAATAATCCTCCATTCAATAAATTATAAGAATACATATATTATATCTCTATTTAATTCGAGTAGCAATCACATAATAAATTACTTTTTCTCCTGCGGCTGCTGGTTATGGTGCTGTGGATTTCCTGCTGACTGACCATTCTTATTCTTCAAAACAATATCATCTGCCTTGATATACCAGTCAACGTCTGCACCTTGAAATGTAGCGGTTGCCACCGTATCAGCCACAGGATTCATGATTTCCACCTCTGCGTTGTAGTCAAATTCCTTTAACGGAACAGAAGCCGGAATACTCACCTGTATCATGCGTCCTTGCTCCTTGCACTTCAAATCGTAAGTGCGTTCCTTGATTTCTTCAGAAACCGTACCGTCCTCATTCTGGATATGTACCTCTCGTCTTAATGCGGAGAATTTCAATACTCCGAAAGTTCTTTCCTTGTCAATAATGATTCCGTTTGCTAATCTCATAATGTTTTTACCTCCTTATGCTTTCACCATATCGTCAGCCGATAAGATATAATTTGTGAATCCTCTTGTACCGATTTTGTAACCCTCTGCGGTGATTTTGGGATTGATAAGTTTCACTTTTTCCTCTGATTCAAAGTTCTTCTCACCAGCAGAAGCAGGCAGCACCACGATAATATCATCTGCCCTCTGTACGTCCGAATAAAGGTTGAAGCTGCGGGAAACGACCGTCATACGTCCGTTGATCCTACGCTGTTCCACCTTATTCTCACCTGCAAATTCCAAATTTCCGAATGTTTTTTCCATGTTAGGGATAACGTGTTTCAATTCCATAAATGTATTTACCTCTTTTCTTTCTGATTTTGTTGATGTTATATAGTGTCATTCTGCTGTTGGGATAATATCTGTCTGCCTGTGAATTATCAAGGGCAAGCGTTGTGCTGCCGCACCCTTGACAATCCCCATTCAGAAAGATAAATGTTAATCAAGCAGAATTTAGTTGAGTTGCCAGCCACGGACTGACTTTTTTATGATGGGAGGTGAACGGGGAGTTGCTTTCATAAGCCGATACCTCCCGTATTATTTAGACTTCTTTACTCTGCGGAATCTCTTATATCCGGCAAAGATAAGACCAGCAGCGGAAATTCCCATCATGGCGAATAATGCGACAAATGGTGTATTATCACCTGTTTTTGGTGAATCGCTTGTCTTTGTCGGCGTACTAGGTTCTTCTGGTGTCGTATGGGATTCTGGTTTTTCTTTAATCGTCACAGTCTGCCCCTCGTCCTTGATATCCTTATGTTCAGCCACTTTGATAGGCTCATCTGGATTGGACGTATCGTACAATTCTTCAAACGTCACAAGCTCTTTGCCACCAAGTTCCGAAGCATTGAATATAAATTCAATCTGAACTTCCATCTGACTGTCTGTAGCGGTGAAAGTAAGGTCATTTTCCACACGTTTACCATTCACCAGAAGTTCTGCATTTTCAGACTTCACCATTTCCCAACCTTTAAGAGTATATTTTACGCCTTTTTCCAAACCGTCTAAAGTAACCGTATAGGCTCGTCTGGATTGGATAAATCGTACAATTCTTCAAAGGTCACAAGCTCTTTGCCGCTAAGAGCAGAAGCATTGAATGTATAGGAAACCTCAACTTCCATTTCTGATTTTTTCGCAGTGAATGTGTAATCACTTTCTACAGGATTACCGCCAATCGAAAGCTGTGCATTTTCAGATTTCACCATCTGCCAGCCTTTTAACTGATATTTTGTGCCTTTCTTCAAACCATCTAAAGTGACCGTATCAACGATAGTTACATTTTTACCAGCAACGATTGATTTTTCACCTGTCACTTTGTCGGCAGCAGTTGTATGAATAGTGATTTCTGGTTCGTAGTCGTCTGTGAGTGTACCTAAATTAACGACCACTTTATTTCTTGACACCACCATATCAAATGCCTTTGCGTCCGTAACAATGATATGGCTCTCACCAGTCGTCTTGCTTGTGATCCTAAAGGGAACATTCGCAAGCCGCTTGTGAGTACCGTCACCAATTTTCACACCCTCAATATCCCCGCGGATAATCTGGTTGTAGATGGAATGTGCTTCATCTGTTAAATCCACGATTTCACCGTCATTCACAATGTCAAACTCACGGTCAACCGCACCAGTTGTCAAATATCCTGTCGGATTTTTGGATTCTGAAATTTTATAGCGACCGTAAGGAAGTGTATCAGCGTCAGTTGCAGCGATACCGTCAACACCTGTATGGATTGTCTTGACGACTTCATTTTTGTTGTATAGCTTGCCATCTACCAAGACAGCATTATCATTTAAGGAAATGATTGTAAAGGCAGTATCTTTTAAAGTCGCACCGCCCTGTGCTTTCGTATCTTTGGTTTCAAGGTCACGTTTCTGGATTTTGACACCGCCACGAATCACCTTGTCCGATACGGAATACTGGTTGCTGCCGCTTAATGCTGCAAGCTCACCATCTTCTGTAATCTGTGCCACATAGACACCTTTTATCTGTTCAGAACTTCCGGCAGCCTGCATATAAGCACCCTCCAATAAGTAACCGTTTGGAGCTGATTTTTCCTCAACAGTAATCGTTCCAAGTGGTAAACAGATAACACCGCTTTGCGTAAAGAAGCTGTCACCAGACACCTTGTAGGAATCCGCTAATCTTGTGATGTAATGGACTTCATTCTTGCTGTCTTTTTCAGCGATTGTCTTTGTCGTCCATGTGCGTGTCGGTTCTGATGGAAGATTGTCTTTTGTGTAGTAACCGTCATAATACTTCCAGACGAACTCTGCACCCTCCAAAGAAGCGTTACCCTGTGGAGTAGCTTTGGAAGTTTCCATATCAATCTTGAAAAGCTCAACCAAAGTGTCTGTGACTTTTGGTGTGTCGCTGACTTTCAATGTGGAAGTTTCGCCAGCCTTGACCGTCATAGTATAGACGTTCTTATCTAACTGGAATCCTTTTGGAGCTTTCGTTTCCTTTACATAGTATGTTGCGGCTCTTAATTCCACAGTATCAGTATTTCCACTGGCATTTGTCGTAAGTGTGGCAACAGATTTTGTGCAGCCTTTATCAGAATAGACACCATAAATCGCACCAGAGAGAGAATAGCAGTCATTCCCGTTTGTAACTGTGGTATTACTGGAAGATTTCTGAATCTTGCCATTCCCGACAGCCAACTTCGCCCAGAACTGACCTAAATCCTGCCCCTCGCCAGTATAGATATAGCCGCCGCAATAGTAACGGTCTTTATTTTCTTTAGCGAAAGCCTTTGCGTTCTCATAGACTTCTGACTGGATTTTCTCTGACACTTCATCATAGGCAGCTCGTACATTGTTGTAACCCCAACCTAAGTGTACGCTCAATCTACGCCAGACAACGCATTGTTCCAACAGATAAACCTGCTTGCTGGAAAGACTGTGAGTTTTGGAATACTGTTTGACATATTCCAGATTCAACGCCACGTCTGAAATTTGGTCGTTGCTCATTCTGTCTTTAACGTCAACACGATTTTTATATCCCGACTTAAAGTCGGTGTTAATATCTACACAATAGGCAATCTGCCCGTCAGCGTTCATTATGCTTTCTTCAAAACTGGAAACCTCTGAACCGCCATTATCAATCTTGACGATTGTTCCTGCTTTTCCGTCTGTTGTAGTATAGACGGAATCCGCAGCATGAACCTGTGTGACAGGTAAGGCAGTAAATACGGTTGCAAGGGTAAGTACACCTGTAAGCAATCGCTTTATAATCTTATTCATAATGTTTGATTCTCCTTTCATTTCGGGTAAAAAAATAGACGCTCATTTCTGAACGTCTTAGTTGTTGAAATCATTGGAACTATGCAGGATAGTTTGTTTCATCTTCATTTTTCTATATTTTTGCTCTTATGCAACCGTAGCAGGAAAAAACTTGTCCTACACAAAATGGCGTGTTTTCAAGGTTTTCCAGCTATGTTGTTCTTACGAGGTCGCACCAGAAGAAAAAGCAAGAACCACCTATGACAATATTCTGCGTCTGTCCGTGGATTCTCCGGACGTAACGGATGCCATTCGCTTCCTGCGGGCCAGAGAAGTAGTTCACTTCCAGCGTTTCGGCGAAGCCCTGCGTATTGTTCAGGATCACCTGGATGAGAGAAACTTCTATGCCTTTAACCCTGCCTTTGACACCAACGGAGGGAAACCGGGCTGTAAGTAAATAACCGATTCATAAAAAATAAAAAGCGGCAGGACATAAAAGGGGCGCCTCTGGATATCCGTATCCTGGAAGCGCCTCTTTTAGTTGATGCAGAATATAAACCCGGCATGCGGATTCGCTTGCACAGATCCGCATGGAGATTTATAATAGTAAAAAGATAACAGGAACTGGAAACAGTAATATCTTTCCGGTATATTGGAAGAATATTACGGAACTTGGAATAAGGAGATATCTGCTATGAGAAGTTTTCGCAAGGATTTTCTTTGGGGCGGCGCGACCGCGGCGAATCAGTATGAAGGCGCATGGGATGCGGACGGAAAGGGGCCTTCTATTTCGGACATGTGTACCAACGGCTCCCATACAATGCCAAAGAGGGTAACACCCGAATTTGAGGAAGGAACCCTGTATCCCAGCCGGGAGGCCACAGATTTTTACCATCATTACAAAGAGGATATCGCGCTGGCGGCGGAGATGGGTTTTAAGGTATTCCGCATGTCCATCAACTGGACAAGGATATTCCCCACAGGTATGGAGGAAAAACCAAATGAGGCGGGCCTTGCATTCTATGACAAGGTGTTTGATGAGCTGAACAGCCGTCATATTGAGCCGTTGGTTACCATTTCCCACTATGAGATTCCCTACGGGCTTGTGGATAAATACAACGGCTGGTATTCCAGGGAAGTCATTGACTGCTTTGTGCGCTACTGCGAGGTGATTTTTGACCGTTATCAGAATAAGGTGAAGTACTGGCTGACCTTCAACGAGATCAATTCTGGAACGATGCCTATGGGGGCAGTTCTTTCCCTGGGTACGGTGAAAGGCTACTGCGGGCCGGTGAATGCGGTTCCGGATGAGAAGCAGATCCGTTACCAGGCGCTCCATCACCAGTTTGTTGCCAGCGCAAAAGCCGTGAAGCTGGCACATGAGAAATATCCGCAGTTCAAGATGGGGAGCATGACGTTGTTTGCCACAAGCTATCCCTATACCTGCAATCCGGATGACGTTCTGGAGAATCAGAGGGTGATGCGGAGAATGAACTGGTTTGTATCGGATATCCATGTGAGAGGCTATTATCCCTCTTACTCGGAGCGGTTCTTTGAGGAAAATAACATTGTGATCAAAAAGGAGCCGGGGGATGATGAAATCCTGAGAGAGGGTACAGTGGACTTCTTTACCTTCAGCTATTATATGAGTGTGTGCCAGTCCGCGGATCCGGAGGTGAACGAAAGGGCAGGCGGCAATCTCGTCGGAGGCGTGAGCAATCCGTATCTCACGGCAAGCGACTGGGGATGGCAGATTGACCCTAAGGGGCTGCGGTATACTCTGAATGAGATTTATGACCGTTATCAGATTCCTCTGATGGTGGTGGAGAATGGACTTGGAGCTTATGACAAGCTGGAGGAAGACGGAAGCATTCACGATCCTTACCGGATTGATTATCTGCGGCAGCATATTGAGCAGATGGCGGAAGCGGTGAAGGACGGCGTGGATCTTATGGGTTATACGCCCTGGGGGTGGATTGATGTGGTGTCTGCTTCTACCGGGGAGATGGCGAAACGGTATGGGTTTGTGTATGTGGACAAGTATGATGACGGGACCGGGGATCTGGGCAGGAAGAGAAAGGACTCTTTCTTCTGGTATAAAAAGGTTATTGCTTCTAATGGGGCGGAGCTTGACTAGCAAGTGATAGCGGACGGGGCTTCCGTGCGGCTTGTTTTAAAGACAATGTTCTTCCGTATCAGACACCCTGTGCGTGAACAGCCGGACACTTGATATCGGAAAAACCCGGCGGTTTTCCTTGCGGCAGCCCCTGTGTTTTGAGAGAGAGTGAGGGTATGGAATTTTAGTACATGATTTATCGGTATTTATGTAATGCCGCATTAAGATTATGGGAGGAAGATGTCTAAGATTGTTTTTTTGGATGCCGGCGGATTGTGGATTATCTTCACAAAAAGGGCCTGGAGTTTTATTTGGAAAGCAATAACGGGCTTTTTAAGGCCTTCTGCAGACTTGGGCTGGTAAAAGCTTAGCGGAGGAAATGATGAAAAGCAAAACGGCGGCGGAGATTCGTGAGTGAGACGTTTTGGAAAAGGAAGGTGCGAAGGCATTAGGGACAAATGCCGCACCTTCCTTGGTTTTGTGATTACAGATATTTACAATCCGAATACAGAAAATAAAACACAATGAGAGAAAGAAACTGGGAAACCGTGGGCTGTTTCTGAAGACATTCAGAAGACAAATCAGACAGAACCTTAGAATGGCTGTCCCAGGAGATTCGGGCTACTGTGCGTATGTTGCGTTCCACGCTTCCGGCTGAGGTCCGGAAGTTTTTAGCCACATCCGGATATAGGGATTTTGTAATCGACATCAGGCGTTCCGGTTCTTTCATACAAAGGGACACTGCGTAGGCAGCCTGGTAAAATCCGAGATAGTTCGGGGTAATACCGAGAAGCAGAAAAAAACGGTAGATTTCAGAGAAATTTTGATCGGAACTCAAATTCATTTGTACTTTCATCATACACCCTCCTTTCCTCTTAGTTTAATCCGGGTGTATCTGAAAGGAAAGAAGAATATAACGACTTTTTGATAACAAAATAGATGATTTGTGATAATGTGATACGTTTATATGAATAAAAAGAAAATTAGAGACAAGATACGACAAAGTAAGATATCGGCTTTTTCAAAATTCAAAGATAAAAAGTCGGCTCCCTTCCCTCCGGCCAGGATTGATATCCATTGATCCGGGGAGCTTCAAAATCCAGGAGCGGAATGGAGATAAGAGTCCCGTTTTTCAGATAAGGCCTCACCAGACCGGAGGGAAGAAAGCTGCAGCCGATTCCTTCAGTAAGATAAGAGACAAGCTTGGTGCTGTTATCAATTTCAAAAGGAAACTGATAAAAGGGAGGGAAAATCTCCCGGATAAACTGTCCCACCTCCTGAAGAGCAAAGTTACAGAACAGGTAGTTGAGCCCGGGAAGCTCTTCCTTACGGATCCCTTTCCGGTAATGGGAATGCTTTTGGGAGGTTACAAGCAGAAGTTCGTCTGTCCGGAATCTGCGGCAGCAGAAGCCGGATCGCGAAAAAGGCTGGTAAGTAAAGGCCAGATCCAGGAGTCCGTCCTGGAGCATCTGCAGAAGATTGACAGAGTGGCTGATGGTCACATTCATGGCATAGTCTGTATTTTCTTTCAGCATACGGGTCAGCACCGGGGCCAGATAACATTCGTAGATGGTGTTGGTGGTTCCAAGCCGCAGGGAAGCCCGGGAAAATGCCTGGGAATTCATTTCCCGGATGGACATTTCCTCCAGATCCACAATGCGTCTTGCATAATCCTGGAATAAAATCCCCTCCCGTGTAAGGGAGAGATTTTTTTTGTTCCGGATAAAAAGCTGCTTTCCTACCTCCTTTTCCAGCTCTGCGATCCGGTTGGTGACCGTGGACTGGGCGATGTAGAGGAGGCCGGCGGTCTGGGTAAAGTTTTTTACACTGGCGAGGGTGAGGAAGGTTCGCAAATTCTGGGTATCCATGGTGCTTCCTTTCTTGTCGTTACTGTGGCGGCAGATAACCGGTACTAAGCCGGAAAATGGGTTCGACCTGTATTTTGTAATTCGAGAATCGAATTATTATAATCAAAATTATTCGCTATACAAATAGTAATCTTTACGGTTATAATAGTCAAGAGCAAAAAGGAAATTATTCCTGCGGACAGAGAACCGGACGTTACTGCGAACACCCTGGGTGTGAACATGACAGCCGGGCGGTTGCACAGGTATGTTCATTTGGCGGATGCCGCGAGGATACATCCGGCCGGCTGACTAAGATATAGAAGGAGTATATACGGATGAAGAAAGAACCGTTTGTGACATTGAAACAGTTAAAGGAGATTACAAAGACTTACCCAACCCCGTTCTACCTTTACGATGAAAAGGGCATCCGGGAAAATGCAAGGGCTTTGAAGGAGGCATTTGCCTGGAATCCCGGCTATAAGGAATATTTTGCGGTGAAGGCTACGCCCAATCCCTATCTGATTGAGATCCTTCGGGATTACGGCTGCGGCTGCGACTGTTCTTCTATGACGGAGCTGATGCTCTCCGATGCCATCGGCGTGAGAGGGGAGGATATTATGTTTTCCTCCAATGACACACCGGCGGAGGAATTTGCCTATGCGGCAAAGCTCGGGGCTATCATTAACCTGGACGATTATACCCATATTGATTTCCTGGAGCAGACCATCGGTTATATTCCGGAGACCATCAGCTGCCGCTATAATCCCGGCGGCGTGTTCCAGATCAGCAATGACATTATGGATAATCCCGGCGATTCCAAATACGGCATGACAAAGGAGCAGCTTTTTGACGCTTACCGGGTGCTCATGGCAAAAGGGGCAGAGCATTTCGGCCTTCATGCATTTCTGGCAAGCAATACGGTGACCAATGAGTATTATCCCATGCTGGCAAAGGTGCTCTTTGAGACGGCTGTGGAGCTTAAGAAAGAGACCGGGGCGGATATCCGCTTTATCAATCTTTCCGGCGGTGTCGGGATTCCTTACCGGCCGGACCAGGAGGCGAATGATATCCGTGCCATTGGCGAGGGCGTGCGGAAGGTATACGAGGAGGTGCTGGTTCCGGCAGGCATGGGGGACGTGGCTATATACACCGAGCTCGGCCGTTTTATGATGGGGCCTTACGGCTGTCTCGTGACAAAAGCGATACATGAGAAGCATACCCACAAGGAATATATCGGCTGTGATGCCTGTGCGGTGAATCTTATGCGCCCGGCCATGTACGGAGCTTACCACCACATCACAGTGATGGGAAAGGAAAATGAGCCTCTGGATCATGTATACGATGTGACGGGCTCTCTCTGCGAGAATAATGATAAGTTTGCCATTGACCGGGAGCTGCCGAAGATTGACAAAGGGGATCTTCTGGTGATTCACGATACGGGGGCACACGGATTTGCCATGGGTTATAATTATAACGGGAAGTTAAAGTCCGCGGAGCTGCTGCTTCGGGAGGACGGAAGCGTACAGCTTATCCGCCGGGCGGAGACGGCGAAGGATTACTTTGCCACCTTTGACTGTTTCGATATTCTGAAAGACCTGGTGCAGGCTTAAAGAAAAATTAATAAACGTATCTTCCGTGTTGTGTTATACTGGTAAGAAGCAGTAATGAGAGAAACGGAGGATATGGGTTGTTTACGGTATTGTTTGGAATTATGATGCTGGTTATCTTTGGGAAGCTTGTAAAATTCGCGGTTAAGGCATCCTGGGGGCTTGTAAAAATAGTTTTTACCATTGTTTTTCTGCCGCTGGTCCTCTCGGGGCTTTTCCTTGCCGGACTTGCGGCCTTTGCAGTTCCGGCGCTTCTGATTCTGGGAGGATATGCCGTGCTCTGTGGAAGAAGACTGTGAGTCAGATAAGGCGGCCGCCAAAATCTGATCTCTGGGGACTCGTATGTTTTTATAAACGGAAGGCGATCACAGAGGATACATCACTTCGTCCAGATAAAAATATTCCGGGTCAACGGCGCAGTACTGCAGCAGGGCACCCTCGGGAATGACATCCAGAAAAACCTCTGTTGCGCCCGTGCTCCGGGACATACGCATAATGCGGCCGTTTTCATGGAAATAGAGCCAGGCCCGGTCATAGGTGAGAAGATAAAAGTTTTCAAAAGTAATGTCCGGGTACAGGATCGGCAGAGATTCCTTCTGGAAAAAAGAATAGTAATATAAGGTGCCACTCTGCGTTCCGTCTCCGCAATAATAGAGGCCGGTAGGCGTCACGGCCAGGATCTCGCAGGCATCAAACAAGTACTGATCTTCCCCGGCTGCATTTGAGAGATAAAAGCGGCTGAAAGTTTCGTCGCGATAGCTCTTTGTAAGAAAACAGCCGTTCAGCATAGCGGCACATAAAGGAGTGGGGATGACCTCCTGTACCATTCCCTGCATTTCAGGGGAAGAGCCTGCGCGGTAGCCGTAAGTATCTTCTTCCAGAGAATAGGCATTTTGTCTGGCGCAGAGAAAATCCGGAGAAGTTTCCGGAAGCTTTTCTCCCGGCATTCCCTCTTCATCCAGCGGATAGACATCGTAGCGGAGGGCTCCGATACGGGAATAGCCGATATAGAGCTTTCCGTCATAAATAGAAAAAAGAAAAGGGTAATTCTCTTCCATATTTCCGACTTTTTTACACTCCAGGGTATCAAGATTTAACTGCCAGAGGGTCTGGCGAGTGAAAACGGCTTCCGGATCTTCTCCCTCCCGATCGAGCGTAAAATAAAGGAAGTCCTTATAATACTCCAAAGCATGTCCCCCGGACATTTTTCCCTGGTAAAGAGGCTCCCAGTCACTGCTGCCTGCAGGACGGCGGTAAATGCCGTCGGAAAAAATCCGGTAGGTGAAACCGTTTTTGTAGACAAGGGAGCGGTTTTTATAATGATGATACCATACCTCGGGATCCTTGTCATTGAAGGCACCGGTGATATCATCCAGCATGTCAGACAAACTCATAGATTCCGTCAAAGCCTCTTTTGTCCCGGCGTTCTCCCCGGTTTCCTCACTCAGAATCGGTTCTTCCGTGTCAAATTTCTGCGGTTCCTCTGCAGCTTCTATTCCTTTTTTTCTGCAGGCTCCCAGCAAAAGCAGGGAGCATAACAGAAGAAAACAGTATTTTTTCATCTTTACATACCCCATAAAAAATCAGATTTCAACAAAACATACCCTCAGCCATATATCTGTATTCCTTCGGTGAGCAGTCATAAAACCGCCGGAACATTTTGGAGAAATGGCTCGGGCTGTCAAAGCCGCACAGAAGAGCAATCTGGGAAATACTTGTTCCGCGTTCCCGCAAAAGCAGATCGGCTCCGCGCATCACCCTGTATTTCAGAAGGTACTGCATGGGAGAAAGCTGGATATTTCGCTTAAAACAGCGCAGACACTCCCGTTCCCCGATATCCGCAGCCCTGGCAATGTCCGGCAGTGTGACGGGTTCGGGAAAATGTGTGTGTATGTATTCCAGCATATTCCGGATGCGGATCTGATCCGGATTTTGTTCTGCAGTGCTGGAGGCTTCCGGCTCAAAATGGCGGTACAGAAAATAGCAGATCTGCGAGAGAGCCGCTCTTACGGTAAATTCGTAGCCGGGGACATCCTGGGCCAGCGCCTCAAAAGCCTGCCGGAAGCAGGATATTTCTAAAGGATGCTCCTGTTCGTTAAACACGTAGCCGTCAAAGGGAGCGTGGGCCGTTAAGGGAGATAAATATTTTATGGCAAAGGCCGAATCACTGCTTCCGGTTATAAGTCTCGGATGAAAAACAAGCGACTGGAGCTCATACTCAGGGGCGGCAAAAGCTCCGTGGAGTACATTGGAATTGACGGCAATACAGTCTCCTTTTGTGAGCAGAAAGCTTTTTGCGGGAATCTGAAACTTAAGGGTGCCGCTTACTACATAAGCAATTTCCAATTCCTCATGCCAGTGCCAGGGAATTACATGTTCCGGTCTGTCCGCGTAAAGCCGCTGGTATGCGGCACATGGAAAACCGGCCGTCCCATGGGGATATAACTGCTTTTTTGCATCATCCAGATTCAGGCTGCAGACCTGTAGTCCCATAGAGATACCTCCGTTTGGTCGGTTTTATTATATTATACGTCGGAAATCACATTGCATCAAGTTATAAATGGCGATATTCTGTTATTGATCATTTTGAGTATCTGAATATGGAAAGGATGAGTCAGATGAAACAAAACGCACTTTCTCTTCAAAGTTCGGCGGCCGGCAGAGTGGGAAAATCTGAAAGTTGTGGTGGACTTTCACCACAATTATATAGCCGGCCGGGATGCAAAATTTCTGTCCGGGCTCAACAAAGACTTGATTCTCGGAGTGCATATCTGCAATTCCCGGGAGCCGGATGACCGGGTTCCCTGTGAAGAGATTTTCCGGGATGCCGGATTTTATGAAGGGGCCGTGCCCGTCAGGGAGTGGGTGGAGGCCGTTAAGTCCACAGGCTTCCAGGGCTGGTGGGCCTATGAGACCTTCTCAAAACGGGAAGCAGAGGAGGATGTGGTCGAGTTTGCGGACTATGTTTACGGGGGACTGAAAAAGCTTATTAGAAATTAATTTTTTCTGGATAATTAAGCAAAAACGACTTTACCTTTTAGTGCCATCGCGCAGCGATTTTGAAACAGCAGCACTTCATACAGTGCCAGAAGGATTTACAGGCACATGTTTTTGTGCACAGAGGGACAACTGCAAGGTGTTTAGGAAATAGTTATTACTAAGACGGTAAAGTCGCAAAGGCGCACGAGAGGAACTTTCATGAGTGCCCTTTCGAATGAAAGTTCCTCTCATTACCTGTGTGTCGAAGCGACTTTACCTTTTAGTGCTATCGCGCAGCGATTTTTAATAGGAGGAAATAGAAAATGATTGATCTGCATATGCACAGCAATTACAGTGACGACGGAGAATTTACACCTTTAGAGCTGGTGGAGAAATGTGCGGCCCAGGGAGTGGATCTGATGGCCGTTACGGATCACAACTGCGCCTGCGCCAACAAGGAGGCGAAAGAGGCAGCAGCAAAACGGGGAATTCGTTACCTTACGGGAATAGAAATCGACTGTACCTATGAGGGAGCTGATTTCCATGTGCTGGGATACGGCATAGACGATGCCTCTTTGGATTTTGCCGGGGTGGAAGAAAACATCAGCTCCCAGGTCCAGGAGGCATCCTTTACCATGCTTGCCAAAACAAGAGAGCTTGGGTTTGAAGTGACAGCGGAGGAGATGATGGAGCTTTCTAAGGGCAGCCGCTGGCCGGAGTCCTGGACCGGGGAGATGTTTGCGGAGGTTCTGCTCGCAAAACCGGAATATAAGGATCATCCGCTGCTTCTGCCCTATCGTCCGGGCGGTGCCAGGGCAGACAATGCGCTGGTGAACTTTTACTGGGATTTTTATTCTCAGGGGAAGCCCTGCCATGCAGACATAGAGATACCGGAAATGAAAGATATCATAGATATGATCCATCAAAATCATGGACTGGCGGTTCTGGCCCATCCCTGTGTCAACCTAAAAGGACGGGAACAGCTTCTTGGCGGAATCGCAGCTTTGGGGATAGACGGAATTGAGGCGTTCAGCAGCTATCATACCCAAAAGCAGGCCCGGGAACGGATGGAGCAGGCGAAGGCATACGGTTTGTTCTATACCTGCGGAAGCGATTTCCATGGAAAGACAAAACCGTCTATTTCCCTGGGAGGCCATGGGTGCACGGTATCAAAGGATGAGCTGGAGCGAGAGCTTGGAAAACTGCTTGAGAAGGTAAAGTCAAAGATCTCACAGGAATAAACGTATTGTATTTACCGGGCGAATTTTTAAAACCCGGCCTTGACGCTGATTCCCTTCACGAAGTATAATAAGCAGGTGAAAAATGACAGAATGAGATATAGATGAAGGAGACGCAAAACATGCGTCAAGGTGGAGTATGAGAAGAAGAAAGACGAAAATTATCTGTACTTTAGGACCGGCTTCCGAATCGGAGCAGATGATCCGGGAGCTGATGCTTGCCGGAATGAATGTGGCAAGACTGAACTTTTCCCATGGGACCCATGAGGAACAGCAAGGGAAAATCGAACTGGTGAAAAAGGTACGGGAGGAGTTGAAGCTTCCCGTTGCGCTGCTTTTGGACACCAAGGGTCCGGAGATCCGTACCCGGGATGTGGAGGGCGGCAGGATAGAGCTGAAGAAAGGCCAGAGTTTTGTATTGACCACAGAGGAGATCCTTGGAAACGAGGGCAGAGTGTCCATCACCTATCAGGATTTGGTAAAGGATGTAAAGCCGGGGGATGCTGTCCTTATTGACGACGGCCTAATTGAGCTGGAGGTAAACCAGGTAACGGAAAAGGATATCTACTGTACTGTGAAAAACGGCGGCTTTGTCTCCAATAAAAAGGGAATCAATGTGCCGGGAGTCAGCTTAAATATGCCTTTTATCAGTGAAAAGGACTATGAGGATATTGTATTTGGAATCGAGGAGGGCTTTGACTTTATTGCAGCTTCCTTTACCAGAAGCGCAGAGGATATTCTGGAGATCCGCAAGATCCTGGAGGAGCGGAACTGCCATCATATTAAAATTATTGCCAAGATAGAGAACCTCCAGGGAGTAGAAAACATTGATGAGATTCTTCGGGTATCCGACGGAATTATGATCGCCAGAGGCGATATGGGCGTGGAGATCCCCTTAGAGGAGGTGCCGGTGATCCAGAAAAAGCTGATTTTAAAGAGCCTTGAGATCGGAAAGCCGGTAATTACGGCAACACAGATGCTGGACTCCATGATAAAGAATCCCAGACCTACCAGGGCGGAGACCAGCGACGTGTCCAATGCCATTTATCAAGGTACGGGAGCCATTATGCTTTCCGGTGAGACAGCCTCCGGCCAGTATCCGGTGGAAGCAGTAAAGACTATGGATCGGATTGCCGTCCGCACAGAGGAGGACATTGATTACGATTACCGTTTTAAACGGCGGAGTATTATGGATAAACCGGATATCACCAATGCCGTATCCCATGCCACCTGTACGACGGCAGCGGATCTGAAAGCTTCTGCCATCATCACCGTGTCGAAATCGGGAAGAACCGTGGGTATGATTTCCCGTTACCGCCCAAGCTGCACCATCATCGGCTGCTGCATGGATGATTACGTGTGCCGCCAGCTGAATCTGTACTGGGGTGTGGAACCCTTGCTTCTGGAGCGTGAGGACAATGCGGAAGAACTGTTCAATCATGCGGTGGAGGCTGCGGAGCGTGCAGGACTGGTATCAAGAGGTGATCTGACCGTATTGACGGCAGGCGTTCCCCTGGGCATTACCGGAACCACCAACTTGATCAAGGTGCAGGTGGCAGGCCGGATCCTTGTCACCGGACAGGGAATTACCCGGAAAAAAGCATGCGGCCCCCTGTGTGTGGCAAGAGATGCGGAGGAATTAAAGAAAAATTACCATGCCGGAGATATTATCGTAGTGCCGGAGACCACCAATGAGATGATGCCGGAGCTTAAGACGGCCCTGGCTCTTGTAACCGAGAAAGAGGGCGGCAATTCCCACGGGGCTATTGTGGGATTGACGCTGGACATTCCGGTGATTGTGGGAGCGGAAAATGCGGTAGATATCCTGAAAAGCGGAGCAGTAGTTTCCGTGGATGCGGAGACAGGCGCCGTGTCCGGCAACCGATAAAAAACTTAAAACTGGAATAGGAGAAATATCATGGCGGAAATGACACCCATGATGCAGCAGTACCTGAAGACAAAGGAGCAGTACAAGGACTGTATTTTATTTTATCGCCTGGGCGATTTTTACGAAATGTTTTTTGATGATGCGATTACCGTGTCCAGGGAGCTTGAACTGACCCTGACCGGAAAGAGCTGCGGACTGGAGGAACGCGCACCCATGTGCGGCGTTCCTTATCATGCTGTGGAGGGATATCTGAACCGGCTGGTTTCCAAGGGCTATAAGGTGGCCATCTGCGAGCAGATGGAGGATCCCAAAATGGCCAAAGGCCTTGTGGCCAGGGATGTGGTGCGTATAGTAACCCCCGGGACCAACTTAAGCACAGCGGATGAAACAAGAAACAACTTCCTTATGTGTATTGTGTATCTGTCGGATCGCTATGGGATCTCTACTGCGGACATTACCACCGGGGATTATTTTGTGACAGAGGTGGATTCCCGGAGGAAGCTGTGGGATGAGATTCATAAATTTGCGCCTTCGGAGATTGTGTGTAATGAGCCGTTTACCATGAGCGGCATGGATCTGGATGATCTCAGGTTCCGGCTGAATATCGCCCTGTACCCTCTGGAGTCCTGGTACTTTGATGACGAGCTGTGCAGGCGCACTCTGTTGGAACATTTTAAGATGGCGGATTTGACGGGGCTGGGGTTAAAGGACTTAAACTGCGGAACCATTGCCGCAGGCGCGCTTCTCAAATACCTCTATGAGACTCAGAAGACATCTCTGTCCCATATGACCCGCCTGCAGCCCTACACCATCGGAAAATACATGATTATTGACAGCTCCAGCCGGAGAAATCTGGAGCTGGTGGAGACCTTAAGGGAAAAGCAGAAGCGCGGCTCCCTTTTGTGGGTGCTGGACAAGACCAAGACAGCCATGGGCGCCAGAACCCTGCGCACGATGGTAGAGCAGCCCCTTATTGACCGGAGTGAGATCGAAAAGCGCCATGAAGCTATTGCAGAGCTGAATGAGCATGTGATCACAAGGGAAGAACTTCGGGAGTACCTAAATCCTATTTACGATCTGGAGCGTCTGATTGGACGCATCAGCTATCAGACGGCCAATCCCAGAGACCTTACGGCTTTTTGCACTTCTCTGGAAATGCTGCCCCATATTAAGACATTAATGGAAGAGTTTCAGTCGCCGCTTCTTCGGACCCTCTGTGAAGAACTTGATGTCCTTTCCGATCTGCAGGCTGTGATTGCTCATACCATTCGGGAGGATCCGCCTGTTTCCATTCGGGACGGGGATATTATCCGGGACGGCTGCAATGAGGATGTGGATCGCTACCGAAAAGCCAAAACCGAGGGGAAGAGCTGGCTTGCAAAGGTGGAAGCGGATGAGCGTGAAAAGACCGGCATCAAAAATCTGAAAATCAAATACAACAAGGTATTCGGCTACTATCTGGAAGTGACCAATTCTTACAAGGATATGGTGCCTGATTACTATATGCGCAAGCAGACCCTGACCAATGCGGAGCGTTACATTACGCCGGAGCTTAAAGAGCTGGAGGATACCATTCTGGGAGCGGAGGAAAAACTGACGGCTTTGGAATACAGCCTGTTTGTGGAACTTCGCGAGGCCATTGCCGCAGAAGTGCTGCGGATTCAGAAGACGGCCAAGGCCGTGGCCCAGATAGACGTATTTGCCTCTCTGGCATTTGTGGCGGAGAGAAATCATTTTGTGCGTCCGAAAATGAATGAAAAAGGAATCATTGACATCAAGGGCGGCCGCCATCCGGTGGTAGAGAAGATGATTGAGAACGATATGTTCATTCCCAATGACACATTTCTTGACAATGGCAGCAACCGGATTTCCATTATCACAGGCCCCAATATGGCAGGAAAATCCACCTATATGCGCCAGACGGCTCTTATTGTGCTGATGGCCCAGGTGGGGAGCTTTGTGCCGGCGGACAGTGCTAAGATCGGCATTGTGGATCGGATTTTTACCAGGGTAGGGGCTTCGGATGATCTGGCTTCCGGCCAGAGTACCTTTATGGTGGAAATGACAGAGGTTGCCAATATCCTGCGGAATGCCACGGGAAGCAGCCTTTTAATTCTGGATGAGATTGGCCGGGGAACCAGTACCTTTGACGGGCTGGCCATTGCCTGGGCGGTAATTGAATATATCAGCAATCCCCGTATCCTGGGAGCTAAGACCCTTTTTGCCACCCATTACCATGAGCTGACGGAGCTGGAGGGATCTCTGGCCGGCGTGAATAATTACTGCATTGCCGTGAAAGAGAAGGGCGATGATATTGTATTTCTTCGGAAAATCATTAAGGGCGGGGCGGACAAGAGCTACGGGATTCAGGTGGCTAAGCTGGCAGGAGTGCCCGAACCGGTGATTGCCCGGGCCAAGGAGCTGGTGGAGGATCTGGTACAGGCGGACATTTCCTTAAAGCCCAAGGCGGCCCCTGCCCCGATGGGAATGGAGATGGAGCAGATCTCCCTTTTTGATACGGTAAAGGATGATGACATTATTACGGAGCTTCGGGAAATGGATCTGAGCAATATGACGCCTTTGGATGCGCTCAACACCATGTACCGGCTGCAGAATAAGATTAAGAACCGGTGGTAATTTACGGAGTTTTTCATTTTTAGGGGGGAGATGAAGCATGGCAGTACCCAGTATTCTTCTTGAGATCCAGGATACGGTAGAAGTGTATGCGGGAATCATGTCGAAGGTGGCGCAGATTGAGGTAGAAGTAGTAGATGAGAATCTTTTCAGAATTGCAGGGACTGGCCTCTATGCGTCCTGTGTAAATGAAGACATGTCTGCGGAGGGCTATGTGTATCAGCATGTGCTGCGCACAGGGAATATGGAGATCATCTATGAGCCGGGGAAAGAATCGCTGTGCAGGGAATGTCCCAAGCGGAATAGCTGCAGAGAAGAGATTGAGATCTCCATGCCCATCCGCCTGGGAGGGAAAAGCATCGGTGTCATCGGACTGATTGGGAGCAGCCGGGAGCAGAAAGAACGGATTCTCGGCAATGAGTCTATGTATCTGGAGCTTTTAGAACAGATTGCCGGATTTATTTCCGCAAAAGCTGCAGAGGTAACCGGGCAAAAGCGCAGCAGGGCGCTTCTGGAGACCCTTGACTGCGTGATCAGCCATGTGGAAAAGGGAATCCTGATCCTGGGAAAAGATGAGAGGGTTTCCGTGGCCAATGCGGCGGCAGAAAAGCAGCTGGCTCCGGAGCTTGCAAAAGGCAAAAAAGTATCGGTCACACCGACAGGAGACAGTCTGAACCATGAAAATGAGTACCGGCTTAGAATCGGTGACAAAGAATACCTGGTTATGGGACACATGTATGATCTGGACAGGGAGCCGGAGCAGTATTCCAAGGTACTGATCTTTGAGAGCACAAGAGTTGTGAGGGAGCGTTATTATGAGATTACCCATACGGTGCCGCCGGAGGGAGCTTTTGACATGATCGGGAGCAGCCCCCAGATCCGGCTGCTTCAGGACGAGATCCGTAAAGTGGCCGGGAGTACGTCTACCGTCCTCATTACCGGGGAGAGCGGAACAGGTAAGGAGGTTGCGGCGTCAGCCATCTGGAAAGCCAGTGACCGGAGAGAGGGCCGTTTTGTTGCCATTAACTGTGGGGCGATTCCGGAGCCTCTTCTGGAAGCGGAATTATTCGGTTACGTAAAAGGCGCATTTACGGGCGCGGATCCCAATGGCAGAATGGGGAAATTTGAGCTGGCCAACAAGGGAGTTATTTTCTTGGATGAGATCGGCGATATGCCCCTGTATCTCCAGGTGAAGCTTCTCCGGGTGCTTCAGGAGAGAAAGATTATCAGGATTGGATCAAACCAGGTGATTCCCATTGATGTGCGGATTCTGGCGGCAACCAATAAGAATCTGAAAGAAATGATTGAGAAGAAACAGTTTCGGGAGGATTTGTATTATCGGTTAAACGTGATTCCGCTGAAAATCCCACCGTTTCGGGAGCGGAAAGAGGACATCCGGGATCTGTCTTTTTATTTTGCAGACAGATATGCGGGGCTGCTGGGGAAAAAGCTGGTATCCATTACCGAGGAGGTCATGGACCGCATGTGCTGTTATCCGTGGTACGGGAATGTCCGGGAGCTGGAAAATACAGTGGAATTTATGGTTAATATGATGGAGGAAGACGGGATATTGGATCGCCGTACCCTGCCGGATCATCTTATGGGATCGCCGGAGACGAGTATTCTTCGCCAGGAGAGTACTCCTGTGGGAGAAAAAATCTCGACCCTGAAGAGCCTGGAGGAGCAGGAGATTCAAAAAGCGCTGAAGCTTTTTGGAGATGACACGGAGGGAAAGAAAAAAGCGGCAAAAGCACTGGGAATCAGCCTGGCCACTCTATACCGGAAGCTGGAATAAAAAATTCTCAAAATAAGAATTGTAGAATTCTCAAAATAAGAATTAATTCTCAAAGTGAGAAAAAAGGATACTGCATAAAAACAGAGAACTGTTTTGCAGCATCCTTTTTTTGTGCAAATAAGCCAAAAATGAGGCTGGAAAATTGGAAGAATTTCACAAATTAAAAAGGGGGAAAATGAAGTGGTTGGCACAAAATCTGCTTTATATAAGGGCAGAAACCAATGAAGAAGATGTCCGCCCGGTGCACAGAGCGGACGGCTCAAATATTTGACTGAGACAGGAGACGCAATGAAAGAACAATTAAAACTAATCCAGTATCAAAGAAAGCAGGGAAATAAGTCAGACCTAAGTTTTATGAGCCTGGAAAATGCAAAAAAGGTTCAAAGCTTTCATGCAAGCTTTCCCATGTACAGGGCAACACCTCTTACAGAGCTTAAGGAGACGGCCGGCACCCTGGGGCTTGGAACCATCTATATGAAGGATGAGTCCTACCGCTTCGGCCTAAATGCCTTTAAGGTTCTGGGAGGAAGCTATGCCATCGGAAGCTATCTTGCGGAAAAGCTGGGCAAGACAATTGAAGAGATGCCCTATGAAGAGCTGGTATCGGATCGGACAAAAAAAGAGCTGGGGGATATTACCTTTGTAACGGCAACGGACGGCAATCACGGGCGTGGGGTGGCCTGGACGGCCAGCAAGCTTCGCCAGAATGCGGTGGTCTATATGCCGAAGGGAAGCGCCAGGGAGAGACTTCAAAATATTCTTGCAGAGGGAGCGGACGCATCCATCACGGATCTGAATTATGACGAGGCCGTTCGGCTGGCGAACCGCCAGGCCGAGGAAAAGGGCTGGGTTATGGTACAGGATACGGCATGGGACGGCTATGAGGACATTCCGGAATGGATTATGCAGGGCTATGGAACTATGGGGTATGAAGCCTACACGCAGCTTCCGGAGAAACCTACCCATATCTTTCTTCAGGCAGGCGTAGGCTCTATGGCAGGCGCCATTACAGGGTTCTTTGCTTCCGTATATGGAGAGGAGCGCCCGGTGATTACCATTGTAGAACCGAATAAGGCGGACTGCGTATATCGTACCGCAGAGGCGGCGGACGGAAAGCTCCACTTCGTGACCGGCGAGATGAACACGATCATGGCAGGCCTGGCCTGCGGAGAGCCCTGCAGCATTGGCTGGAACGTTCTTCGGGATTATGCGGATAATTTTATCTCCTGTCCGGATTACATGGCGGCCCAGGGAATGCGGATCCTTGCCAGTCCCGTAAAGGGAGATCCGCAGATTATCTCAGGGGAAAGCGGAGCTGCGGCTTTCGGATGTGTGACAGAGATTATGAGAGATCCGAAGTATAGGGATATCAGAGAAAAGCTGGGGCTTAATGAGAATTCCAGGGTGCTGTTCTTCAGCACGGAGGGAGACACGGACAAAGAAAATTACCGCTCCATCGTATGGGACGGGGCCTATCCGGGACATACAGACAAATAAATAATCATGGTAAAGTCGGGGAGGCGCACGAGAGGAACTTTCATGAGTGCCCTTTCGGATGAAAGTTTCTCTCATTACCTGTGTGCCGAAGTGGCTTTACCCTTTAGAGCTGTCGCGCAGCGACTTAAAACAGTAATATCCCGTCAGTGCACAAATCAATTTACAGACGCATGCACTTGCGGCTGGGAATTGATTTATATAAGGGTGTACTGATGGGATATTACGGAACTTTAAATAGGAGGATGTAGATATGTTAGATAAAGCAAGAGAAGAACAGGTTATCACACTCTGCCAGGAGCTTATCCGCCAGAGGAGCTATTCCGGTGAGGAGGCAGGCGTAGTAGAGGTTCTGTCGGGATATATGAAGAAAATGGGATTTGATGATGTGACGGTTGACCGGTACGGCAATATCATCGGCTGCATCAGAGGCCGCCGTCCGGGCAAAAAGATTCTGTTTGACGGACACATTGATACCGTTCCGGTGACAGAGGAAAAAGAGTGGACATATCCGCCTTTTGCCGCAGAGATTCACGATAAAAAGATCTGCGGAAGAGGAACAAGCGACATGAAAGGCGCAGTAGCGGCTATGACCTGCGCCGCAGCCTGTTTTGCCAAAGATAAAGACAAAGATTTTGCGGGCGAGATTTATGTGGCAGGCGTTGTGCATGAGGAGTGCTTTGAGGGCGTGGCGGCAAGAGAGATCAGCAAATTTGTTCAGCCCGATTATGTAGTCATCGGGGAGGCGTCCCAGCTGAATCTGAAGATTGGACAGAGAGGAAGAGCGGAGATCGTTATCGAAACATTTGGAAAGCCCTGTCACTCCGCCAATCCGGAAAAGGGAATCAATGCCGTATATAAAATGGCAAAGGTGATTGAAGCAATCCGCACGCTTAAGCCTACCCATCATCCCGTACTGGGAGACGGCATCCTGGAACTGACCGACATCAAATCCGCTCCTTATCCCGGCGCATCCGTAGTTCCGGAATACTGCCGTGCCACTTACGACAGGCGTCTTCTGGTGGGTGAGACGAAGGAGAGCGTGCTGGCTCCCATCAACGAGCTGCTGGAGAAGCTTATGGCAGAGGATTCCGAATTGAAAGTAAAGGCTTCCTATGCAGTGGGCAGGGAAAAATGCCATACAGGCAATGAGATTGAGGGAGAGCGGTTCTTCCCGGGCTGGCTGTATGAGAAAGAGGATGATTTTGTACAGGCAGTTTATAGAAAGCTTCAGGAAAAGGGATTTACGCCGGAAATCACCCAGTATAACTTCTGTACCAACGGAAGCCATTATGCAGGAGAAGCAGGAATCAAAACCTTTGGTCTCGGGCCGTCCAGAGAAAATCTGGCCCATACGGTGAATGAATACATTGAGATTGAACAGCTGACAAAAGTGGAAGAGTGCTACTATGCGGTCATGGAAGCGCTCTTGGTGTAAAGATGTACAAAGGGGGATAAGTTTATGAGCAGTATTCAGGTTACGGCACTTGTAATTATATTATTATATATGGCGGCGACGGTTGCCATCGGACTGATTGTGTCCAGGAGAAAACAGGCAAAGGCCAAGAAGCAGAGCAACGATGATTTCCTGATGGCAAGCAAATCCCTGGGGCCGGTGGTTCTGGCAGGAACATTGTTTGCGGCAAATACCGGAGGAGCGAGTACCACAGGAATTGCGACCAATGTCCATACCTACGGGCTGTCGGCCTGCTGGTATGTGGTTGCGGCAGGCATAGGCTTTGTGCTGGTATCCTTTATTGCGCCCTATTTCAGAAAAGCCCAGGCCAATACGGTTCCGGAGATCATCAGCAAGCGCTATGGAAAAGCATCCCATATCTTTACTGCGTTTACATCTATCGCTGCGCTGTTTATGGCAACCGGCGCGCAGATTATTGCTACGGCCTCTATTATCAATGTGGTGACGGGAGTTTCCTTTCAGACTGCGGCGATCATTACCACATTTGTTGTCATCCTGTATACGATGGTAGGCGGATTTGCCTCTGTGGCGGCGGCCAACCTGATGCATGTACTCTTTATTACCGTGGGTATGACCCTTGCCATGTTCATTATGGTGGGCAGCGGCGATGTGGGCGGATTTTCCGCACTGTTTGCAAAAGCAGGGGAGGTATCGGCAGCGGCAGGAGGGGGACTTGACCTGCTCAGCATGACAAAGATCGGAGTTCCTACAGTCATCGGATATATTGCTATGTACTGTATGACTTTCCCCACGGGCCAGGAGATTGTCCAGACCTACTGCTCTGCGAAAAACGGCAAGGCGGCCATGACCGGTTCCGTGATCGCAGGAGTCCTGTCCGCAGTGTATGCCATTGTTCCGGCCATCATCGGTCTTGTGGCATATGCCTGCATTGACGGTTATGCTCTCGGGGGAGCACAGAAAAATGCATTGGCAGAAGCCACCATTAACTTTGCGCCTCCTGTGGTAGCAGGGCTTGTGCTGGCGGCTATTGTGGCGGCGACCATGAGCAGCGCCTCCGGAAATATGATCGGAACAGCCACCATGTTTACCAACGATATTTTTACTCCGTATATCAACAAAGGAAAGAAAGATGACCAGAAAGAGGTCTGGATCTCCAGAGTGGTCATGGTGATTGTGGGTCTCGTGGGACTGTCGGTGGCGCTCACGGCATCCAATATCATCAGCGTTATGATGGGCGCCTTTGCACTGCGGAGCGCGGGACCGTTCGCAGCGTTTATCTGCGGAATCTTCTATAAAAATGTAACTCAGAGGGCAGGTTTTATCTCAATCGTATGCGGAACGGCTGTTGCGGCGATCTGGATCTATGCCCTGCATACGCCCTGGGGATTAAGCGCTATGGTTCCGGGCGGCATTGTAGCATTTATTGTGATATTCCTGGTGTCCGCAATCGAGAGGGGAAGCGGAGTACCGGCGGCGCCGGAGATAAAGTTTGAAGAAGAGTAATAGGAGGTTATTTCGAATGAAAACATTGATTAAAAACGGACAGATCATTGACGGAAGCGGAAATCCGGGGTATCGGGGAGATCTTCTGATTTCGGAGGGGAGAATTGAAAAGATTGCAGCATCCATTGACGCCGCCGGGGCGGAGGTGATTGATGCTGCGGGGCTGGCCGTAGCTCCGGGCTTTATCGATACCCACAGTCACAGCGACCTGCAGGTGCTGGTGGAGCCGGAGGTAGCCCCAAAGGTTATGCAGGGCATCACTACAGAGGTTCTGGGACAGGACGGTATCTCTATGGCGCCTCTGCCAAAAGAGTATATCAGTCCCTGGAGAAAGAACCTTGCCGGGCTGGACGGGGACAGCGATGCCATCGACTGGACATTTGAGACTACGGAAAATTATCTGAATATGATCGATGAAGCAAAGCCGGGACTGAATGAGTGCTATCTGGTTCCTCACGGAAA
>JAETRR010000094.1 GCA_021770065.1 Lachnoclostridium sp. | reverse complement strand
TTTCTACATCACGAAATCGAGAAATATGAAGGAAAAAAGGAAGAAAAAGCAGCATAGACAAGAGAGCGGTTTCTGAAATCCAAACAAGGGGATACTGCGCCCTGAAGCAGATGCTGTTAAAAGAAGGAGACAGCCGATAAAAATCCAGTGTCTTGAAAGAGCCTGAATTTTTAAGGGAATGTCTCCTATTTGCATATCAGGGGCATAAAGCGTTATTTCCCGACAGCCCCTTTATCAGAATACTTCAAATTTATAACCAATGCCAATAACACTTTTAATATAGTCCGGGGAATCAGGTGTAGTTTTCAATTTCCTCCGCAGATTACTCACACGGTTATTGACTGCTTTTCGGGAATAGAGCGAATAATCCTCGTTCCAGACCAATTCCATAATCAGTTCATAAGTAAATACCCGCTTCGGGTGAGTAATTAACAAAGCAAAGATGTCAAATTCCTTAGTGGTTAATTTAATTACCTGCTCACCAATACATACAAGCCGTTGCTCCTGGCAGAAGTATAAATCACCCATGTGAATCTCTGTAAACGGTTCATCAATGACTGTCTGCCCCTATTAGTTTCGGAAATGGCGAATGGGCTGTCGGCAGGATTCTTCTGTTGCTTTTGAGAATCGAGAAGATAATTTACTAACTCCTGACGCTGACGGGCACTTAACAACACGAGCAGCTTTTCCGCAATTCTGCCGCCAGGTTCAGATATATCAAATACGGCTAATTTCCCATATCACCACCCCTTTCACTACTGTATTTTAAAATTTATCTACAAAATGCTACCCTTCTTGAGTTATAGATGTTGACTACATTCAGTATATACTTAAAAAATCATACCGTCTTGTACAGTAATCACGCGGCTGCTACTCTTAGCTGCATCCGGCGAATGTGTTACCATGATGATTGTCTGGCCGCTATTCTGGTTAATCTCACGCAGCAGGTTCATAATCTCGGCCCCGGTTTTGCTATCCAGATTGCCAGTCGGCTCGTCTGCAAATAGAATTTCGGGGTTCCCAATCAGAGCGCGGGCGATTGCCACTCGCTGCTGCTGACCGCCAGATAATTCACGGGGCTTATGCTTACGGCGATTAGATAAGCCGACAATCTCTAAAATTCGATCGAGCTGCTTTTTGTAGCCGCCCATCTTCTTGCCGTCCAGGAGCAGGGGCAGCATGATGTTTTCCTCTACATTCAGGTTGGGAATGAGGTTATAAAACTGAAAGACAAAGCCAATTTTCTGCCGCCTGATACGGCTCATTTTTTCATCCCCAAAACGCGAAATATCCGTGCCGTTCAAAAGGACATGGCCGCTGGTTGGAGCATCAAGACCTCCAAGAATATAGAGCAGCGTGCTCTTTCCAGAGCCGGACGGCCCCATGATAGACACAAATTCCCCCTGCATGACCTGTAAGGAAATATCTTTGAGTACCTTTGTGGTGGTGTCACCAAGGCGAAAATCTTTTATGATATGTTTTCCCTCAACGGCTATATTGCCAACAAATGATTTCATTTGAAAAAACCTCCCATCTTCTTGTCTTATTCAAATTTGATTTCTTCCACCAGCTTCATATGGCGGCACTTAAAAATCGGAACAACAGAGCCAAGCAGGGTCACAATAATTCCCATGCCGCCGGCGGTCAGGAATGTAACAGCATCCAGTTCCGGCATCATCGAAATTTTAGGGCCAGCCACAAGAAAAATCGTCTGAATTTCCATATAGGAAACAAAAATTGCTATAACAGCTCCAATTAGGCCAGAAGAAAACCCCTCAATCAATGTCATTTTCATGTTCTGCCGATTGGAAAGTCCCACAGACTTATACATGGCAATGCTTCGCCGCTTTTGAATATAGTTAATCAACAGGTTATTGATAATCCCCACAGTAGCCAGTAAAAGGATAAAATAGGTCATGCTGCGCATAGGCCGTAAAAAAGCTCCCACAGTAGACAGGGCATCTGTGTTAAATTCCTCCACCGTCCGGCTCCAATTTGATGTTTCGCCAAACAGATCCCGAATTTGTACCATAATAGCGTCCGGGTCTGCGGCGGTATAGGCGAGGAAGTCATAGGCAGAGGCGTCAAAATCGGAAACTGCATAGGTGGAAGAAATCAACGCTTCCACATCCGTAGCCCTTGATTTGAAGCTGCCCACTACCAGATAATCGTTTTGTCCAGTGCCGCAATTCAGGGAAAGAGTATCACCTATGTCAAAACCGGTGCGCTCCATGCAGCTTTCACTTAACAAAATAGCTCTTTCCCCGTCAAAGGCCAAAACAGCTTTTTCTTCCATGCCTTTTTCCGTATAGTGGAGTGCCAGCATGGAGCTGTACCATTCCAGATTATCAGTTGCCTCCAGGCGGCTAAAGGTCATACCGTCTGCCTGCATCCGATTTTCATATACAAAGACAGGAAGTACCTTTTCAATCTCATCCATATCCTTAACCTGCTCTACAAAGTCCGGCTCCATGTACCCGTCTGCAAAGCCTTGCAGCTCGGCCCCATTGAAAACATCGCTTACATAGGTGGTTACAAAATTCCCTACAACAGTAATAGCAATCACAGCGGAAATGCTGATAAACAGCAATGTGATATTTTGCGAAGTGTTTTTGTT
>JAETRR010000093.1 GCA_021770065.1 Lachnoclostridium sp. | reverse complement strand
AACGAAATTAGACCAGTGCTGAAGCAGTTGGGAAATATTGCGGAAGAATACGGGTGTGCGATTGTCCTTATCGGTCACATGAATAAGGCAAGCGGAAGTAAATCTACTTACCGGGGATTGGGTTCAATAGATTTTCAAGCTACTGCACGGAGCGTGTTGGTAGTCGGCAGGATAAAAGACGATACAACTCTGCGTGTGATAGCGCATGATAAGAGTAGTCTTGCGCCGGAGGGAACTTCAATAGCGTTTCGTATGGATAAGGACAACGGTTTTACTTGGGAGGGTGTTTATGACATTACGGTTGAGGAATTGCTTTCGGGGGAGAGCAGAGGGCAGAAAACAAAGGACGCAAAATCATTTCTTGCGGAGATTTTAGCAGAGGGGCAGTTGTCTTGTAATGAAATTACAGAAGCGGCAAGGGAGAGGGGTATTAAGAAGAAAACGCTGTGGAACGCCAAAAAGGAAATGAACATTGATAGCGTGAAAGTAGGAAATCAATGGTACTGGACTTTATAGCAAAGTAAGATAGCAAGATCACCTTTTCTAAAGATAGGGCAATCTTGCCACCTTGACTAGAAACGTGGTGGCAACAAGGCGGCGGAAAGACGCCCCGTCCGTAAGGACGGAAAGCCCCCGGCAGGGCGCAAAGGCACTTTTGATAGAGCGTAGCCTGTCGAAAGTGCTTTTGCGTTACTTTCGGGAAAGTAACAAAGCCTTGCGCCTGTCGGCGCAGTAAAAAAAATATATAGAATGTGGAGGATATGCCTATTGGAAAGGACGATTAGCGGCATGATGGGGAAAGGTTCGGTCAACCACAATACAAGAGCCTTTACAGCTAAAAATGTAGACAAGGAGCGAAGCCGGAATAACGTGGAATTTTGCCACTCGGATATAAAAGAAGTTTACCATACTCTTTTTGATGAAGCACTGGAACGCTACAATGCAAAACAGAAACGGAGTGACCGAAAGATTGACAATTACTATGAGAAGATACGCCGGGGAAAGCAGGAGAAGTTATTTTATGAGGTAATCTTCCAAATCGGCAATAGGGACGATATGAACGTGCAGAGCAATGAGGGGCAGTTGGCGAAAGATATTTTATGTGAGTTTATGGAGCAGTTTCAGAAAAGAAATCCTAATCTTTATGTGTTTTCAAGCCATTTGCATATGGACGAGCAGACACCGCATATCCACATTGATTTTGTTCCCTTTATCTGTAACAGCAAGCGTGGGCTTGATACAAGAGTATCGTTAAAGGGCGCACTGTCGGAACAGGGTTTCAAAGGCGGCACAAGAGGAATGACGGAATGGAATGAATGGATTGAAGCGGAGAAGCGGGAACTTTCAAAAGTCATGGAGTGTTATGGCATACAGTGGAAACAGTTAGGCACACATAACAAGCATTTGTCTGTACTCGACTTTGAGAAGCAGGAGCGGCAAAAAGAGATTGCTGAACTGGAGCAGACAATTTTCGGCAGTAAAGAGGAATTATCTTCTATTCTTCATCAGCAGATAGCGGCAGGGCAGGAAACGGAGCAGATACGGAAAGAGAGTGAAGCGATCCGGCAGGAAGTATCAGAACTTTCCACTACAAATCTTCTTTTGAAAGAGCAGACGGAAACACTAACAGAGGATAAGGAAAAGTTGCTGTCTGAAAATGAAAGATTGGAAAAACAGCAGGAAAAGTTACAGCAGGAAATCAACAAAATGGTGCAGTCAAAGGAAGTTATGGAGAGAAATATTCACGCCTATGATGAAGATGTGAAATGGCAGTTGCCGGAGCCGGGAGCATTGATGAGTGCAAAGGCATACCGGGATAAAAAGGTTTTACCGCTTGTGGAGAAATTAAAGGAGGTAGTAAAAAATCTTACTATCAAATGCGTACAGCTTGCAGAGCAAAGCAAGAAGCTGACAACCAAAGTCGACGGGCAACAAATACAGATTAGACGCTTGACGGATAAGGTCATGGAGCAGAGTGACATCATAGGTCGATTGCAGGAAAAAACGGTTGATTTGGGGCGTTTGGAGCGTTATTTCGGCAGGGAACAGGTGCAGTCGATAGTAGAACGGTCAAAGGCGTTAGAACAGGCAGAAAGGGCAAAGAAACGCCCGAAACGTGACCATGAAATGAGCCGATAGGAAAGGGGATTGATAGGATATGACGGATATGGAAAAGAAAGTCATGGTGCGGCTGTGTGCAAAGATTCTGACGGAAACAGAATTATATGATACCGATATGGAAGTCCGCAATTTGATTGACTGGATATGCGTATCGGAACAGATAAAGACAAATAACAATGAAATTCGCAATCTGACCGGGGAATATAAGAAGATAGAGCCAAATTGTCGGGAGGGAGTACGGTCGCAGTTGGAGCGCATGAAAGCACTCTGCAAAGAACGGGATAGCTTGTATGAGAAGCAGAATGATTTGAGAGGACAGAAACAACAGATAGAGAGGGCGTTAGAATGGTAAAACATAGGGCGTGGCGGCTGTGCCCTGTGATTCTTGTAGCAATCTGTGTGGGGATATGCTATACTTAGAGCAACAAATCGTTAAGGAAAGAATCGAAGGTGGTGCAAACGAAAAAGCAGCCTTGAACCCTTTGATAACTGCCCTTTCGTTTGCATCAGTTTCGATTTTTCCTGGTTGAACAAAGCGC
>JAETRR010000050.1 GCA_021770065.1 Lachnoclostridium sp. | reverse complement strand
ATTTTCGGGTGGAAAAAAATATTTAATATGTTATAATGGTGAAGAAACAAGTAAATAAACTCCGAGTTCTTTCTTCTGACGCAGCCTTTCGCAGCGGGAAGTCAGAACCAATGGGTAGCTCTGGTAACGGGGCTGCCTGCCGTATTTGCAAAGGAGTCCGCTATGAGGGTAGAAGTATGCCCATCATAGTGGATTTTTGTGTTTAAAAAAGGAGGCTTGAAAATGGCGAAGCAATTAATGATCAAACCAGAGAAGTGCCTGGGCTGCAGAACCTGTGAGCTGGTATGTTCCTTCGGACATAACGGAACCTTCAACCCGCGGCAGGCAAATGTAAGCGTTATGGCATATGAGGAGGCTGCTATCTGCATCCCTGTGATGTGTATGCAGTGTGAAAGCCCCAGCTGTATGGAGGTCTGCCCTGTAGGAGCAATTTCCAGAAATGAGCTTGGAGCAACCATCATCAACCAGGAAAAATGTATCGGATGTAAGATGTGCATGAACGCATGTCCCCTTGGAAACATCGGCTTCAATCCCGAGACAAAGCAGGTTCACAAATGCGATCTCTGCGGCGGCGAGCCCAAGTGCGCAAAATTCTGTCCTTCCGGCGCAATCACCTTTGAGGATCCGGACGACGGCATGGAGAGACGGCAGGCAGTTGCAGACCGGTTTAAGGATGTATTTGGCGAGGAGGTGTGCTCATGAACGGATATACAGGTACCATATTAAGAGTAAATCTGGAAAATAAGACAATCGTAAAGGAACCTCTGAACCGGAAAGCCGCAGAGGACTTTGTGGGAGCCAGAGGTCTTGGAACCAAGTACTTCTGCGATGAGGTGGATCCAAAAGCAGATGCCCTTGGACCGGACAATAAACTGATCTTTATGACAGGCCCCCTGACCGGAACGGCAGCCTGCTGCAGCGGACGCTATGAGGTAGTGGCCAAGGCTCCCCTTACAGGGACCATCGGTGCAGCCAATTCCGGCGGACATTTTGGGCCGGAGCTCAAATACGCCGGCTATGACGGAATTATTTTCGAGGGTGTAAGCGATACCCCGGTATATCTTTACATAAATGACGATAAAGTAGAGCTTCGGGACGCCTCCCATCTGTGGGGCAAAACGGTGTTTGAGGCTACGGACGAACTGAACAAGGACTGCGGCGCTTCCTTCAGGGTAGCATGCATCGGGCCTACGGGAGAAAATCTCTGTCTCTACGCAGGCGTGATGAACGATAAGCACAGGGCAGCCGGCCGGGGCGGCCTGGGCGCGGTTATGGGCAGCAAAAAGCTGAAAGCCGTAGTCGTTAAGGGAACCGGCTCTATTGGTGTCGCAAGGCCTGAGGGCTTTATGGCGGCTATGGAGAACGCAAGAAACGTTCTAAAGGCACATCCCGTAACGGGAGAGGGACTTGCGGCCTACGGTACGGAGATTCTGGTAAATATCATCAACGAGACCGGCGGACTTCCCCTTCGGAACGGCCGGGACGGTGCGGTATACGCAGATGCAGACAATATTTCCGGCGAAACCCTGGCAGAAAAATATCTGGTGCGGAACAAGGGCTGCTTCGGCTGCTGTATCGGCTGCGGACGTGTGGTTCGGATTCCCGACGGACCTTTCAAATCCTTCGGAGAGGGACCGGAGTATGAGGCGGGCTGGTCCTTTGGCGCAGACTGCGGAATCGACGATCTGGAGGCTGTCTGCAAGGCAAACTTTATCTGTAACGAATACGGTTTCGACCCCATCACTTTGGGAGCCACCATTGCCTGCGCTATGGAACTTTATGAAGCAGGGTATCTCACCGAGGAGGAGACGGGAATGCCCATCCGCTTTGGCGACGCCCATACTATGGTGAAGCTGGCGGAGATGACGGCAAAGAATGAGGGCTTTGGAAAGGAACTGGCCCAGGGCTCCTACCGCCTGGCAGAAAAATGCGGTCATCCGGAGCTGTCCATGAGCGTGAAGAAGCAGGAGATGCCGGCTTATGACGGGCGTGCGCTCCAGGGAATCGGCCTGGAATATGCTACCTCCAACCGGGGAGGCTGCCATGTGCGCGGTTATATGACCTCTCCCGAAGTTTTAGGACTTCCCACCAAGATGGATCCGCTGGTAACGGAAGGAAAGGCCGGAATGCTGAAGGTATTCCAGGATCTGACGGCACTCATTGACTCCGTTGGAATCTGTCTCTTTACCTCCTTTGCCATCGGACTGCCGGAGGTGGCCGCCCAGTACCGGGAGGCCGTGGGAAGCGATGAATCCGACGCTGACATTCTGCTGAAAGGCGAGAGAGTCTGGAATCTGGAAAAGAGATTCAATATAGCGGCCGGGGTTGAGAAAGATACTCTGCCGCCCAGACTTCTCAGGGAAGAGCTTCCGGACGGACCTGCCAAGGGAAAGGTAAACGAGCTGCATACCATGCTGGAGGAATACTACCAGCTGCGGGGCTGGGACAGCGAGGGCGTTCCCACAGCGGATAAAGTTAAGGAGCTTGGATTATAAATGCAGGTGAAATTTTTTGCATACCTAAGGGAATATACCGGCTGCAAGGCCGTAAATTTCCCCTATGAAAAGGATATCTACCATCTGGCGCACGCACTGTGCGCCAGATACGGTGAAAAGCTTCGGAACAAAATGCTCACAGAGGACGGTGAGCAGCTTGGGGAAGAGATTATCATATTGGTAAATGGGCGCCATGTGGAGCACCTTGACGGGATTCACACAAAGCTTGTGCCTGAGGATGTGGTATCTATATTCCCGGTAGTTGCGGGAGGCTGAAAAACGAAGGTGGTGTAAATGTGGAAGTAACCGAAAAAAATATGAGGGAGATTATCGAGGGCTATGACCGGGATCAGAGATATGCCCTGGCGATTATGCAGGATATGCAGCGGATTTTCCAGTATGTGCCCAGAGAGGGACTGGAGCTTTTGGCCGAATACCTGGGCTGTCCCGTGTCTGCCCTGTACTCTATGGCAACCTTTTATAAGGCATTAAGCCTTGTACCCAAGGGCGTCCATATTATCAAATGCTGTGACGGAACCGCATGCCATATCCGGGGAGCCTCAACCCTCATCGAGGGCATTGCAAGAGAGCTTGGGATCGGTCCGGGAGAGACCACGCCGGACGGACAGTTTTCGCTGGAAACCGTGAATTGCCTTGGTTCCTGCGCCCTGGCCCCCGTTATGGTGATTGATGATGTGTATTATGGGAAGGTAACACTGGAGCGTTTGAAAGAAATACTCAGTGAGGTAAAAAAAGGAGGCGGCGGCAAATGAGAAAAACCGTATTGATCTGCTGCGGAACCGGCTGCCGCGCCAATGGAAGCATGGCAGTGGCAGATGCGATCCGCAAGGCCATCCGTGAAGCCGGGGCGGCTGCGGACGCGGTGGCACAGGTAAAGACGACCGGATGCAACGGTTTCTGTGAAAACGGTCCCATTGTAAAGGTAATGCCTGATAACATTACCTATTATAAGGTAAAGCCCAGGGATGCCGGGGAAATCATAGAGAAGACGGTTATGGCCGGAGAGACCGTGTCCAGGCTGTTATATAAGAACGAAGCCGGGGAGAGAGTCCGCTCCCAGGAAGAAAACCCTTTCTACGCACAGCAGAAAAAGATAGCGCTTAGTGCAATCGGACAGATTGATCCGGAAAATATAGAGGATTACATAGAAATCGGCGGCTATGAGGCATTGAAAAAGGCACTGGCCATGACGCCGGACGAAATCATTTCGGAGGTGGAGAAGTCCAATCTCCGGGGACGGGGCGGCGCAGGCTTTCCTACGGGAAGAAAATGGCGGACGGCGGCCGGATATGACAATTACCCTAAATATGTGGTGTGCAACGGGGACGAGGGAGATCCCGGCGCTTTTATGGACCGCTCCGTGCTGGAGGGAGATCCCCATGCGGTCATTGAGGGACTTGCCATTGCGGCTCTGGCCATCGGTGCGGAGGAAGGCTTCTTCTATATTCGGGATGAATACGATCTGGCTGTGAAGCACATCAAAAAGGCCATTGAGGATGCAAAGGCGAGAGGCATTCTTGGAGACTCTGTCATGGGAAGCGGCCATAAGCTGAATCTGTCTGTGGTTCGGGGCGGCGGTGCCTTTATCTGCGGAGAGTCTACGGCTCTTATGGCTTCCATTGAAGGAAGGGTAGGAGAGCCCAGGGCAAAATATATCCGCTCCGTACAGAGGGGGCTCTGGAATCAGCCCACCGTACTGAACAATGTTGAGACCCTTGCCAACATTCCCTATATTATCAATAATGGGGGAGAGGCATTTGCAAAGATAGGAACAAAGGGAAGCAGCGGTACCAAGGTATTTGCCCTGGTAGGAAAGGTAAAGCGGACGGGACTTGTGGAGGTGCCTATGGGAACCACCCTCCGGCATCTGATTTATGACATCGGCGGCGGAATCATCGGGGACCGGCCTTTCAAGGCCGTGCAGACCGGCGGCCCCTCCGGCGGCTGTATCCCGGAATCCATGCTGGATCTGGAGGTGGATTTTGATACACTGTCAAGCTACGGAGCCATGATGGGATCCGGCGGTATGATCGTCATGGATGATCGGAGCTGCATGGTGGAGGTGGCCCGGTATTACACTCAGTTTCTCTGTGAAGAGAGCTGCGGAAAATGCACTCCCTGCAGAGAGGGCCTGCGCAGAATGCTTGAGATTTTAACGGATATCTGCGAGGGACGGGGCAGAGAGGGTGATCTGGAGCTCTTGGAGCGGATCGGCCATACCCTGCAGGATTCCTCCCTGTGCAGCCTGGGAAAGAGTGCGCCGAATCCGGTACTGACCACCATCAAATATTTCCGCAGCGAGTACGAGGCCCATATCCGGGAGAAACGCTGTCCGGCGGGCGTGTGCAGGAGCCTGACTTCCTTTGGAATTGACAAGGAGAAATGCATCGGCTGCGATCTCTGTGCAAAGGGATGTCCGGCGGGAGCCATAAGCGGCCAAAAGAAAGAGCCTCACGAGATTGATCCGGGAATCTGCATTGCCTGCGGAAGCTGCCGGGAGGCGTGTAGATTTGATGCGGTGATAACCCTTGGAAAGGGGGCGGCCAGAGAATGATTGAGATTCAAATCAACGGAAAAACCTGTACCTGCGAACCGGGAGAATTTCTCTTAAAAGTGGCTGCAAGGAACGGTATATATATTCCCACACTCTGCCACCATGAGGGCGTCGGAGAACAGGGCTGCTGCCGGCTCTGCCTGGCAGAGGTGGTGGAGCGGGGAAGAAGCAGGATCGTAGTATCCTGTGTTTTCCCGGTGGAGAAGCCCATTGAAGTATATACGGACAGTGAGCGTGTCCGTGAGAACCGGGCGGTTGTTCTTATGCTTTTAAAAGAACGTGCGCCGGAGAGTGAAGAGATTGCCAGGCTGTGTGAGGAGTACCAGGCCATAGACGGTTCCCGTTTTAAAGCTCTTGACAATGAAAAATGTATTATGTGCGGCCTCTGCGCCAGGGCATGTCAGAGCCTTGGAACGGGAGCCATTGCAACCGTGGGCAGGGGAACCGGCAAAAAGGTATCCACTCCTTATGACGAACCCAGCAAGGACTGTGTGGGCTGCTTAAGCTGCGCCCGGATCTGTCCCACAGGGGCCATTCCCTATAAGCAGGATGAGAAAGAGCGCAGGATCTGGGACAGAAGCTTTACGCTGGTCCGCTGTGAGAGCTGCGGCGAAATTATCGGAACGAGGGAGGAGCTTTTGCTGGCGGCAGAGAGAGGCGGCAGGGAGCCGGATACCCTCTGCGCCTCATGCCGGCAGAAGCAGATGGCGGATGTGCTGGCCCATACCTACGGATTGGAGTAAAAGAAACGTATCATGTTAGACCAATATGGAAGAACCATAGATTATATCCGCATTTCGGTGACGGATCGTTGCAACCTCCGGTGTATTTACTGCATGCCGGAGAAAGGTGTGGAGCAGGTAAGCCACAGTGACATTTTAAGCTATGCGGAGATTGTCCGCCTGTGCAGAATATTTGTGCGGCTGGGCATCCGGCATATCAAGCTTACGGGCGGGGAGCCTCTTGTGAGAAAGGGGCTTCCCGATCTGGCAAAGGAGATCCGCTCCATTCCCGGCATTGAGGATGTGACCCTGACCACAAACGGCGTACTTCTGGGGGAACAGATGAAAGCGCTTTATGAGGCGGGCATCCGCTCCGTCAATGTAAGCCTGGACACCCTGGATGGGGACATGTTCCAAAGGATTACCCGAAGAGATCTCCTTGACAGGGTGCTGGAGGGATTAAAAGAATGTGCCGGATATCCCGATGTACGTCTGAAGATAAACTGTGTGCCCTTAAAGGGAGTCAATGAAGAACAGTGGGTGAAGATGGCGGGCATAGCCAGGGAATACCCTGTGGATGTGCGGTTCATAGAACTGATGCCCATTGGATTCGGAAAGGAATATCACGGAGAGACCCAGGAGAGTATACAAAAACGTCTAAAAGAGGCTTACGGAAGTCCCCGGATGCTTACGGGAAGCTTTGGAAACGGTCCCAGCGTCTATGTGGCTTATTCGGGCTTTGCCGGCAGGATAGGCTTCATCAGCGCCATCAGCCATAAGTTCTGCAGTCAGTGCAACCGGGTGCGCCTGACCTCGGAGGGATATTTAAAGCTTTGCCTCCAGTACACGGACGGCGTGGACGTAAGGGAACTTTTGCGGGGAGGAAAAGCCGACGAGGAGATCTTTCGGGTTCTTAAGGAAGCAATTGAACAAAAGCCAAGGGATCATCAGTTTACAGTAAAAAACGGGAGGCATTTCGAACAGCATGAGATGTCCCGGATAGGGGGATAATCCATACCCTTTCGTGCTATCGCACAGCGATTTTGATAGGAGGATAGTCAAAAATGGGAAGAGTGATGGCGGTCTGTACAAGCCCTGCAAAGGGAACCCAGAAGCAGGATGTGGGGCAGGCAGTATTTATAGAGGATTTCGGGATTGAGGGAGACGCCCATGCAGGAAAATGGCACCGGCAGGTGAGTCTTCTGTCCTATGAGAAAATAGAAGAATTTCGGAGACGGGGCGCCGAGGTAGCTTTCGGAGCCTTTGGAGAGAATCTGGTGGTAGAGGGAATTGACTTTAAAACTCTGCCCATCGGCACAAGATTCCGCTGCAATGAGGTGGAGCTTGTGCTGACACAAATCGGAAAACAATGTCATCATGGATGTGAGATATTCCAGAAAATGGGCGACTGCATTATGCCCAGGGAGGGTGTATTTACAAAGGTGGAAAAGGGGGGAGAGATCAAAGTCGGTGACATGTTGGAAATAATACCTTAACGGGCGAAGCCCGCCCGTCCCGCAGGGACATGCATTTATGGGGTACCTGTAAGGTATACCTTAATGGTAGAAAACAAAAATTGAATAAAAGAGGAAATTCGAGTCCTCTCCTCTAAAGCCCCAGGCCATGAGGGCGGACCAATGGGGATGTCTTGAAAAAGACATGCCTTCCGCATTTGAAAAGAATTCCGCAGAAAAGCACACATTTACAAAGGAGATCCGTCTGCCCTATGAAGGCGCAGGGGATACATCTGGAGAATATGAAACGAGTAAGGTCTTTTCCGGAAGGAGGAGGCTTTTTTTATGCACAGGCCGTGCAGAGGAAGTATGCCGTTAAAGTGGCACACGGGCCGCGCGGCGGGCAGGGAAGAGGAGTCTTCCCTGACTGATTGTTCGGTGGCATATAAGGAAACATATGGTAATTAGATGCGATGCTTCAAGGTGGAATCAACAATTGAAGTAAAAGGAGAAAGAAAAATGAAAAAAACAAAGTGGTTAGCAGCGTTACTGGCAGCAGTTCTGTGCGTGGGACTGACAGCCTGCGGAAGCAAGGAAAGCACCGAAGAACCGGCACAACCGGCAGGTACGGAAGCGGCAGAGCCGGAGGAAACCAGGACAGAGGAGACCGAACCGGAAGCCCAGGAACCGGCGGAGGCTGAAGAGCCGGCAGAGGAAAAGGGCAGGCTTATGATGGCTACAACTACAAGCACCGAGGACACGGGACTTCTGGATTACTTAAAGCCTCTGTTCCTGAAGGATACGGGATGGGATCTGGAGTGGACGGCCGTGGGTACCGGCGAGGCTTTAAAGCTGGGTGAGAACGGGGATGTGGATGTGGTACTGGTTCATGCAAAGGCCAGTGAAGAAGAATTTATCGCAAACGGCTTCGGCGTGGAGCGTTTTCCTGTTATGTATAACGACTTTGTGGTAGTCGGTCCGGCAGAACCCATTGCCAAGACCGATGATATCGAGAGCGTATTTAAGCAGATTATTGAGGAGCAGCTTCCATTTGTTTCCAGAGGTGATGATTCCGGTACGGATAAAAAAGAAAAGAAGATCTGGGACAATCTCGGTCTCGACACTTCTACGGACCCCAATTATGTAGAGTCCGGGCAGGGGATGGGAGCGACCATTACTATGGCAGACGAGCAGAAAGCCTACTGCCTTACGGATCGGGGAACCTGGCTGAAGCAAAAGAAAGATGCGGATCTGAACATAGAACTGGATATTGTATGTGAGGGAAGCAAGGATCTTCTGAACCAGTACGGTGTGATCGCGGTGAATCCGGAGAAATATCCGGAGCTTAACAACGAGGGGGCAAATGACTTCATAGAGTGGATTTGCTCCGACGAAGTACAGAAGCTGATTGCGGAGTACGGCGTGGAGGAATACGGCCAGGCGTTGTTTACGCCCAATGCAGGCACGGATAACTAAAGGATTTATGTGAAGGGGCTGTCGCAATAAGCCAACAGCCATTTCCATATCCTGTGTTCGGACGGTTTGTGTACATTCTGTCTGCTCTGTGCGTACATTGCTGAAGCAATATACGCCCATATCAGACAGCCTGTTCACAAACAGCCGGACACCGGATATTGGAAAAGTCTGTTGACTTTTTGCGACAGCCCCGGGGAGGAGACGGCAGGGATGATAGATTGGATGATAAATGTATTTTCAGACAAGGCGGTATTGTCTGCCATACGGGTGACATTTATGCTGGCCTTTGGGTCCACCCTGCTGTCCTCTGTCTTTGGAATTGCCGCAGGCCTTTTGCTGGAGCGCTTTTCTTTTCCGGGAAAGAGGATTGTTATCCGCATCAACCGGACGCTGATGGGAGTGCCGCCGGTAGTGGTGGGACTTCTGGTGTATCTTCTGCTGATGCGCAGGGGCCCATTAGGTTCCCTGGAGCTTCTGTTTACCATACCAGGGATGCTGATTGCACAGACCCTGATCATAACGCCTATCATCAGCGGAATGGTGTATTCCTACGCCTGCCGGTTTGTGCCGGCAATCCGCGTCTTTGCCATTACGATGGGAGCAGGGAAATGGCAGACTGTAAAGCTGATTTTTGCGGAGCTTCGAAAGGAGCTTTATTTCTGCATGGTAACGGGCTTTGGCCGGTCCATCAGCGAGGTGGGCGCAGTGATGCTTGTAGGGGGAAATATCAAGGGCAGTACCCGGACTATGACTACCACCATCTCCCTTTTAAAGAGCCAGGGAATCTTTACGGAGGGCGTGGGTCTTGGAATCCTGCTCCTTGTGATGGCTTTTATCCTTCAATGCCTCTGTGACTTTTTTCAAAGGGAGGAGGTGCAGGATGAAAATTACTGATTTACACAAAAAAATCGGACGCTTTGAACTGAATGTGGAAAGTCTCTCTGTTGAGCCGGGAAAGATACATGGGATTGTGGGTTCCAACGGCTGCGGAAAGACCGTATTTTTAAAGCTTGTGATGGGAATCTTAAATCCGGACAGGGGTTATATTGACTATGAAGGAATCCTTCCCCAGGAGATCACTATGATGACCCAGAGGCCTTACCTGATGCGCACAAGCGTCTATAAGAATCTCATTTACCCTCTGAAAATCAGAGGAATCCGCCCGGATGAGGAAAAAATGGATGAGCTTCTTGACAGGGCCGGGCTTCTGGAGCAGAAAAAGCAGTATGCCAGAAGCCTCTCCAGCGGGGAGAAGCAGAAGCTGTCGTTTCTTCGGGCTATGGTGTTTGAGCCGAAAGTAATTATCATGGACGAGACATTGTCCAACCTGGACGCCGAGAGCGAGGAGCTTTTTAAGGAATTGATTTCCATGCGGCAGAAAAAGGATCCTGCCACCTGGCTGATTGTCAATCACCAATGGGATCACGTAAACCGCCTGTTTGAGGCGGTGCATTATATGGAGAAGGGAAGATTTGTAAAAAATGAAATTGCTGAAGGTTGATGCCCTTGCAGAAGCCAGGGAGAAGCTAATGGAACATGTGGAGGAGTGCTTCTTTGAGACAGAAGAGATCGGGCTTCGCATGGCCCTTTCAAGGGTTTTGGCAGAGCCGGTTTTGTCAGAGGAGGCGATTCCGCCCTTTCGCCGCTCCACAGTAGACGGTTACGCGGTCAGATACAGGGATGTGGGGGGAGCCTCTGAGACTATTCCGGCCTTTTTGAAAGTGATCGGGGAGGTGTGCCTGGGAGAGAACACATCACTTTCCATAGGGCCGGGACAGTGTGTCTACGTTCCTACCGGCGGAATGCTTCCGGAGGGGGCGGATGCAATGGTGATGGTGGAATACTGCGAGCCTTTTTCCGACAGGGAGATTGCGGTTTACACTTCTGTGGCTTCCGGCAAGGGCGTGGTTCAAATCGGCGAGGATATGAAGGAGGGGGAGACGGTGCTTCCGGCCGGAAGAAGGCTTAAGCCCCAGGACATCGGAGCGCTGGCGGCTCTTGGAAAAACGAGAGTCTGTGTTTACCGTCCCTGGCGTGTAACGATCCTCTCCACAGGAGATGAGCTCATTGAGCCCTCAGAGGAGCCAGAACCCGGACAGATACGGGATATCAACACCTATGGCCTCTGTGCCCAGGCGGAGCAGGAGGGCATGGAGATTACAGCCTGCCACATTGTGCCGGACGTGAGGGAGGAACTGAAAAGGCGGATTGAAGAGGCCGGAAAGACAAGCGATCTGATTGTGGTTTCCGGGGGAAGCTCCCAGGGGAAAAAGGATATGACGGCGGAGGTTATTGATGAGCTGGCCAGCGAGGGCGTATTTACCCACGGCCTGGCCCTGAAGCCGGGAAAGCCTACCATCCTGGGATATGACAGAGAGAGCCATACCCTGCTGGCGGGGCTTCCGGGCCATCCGGCCGCCGCCATGCTGGTATTTGAACAGGTGATCCTGTGGTTTTACCGGGAAAAGACGGGACAAAGCAAAAGGATACCTGTACCGGCGACAATAGCCACCAACGTAATGGGGGCGCCTGGAAAGCGGACATGTCAGCTTGTAAAGATTGAAAAGACAGAGTCCGGAGAGGTAACAGCCATTCCCATATTTGGAAAATCGGGTATGATAACCACTCTGACAAAGGCGGACGGTTATCTGGTAATGGAAGAAAATCAGGAGGGACTGAAAGCGGGGGAGACCGTATTCGTCCACCTGTGGAAATAAAGGCGCGGAACTTTACTCTTTAGTGCTATCACGCAGCGATTTTAACAGTAATATCCTGTCCGTGCACAAATCAATTTACAGACGCATGTATCTGCGGCTGGGAATTGATTTATTCGAGGGTGTACGGATAGGATATTACGGAACTCAAAATAGGAGAACAGATGGGAAAGAGAAATTTATATTTGAACACAACTCCGGTGGAGGAGGCAAAGGAGAGATATCTTAAGTGGATAGGAGAGGATTTGGCCAAAAACCGGGAGCAGGAGCTGATTCCGGTCACAGAGAGCCTGGGACGGATTACGGCAGAGGCCGTGTACGCAGGCTGTTCTTCCCCTCTTTTTAATGCGGCGGCAATGGATGGAATTGCAGTCATATCAAAGCATACGGCGGGAGCTTCGGAAAGTACTCCGGTAACCTTGAAGGAAAAAGAGGACTATCTAATCGTGGACACGGGAGATCCCGTTTATCCCCCTTATGATGCCGTAATCATGGCGGAAGACCTTCTGGAAAAGGGGGAAAGTGAGGTACAGATACTGGCTGCTGCCCCGGCATGGCAGCATATCCGCCCCATAGGAGAGGATATTGTGGCAGGGGAGATGCTCCTTTGCAGCTATCATAAGATCCGTCCCATTGATATCGGCGTACTGCTTTCAGGAGGGATTGTTAAAGTGAAAGTGCTAAAGCGCCCCAAAGTAGGTATTCTGCCCACAGGAACAGAGATTGTTGAGCCGGATCAGAAGGCAGGGGAAGGAAATATCCTGGAATCCAATTCCAGAATGTTTGAGGCGATGGTGACGGAGGGAGGAGGACTCCCCATGCGGCATTCCATTGTGGAGGATGATTATGAGAAGATAAAGGAAGCCATCCTTGAACTCCTAAAGCAGAATGATATGGTACTTGTAAATGCAGGCAGCAGCGCCGGAACCGAGGATTATACGGTACACATTCTCCGTGAGATTGGCGAGGTTCTGATACATGGAGCGGCTATCAAGCCGGGAAAGCCTGTGATTCTTGCAAAAGTGAATAAAAAGCCTGTGATTGGCCTGCCGGGCTATCCTGTTTCCGCTTATATTGACTTTGTGAATTTTGTGGAACCTGTGATGGGGCTTTACACGGGAGAGCGCCACAGAGAAAATCAGAGAGTGCAGGCCGTGCTTTCCAAAAGGCTGGTATCCTCGCTGAAGCATCGGGAATATGTACGCGTGAAGGTCGGACGTGTCGGTGAAAAGCTTGTGGCAGCTCCTCTTGCCAGAGGAGCCGGGGCCGCCATGAGCCTTGTGAGGGCCGACGGCTTCTGTGTGATTGAGCAGAACAGTGAGGGCTTTGAGGCCGGGGAAACGGTGGATGTGGATCTTTACCGATCCAGGGAGGAGATCGATCATACCCTGGTATGCATAGGCAGCCATGATTTGATCCTGGATCTGCTGGCGGATATGCTTCCCAACCGTTTTCATGGTTCCTTTTTATCAAGCACCCATGTGGGGAGCATGGGCGGGCTTATGGCTTTAAAGAGGGGAGAGGCCCATTTCGCACCCATTCATCTGCTGGACGAGGAGACGGGCATCTATAATACGGCCTATCTTAAGCGTCTGTTTGCAGGGAAAGAAATGGCTCTTATAAAAGGCGTAAGGCGGATTCAGGGAATTATGGTGCAGAAAGGAAATCCTCAGAATATTCAGGGAATTGAAGATCTGAAGCGTGTGCGTTACATTAACCGGCAGAGGGGAGCCGGCACCAGAGTGCTGTTGGACTATAAGCTTGGCAGGCTGGGAATCAAACCGGATGAGATTGACGGTTATGAGACGGAGGCCGCTACCCATATGGCGGTAGCCGCTCTTGTCAAAAGCGGGAGTGTCGATGCCGGAATGGGAATTCTCTCTGCGGCCCGTTCTCTGGAGCTGGATTTTATTCCCGTAGGAGAGGAGGAATATGATTTCGCACTTTCTCCGTCCACACTGGAATTAAAAGAAATGAAGGAATTTCTTGAGATTCTGACAGGTGATGAATTTAAAACGAGCGTAGAAAAGATTGGCGGATATGACTGTACGGAAAGCGGCAAAGTTATTTTTGTCCATTAGCGGAGAGGATGAAGAAAGAAAATGGAAAACCAGGGACTGACCCATTTTGACAACAATGGAAAGGCCGTCATGGTAGACGTGACAGAAAAAGCAGATACCCAGAGAACGGCCACAGCAGCCGGGAAAATAACGGTAAATCAGAAAGTGTATGAGGCTATTGAAGCTGGAACCGTGGAAAAGGGAGATGTTCTGGGAGTGGCAGTTACCGCAGGAATCATGGGAGCAAAGCGAACCTGTGAACTGATTCCCATGTGCCACATTCTGCCCATCACCAACTGCCGGGTTTGGTTTGAGAAAAAGCCGGATAAGAGAGAAATCCACTGTTTCTGCACTGTAAAAGTGACAGGGAAAACAGGCGTGGAGATGGAGGCACTTACCGGTGTGAGCATCGCTCTTTTGACGGTGTATGATATGTGCAAGGCACTGGATAAGACAATGAAAATCGGAGATATTTACCTCTGCCATAAGGCCGGGGGTAAGAGCGGAGAGATTTGGAACCAGAGGGAGGCGGAGAAAGAAAAATAATTCCGCATGCATTTCTGATTTTCCCCATAAAATAAGGCTTTTTTCGTTTCTTATATTGATCGAAACGCCAAAATACAGTATGATAATATAAGATGACTGTATTATTACTTGTAAAACACAGGGGGAAAAAGAAATGTACCAATGCCATCTTAAGCTCTATCTGATAGGCGGTTCCTGCAAAGTATTTGAAACCATAAAGGAGATGCCTCCGCTTGACAGCTTTACCCATACCTTTTTAGAGAGCCGGACACCCAAGGCTTCCCTGACAGCACAGGCGGATGTGATCTTTGCCGGAATAGAAGGGCAGCCTTCATCGGAGCTTTTGGAAGCGCTGATTTTGGGCAAGCGGAAAGAGGCAGAGCTGGTACTGCTTGCGGCTCCCGATCAGACGGAGATGCTGTCATGCTTCCTGTCCGATATTAGGGATATCTGGATTATGCCCATGTCGGAGAACGAAGTGCGGTTTCGTTTCTTGCGATGGCAGCAGGGCTGCAAGCTTGGCAAAGACCTGTGGCAGACCAGCCAATATCTGGAGGCTGCCATCGACAATGTACCCAATCTGATCTGGTATAAAACCAAAGACGGCATCCATGAGAAGGTCAATAACAGCTTCTGCAAAACTGTCAACAAAACCAAGGAGCAGGTGCAGGGCCGCAGACACGCCTATATCTGGGATGTGGAGCAGGACGATCCGGCATGCATTGAGTCTGAGCGCATTGTGATGATGAAGAAGGAAACCTGTGTGTCCGAGGAGGTAGTGAAGGCCGGAGACGGCATAAAGCTTCTTACCACCTACAAGTCTCCCCTCTATGACCTGGACGGAAGTGTTATGGGAACCGTGGGCGTAGCCATTGACGTGACCCAGGAGCGGGCCTATGAACGGGAGCTCATGGAGAAAAACCAGACTCTGGAAACCATTTTTACTACCATGGACTGCGGGATTATGTGCCATACTCTGGACGGATCCCGGATTATAAGTATTAACCGGGCGGCTCTGGAGATTCTCGGTTATGAATCTGCGGAGGAAATGCAGGCTGCCGGGTTTGATCTGATAGCACCAACCGTGATGGAAGAAGACAAAGATAAGCTCAGGGCCTGTATCCGTGAGCTGAAAAAGGAGGGAGACAGTGTCAGCGTAGAATATCGTGTCTGCCCCAAAGAGGGGGAGATACGGCATGTGATGGGCAACATTAAGATGATCCGGGAGAATGGGGAACTGCTTTATCAGAGATTCCTTTTGGACTATACGGCTCAGAAGCTGAAAGAGACGGAGAACGAGAGGCATCACATGGAGCTTCTGCATGCGCTGACCATTGATTATAATCTGGCAGTCTTTTTTGATCTGGATACCGGTATGGGAATACCGCTCCGGAAGGATGATAATGCCGGTGCAGTCTTCGGAACCGTATTTGACGAGGAGTCTTCGCTGGAAGAGAGTATGGGCCGTTACATAGAACGCTTTGTATATGAGGAAGACAAAGAGATGCTGAGGCAGATTATGACCTCACAGCGGCTTATGCGGGAACTGGAGGATAAGAACCAGAGCTATGTGAACTATCGTGTGATATTGAACGGAGAGATGAAGTATTTCCAGATTAAGGCAGTACGCGCCGGCGAGTGGGAGGAAAGCCATGGCGTTGTTCTGGGACTTCACAGCGTGGACGAAGAAATACGCCATGAGATGGAGCAGAAAAGCCTTTTGGAGGATGCACTGTCCCAGGCAAACCGGGCCAATAAAGCAAAAAGCGTATTTCTGTCGAATATGTCCCATGACATCCGCACGCCGATGAATGCTATTGTGGGATTTACGGCTCTTGCCATCACCCATATCGAACAGAAGGAACGCGTGGCGGAATATCTGAATAAAATCATGACTTCCGGGAACCATCTTTTAAGTCTGATTAACGACGTGCTGGATATGAGCCGGATTGAGAGCGGTAAGATGCGTCTGGAGGAAAAGCCCTGCCGGCTGCCGGACATTCTTCAGGGCCTGCGCAACATTCTCCAGGCGGATATACGTGCAAAGCAGTTAGAGCTTTACATGGATGCGGTGGATGTGCTGAATGAGGATATCTATTGTGATAAGCTGCGTCTCAACCAGGTGCTCCTGAATTTACTGAGTAATGCGGTGAAATATACGAGAGCCGGGGGAATCGTCAGTGTGCGTGTTACGGAAAAGCCGGGCGCTCCGGCCGGCAGTGCCAATTATGAGTTCCGTATCCGGGATACGGGCGTCGGCATGAGTGAGGAATTCGTCTCCCATATTTTCGAACCCTTTGAGAGGGAAAAGAATTCCACCATAAGCGGGATCCAGGGCACCGGCCTTGGAATGGCAATCACAAAGAATATTGTGGACATGATGAACGGCACCATTGAACTGAAAAGCGAGCAGGGTACAGGCACAGAGGTGACGGTATCTTTTACCTTCCGCCTTCACGCAGATGCGGTAAAGGAACCCCAGGAGATCCCGGAACTCCGCAACTGCCGCGCCCTGGTTGTGGATGATGATTTTAACACCTGTGACAGTGTATCCTACATGCTTGGGCAGATGGGAATGAGGGCAGAATGGACCCTGTCGGGCAAGGAGGCAGTACTGCGCACGCGGCAGGCTGTTTCCAGGAATGATACCTACTGTGTCTATATCATTGACTGGCTGCTGCCGGATATGAACGGAATTGAGGTTACCAGACGTATCCGTATGGAGGTGGGCGACGAGGTGCCGGTGATTGTGCTCACTGCTTATGACTGGTCGGAGATTGAAGAGGAGGCAAAGGAAGCGGGCGTTACGGCATTCTGCAGCAAGCCCATGTTTTTCTCGGAACTTCGGAGCTGCTTAAACTCTATTGTTGGACGGGAAGAGAAGAAAGAAGACGGACAGTTAAAGCAGAATATAGAGACGTCCGGTACCCACAAAGGCCGTATCCTGCTGGCGGAAGACAATGAACTCAATCAGGAGATCGCCGTTGCTATTCTGGAGGATGCCGGATTCTCTATTGATGTTGCGGATAACGGACAGCTTGCCGTGGATATGCTGAAAAAGTCTGAACCCGGATACTATCTTCTGGTGCTGATGGATGTACAGATGCCGGTAATGAATGGTTATGAAGCAACACAGCTTATCCGGGCCCTGGATGACAGGGAGCTTGCATCCATTCCTATCCTGGCTATGACGGCCAATGCTTTTGAGGAGGATAAGCAGGAGGCGGCAAGGTGCGGTATGAACGGGCATATTGCTAAACCCATTAACATTAAGAATCTGCTGGACACACTGGAACGAATATTGAAATAAGCAGGCGGCAGCTCCTTTAATTATAAATTTTTTATTCTCTAATCACAGTTTGAACACAATTTACTGCTAAACTTGAGACTAAAGAAGATTGGGAGAATATGATACAAAGGAAGGAGTTTTGGCTTATGTATGAATATGGAGGCGGCAGCTCCGGCTCGGAGAAGCACTCCTCAAGCGAGTACCGGTACAGCGGTCCCTTTTATCAGGATAACATCGGTTCGGGATCTGCGCGCAGCACTATAGGTGAGGTTCCGCCCAAGAAGAAAAAGAAGAGTTTCCCGAGGCTGATACTTAAGACGGCGGCCGTGGCGCTGGTATTCGGCATTGTGGCCAGTGCGGCCTTTCAGGCAACCAATTATGCGGGTGCAAAGCTGCGCGGCGAGGACACCAAAACAGCGGCAAGTGAGGAGCCGGCAGTTGTTCCGGAGATTGAAACCGTTGTGCCGCAGATCGGGGGAGAGAGCCAGGCATCCCCGGGGGGCGACGTGACCACCATTGTTCAGCAGTGTATGCCATCGCTGGTGGCAATTACCAATGTCAGCATCCGGGAAGTCGAGAGCTTCTGGGGGTTTGGATGGTATAACATGCCCCAGCAGAGAGAGCAGACCTCCACAGGTACGGGCATTGTCATCGGCCAGAATGAGACGGAACTTTTGATTGTCACGAATAATCATGTGATTGCAGGAGCTTCGAACCTGACCGTTCTGTTCAGCGTAGATGAGGGCAAGGACGGAGCAAGTGCAGTAGAGGCACATATCAAGGGTACGGACGCTTCCAAGGACGTGGGTGTGATTGCCGTTCCTCTAAAGGACATTCCGGCAGAGACCTTAAGCGAGATTAAGGTAGCCACCATTGGGGATTCCTCTCAGCTTAAAGTGGGGGAGCAGGTAGTGGCCATCGGCAATGCACTGGGCTATGGGCAGTCTGTAACCACAGGGGTTATCAGTGCCCTTAACCGCGATGTGACCTTACAGAATGACGACGGCTCCTTGATTAACAACAGCCTGATTCAGACAGATGCGGCTATCAATCCGGGCAACAGCGGCGGCGCCCTGCTGAATATGAAGGGTGAGGTAATCGGCATCAATGAAGCAAAGTATTCTGCAAATCAAGTGGAAGGCGTGGGCTATGCCATTCCCATTTCCGATGTGGAAGGAATCATCGGTGATCTGAAGACTATGACCAACCGCCCCGAGGTGGATGCGGAAAAGATGGGCTATCTGGGTATTAACTGCCAGGATGTGACAGAAGAGATATCCAAGCAGTATGATATGCCCGTGGGCATTTACTTAAAGTCCGTGGTGAGCGGCTGTGCGGCTGACAGTGCGGGGCTTAAGAAAGGAGATATTATTACCCGGTTTGACGGTATCGGTGTAAGCAGCTATGATTCTCTCAGGGATCGACTGCAGTATTATGAAGCGGGAGAGACGGTGGAGGTTACCGTTATGACATCGGAAAACGGGGAATATGTGGAGAAAACCGTCACGGTTACCTTGAGCAGCAGGGAAGAAGTGGAAGCGGCTTCCTAAGCCGGATATATTGTACTAATTTATAGAAGAAAGTGTATCAAGATCGGACACCGGGAGAAAAGAGGTATTTTTTTCCCGGTGCTTGGTCTTTTTTCGAATCTGTGTTATACTCAAGGGAAAGGAGAGGACGAATGGACGAGAAAGATTACTTGGAAGAGATTGAATCAGAAGATACAAAGGATTCGGAGGACAAAGATGACAGGGACAGCGATTACGAGGAGGTATGTTTTCTCTGCCACCGGCCGGAGAGTAAGACCGGAAAGCTGATCACACTTGCAAAGGGGATCTGTATCTGTTCGGAATGTATGCAGAAAACTATGGATACTTTCCAGAACAACAGCCAGGATCTTTCGAAGATTCCCGGCTTTAGTTTTATCAATCTGGCGGATCTCCAGAATATGATTCCCCAGAGGCAGAAGGTGAAAAAGAAGAAGCCCAGGGAGGAGCAGCCGGCAAAAGAACTGGATATCCGCAGTATTCCGGCCCCTCACAAGATTAAGGCCAGCCTGGACGAGTATGTCATCGGGCAGGAATACGCCAAGAAGGTAATGTCTGTGGCTGTATACAATCACTACAAACGTGTGGCTACCGGCACCCAGGATGAGATCGAGATTGAAAAGTCCAATATGCTGATGATAGGGCCTACGGGAAGCGGAAAGACCTATCTGGTGAAGACGCTTGCCCGGCTTCTGGATGTACCGCTGGCTATCGCGGATGCCACGTCTCTCACGGAGGCCGGCTATATCGGTGATGATATAGAAAGCGTTCTGTCTAAGCTTCTTGCTGCAGCGGACAATGATGTGGAGAAGGCGGAGCGCGGTATTGTCTTTATTGACGAGATCGATAAGATTGCAAAGAAAAAGGATACTCATCACAGGGATGTGAGCGGAGAGTCAGTGCAGCAGGGGATGCTGAAGCTTTTAGAGGGAGCAGAGATCGAGGTGCCGGTGGGAGCCAACAGCAAGAATGCCATGGTGCCTCTGACCACGGTCAATACCCGCAACATCCTGTTTATCTGCGGCGGTGCATTTCCGGATCTGGAAGATGTCATTAAGGAACGGCTGAATAAGAAGTCCTCTATGGGATTCCAGGCGGATTTGAAGGACAAGTATGATAAGGATCCGAATCTGCTTTCTAAGGTAACGGTGGAGGATCTGCGGAATTTCGGCATGATCCCGGAATTTCTGGGCAGAATGCCCATTATATTTACACTGGAAAGTCTCACGAAAGAGATGCTGGTGCGTATCTTAAAGGAGCCGAAAAATGCTATTTTGAAGCAGTATCAGAAGCTTCTGGCTTTGGACGAGGTTCAGCTGGAGTTTAATGAGGGGGCTTTGGAGGCCATTGCTGACAGGGCCATGGAGAAGGACACGGGAGCCAGAGCCCTTCGGGCGATTATTGAGGAATTTATGCTGGATATTATGTATGAGATTCCCAAGGATGACAATATCGGCCGGGTAACCATCACCAGGGAGTATATCGAGCATACGGGCGGTCCTGTGATTACCATGCGCGGCGTTCTGGCTTTGGAAGGGCAAGGATGAAAAATGATTGTTTAAATGTGTGCAAGGGGATTGCGGCCTTTGCCGTTGTGCTGATTCACTGCAGCTTTCCCAGCCCTGTGGGAGGGATGATGAACGGCCTGGCCCGGTTTGGGGTTCCGCTGTTTTTTATGGTCAGCGGATATTTCTCCTATGGGAAAGAGACGGATACGGTTCGAAGGCGTATACGGAAGCTTTTAAAACTGTTTCTGTCGGCAAACGGAATTTATTTTATCTGGAGGCTTCTGGCTCTGTGGAAACAGGGGAGCCTTACTTTGGAGGCAGCGGCGGTTTTTTTTACCCCAGTGTCTCTGATTAAGTGGGTGTTTTGGAATGAGTCGCCTTTTATGGGGCATTTGTGGTTCCTGGGGGCTCTGCTGTACTGTTACGGCCTGTATTGGATTCTGGTGAAGAATGGCAGGGAGGAACGTGTGTATGTTTTGATTCCGCTCTGTCTTACGGCTAATCTGCTGCTTGGGGAGGGTTTTTCGCTTCTGGGAAGGAAAATTTCCTTTTTATATGTGCGGAATTTCTGGCTTACCGGCCTTCCGTTTTTTCTTTGGGGACATTGGCTGTCAAGGGAGGAGAGAAAGGGGAGGCTTGCAATCCGGCCCGGGTTTTGTCTGGGCGCTATCCTTTTTGGGGCCTGCCTTTCTATGGGAGAAATGCTGCTGTCCGGAGGAGGAGAGCTTTATCTGGGCAGTATTCTGATGACAGGCGGAATTTTTTCTCTGGCACTGTGGAAGCCGGACTTTGGAAAGGGAAGCTTTCTGGCCCATGTGGGGGAGAAGGCGGCTCTGCATATTTATCTATGGCAGATGATTGTTTTTGATGTAATGGAGGAGCTTGCGTATATAGGCGGCATCCATGAGCATATGGTGTATCAATGGGTGATGCCCCTGGGAGTCGGGGTGATTTCCTGGCTTTTGGCAGAGGTGCTGATTTTCGGAAAGAAAGGAGTTTGGAGGCAATGAACAAAGAAGTATTGGATGACATCGGCAGAGTGATTTCGGGGGCTGCGGACACGGTCAGCCGGAAAACAGGGGAGATTGTGGAACTGACCAGGCTGAAAAATCAGATTTTTAATCTGGAACGGGAAATCAAACGGGATTACGCGGATTTGGGGAAAATGATTTACGAACAATATCTGGAGACAGGTCTTGTGGATGAATCTCTGCTGCCGATCTGTCGGGAAATCACAAAAAAGGAAAGTCTGGTGGAGCAGTACGAAGGTGAAATTGAATGCCTGAAAAAAGTGCATTAAGATATAAGGAAAAAAAGAGCGGAAAACCACAGACAGGAAAAAGAGCACTCTTTCTTTGGGGCGGCTTGTTGTGTATCAGCCTGGTTTTGCATCTGGCAGCCAGGATGGTACCAGGGTTTGCGGAGTGGTATGCGGTTCATGTGTATCCCGTTTTTGTAGGGACGCTGGGGCGGCTTTGTTCCTTTGTACCCTTTTCGGTGATTGAGGTTCTTCTTTATGCGTGCGGAGCCCTGATTCTGGCAGGTGCTGCTGCTGTGCTGATGAGGAAGCTGGCATGGAAGCGTGCCCTGGGGATTCTGGGACGGTCACTGGTTGTGATTTTCCTGATATTCACTTTAAACTGCGGGATTAATTATCAGAGGCTTCCGTTTTCGCAGTGGGCCGGTTTTGTTCTGCGGGAATCTACGGAGGAGGAATTGATCGCACTGTGCGAGCGCCTGGTGGAAGAGATTAACCTGGCCGCAGAGGAGATTGCCCTGGACGAGGACGGATACTGTACTCTGGAGGGCGATCCCGCAGAGCTTGCCAGAGATGCCATGGAAACGGCGGCATTGCAGTATCCGGAACTTAAGGGGTATTATCCCAGAGCCAAGCCGGTGTTTTCTACCTGGTATCTCTCGAGCCAGCTTTTACAGGGAGTATACAGTCCTTTTACGGTAGAGGCCAATTATAATAACGGGATGCCGGATCAGGACAAGCCTTCCACTATCTGTCATGAACTGTCCCATCTGAAGGGTTTTATGAGGGAAGATGAGGCAAATTTTGTGGCCTATCTGGCCTGCCGTTCTTCTGAGGATGCCGGGTTTCGCTATAGCGGGAGTATTTTGGCCTATATCTACAGCGGAAATGCTTTATATGCGCAGAATCCGGCGGCGCTTCGCAGGGTACGGGATAAATTGTGCGATCAGGCGGTGAAGGATTTGCTTGACCATAATGCGTACTGGGATACATACAGGGGAACGCTCTCGGAGGTTTCGGATAAGATGAACGATATGTATTTAAAGGCCAACGCCCAGGAGGCCGGTACGAAAAGCTATGGGCGCATGGTGGATCTGCTGCTGGCCTGGAACCGGGGGCAGATGACTGCAGAGCCGGAATGGAGATAAAGCTATGGAATACATTGATTTACGTCGTGAGGACGGGAGTATCATCGGAGAGGTGAAAGAGCGCAGCCTGGTTCACAGGGACGGAGATCTTCACGGAACTTCCCACGTATGGCTGATACGGTATCGTGAGGACAGACGTTCCGCGGATGTACTGCTGCAGAAACGAAGCAGGAATAAGGATTCTTTTCCCGGAAGTTATGACATTTCCTCTGCAGGGCATATTCCTTCCGGGGCGGATTTTGGGGATTCGGCTTTGCGGGAGCTCGAGGAGGAGCTCGGAATACGGGCAAAGGCGGAGGAACTGATTTTTGCGTTTGCGCATATCGGACGCCATGAGGCGGAATTTTACGGTAAGCCCTTTAAGAACCATGAATACAGCCGGGTTTATCTGTATGAGTGCAATCTTTTGCCGGAGGAAATGCATTTGCAGAAGGAAGAAGTGGAGAGCGTGATCTGGATGGATTACCGAGAGTGCCTTTCGCATATTCGGAAGGGTGACCTGGATCATTGCATTTTCCCGGACGAATTTGAGCGGCTGGCAGTGGAGATTGAAGCTTATTTTGCCCGTACCGGGCGGCCTCTTAAGGAAAAGACGCTCGCAGAAACCTGGGCGGAGGATGCCCAGGCGGAGCTTGAGGATTGGATTGAGGAGCAGGGGATCTATATCCGTCAATGAAAGGCCGGTGCATGATCTGTCTGTGTACCGCTTTTTCAGCCGCTTCAGGATTCGGGAAGCTGCTCTGCAGAATGGTGCTTTCCGCTGCACAGCAGGTTGTTGAAAAGTGCCTTTTCGTACCTGCGTTCCGCTTCCGTCCAGTTGATAATGTAGAACCAGTTGCGGATGTATTCCCCGCGGAGATTCTGGTATTCCAGATAGTAGGCGTGCTCCCACACATCCAGATTCAGAATGGGGTTAAGGTTTTTGGGAAGAGGTGTGTCCTGGTTGGGAAGGGGAAGAATCACCAGCTTGCCCCGTTCGTCGGCCGCAAGCCACAGATTGCCGGATCCGAAAAGATCCAGGGCCATCTGAAAAAAGGTTTCGTAGAAGCTCTCCCAGGTACCGAAATCCAGCAGCAGGGCATCTTTCAGCCTGCCCAGGAGCTGGGCGGGGTTGGGCGACATTCCGGCAAAGTAGAGCTGGTGGTTGTAGACACCGCCGGCATTGTTCCAGACCTTTTTGCGGATATCTTCCGGAAGCTCCTGGTTTTCCAGAATCAGCCGTTCCAGAGTCCACTCATGGAACCGGGGATACGGACCGAGAAGGGTGTTGAGATTGTCTACATAGGCTGCAAGATGTTTGGAATGGTGGAAAAACATGGTTTCCATATTGATGTAAGGCTCCAGGGAATCGTAAAGATAAGGGAGCGGCAGTACTTCAAAAGGATAATGCTGAATCATGGGTGTACCTCCTGATGGATGTCGCTTTCATTATATGTGTCAATTATATAAAATATGCACTTGACAAACGGTGCAAAATCGCATACAATAATATTCGCACGTGACGGAGTATGGCGTAGCTTGGTAGCGCGCTCGGCTGGGGGCCGAGAGGTCGCAGGTTCAAATCCTGTTACTCCGACTAGCAAATTATAGCCGAGATTCAGAGATTTTTCAATAAAA
>JAETRR010000049.1 GCA_021770065.1 Lachnoclostridium sp. | reverse complement strand
GTAAAGCCGCAAAGGCGCACGAGAGGAACTTTCATGAGTGCCTTTCGAATGAAAGTTTCTCTCAATACCGGTGTGTCGAAGCGGCTTTACCCTTTAGTGCTGTCGCGCAGCGACTTAAAATAGGAGGAAAATGTAGATGAAAGAATACGAGGTAGTACACGAAATTTTTAATCAGTGTTCCGGTAACCAGATGAGAGATGTATTTATCGAAGAGGTGGAAATCGCGGATCTGGAAGCTTACGTAACCAGCCGCCACCAGGATAAGGATTTTACTTTTGAACGTGAAGACTTAGCGGACGGAACAGTCATTTACCATGTAAATACTTCCGGTATCCTTCAGCGTTATACTTTTACGGAGCTGTAAGAAGGCCGGCTGATAAAAGCAGTCAAAACCCCACAGTAATAAAGATATACCCTACGGGTACCCCATTAATGCATACCCCTGCGGGGCGGACGGACTTCGTCCGTTAAGGTTTGAATTGTGACAAATAATGATAAGAATTTTTTGAAATTATCAGAAAAAACTTGCCGTCATCTTTCCATAGGTGTAAAATAAAACCATGAAACTTTGAAGCGCTGCTGCCTTACCGTCAAACGGCCCGCAGCAGGATATTTTCAGAAATTTACCAGGGAGGTAATGGATATGAAAGCTTATGAAATGATGATCGAAAACTTAAACAAGTGTCCGGGAAATCAGATGCGTGATACGGAGATCCGGGAGATAGAGACCGATGATCTGGACGCTTATGTACAGGGATTACATAAGGATAAGAAAGTAAATATTGACAAAGAAACCATGAATGACGGTTCCGTAGTATATCATCTGGATCTGTCCGGTACACTGGTCCGCTATACTTTTACGGAAATCTAGGAGCAGTAAATGGGTTGGGAAGAACGTTTTCTGTTGTTTTTACAAGAGAGTGTCCGCAATCCGGTTCTGGATAACGTGATGCAGTTCATCACGGCTTTGGGCGATGCAGGCTTTTTGGCTGTCTTAGTCTGCATTGTCCTTTTGTGTATCAAAAAATACCGGAGAACAGGGGCGGCAGCAGCCCTGTCATTGGGTCTTGATTTTCTGATAGTGAACCTGGTTTTGAAAAATCTGGTTGCCAGGATCCGGCCGTATGATATGATAGAAGAACTGCTTTTGATTACAAAGCGGCCTTCTGATCTGTCTTTTCCATCGGGCCATGCAGGTGCCTGCTTTGCAGTGGCAAGCGTTCTGTTTTTATGCCTGCCAAAGCGGTTTGGGATTCCGGCGCTGGTGACGGCAGGGCTGATTTCTTTCTCACGTTTGTATGTGGGTGCCCATTATCCCACTGATGTGCTGGGAGGAATGCTGATAGGCTGTGTCACCGGATGGGCGGCCTGCCGGCTGCTGCAGAAAAAACAGCCGTTAAAAGATACCGGGTAGGCATCATAGAAAGTACTGGAAAGAGGGCTGCTCTAAGCATTCCGGCATAAGGACAGGGCAGAGCCGCCTTAAAAAACGGAGGGAAGCAATGTTTGGTCTGACACAGAATATTTTGATGTATTTCGTACCTGTTGTTTTAATCATCCTTTTCATTCTTATTTTGGTGGCGGGCTATGTAAAAGCTCCGCCGGACAGAGCATTTATCATTTCCGGTCTTAAGAAGGAGCCCAAGATTCTCATTGGGCGGGCCGGAATCCGTGTACCCTTTCTGGAGCGCCTGGATAAGCTTTATCTGGGGCAGATGACGGTGGACATAAAGACGGAACAGTCAGTACCTACCACAGACTTTATCAATGTTAACGTAGATGCAGTTGCAAAGGTGCGGATTGACCCTTCTACAGAGGGCATCCGTCTGGCGGCTAAAAACTTCCTTAATAAGAATTCGGATCAGATTACCAGGGATCTCCAGGATTCCCTTCAAGGTAATATGCGTGAAATCATCGGAACACTGACCCTCAAATCTATCAATACAGACCGGGATTCCTTCTCGGATCAGGTTATGGAGAAGGCTTCCAGGGACATGAAAAAGCTCGGAATCGAGGTCGTGTCCTGCAACATCCAGAATGTAACCGATGAAAACGGGCTTATAAAGGATCTGGGTGCCGACAACACGGCAAAGATCAAGAAAGACGCTTCCATTGCCAGAGCCCAGGCAGAGCGCGATGTAGCCATTGCCCAGGCAGAGGCAAATAAGGCTTCCAACGATGCCAGAGTACTGGCAGAGACAGAGATAGCTGAGAAAAATAACGAGCTTGCTATCAAGAAGGCGGAGCTTCAGCAGGTATCCGACACCAAGCAGGCTATGGCGGATGCAGCCTACAAGATTCAGGAGCAGGAGCAGGAAAAGGTTATTCAGACAGCTACGGTGAATGCCCAGATTGCAAAGGCCGAGCGTGAGGCCGAGCTTCGGAAGCAGGAGGTTCTTGTAAAGCAGCAGGCTCTGGAGGCGGAGATCAATAAGAAGGCGGATGCGGATCGCTACGCCGTAGAGCAGGCGGCAGCGGCGGCTCTGGCAAAGCGGCAGAGAGATGCAGAGGCTAAGAAATACGAGGCAGAGCAGGATGCAACGGCCCGGAAGTATCAGGCAGAACAGGATGCCGAGGCGAAAAAGGCCCAGGCGGAAGCCAAGAAGTATGAGGCAGAGCAGGATGCTCTGGCAAAGAAAGCCCAGGCGGAAGCCAACAAGTTCTCCATGGAGCAGGAAGCTGCCGGTATCCAGGCCAGAGGTTCTGCGGAAGCAGAGGCTATCCGTGCAAAAGGTATGGCAGAGGCAGAGGCTATGGAGAAAAAGGCGGAGGCTTACCAGAAGTACAATAAGGCGGCTATGGCGGAAATGCTCATCGGCGTGCTTCCGGACATTGCCGGAAAGATTGCCGAGCCTCTGGCCCAGATTGACAAGATTACCATTATCGGAAGCGGAGAGGACAAGGGCGTCGGTGATGTGGCCGGAAATGTGCCGGCTGTTATGGCAAAGCTCTTTGAGACCATGAAAGAGACCGTGGGCATCGATCTGTCCGAGATCATCAAGGCCGATACTTATGACGCCAAAGTGACGCGGAATATCAATGTTTCCGGACTGCCAAAGGACAGTGAAAAATCATAAGTGATATAAGCTGTCGCTGTAAACAATGGATTTTCGTGCGGCGGTGGAAAAAGGCCTGTCAAAAAATAAGGCTGCAGACATTCCCGTCTCCAGTGTACGGATAGTTCCGTACATTGGATATCGGAAAAGCGTGCAGCCTCATTTTTTGGCAGTTTTTTTTGATCCGCCAGACTGCTAAGGAGTATTTGACTGTAGAGAAGCTGTTAACTCCTTCCCGTCCGTATCGATCACAATCGTATCTCCCGTGGCAGTTTCCCCACTGAGGATAAGTTTTGCAGCCAGCGTTTCTACATGCTTCTGCATATACCGCTTCAGAGGCCGTGCTCCGTATACCGGATCGTATCCATGCTCTGTAATAAAGGCTTTGGCCTGCTCCGTAAGGGTAAGGGACAGCTCCCGATCTTTAAGCCGTTCGTTAAGCTCATCCAGAAGCAGATTGATAATCGAAGCAATATCATCCCTGCTCAGAGGCTTAAAGAGAATGGTCTCATCCAGACGGTTTAAAAATTCCGGCCGGAAATGGGCTCTCAGATCATTCATCACCAGTGTCTGTGCTTCTTCCCGGATATTTCCCTTCTCATCAATCCCCTCCAGAAGATAAGAGGAACCGATATTAGAGGTCATAATAAGAATGGTATTTTTAAAGTCTACCGTGCGTCCCTGGGAATCGGTGATCCGCCCGTCATCCAATACCTGCAGAAGCACATTAAATACATCCGGATGAGCCTTTTCTATCTCGTCAAACAGTACCACTGAATAAGGCTTCCGGCGGACGGCCTCCGTAAGCTGGCCGCCCTCTTCATATCCCACATATCCGGGAGGCGCTCCGATGAGACGGGAAACGGAGTATTTCTCCATATACTCACTCATATCAATCCGAACCATATTCTGCTCGTCGTCAAAAAGACTGGCAGCCAGAGCCTTGGCAAGCTCTGTCTTTCCCACACCGGTAGGTCCGAGAAACAAAAAGGAACCAATGGGCTTGCCGGGATCCTTGATGCCTGCCTTGGAGCGGATAATGGCTTCGGAAACCAGAGTCACGCCCTCGTCCTGCCCGATCACGCGCTTATGCAGCTCATCATCTAAATGCAGGGTTTTATTCCGCTCGCTCTCGGTCAGCTTAGCCACAGGAATTCCTGTCCACCGGGAAATAATACGGGCAATTTCATCTTCCGTAACCGCCTCGTGAACCAGTGAGAGATCCCTTTTATGAATAGCTTCCTCCTCCTGCTCCAGCTGTTTTAGCAGCTGCGGCAGTCTGCCGTACTGCAGCTCGGCAGCTTTGTTGAGATCGTAGTTCTGCTGTGCCGTCTGAATCTGTTTGTTGATGTCCTCGATCTCCTCACGAAGCCTGGAAAGGCGCTCCACGGAGGTCTTTTCGTTGTCCCATTGGGCCTTTTTCCCGTTGAATTCATCCCGAAGCTCTGCAAGCTCCCGCTGAAGATGCTCCAGGCGTTCCTGGCTTAAGCGGTCGGTCTCCTTTTTCAGAGCCGCTTCCTCAATCTCCAGCTGCATGATTTTCCGGCTCAGTTCATCAAGCTCTGCCGGCATGGAGTCAAGCTCCGTCTTAATCAGAGCACAGGCTTCGTCTACCAGATCGATCGCTTTGTCCGGCAGAAAACGGTCGGAAATATAGCGGTTGGAGAGGGTAGCGGCAGAGACGAGAGCGGCGTCTGTAATCTTGACGCCGTGGAACACCTCATAGCGTTCCTTCAATCCCCTTAAGATGGAAATAGTATCCTCCACCGTAGGTTCATCCACCATCACCTGCTGGAACCGCCGCTCCAGCGCCGCATCCTTCTCAATATACTGCCGGTATTCGTCCAGGGTGGTGGCTCCGATGCAGTGAAGCTCGCCTCTGGCAAGCATGGGCTTCAGCATATTGCCGGCATCCATGGCGCCGTCCGTCTTGCCGGCTCCTACAATCAAATGAAGCTCATCAATAAAAAGTATAATCTGTCCGTCGCTTTTGCGCACCTCGTCCAATACGGCTTTCAGACGTTCCTCAAATTCTCCCCGGTATTTGGCACCGGCCACCAGTGCGCCCATATCCAGGGCAAATAGCTTTTTATCCTTAAGGCCTTCCGGAACATCCCCGCGGACAATCCTCTGAGCCAGACCTTCGATGGCGGCCGTCTTGCCCACGCCGGGTTCACCGATGAGAACAGGGTTGTTTTTCGTTTTTCTGGAGAGGATACGGATTATGTTGCGGATCTCCGCATCCCGGCCGATGACAGGATCAAGCTTCTGCTCACGGGCACGTTCCACCAGATCGGATCCATATTTATTTAAAGTATCATAGGTAGCCTCCGGATTGTCACTGGTGACGCGCTGATTGCCGCGGACCGTAGAAAGTGCCTTAAGAAAGCGGTCCCTTGTAATTCCGTATTCTTTGAAAATGTCTTTGACAGAGGGGCTTGGGTTTGCAAGCAGTGCAAGAAACAGATGCTCCACGGAAACATACTCGTCCCCCATCTGCTTTGCCTCGTCCTCGGCGCTGATGAGTACCTTATTTAAATACTGTCCCACATAGGGCTGGCCGCCGGAAACCTTTACCCTCTTATTAAGAGCCTGTTCTACCCGGTTTACAAAATGTTCCGGCTGAATCTCCATCTTGGAAATCAGCTTTAAGATCAGGCTGTCTTCCTGCCTAAGAAGGCTCATCAGCAGGTGTTCCTGCTCTAACTCCTGATTGCCGTATTCATAGGCAGTTTTTTCCAGGTCGTTCACAGCCTGTATGGATTTCTGCGTAAATTTGTTAATGTTCATAATCTGCCTCCTATTCTAAGTCGCTGCGCGACAGCACTAAAGGGTAAAGCCGCTTCGACACACCTGTAATGAGAGAAACTTTTATTCGAAAGGGCACTCATAAAAGTTCCACTCGTGCACCACCCCGGCTTTACCGTCCAGCAAAAATATCTTTAGTAAACACTTGACATTTCTTAGCTGGACTATTTCAGTACCGCAACATACAAAAAACCCTATACCGCACGCTTTTGCATGTGATACAGGGCCTTGTTCACTTGTTTACACTTAGTATATATCACTCCCCCTCAAAAAATGCAATACTTTTTTTCTAAAATAATTCTAAACATTTCTAAACAAAGCTTACCCTCAACGCCACAAAAGATACTACATTAACACCACACCAACAGCCATAACCATAATCATAATCCTTATCCATTATTCCAAATACAGCCAGCCCATTTACACCATATAACAATTCAGAAAACTCCCGTCCCCAAGCAGTGCAGCCAGGAGGAGGCGGAGCCGGGGCGGTTCACAGGCTTTTCCAATATCAAGTGTCCGGCTGTTCGCGAACATGCTGTCTGATATGGCCGGACATTACTACATCCCCAAAATCCATTTCAACAAAAAACAAAGTAATGTCCGGCCAGAGCAGACCGCGTGTGCGCGAACCGTCCGAACACAGATATGGAAAAGCCTGTGAACCGCCCCGGCTCCGCCTCCTCCTGGCTGTACTGCGCCCCTCCCCTAAAGCAATTTCTAAAAAATATATAAAGTCGCTTGACAAACGGGTATTAGAGTGATATTTTAATGTTAGCACTCAAAAGGGCCGAGTGCTAATAGGTAAAAAGAAACATAAAAGCATTCATAAAGACAGCAGAGTGCTTTCAAAAAATGGGGTGAGGAAGTGGAACTGGACGAGAGAAAATTGAAAATCCTGCAGGCAATCATCCGCAATTATATGGAAACGGGAGAACCCGTAGGCTCCAGAACCATTTCCAAATATTCCGATTTAAACTTAAGTTCTGCAACCATCCGTAATGAGATGTCAGATCTGGAGGAGATGGGCTACATCCTGCAGCCTCATACCTCGGCCGGAAGAATTCCTTCTGACAAAGGCTACCGCCTCTATGTAGACCGCATAATGGAGGAAAAAGACCGGGAGGTCAGCGAACTCAAGGAGCTGATGATCGAGCGGACTGACAAAATGGAGCGGGTGCTTAAGCAGGTGGTGAAGGTTCTGGCAGCCAACACCAACTATGCTACAATGGTATCGGCGCCGGCCTGCCATCGGAACAAGCTGAAGTTTATTCAGCTTTCCAAGGTAAGCTCCACCCAGATTCTGACCGTCATTATGATGGAGGGCAATCTGGTTCGGAATAAAGTGATTCCCGTTACCGAGGAGCTGGATCAGGAGACGGTGCTTAAGCTGAACATTCTTTTAAACAGTGTTCTTAACGGCCTTGCCATCGAGGAAATTAACCTGGCCATAATTAAGAACTTGAAGGATCAGGCAGGCATTCACAGTGGTCTGGTGGCTGATGTAATTGACGCGGTAGCGGAGGTCATTCATTCGGAGGAGGAAGTAGAGATTTATACCTCGGGAACTACGAATATTTTCCGCTATCCGGAACTTTCCGAGAATGGAAAGGCAAGCGAGCTCTTAAGTACTTTTGAGGAAAAGCAGGAGCTGACGGATCTGGTGAACCGGACTCTGGAGGGAAGCAGAGAACGGGATATCCAGGTATACATCGGCCAGGAGCTTCCGGTTCGGGCCATGAAGGACTGCAGCGTAGTGACGGCCACCTATGAACTGGGAGACGGGCTCCGCGGCACCATCGGAATCATAGGGCCGAAGCGTATGGACTATGAGAATGTGGTGAATACTTTGAAAACCCTCACCGATCAGCTGGATGAAATATATAATCGAAAACGGTAGCAGACTACCTTGCCGCAAATGCCAGATGTCTGCACAGACATAGATGCCTGGTCTGCTGCCTGCAAGAATAAAGGAAGAGAAAGGGGTAAAGACCCGTGGAAAAGGAAATGAATCAGGAAGAAGCTATCCAGGAGGAAGAGCTTCAAAGAGAAGAGGCGGAAGCAGAAGCCGGACAGGAAGAACCGGAGACAGAAGCCGGGGAGGAACAGGATGCCGGAGAAGAGGCGCCTGATGATCCCCAGGAGCCGAAAGAGCAGAAGGAAAAGCCGGAAAGATCCTTCCTGGGAAAGAAAAAGAAGAAAAAAGATCCGAAAGAAGAAAAGATCGAAGAGCTCGAGGATCGGGTAAAGCGTCAGATGGCAGAGTTTGACAATTTCCGCAAGCGTACAGAGAAGGAAAAGTCCCATATGTATGAAGTGGGTGCCCGGGATGTGATAGAAAAGATACTTCCGGTAGTAGACAATTTCGAGCGCGGTCTGGCAGCCGTTCCGGAGGAGGAGCGGACCAACCCCGTAATTGAGGGGATGGATAAAATTTACAAGCAGCTTATGACCGTATTAACGGATCTGGGCGTTGCGCCCATCGAGGCGGCGGGGCAGGAATTTGATCCCAATCTTCACAATGCTGTGATGCACATAGAGGATGAAGAGCTTGGAGAGAATATTGTGGCGGAGGAGTTCCAGAAGGGATATACTTACAAAGAGACGGTAATCCGGCACAGTATGGTAAAGGTGGCAAACTAAACAACAACTTACAAATCAAATAAATGAGGAGGTCTCTATTATGAGCAAAATTATTGGAATCGACTTAGGAACAACAAATAGCTGTGTAGCGGTTATGGAGGGCGGCAAACCGGTGGTAATCGCCAATACAGAGGGAGCCAGAACAACACCGTCCGTAGTGGCATTTACAAAAACCGGAGAGCGTCTGGTAGGTGAGCCTGCAAAGCGCCAGGCCGTTACCAACTCCGAAAAAACCATTTCCTCTATTAAAAGAGACATGGGAACCGATCACAGAGTGACAATTGATGACAAGAAATATTCTCCCCAGGAGATTTCGGCTATGATTCTCCAGAAGCTGAAGGCAGATGCGGAGAACTATCTGGGCGAGAAGGTGACGGAAGCGGTTATCACCGTTCCGGCTTACTTCAATGACGCTCAGAGACAGGCTACTAAGGATGCGGGCAAGATTGCCGGTCTGGATGTAAAGCGTATTATCAACGAGCCTACGGCTGCAGCGCTGGCTTACGGACTGGACAATGAAAAAGAACAGAAAATCATGGTTTATGACCTGGGCGGCGGTACCTTTGACGTATCCATCATTGAGATCGGCGACGGTGTTATCGAGGTGCTGGCTACGGCCGGAGATAACCGTCTGGGCGGCGATGATTTTGACCAGAAGATTACCGACTATATGCTGGCAGAGTTTAAGCGCACGGAGGGCGTGGATCTCTCCAATGACAAGATGGCTCTCCAGAGATTAAAGGAAGCGGCAGAGAAGGCAAAGAAGGAGCTTTCAAGTGCAACGACTACCAATATCAACCTGCCTTTCATCACGGCTACCTCAGAGGGACCAAAGCACTTTGATATGAATCTTACAAGAGCAAAATTCGATGAGCTGACCCATGACCTGGTAGAGCGCACCGCCGGTCCGGTACAGGCGGCCTTAAAAGATGCGGGCATTACGGCTTCAGAGCTTGGCAAGGTACTCCTGGTGGGCGGCTCCACCCGTGTTCCGGCCGTACAGGATAAGGTAAAACAGCTGACAGGGCATGAGCCCAGCAAGTCTCTGAATCCCGATGAGTGTGTGGCCCTCGGCGCTTCCATTCAGGGCGGCAAGCTGGCAGGGGACGCAGGCGCAGGTGATATCCTTCTTCTGGATGTTACACCGCTGTCTCTGTCCATCGAGACTCAGGGAGGTATCGCAACACGCCTTATTGAGCGGAACACCACCATTCCGACAAAGAAGAGCCAGATCTTCTCTACGGCGGCAGACAATCAGACAGCCGTGGATATCAATGTAGTGCAGGGTGAGCGTCAGTTTGCAAGAGACAACAAGTCCTTAGGCCAGTTCCGTCTGGACGGAATTCCGCCTGCAAGACGTGGAATGCCACAGATCGAGGTTACCTTTGACATTGACGCCAACGGCATTGTAAATGTTTCCGCAAAGGATCTGGGAACTGGTAAAGAGCAGCACATTACCATCACCGCAGGCTCCAATATGTCCGACAGCGACATTGAGAAAGCCGTCAAGGAAGCAGCGGAATTCGAAGCACAGGATAAGAAGCGCAAAGAGGGTATCGATGCCAGAAATGACGCAGATGCCATGGTATTCCAGACCGAGAAGGCTTTGGAGGAAGTAGGAGAGCAGATTGATGCCGCTGACAAGTCCGCTGTAGAGGCAGAGCTCAGCTCACTGAAGGCGGTTCTGGAGAGAACCAAGGATCAGCAGGAGCTTTCCGATTCCGAACTGGATGAGCTGAAATCCGGTAAAGAGAAGCTGATGAATGCAGCCCAGAAGGTATTCGAGAAAGTATATGCCCAGGCACAGGCGGCACAGGGCCAGGCAGGACCGGGACCGGATATGGGTGCAGGCGCAGGACCGGCCGATGATGTGGTTGACGGAGACTATCGCGAGGTGTAATGTAAGAAAGCAATAAAACGAATTCCAAGGAAAGTGAACGAAAGGGCAGTCCGCTTTCCTTGGAATTTGGCCGTATTGATACATTGTGTCTGATGACAAATAGATAGTCAAATCCCCCGCAGCAAGATACGGGGCATCAAACTTGCTGTGCGGCAGAGCTGCGGGGTATTTGACCCTCGCGACAGTCGCCAAATGGATATGCCAGCATATCCGCTTGGCTCGTTGCCCGCGAGAATAAAGGCTAAGAGTATTCAAATAAAGAGGAAGATAAAGGAATGGCAGAGCAGAAAAGAGATTACTATGAGGTCTTAGGCATAGATAAAAATGCGGATGATGCCGCGATTAAAAAAGCATACCGCCAGCTGGCGAAAAAGTATCATCCGGATATGAACCCCGGCGATCAGGAGGCGGAGAAAAAGTTTAAGGAGGCATCTGAGGCTTATGCGGTTCTGAGCGATCCGGATAAGCGCCGTCAGTACGATCAGTTCGGTCATGCGGCCTTTGAGGGCGGCGCCGGAGGAGGCTTTAGCGGCTTTGATTTTACCGGTGCGGATATGGGAGATATCTTTGGGGATATTTTCGGAGATCTCTTTGGCGGCGGCCGCAGCAGACGGGCTAACAATGGTCCCATGCAGGGAGCGAATTTAAGGGCACAGATCCGCGTGACCTTCGAGGAGGCTGTGTTTGGCTGTGATAAGGAAATTGAACTGACCTTAAAAGACGAGTGCGGAAAGTGTCATGGAACCGGTGCAAAGCCGGGAACTTCTCCCGTTACCTGTACGAAGTGCGGCGGCAAGGGCCAGGTGGTGTATACTCAGCAGTCTCTCTTCGGCATGGTGCAGAATGTGCGTACCTGTCCCGACTGTAACGGAACCGGTAAGGTGATTAAAGAAAAATGTCCGGACTGCTACGGAACAGGTTTTATTTCCAATAAAAAGAAAATTGCGGTAACTGTGCCGGCCGGAATTGATAACGGTCAGAGCATCCGCATCAGGGGAAAGGGAGAGCCGGGAGCGAACGGCGGTCCCAGAGGGGATCTGCTGGTGGAGGTTCTCGTAAGCAGACATCCTATTTTCCAGAGACAGGATACGAATATCTATTCCACAGCTCCTATCAGCTTTGTGACGGCAGCTCTTGGAGGTACTGTGCGGATTAAGACCGTGGACGGTGAAGTAGAGTATGATGTAAAAGCCGGAACTCAGACAGATACGCGTGTGCGTTTGAAAGGGAAAGGGGTTCCCTCCCTGCGCAATAAAAATGCGAGGGGAGATCACTATGTGACCCTGGTAGTCCAGGTGCCTACGGATCTGAGTAAGGATGCCAGGGAAGCATTACGCGCCTATGACGACGCGGTAAATGGCATTGCTCCCTCCGGAAAAGGGACAAAAGGGAAGAAGCGCTTTATGGATAAGGTGAAGGAAGCACTGGATGAATAAGCTTTAAGGAGGCTCTAAAACGGCCCCGGCATTACGGAATACCGGAAAATACCGGTGCTCTGTAATGCCGGGGCCGTTTGATGCTTTATCATATAAATTTGTTTGCAGTTATATGATATTTTTACTTTTTGAGCAGCGCTTCCCGCCGCAAAATGATGTACTGTGCCTGAAGGTTGTATTTTAAGCAGTCTTTATCTCCAGAGCATTGAGGCGTTTTTCAAAGTTGTCCATAGTACGGAGCAGGATATTGATTGTTTCCTGTTCGTTTTTAGTGATGCGATAGATGTCTTTTAATCCGGTAAGCTCACGTTCAATTTTATCAAAACGTTTTTCATTCTTTTTATCATATCGTTCCATTTCATCCAGAAGCATAGATTCTGATTTGAACAGCATTTTTTTCATGCGTCTGGTCATTCTGGTTTCAGAAGCCCGGATGGACGTTTGGATCATCCCGGCCGTGCGAGCTTCTGATTCTTGAATCATCCCGGCCGTGCGAGCTTCTGATTCTTGAATCATCCCGGCCGTACGTGCTTCTGATTCTTGAATCATCCCGGCCGTACGTGCTTCTGATTCTTGGATCATTCCGGTCATGCGAGCTTCTGATTCTTGGATCATCCCGGTCATGCGAGCTTCTGATTCTTGAATCATCCCGGCCATGCGGGTTTCTGATTCTTGAACTGCCGTCCCTACTATTTCGGCAATAGCCGTAAGGTCATTTGAATCTAACAAGGTTATCCTCCTTTCCCTTCCTGATTCAGGAAGAAATGTAATTTGAACAGCATCTTTTGAAGAGGTATTTTTAAGTATAATCGATCCCTTATTAAAATACCAGTCCGTTTTCTAAAAACCTTTTACAATTACAAAAAATATTGCTGCTGTACTCTTTAAGTACTTTTCCTGAAGAATGTGTTAGAAAAAAGCATCCGGCTGCCTACAAGGCAGTATAGATGGAAATATAGGATAAAAGGAACTGACAGAAGGAAAAGTACTCAAAAAGCAGTATCCCATAGGTGCTCATTTGCTCAGGCACCTCCGGAACGGCTGTCATAAGATGGATTACATCACATCCGGTTGATAAATTCTTCAACGGACCGTACCTGGCGTGCTAAAAAGAACCAGCGGTCTAATTGAAAAAAGCTTGTCTGGTGTAGAATCTGTTCCTGGATTCCCAGGGGAACCCTCCCGTGATCGGACAATGTCTCAAGGATACATACTGCTTTACCGTTTGCTGCGCCCTGCTTCCAGAACGAAACTGGTTCACAGTAAGGAACAGGCTGTTCTGTCTGGTAATAATTTGTTTTCAAAGGAAATCTCCTCTCTGTGTAAAAGGGAACCATGGCGAGCTGCCAGATAATTTAGAAGCTGTTACAAAAAGGAGTATACCAGAGAGCATTAGTAAAATCAAGGGAAGTCCGGCAATTGTATGATAATGTATAAAGGTGTCGAATGATAATTCAGACAGACTGCCGCGAAAAAGCAGGTTGTTTTTCTGCGGAGTGGACAGCGATGAAAGCATATTTTGTACATCAAAAAATACAACATTGAAATGGACAATTTAAGGGCAATATGTTAGAATAAATTACATATGGGGTACTTGCAGGTATCCCCCAATGCGTACCTGGGAAAGAATGACCGGGGCGAAACAATTTAAGGAGGAAAAGACAAAATGGCTAGAAAAATGAAGACCATGGATGGTAATCATGCGGCGGCTCATGTATCCTATGCATATTCCGATGTTGCTGCAATCTATCCGATCACACCTTCATCTGTTATGGCAGAGGCTACGGATGAATGGGCAACACAGGGAAGAACCAATATCTTTGGACAGACTGTACAGGTGACGGAGATGCAGTCCGAGGCAGGTGCGGCAGGTGCCGTGCACGGTTCTCTGGCAGCAGGTGCGCTCACCACCACCTTTACGGCTTCCCAGGGTCTGCTGTTGATGATCCCCAACCTGTACAAGGTGGCGGGCGAACAGCTTCCCGGCGTATTCAATGTATCTGCCCGTGCTCTTGCAAGCCATGCATTATCTATTTTCGGAGATCATTCCGATGTATACGCATGCCGTCAGACCGGCGCGGCTATGCTCTGTGAGTCCAGTGTACAGGAGGTTATGGACTTAACACCTGTTGCTCACTGTGCAGGAATCAAGGGCAAGATTCCGTTCATCAACTTCTTTGACGGTTTCCGGACCTCCCATGAGATCCAGAAGATTGAGACCTGGGATTATGAGGATTTGAAGGATATGGTTGACATGGATGCTATTGATGCCTTCCGTAAGAATGCTCTGAACCCCAATCACCCCTGCCAGAGAGGTTCTGCTCAGAATCCGGATATCTTCTTCCAGGCAAGAGAGGCATGCAACCCCTACTATGATGCCCTTCCAGCTATCGTACAGGAGTACATGGATAAAGTAAATGCAAAGATTGGAACAGACTACAAGCTGTTTAACTACTACGGAGCCGCAGACGCAGAGCATGTGATCGTGGCAATGGGTTCCGTGTGCGATACCATAGAGGAGACCATTGACTATCTGACAGCAGCAGGCGAGAAGGTGGGCGTGGTAAAGGTACGCCTGTATCGTCCGTTCAGCGCAGAAGCACTGATAGCCGCTATTCCGGACAGCGTGAAGAAGATCAGCGTACTTGACAGAACGAAGGAGCCCGGCGCTCTTGGCGAGCCGTTGTATCTGGATGTCGTGGCAGCTCTTAAGGGCACCAGGTTCAATGATACGCCGATCTTTACCGGCCGTTACGGACTTGGATCAAAAGATACGACACCGGCACAGATTGTTGCCGTTTACAAGAATACAGACAAGCAGAAGTTCACTATCGGCATTGTGGATGATGTAACCAACCTGTCCCTTGATCCGGGAGCACCTCTGGTAACTACTCCGGAAGGAACTATCAACTGCAAGTTCTGGGGACTGGGCGCTGACGGTACCGTTGGTGCAAATAAGAACTCTATCAAGATTATCGGCGACAATACAGACATGTATGCACAGGCTTACTTCGACTATGACTCCAAGAAGTCCGGCGGCGTGACCATGTCTCACCTGCGCTTTGGAAAGAGCCCCATTAAATCCACCTATCTGATTCACAAGGCAAACTTTGTAGCCTGCCACAATCCGTCCTATGTACGCAAGTACAACATGGTGCAGGAGCTGGTAGACGGAGGAACCTTCCTTCTGAACTGCCCCTGGGATATGGAAGGCATTGAGAAGCACCTGCCCGGACAGGTAAAGAGCTTTATTGCAAATCACGGCATTAAGTTCTATGTGATTGACGGTATTAAGATTGGTAAGGAGATCGGACTTGGCGGACGTATTAACACCGTTCTTCAGTCTGCATTCTTCAAGCTGGCAAATATTATTCCCGAGGAGCAGGCTATCGAGCTGATGAAGGCTGCTGCAAAGGCAACCTACGGACGTAAGGGCGACGCTATCGTTCAGATGAACTATGACGCCATTGACGCAGGTGCAAAGCAGGTAGTAGAGATTCAGGTTCCCGAGAGCTGGAAGAGCGCAGCAGACGAAGGTCTGACCACTACTCATGCAGAGGGCGGAAGAGCCGACGTTGTAAACTTTGTAAATGATATTCAGGCAAAGGTAAATGCCCAGGAGGGTAATTCCTTACCTGTATCCGCATTTAAGGATTATGTGGACGGTACTACACCCAGCGGATCCGCTGCTTACGAGAAGCGCGGCATTGCCGTAGATATCCCTGTATGGCAGCCGGAGAACTGTATCCAGTGTAACAGATGTTCCTATGTCTGCCCGCATGCAGTTATCCGTCCCATCGCTATGACCGCAGAGGAAGCGGCAAAAGCTCCGGAAGGCACCAAGATGCTGGATATGACCGGAATGCCGGAGTACAAGTTCGTAATGGCTATCTCCGCACTTGACTGTACGGGCTGCGGTTCCTGTGCAAATGTCTGCCCGGGCAAGAAAGGTGCAAAGGCACTTGCCATGGAGAATATGGAAGCCAACATTGCTTCCCAGAAGGTATTCGATTACGGCGTAACTCTGCCGGAGAAAGCAGATGTGATTGCTAAGTTTAAGGAGGCAACCGTAAAGGGCAGCCAGTTCAAGAAGCCGCTCCTTGAGTTCTCCGGAGCATGTGCAGGCTGCGGCGAGACACCGTATGCGAAGCTGATTACACAGCTCTTCGGCGACAGAATGTATATTGCAAATGCAACCGGATGTTCCTCCATCTGGGGCAACTCCTCACCGTCCACACCTTATACCGTAAATCAGAAGGGACATGGCCCTGCATGGTCCAATTCCCTGTTTGAGGATGCGGCAGAATTTGGTTACGGCATGAGCCTGGCACAGCGTGCAATCCGTACCGGACTTAAGACAAAGGTTGAGGCTCTCCTGACCTGTGACTGCTGCGGCGAGGATGTGAAGTCTGCGGCACAGGAATGGCTGGATACCTACAATTCAGGCGCTGCCAATGGTGCAGCTACAGATAAGCTGGTTGCAGCTTGTGAGGCCTGCGGATGTGACGAGTGTAAGACTGTTCTGAAGGATAAGGATTTCCTGGCTAAGAAGTCCCAGTGGATCTTCGGCGGTGACGGCTGGGCTTACGATATCGGATTCGGCGGTGTTGACCATGTACTGGCAAGCGGACAGGATGTAAACGTAATGGTATTCGATACCGAGGTTTACTCCAACACAGGCGGACAGTCCTCCAAGGCAACACCTACCGGCGCGATTGCACAGTTTGCAGCAGGCGGCAAGGATGTGAAGAAGAAGGATCTGGCTTCTATTGCTATGAGCTACGGCTATGTATACGTTGCACAGATTGCTATGGGCGCTGACTTCAATCAGTGTGTTAAGGCAATCGCAGAGGCAGAGGCATATCCGGGACCGTCTCTCATCATTGCTTACGCTCCCTGTATCAACCATGGTATTAAGAAGGGCATGAGCAAGGCTCAGACTGAGGAAGAGCTGGCAGTTAAGGCCGGTTACTGGCACTGCTTCCGCTTCAATCCGGCAGCAGCCGCAGAGGGCAAGGATGCCTTCACTCTGGACAGCAAGGAGCCCACAGGCGACTACAAGGAGTTCCTGGACGGCGAGGTTCGTTACAATGCTTTGAAGCGTGCAAATCCGGAAAGAGCGGAAATGCTGTTCGATAAGGCAGCGGCAACGGCTAAGGCAAGATATGAGTATCTGAAAAAGCTTGGCGATTTATACAAGGCTGAGTAAATCAAATACCTCTCAAGAATAATAACAGGATGTCCCAAAGCCATTAAACGGCGGAGGGACATCCTGTTTTATGATAGGAAGTCGAAAATAGAGTTCATTTTTCGTGATATGTTTTTCGCAATATATTCTGCATGTGTTTAGACATATAAACAGCAGCAGTATCGGAATCATGATTTAAAAGCGCAGTATATATCTTTTGATGGCAGTAAGCGCCTTCTTCTGCTAATTCCTCATTGAAATATTCACTGATAGCGCTAAAGCAGTATTGTTTAATAACATTAAGTGATTGAATCAAAAGTTCATTTTTGGAAGCCTTTGCGATTGCACAATGAAAATCCAAATCATATTCGGGATAAAGCTCCGTATTACGACGTATGCTGCTGCAGGTCTCCAGTTTTTCGCCGATATTTTTTAAATCTTCATCCGTAGCCCGAAGAGCGGCATAACGTACGGCGGACACTTCAATGCTCTCTCGAAATTCAATAATCTGAGAAACATTAGACTTGTTAATCATCAAATAAGGAATTAAGAAATCAATGTATAAACCAATGCCGGTAGTTTTTACATAATTACCGTCACCGCGGCGGGTTTCCAGTATACCAAGCATGTTTAAATTTGCAATAGCGGAGCGTATCGTGTGCCGGCTTACCATAAGTGAATCTTTTAATTCGTTTTCTGATGGAATTTTTTCTCCGGCTTTCCATGTGCCATCCATAATATTGTGAAACAAAATATCAAAAGTAGCTTTTGTAACATTGACTTTAGGTACTTTGGGAATTGTATCAATACGCCCTGTCATATTTTTCTCCTGTATCCCTTTATTACAATTAATCCATATTTAATTTACATTTACTTTAGGGCAATGTCAAGTGATAAATATTTTATTCCTGCGGACTTCGTCCGTTAAGGTTTATAATTATATACGTCATTTGTATATATTGCACATAAAAATCAAAAGATTTTTGTCAATATATTATATTTACAACAAGGAATTTTATTGTTATAATCAACTTGTTGGACAAGTGACAAGTAATAAGTGGGATGGATAGAAATAAAGTGAAGAGGCAGACTAGTGGTGAAGAAGAAAAAGCTTTATATCCTGTCATTGATGTTTTCTGTGGCGGCAACAGCAATCGGTTCCGGTGTTATAGGAATTATATTGAATGAGATTGTCTCAGAATATTCCCTGGCGGATTATCAGGAAGGATTTATGAGCAGTTGTATCAGCGCAGGAGCACTTTCGGCTTTATTTGCAGGAATTGCATTGCGGAGCAAAATTCATAAGTACCAGTTTATTTCTTTCGGCGGTCTGTTAATGGCTGTTATGTTGCTTTTAAAAGGAATACCGGTTCCTTTTTCACTGTTTTTACTGATCTGTTTTGCCATGGGGCTTGGTATGGGAGTAATGGATTCTTTTCAAACATCTTATCTGGCAGATCTGCTTCCGGACAATACGGCAAAAGGGCTGGGATTATTGCATGGAATTTTTGGAATAGGCGGTTTTACTCTGCCGTTAGTTCTTCATGGCTTATTGAAAACAATGTCCTGGCATAGTGTCTGTCTGCTGCTTGGTGCTTTTCGCCCCATACCTGCCGTTTTGCCCGACAGAGATTATAGCAAAAGGCGCAATTTTGTCCGGGATTGCATGGGGAATAGGGATTTTGTCAGAGGCACCGGAGGTGTAATGGCAGCCTGCATTGCATCCGGACTGGCAAGCGGCTGTTGTATGCCGATGCTTTTAAATGAAGGGGCAGCTTTTAACCGTGATAACACGGGATTCATAACAAGTGTTTTGATGATTGTCAAGACAACGGGGCAGATCCTGTGTCCGGTGCTTATTTCTCATTTGAAAGCCGCAGGAGGCGTGCAGATTTCCATGCTGATGATTGCACTTCTGTTTTTCATAAATGGTGCTGCTGCATGGATCATGACAAGGATGAAACTGCGCATGAGCGTTGATTCATAAAACAATAAAACAAAAGAAAGGAAGGAAAAATTATGAGAAAGTCCAGATTAATGAAGCAGATTGCTGCTGCCGCATGTATTGTGACCATGCTGGCAGGTTTGGCAGCGTGCGGAAGCAAGCCGGCACAGGAGGAAGCGCCTGCGGCATCCGGTGAAGAACAGGAAGCGCCAAAAGAGCAGGAAGAAACGTCTGCGGCATCCGGTGAAGTTGTAATGGTAGGAGAAGAGGGCGCAATGTCTGCCGAGGAGTTTGGTATGGAGGCAGCTGCCGCAAAGAAATATACCATTGCAGTTGTTGTGAAAAATGCGGCATTGCCTGTATGGGAAGCACATATTACAGCAGCCCAGAAGGCGGGCGAGGCTCTTGGCGTAGAAGTGATTGATTATTCTCCCACAAAGGCAGACAACGTGGAAGAGCAGAAGAGGATTCTGGAGGATTTGATTACCACCGGTGTGGACGCAGTTATTCTGGCTCCTGCAAACACAGAAGCTGTCAAAGGACCGGTTCAGGAGCTGATTGATGCCGGTATTCCGGTTATTTATGACAATACCATGGGTCCCTCTGATGTGGATTATCTGACCTATGTGGGGATAGATAATTATGAGGCCGGAGTAATCATTGCAGAAGCAATGGTTGAAAAGATGGGGGAAGAGGGCAATGTGCTCGTTATGGAAGGAGTTCCAGGACAGTCAACCTCTGATATCCGTACAGAGGCTGTCATGGATACCCTTGCCAATTATCCGGGAATTACGGCAGAGCGCGGAGTCACCAACTGGATGACAGATGAAGGCCGTAAAATGACAGAGGATTATATTACAAAATGGGGTGATGATCTGAAAGCGTGCATCTCCGTAGGAGGAAATCAGGCTGAGGGTTCTGTGGAAGCGATAAAGGCAGCGGGGATGGAAGGCAGGATTCTGGTAAATGGATTTGATGTACAGGAACCTCAGGTTGCGGCAGTTGAAAACGGAGACGAAGTGTTTACGGTATCACAGGGAGTATACTATCAATCCTATTTGAGCGTTGTCGCTGCAGTCCGGGCTTTGAATGGGGAGAGTGTACCGCGTCAGATTAATTGTCCTATTACGATTGTAGATCAAAATAATCTGGAAGAAATGGATGAACGGCCGGAAGCATTCAAAGCACGTTAAGTGAGGTTTGTTTATGGAAAATAGGGAAAACGAATATCTGGTAGATATGCGGCACATTACCAAAGTATTTCCGGGAGTAAAAGCGCTGGATGATGTGAGTTTTAACCTGAAACCAGGTGAGGTTCATATTTTAATGGGCGAAAACGGTGCAGGAAAATCTACCCTGATGAAGGTTCTGGCCGGAGCATACGCCCCGGACGGCGGTGAATTGTATATTTCAGGTGAAAAGATTACGAGATTTGATCCGGTATTTTTACAGGAAAAGGGGATCGGCATTATTTACCAGGAGTTTAATCTTATTCCCTATCTCAATGTAGCTGAAAATATATTTATTGATCATATGCCCGGTAAGGGACTCCTGATCGATCGAAAGGGGATGCATGCTAAGGCACGGGAGCTTTTGTCTGATATGAAGATGAAAGTGGACACCCATGCCCTGGCAGGCACAATCCCTGTAGCGCAGCAGCAGATGGTCGAAGTGGCAAAGGCTCTCACCCATGATCTGAAGGTTTTGATCATGGATGAGCCCACGGCCGCTTTGTCAGGCATTGAGATAGAACAGTTATTTTCGATCATACGTTCTCTAAAGGAAAAGGGAATCGGAATTATTTACATTTCCCACAGAATGCAGGAAATCTCGCAGATTGGCGACAGAATAACCATCATGCGCGACGGACAGTATATTGCAACGCATCGTGTTGAGGAAATCGGCACGGATGAGATTGTAAGCCTGATGGTAGGACGGAAGATTGGAAATCTGTATCAGAGAGGGGAGCGCCAAAAGGGAGATACGATTTTGAAGATAGAGCATCTCTGTTCAAAGAAAGAGAGACTGCAGGATATCTGTATGGAAGTACACAGAGGAGAGATTGTAGGGCTGTCCGGTCTGGTAGGAGCGGGACGTACAGAGCTTGCAAGGGCAATCTTTCACGTCGATCCATATGAAAAAGGTACGATTACACTGAAAGGCGAAGAAATAAAACAAAAGGCAACTGTACGCGAAATGATAGAAAAGGGTATTTCTTTGATTCCGGAGGATCGAAAACGTCAGGGACTCTCTCTGATTCTTTCCGTGTCACAGAATATTGTGATGGCCAGCTTAGACAGTGTGAGCAGCAGGGGATGGCTTAACAGACATAAAGAAAATGAAATAGTAGAACAGTATATCAAAGAATTAAATGTTTCCACGCCCGGAGCGGAGCAGAAGGTGAATAATCTTTCGGGCGGCAATCAGCAGAAAGTTGTTCTGGCAAAATGGCTGGCCACTCAGGCAGAGGTGATCATTTTTGATGAACCGACCCGTGGAATTGATGTAGGAGCGAAAAAAGAGGTTTATTCCTTTATGGATAATCTGGCAAAGGAGGGAAAGGCAATTATTATGATCTCTTCGGATATGCCGGAGGTACTGGGGATGAGCGATCGGATTTATGTCATGCGGGACAGACGGATAGTAAAGGAACTGAATGCATCCCAGGCAACGCAGGAGATAATTCTTTCTTATGCGCTGGAAGGCGCAAGAGGGGAGGAGCAAGATGATAAAAATTAAGCAGGTATTACACAGAATTCCGCTGCTCATTTGGTTTATTCTGCTCTTGGTGATTATTTTCAGTACACGTTCCAGTCAATATCTGACGTATCGGAACCTGCTGATTTTGCTGCAGCAGGGGGCGGTCCTTCTGATTGTAGCATCGGCAGCCACTTTTGTAATTATCAGCGGCGGCCTGGATCTTTCATTAGGAGCAATATTGACATTGGGAGGGATTGCGGCAGCACTTGCGGTAACAGCAGGATTGCCGGTTCCGCTGGTGTTTTTGATTGGAGCTTTAACGGGCGCCGTTTGCGGCGGGGTGAATGGGTTTTTCATTTCCTATTGCAATCTGCCGCCTTTTATCACCACATTGGGAACCCAGGGAATTTTTTATGGACTGGCCCTTGTTCTGACAAATAAGGAAGGCATTGTTATCTATGACGAGGCATTTCTGAAAATCGGTGCGACATTAGACAGGAAAATTCCCATGGCATTTATCTGCTGCCTTCTGCTTTATATCATTATTATATTCATTCAAGACAGGACACGCTTTGGGCGCTATCTCTATGCCATTGGGGGAAATGCGGAAGGCGCCAGACTATCAGGAGTGCATACACGTTTTTGGAAATTTATGATATATGCCTTTGCAGGGCTTATCACAGGTCTTGCAGCCGTAATTCTGACTTCACGCCTGGAGGTTGCAGATCCGATTGTGGGAAAGAAATGGGAGTTTGAAGCGATCTGCTGTGCAATTTTGGGCGGAACCAGTATGAACATCGGAAAAGGCGATGTTAAAGGAACAATTTTAGGGGTGGCATTGCTTACGATTATCCGAAGCGGTATGAATGTAATTCGTATTCCTTCCATATGGCAGCCGGCAATATTGGGAACGATTCTGATTCTGTCTATCGTATTTGAAGTGAGAGCATCAATGAAGGAGGAGAAGTGATGAGCAGAAAACTGACAAGCAGCAGTTTACTGCCTGCAATGAGCCGTTTTGCAGTGCTGCTGGTGATTATTATTTTGGGATGCGTCATAGATCCTTCCTTCTTAAGTCTCCGCAATATCGGTAATAATCTGGCGAATGCAAGCATTCTGGTTATTCTGGGCGTAGGAGAGACAATTGCAATTGTCACGAACGGCCCGGATCTGTCTGCGGGATCCGTTATGACCATGGGAGGCGTTGTCACTGCAATACTGATGAAATCTTATAATATGAATTTCGCTATTGCTATTCTGGCCGGCCTGCTGGCAGGATGCCTGCTGGGAGCGTTAAACGGATATATGATTGCATATGTAAAAATACCTGCATTTATTTCAACTTACGGCCTGCAGTGGGCGGTACTGGGCTTTGCATATGTGATTTTAAACGGATATATTTTGTATTCCTTTGACGAGAGCTTCCGCTTTATCGGAAACGGGTGGATTCTGAATTTTATATCCATGGCAACTGTATGTATGCTTGTAATTGTTACAGCCGGAATTCTGCTGATGAAAAAGACGACGTTTGGCCGGAAATGTTATTCCGTAGGTTCCAATCCTATACAGGCGATGATGTCCGGAATTGATTCTAAAAAAGTGGTTATGAAGGCTTTTATTATCAGCGGTTTTACCTCTGCTGCCGCAGGTATTCTCTATGTGGCACGTATGAATTCCGTGCAGTCGGATATCGGAAGTTCTTACTTATTGAATGTTTTAGCCGCCGTATACATGGGAGGAACCAGCGCGGCAGGCGGAGAAGGCGGCATCCTGGGTACGATTGTCGGCGCACTGGCAATGACAATGGTAGTGAACTGTATGAACCTTCTGGCAGTACCCAGTGAGCTGCGTGATGCGGTGATTGGTGTATTGATTATCGGGACAGTACTTTTCGACACCATGCTGCGAAAACAACTTGCAAAAAGAAAGGCTGTGTAAGATGAAATTTATTATGGCAGATGAGGGGAGTGTATATACTCCGGCCGGACATGATGCGGAGGTGATATCCCGCAGCATTTATAAAGGCAATGTGGATATCCATGTGACAACCTTTCCTCCGGGAGCCGGTATGGAAGAGGAAATGCATGAAAACTTAAGCCATGTTTTCTGGGTACTGGAGGGAAGCATGGAAATATCGGCACAGGGGAAGGTGTTAAAGACGCTGAAAAAAGAGGACGCGGTTTACATTCCGGCCGGAGAGCTGCATGAGGTTCGGAACAGAACAAAAAATAAGGTGCAGTTTTTAGCGGTCACATTTTCAGAATTATAATTTTTTATAAAATTCAGGAGGATAACAGAAGTGAAAAAAGTATTGAAACCATTCAAATTTAGTCAGATGAACACAGCAAAGGATTTTGAAACCACAATGAATGCTGCCGGACTTCCGTTTCCGGTAGATGAAAATGTAGATGTGCTGTTTGAGCCTATTGAGCTTGGCGGTAAAATCATACCAAACCGTCTCTGCCTTCAGCCCTGTGAGGGATTTGACGGGAAGCCGGACGGAAGTCCTTCTGAGCTTGATTTCCGGAGATACAAACGGTACGCCGGCGGCGGGGCGGGAATGCTCTGGTATGAATCCATCGCAATTTCGGAGGATGGCCGCTGCAATCCGCTGCAGATGGTGATTCGTCCTTCTACAGTAGCAGAGATTAAACGCATGGTAGATGAAGCGAATGCGGCTGCAGTAGAGAATTTCGGCCGCCGTCCGTATAATATTCTGCAGCTCACACATTCCGGACGCCGCAGCAATGACAAGAATTGGAAGTCTACTCCCCTTGCAGTATGTGAGAATCCGTATATGGATGATCATAACAGTATTGACGGCAGCAGCGGAAAGATTACAATTGCGACGGACGAAAAGATCGAGGAGATTATCCGGGGATTTATTGACGGGGCGATCCTGGCACATCAGGCGGGTTTTGATGCGGTAGATGTAAAGGTGTGTCATGAATACATACTTCGTGAACTGCTCTCTGCTTTTACTCGCCCGGGCAAATTCGGAGGAAGTTTTGAAAACAGAACAAGAGCATTGTTTATGATTATTGACGGGATCCGGGAGAAGCTTGGCAATGCCATTGATATCTGCGTCAGATTAAATGCCTATGACTGTGTTCCGTATCCCTATGGCTGGGGAATGAAGAAAGAAGAGGGCGTGATGGAGCCTGATCTGACAGAGCCGATTCAGTTATGCCGGATGCTGGTAGAGCGTGATGTACGTCTGATTGATTTGTCCACTATGATGCCCAGGTATCAGCCGTATGGCCGGGGTCTGATGGCGGAGCATGAGGAGGGGCCGGAGGCAGAGATCAACCCGTACAAGGGAACCTTTGATCTTTTGAAAGCAACAAAAGAAATTAAAGAGGCGGTTCCTGGAGGGATTTTCGTATGCACGGGTCTGACATGGCTGGAACAGTTCGGAGGAAATGTTGCGGCGGGCGGCATCAACCAGGGCTGGTTTGATCTGGGAGGCTTTGGACGCCAGGGCTTTGCATATCCCGATTTTGCGCGCGATTTGATGGAGCACAAGACTATGTACCGCAATAAATGCTGCATGCTTTGCGATAAATGCTATGATTTAATCCAGATCGGACACTGCCAGACCGGATGCGTTATGCGGGATCAGGAGATTTATCTTGTAAAGCCGCAAAGGCGCACGAGAGGAACTTTCATGAGTGCCTTTCGAATGAAAGTTTCTCTCAATACCGGTGTGTCGAAGCGGCTTTACCCTTTAGTGCTGTCGCGCAGCGACTTTAAAACAGTAATATCCCTCACAGTGCACAAATCAATTTACAGGCACAGCTCTAAGTGACTGGAAATTGATTTAGGCTAAAGTGTACTGGGAGGGATATTACGGAACTGGAACAGGAGGGAAATGCAGGATGAAGGCAACAGAAGAAAACTATAGAACTGCGAAAGAGATATATGCCGGGGCAGGTGTAGATACAGACGAAGCACTGAAATTGCTGAATGAAATTCCGGTAAGCATCCATTGCTGGCAGATAGACGATCTCTGCGGATTTGAGAACCCGGAGCGCGGTCTTTCCGGCGGTATACAGGCGACCGGAAGCGATCCGAGCAAGGCCCGTACAAGAGAAGAATTTATGGAAAATCTGACCAGAGCGCTGAGTGTCGTGCCGGGAAAGAATAAGCTGGCGCTTCATGCGATTTATCTGGATAATCTGGGAAAGTTTGTGGACAGAGATGCGATTGCCCCCGAGAATTTTGCTTTCTGGGTGGAATATGCGAAGGAGCATCAGCTGGGACTGGATTTTAATCCTACCTATTTCAGCCATGACAAAGCAGAGAGCAATTTTACTTTGTCAAGTTATGACCCGGCAATCCGGGAATTCTGGGTAGAACATGGAAAGAGATGCCGCAGGATAAGTGAATATTTTGGCCGGGAATTGGGACAGACCAGTATTAATAACCATTGGATTCCGGATGGCTATAAGGATTATACCATTGATAAACGGAAACACAGAGAACTCCTGATTGAGAGTATGGACGAAATTTTAAAGGAGAAAATCGACTGGGAATACAGCATAGATTCTTTTGAGAGCAAGCTGTTCGGCCTGGGTCTGGAGAGCTATACTGTGGGTTCCCATGAATTTTATTCCAATTATGCGGCAATACGGAATAACTGTATTGTCTGCATGGATATGGGGCATTTCCATCCTACGGAAGCAGTATCGTCAAAGCTTGCCAGTTATCTGGTATTTGACCGCCAGATTCAGCTTCATGTCAGCCGTCCGGTGCGCTGGGACAGCGATCATGTGGTTGTATTAGATGATGAAGTAAAAGAGGTTATGCTTGAGATTAAGCGCCAGAATGCATTTGATAAGGTACATATCGGTACCGATTATTTTGACGGATCGATCAACCGCATTGCGGCTCAGGCTCTCGGAGCCCGCAGTGTGAAAAAGGCTCTTTTGTATGCATTGTTAGAGCCTACGGATAAATTAAAGGAATATGAGGAAGCAGATGATCTGGTGCGCCGGCTTGTGTACAGTGAGGAGCAGAAAACTCTGCCCTTCGGTCTGGTGTGGGAGCAGTTCTGTGAGATGAACAACGTACCGGGTACTGACTGGCTGGAAAAGATATTATAAAAAAGAAAAGGGAGAAATAACAATATGGAAAAAAGGATACAGATTCCGGATACAGAGCTTTCGGTATATCCGATTGGACTTGGAACCGTGGACGCAGGACTTAGATGGGATGGAGCAGATGCAGATAGGATATTTGACACGTATTTAGAACAGGGCGGAAATATCATTGACTGTGCTCATGTTTACTCTGACTGGGTTCCGGGAGAACTGGCGAGAGCAGAACGGGTTTTGGGTGACTGGCTTACAGGAAGCGGGAAGCGTAACGATGTAATTGTTATTACGAAGGGCGGACATCCTGTTATGACCGGGCAGAATCCGGACACGCATAAGAGCCGTATGACGCATGCAGATATGGTAAAGGATTTAGAGGGCTCCTTAAAGCAGCTTCGGACGGATCACATTGA
>JAETRR010000092.1 GCA_021770065.1 Lachnoclostridium sp. | reverse complement strand
ACCTTCTCCTGCACTGCAAAATACCGCTATATTACCTTGTCTGTCAACACCATACCATTCCATATCCATATTGAAACATTCACTGGAACTTATTCTTGACATATTTTCTCCTGTAACTCCCGATTTACATATTACATGATGCTAAGCACATTTTCAAAAGGTACACAATTTTCCAAAAAAGAAATAACAGAATTATTCCGTTACCATGTTATAATATTCTTTTCCATTCTCCATATATGGTACGGCATAAAACCGTTTTCCGATCAGAGTCCTCAGCTTTTGAATATCCGCCAGATCAAAAGAATCAAACTCCTGATAACAGATGGTTTCACTTGTCTCATTTAACTGCTCATAAAAATCTGTGACAAAAAGGTTAAATTCATCCAGAAGCCCCTCAATCGGAACCTGCGTAGGATTTCTGGGTGACGCATCTTCTTCACCATAACAATCCGGCTCCATTTCAAATGTGAGAGATGTAACAAAAACGTCTTCATCGCCAACGCTATATCGACTTTTTGTTTGTAAATCCCTTCTTCAATTTTTTGAAAATCAGATGCTGCATATTTTTCCGGTGTATAGTTCTTAAAATTTTTCATGTTACTGTTTCTCCTTATTACCTTTACTGAAGTATCCAATTACAGCCATTATAAAACCAGCCAACACAAGAATGACAGCAGGCCAGAAAACATATATCGGCATAATCTCTAATCCTGCAAGAATAAGTAATGCGATACCAAAAAGCATCAAACTATTACCAAACATAATTTTTTTCATTCTGATCACCCTCTCAAAATGGAATTTATTTTTTTCTTGCAAAAATAAAAATCCCAATCGCAAGCAAAACAATACCTACGATTATTCCTGTAATCGCTGGAGTACCTCCAATTCTGCCGGCAACAAATATTGAAGTAGGACCATCTGCCCCGCCAATGACGGACACTGATTTCGCTACTGACATTTGTTCATTTAACTTAAAAACCAGGCTTATTGCTGCCATTATAATTCCTATTACTGACAAAGTAATTCCTATCGCCTTTTTCATGCACTCATCTCCTCTAAATTCCAATTTCCCAATATAGCAAACTATAAGTTACATTCACTCGCCAGCCGTTTGTTTTCGCTTTGGGCGGCAAGCAAAGTAGATAGCAAGAAAAATACACCCGCTGATTAGTAATATAGATGTTCCCCTAAAACAGCTTTTTGCTCAGTCCCTGCTTCAAATAGATTGGCATCATCCCACTGCCGATCAGTGTCTCTCCGGAATTCAGTTGAAATTTTGCCATAGTTCTACGCTCCTGACTGTAATTATTTTTTGCCGCCTATTTGGGGGCATTTTCCCCAAGCCTTTATTAAGAATATTTGTCAGCCCATCAGAAATGAAACCCCCAGGGCGGCTCTCTCCAAACAATTTCCAGTAAGTAAAATGCTGCAACAGCGCAAGGCACAGCTAAAAGCACGGGGATGACTGAAAAGAACATAACACTTCCCCATATCAAGCGGATAACTGTCATAATAACAGCAGCTAAGATACAGATGAGAGTTGCAGCTCCGTATTGCTTCACTTTTAGTTTTTCACTGGTATTTTGTTTTTGAGGAAACTTGTTGTTCATAATCCATTCCTCCTGTTGCTGATAGTGTTCAATGGGATATTCTGCTTCATCACAGGTGTAAGCCATATCTTTAGGGTTAGGATTTTAAGAGATCCATCAATCCCAGGAAGCATTCAGACCAGTGATTTCCCAAAACGGCATATAAAAATGAAAGTGTCCGTTATGGGTATCAATGTTCCACCCTTCTTTGAGACCGATTACCGGTCCTCGGCACATCCAGCCAGTTTCATCCTCTATTCCAACAGGGTAGCCGTCCCGCAGATGATACCATACTGGCAGGGTGATGGTCTCATTATTCGTCCAGTCCATCTCCTTTTCCTCCCAAAAACTGTAAGAAAATTCGTAGGAATGTCCATCCGCACCAGTGACAGTAAAATGCTCCGCAGTCCCTTTTACATCAAAATCCAGACGGATTAGCAGCGTATAAAGGCCGCCATAGCTGATAACTCCGCTTTCCAGACCGATGCCTGTGAACAGCTCCGGTGACAAAATTTCCTCTCCTTGCCGGACACTGGGCTTCGGGGTCCAAAGCCAGGTGTTCACTGCATATTCTTCCAGCTCCGTCTGGGAAAACTCATCACAGGGCAGGCAATAAAAGGCATAATATTTCTTCACGGAATCCTCCAGTTCTTCCCGCACTGTTTCCGTTTCGTCCTGCGGGCCATGAACAACCGACTCTTGAAAGTTGTTGAACTGTGGAGCCCAGGTCCGCCAGGGCAGTTCCGGCTGGAAGTTATACTGTCCCTTTGGCACCAGCCGGGCCAAAGGCCTGCCCTCTGTCCAGGCGAAAAAGTCAGACAGCTGTTCCAGAGCGGAGCCGGCATCGCCCATAGAGCTGTACTGCGTATAGAAAATGCTGTCACGCAGTTCCCAGGCATCCAGGCTGCCTCCCTCTTCCTGATATTGCTCCAGGTAGTATTCCGGGAGTACCTCTGCTTCATCTGAAACCAGCCTGGAGTAGAGCATCGGCACCGGGTCGCCTCCGCCCTGGCCTACCCAAACCTGGAAAGTCGCATCTGGCAATTCATCAAACCAACATTCCCAGGTCTGAAGCCCTTTTTGCCGGATATGGAGCGTTTCCTCCGGATATCTTCCGGTTAGGTATTCCTCTACATCTGCCCTGCTATAAGGTCCCCGGTATTCATAGCAGCCCACAAGCGACAAAGCCAGCAGGCAGGCTATCCCAACAACAAATATTCTTTTCCAATTTGTAAATATTTTCGCCACCCCCCGGCTGATTGAAATATAGGCATTCATGTTCTGAATAAGTGGATGGAACGCCGCCGGTTTTTAAAACAAAAAGGCACTCCCCGCCGCACAGTTTCCTGCGAACATAAGAGCGCCACTTTTGACGGTATAAAATTGAGCATGACAAATCTTTGGAACTATATAGTTATAGTACCGCCCAGCTTGCTTGAGAATGGCACAGGTTATCATGTTTGTCAAGCTCTCTTTCTAAAAATTTGCAAAAGTATATCAACGCAATTATAGCAGAAA
>JAETRR010000091.1 GCA_021770065.1 Lachnoclostridium sp. | reverse complement strand
TGTCCAATTCCTCCTTATCGTTGGCTTTGTGCCGTGCTTTATAACGGTTCTCCGATTCCCTCCATGACCTCCATAAGCCTCTTGTATCCTGCCTCACTGGCAGCTCCATAAAGCACCTCCAGATCGCCGCAGTCCATAATAACGGCCATATTGTCAGAAGCATTACTGTAAAAACTCATATCCATCCCCAGCCAGCCAGAAAGCCCAAAGGGTTGTTTTTCAAGGCCGGTCCGGACGGTTTCCAACTCTTCCTCCGTAAGCCAGTACATAAGTTCATCCCCATGAAAAGGAAAGGCAAATACCGCTTCATAGGCAAGGGCAGCCCTCAGAAATCCGCTGAGCGTTCCGGCACACAAAGTCCATCTTTGGTCATCTTTTCTGTCCGCAGCCACATAAACCGGAGGGTCCGCTTTGGTCAGGTCTTTTCTTCGGATTCCCGCCCGGCAGCACCCCTGATTTTCAATCAGGATCACCAGGTAATCGCCGTCCTTTAACCAGTCCCATTTATCGAAATCTTCCGGCCTGATCCACTGATCCTGTACCCTGTGAATCGCCTCCGTGTGCGCCGCCCTGCTCCAGAACTCTTCCAGCACGGGAGGAAGGGGATTAAAATATTTTTTCACAACAGCCAATTCTTCTGTGTATCCCTGCAATTCTTCCACCCCATACAGCTGCCGGATCATTTCCATGTACTCTCTCTGATCCTGCCCCTGTGCATCCACATCCTGCGGCTCTTCCTCCTGTTCTTCCGTAAACAGGCAAGGAACCCCCTGCCACATAAGCTCAGGCATTTCCTCCAGCCTGTTAAAATAAAGGCAGATGATCTGGTCGTCCCCCCAGTATCCGGATTCCGGCCTTCTGGTGCAGGCTGTGATATGATAATAACCATCCGGCAGAGACAGCACCTGGTCCTGCGGGAAATCCGGATTCCAGTCACTCAGCCAGAACAGGTCGCCAAACTGCAAAGAACCGCCCCTTACCTCCACCGCCAGCCGGATCATCACCGGAAACTCTTTCTCCGCATTGGAATCCGGATAGCCGGACCGGAACCATAAGATAAAATCCCCTCCCGTACCGGTACAGAAAGCCGTGATATCCCCTTTCCGGATATGCTCCCCCACTTGTTTCGGGTCTGTGAATTCTTCTGTCAAAAAGTCGCTCCCCGGAACAACAGATTTCATAACCTCCGGGGAAAACAGGACGATCCCCATGCCGTCAATACTCAAATGTGCCGTATCCCCCAGATGCAGCGGCTCCCCGGATGCCGGACTGCCCTCTAAAGGAGTTCCCTCCCCGCAGGGCTGCCCTGCCGCCTTTGGCTCTTCTGACGTTTCTTCTTTTATCTCCCAGAGACAGGACAGTTGTTCCAGCACCTCCGTATGTTTCAGCTGACTGTAAGGAGGCAGGAGGACTTTCTTCAGCGCCGGAAGCTCTGTCAGCAGGCGGCAGTCTAAAAAGCTGGTATCCTGCAGATCCAGGGTATTTAAAGATCTGCATCCGGCCAGAAAAGAATAGTCGTCGATCGCCACATCATGGAGGGACAGCTGTTTTAGCTTTGTCATTTCCCCAATCAAAGAAAAATCATTCTCCTTTACCATGAGCCAGGACGGAAGACGTATGTCCTCTATTTTTCTGGCAGACGAAAAATTTCTCCTTCTGCTGTCCAGACTTTTCATTTTCGCCAGATCGCTGAATGTCTGCAGGTCATGCCCTGTGTTTCTTTGGATCCAGATTGCAAGCCTTGGATCAATTCCATACTGTTTCATCATTCGGTAAACTCCTCCTAAAACAGCCTGTAGCTAACTGATGATTTTTAACTTTTCCAGAAATTCCGTAAAACTGCCTGCTATATAGCCATTCCCATCCGGGTCTTCCAGAAATTCATCCAGAAATTCACTGAAAATATAATAGACCTTTCCATATCCTTCTTTATCAACCCGGATATAATAACTATCGTCCGCCTCATCGGAACAAAAAGGAATATAGCACATAGGGATAAACCCATCCATATTCTGCCAATCTAAAAGCTTATTGATTGTCAAAACATGCTTTTGATACTGCCTGTCAATGGGATGAAAAAAACTCAATGAGCAACCTTCCGGATCAATCTTGATACCAGAAGACAGAGTCGCCCCATTCTGTTTCAGATAAAATGATTTCATGTCCCATGGCATTTGAAAATGAAACTGATCTTCTAAAAGTTGTATCGCCTTCTCTTCTACCCCTGGATTTGTTATCTGAAATAACATGTCATTCATTGCCTGCTGCCCTCCTCATCCAAGCATTAAACCATATCTCACCAGTTCTCCCGCACCTCATCCATGACATTCCAAACTTCCGAAAGCGTCACAGGCACCGCATTCTCATCCGCCTGCCCGTATTCTCCCTGCAGGATACACTCTTCGTAAAGCCTCTGCATGGCCATAAAGATATCCTCCCGTTCCTCTGTCTCAATGAACTCCTCATAGCGGTCATTGAGCTTATTAAAATACCCGGTGTACCTGCGGACAATCTCTTCGATTTCTTTTCTGTCCGCCGCCCTGCCCATCGCCTCCGTCAGCAGCTTTTTTGTATTTTTGTAACACTTTCTGGCGCTCCGGTATGCCGCCTCAGGAATGAACTCGTTTCCATCCCAATAGCGGAACGGGTTCTCCAGGTTATCCCTAAGCCATCCTTCATCTCGCAGGTGGGTGACACTTAGCCTGTCCAGCTTCCCTTTCCAGTGTTTTTTCAGGTACAAGCCCACTTCTTTGGGAACGCTGTCAAAGTCCAGCTCCCGCAGCTCCTGCAGACCCTCCAACGCTTCCATATCCCCCGCACCATATCCAAACAGATCCTTACAGTAAAGATTCCGAAGCCCGGACAGCTTTCCTGCCTCCTGCATATGAGTTACAGCGCCAGGAGCTCCACTCATATTTAAGTGTTCCGCCTCCGGAAACTGTTGGGCCGCCTGCCTCATATCCAGCTCTTTTATGTCCGTCAGGCGGAGCCTTGGGACCCGGTTTTTTTGAAGTCCGTATCTTAGAAGCAGCGCCTTTTTCAAGGATATTTCCAGAGTCAGTTTCCCGCTGCAAAGGCTGTCGTCAATCTGCAGTTCCGGCCGGATCTTC
>JAETRR010000048.1 GCA_021770065.1 Lachnoclostridium sp. | reverse complement strand
ATGTGATTAAGGGAAAAGGCTCCATAGAGCAATATCCTGAATGGGATGAAGAGGAAGATGATTACGAATAATACTCATAAGGAGCGTTTGAGTGAGAAAAAGTCAGGAAGTTAAGAATAAAAATAAGGGGTGATTTTTATGTAAAATAGTGGTATAATTTGAAAAAAAATGTAGGGAGGATTCGGGTTGTCGCAGAAATCAGAGACAGATGGTGAGTATAATATTAAAATAACAATTACTACCTTGACAAAAATACTTGTTTTTGGCGGATTACTGTTGATAGCAGCGAGCTCTGTTCAATATGGCGAGTATGAAAAATATATCTGGGTAATAGCATGCAAAAAGCTGCTTGAAATAATAGGAACAACGGCTTTTTCGGCAGGCTTGGTTTCTATAGTTGTTGAAATCAGTACAATCAGTGGAATTGTGGATAAGGCTTTTGCAAAATTGTTAAATTGTGATTTTCCGATTGATTTAATGTCCGGGGAAAACAGAAAAAAGATTAAAAAAAAGATCATTGCCAAAGAGGCAGGGATACCGGAGGATGCTATAGAGAACAGTATATACCGCTATGAAACAGACTTGCTGGAGCAGATGAGTACTATATATTATGAATACCATAATATTACATATTACATAACGCCGGACTGTAATAATCAGTGTTTTCATATAAGCGCAAAAATTGATTTCAAAATAGTAAATAAATATGAGCACGATGAGGATAACAAATTCCGTTTGTCAATGAAGTTATTTAAAGAAACACCGTCAATGACAGATGAAGAATGCTTAAAAAACTTGAATATCAAAAATCTGCAGATAAATAATAAAGATGCAGAGCCGAAAGAGTGTATGCGAATAGCTGAAATAGAGCATAAATCTGAGTCCAAATATTATGATTATAAAATATTTTTAGAAAAAGACTTGGGGAGTACAAAATCAAATAAAATTGTAGCAGAGTATAGTTATAATGTGCCGATGCATGATGCTTCCCAGGCATTTAAAATTGGAAGGCCATGTAAAAATATTGAACATAAGTTTTACATTAAGCCTGATGCAGGTACAGGCGAAAAATGGCGCATCAGAGCTAATGCTTTTAGCGCTTTTTGCCATAAACAGGGAAGCGATGACAGTAATTATAAGGTAGAACAGGATACAGATGAGACTCTCAAGATATCTTATAAGAATTGGTCGGTGGTTGGTGTTGGGTATGTCGTTTTTTATCAGAAAGCAGGCGGAATATAATACATTTTTTTGTGTTTTATATTTACAAGTGGAATAAATTAGTATAGAATGAGTATGTAAGGAGGGATGAATTATGGCAGTGGATAAGGGAGAGACTATTTTCTGATGTTGTAGTAAATTGAAGCGGTTATAAGGGATGGGCTGTCTCGCCGGATAAAGTGGGGCAGTCCTGTTTTAATACAAGCATTTAAACATGCTGCTTATAGACCCCTTAAGAAAGCGCCGTAAAAAAATTGCGAAAAGATTTTGCGAAAAAAAGCAAGTTTACTTGACACAATGCAAAAAACAGTATAGAATTTAAATGTTGTATTTGTACAATGAAAACTAAATAAGGAGGTGCTCCTGTGCCGTTTTTTGTTTCGATAATGATAACTGCACTTGTGTGTTGTGTGGTTACGGCCTTTGTGACGGTGTATGTGCGGAAGACCACGATAGAGAAAAAAGTGGGCAACGCAGAAGAAAAAGCAAGGGAAATTATAGATGACGCACTAAAAGTGGCAGAACGATCCAAGCGGGAGGCTTTGCTGGAAGCGAAAGAAGAGTCGCTGAAGACAAAGAATGAGCTGGAAAAGGAAACCAAGGAACGCAGAGCGGAGCTTCAGCGGTATGAACGCCGGGTTTTATCCAAGGAAGAAGCATTGGATAAGAAGTCGGAAGCGTTGGAACGGCGTGAAGCAGGCTACGCGGCAAAAGAGGAGAAGCTGGCGAAGAAAGCAGCAGAAGTGGATCAGCTTCACTCAAAAAGAGTACAGGAACTGGAAAGAATCTCTGGATTAACCTCCGAACAAGCAAAAGATTATTTGTTAAAGACTGTTGAAGACGAAGTAAAGCATGAAACCGCTGTGCTGGTCAAGGAACTTGAAAGCAGAGCAAAGGAAGAAGCCGATAAAAAGGCGAAGGAATATGTCGTAACGGCGATTCAGAAGTGTGCCGCAGATCATGTGGCAGAGACGACTATATCTGTTGTCCAGCTTCCGAATGATGAGATGAAAGGAAGAATCATTGGCCGCGAGGGCCGGAATATCCGGACCCTGGAGACTATGACGGGTATCGATTTGATTATTGATGATACGCCGGAAGCAGTGATTCTGTCGGGCTTTGATCCAATCCGCCGTGAAGTGGCGAGGATTGCGCTGGAAAAGCTGATTGTGGATGGGCGGATTCATCCGGCCCGTATCGAGGAGATGGTAGAAAAAGCGCAGAAAGAAGTAGAAGTAATGATTCGTGAGGAAGGTGAATCAGCCGCCCTTGAGGTAGGGGTTCACGGCATTCATCCGGAGCTTATCCGGCTCCTTGGAAGAATGAAATTCCGGACCAGCTATGGTCAGAATGCACTGAAGCATTCCATTGAAGTGGCTCATCTGGCAGGGCTGCTGGCAGGGGAGATCGGTGTGGATGTACGTATGGCCAAGAGAGCTGGACTTTTACATGACATTGGAAAATCTATCGACCACGAAGTAGAGGGTTCACATATTCAGATTGGCGCTGATCTCTGCAAGAAATACAAGGAATCAGCAATCGTCATCAATGCAGTAGAGTCACATCACGGGGATACGGAACCGACCTCTCTGATTTCATGTCTGGTACAAGCAGCCGATACGATTTCGGCGGCAAGACCGGGGGCAAGGAGAGAGACGTTAGAGACGTATACCAACCGATTAAAACAGTTAGAGAATATCGCCAACGGATTTAAGGGCGTAGACAAGTCTTTTGCGATACAGGCAGGTAGAGAGATTCGTATTATGGTAGTTCCAGAGCAGGTAGATGATGCTGCTATGGTATTGCTGGCAAGAGATATTTCCAAGCAGGTCGAGGCCGAATTGGAGTATCCGGGCCAGATTAAGGTAAATGTCATCCGGGAAAGCAGGGTGACGGACTACGCAAAGTAGGAAAATAAGAGAGGCTGTCGCAGAAAGTGTGGCAGCCTTTTTTGGCGGCGGAAACGTCGAAGCGGCTTTACGGAACTGGAATAGGAGAATAAGATGGCAGAAATAGGATTTATCGGCATGGGAAATATGGGCTATGCCCTTCTAAAGGGGGCCTTAAAGGTATTTCCGCCAGAGAGTTTCGTGTTTACGGCAAAAACGAAAGAAACCATGAGAAAGGTATGTGCGCAGACACAGGTGCCCTATGCGCCCTCCAATGCGGAGTGTGCCAACTCCTGCAAATATGTGGTGCTTGCAGTAAAGCCCCAGTATTATCCGTCTGTGCTGAAGCAGATCCGCTATGCGGTGACCCCGGAGCATGTGATTATCTCACTGGCACCGGGCATTACCATCAGTGCTTTAAAGGAGATTCTTGGATCTGATCGGAGAATTGTCCGTGCCATGCCCAATACTCCGGCGCTGATTGGGGAGGGCATGACAGGCTTAAGCTTCCGAAGAGAGGAATTTTCGGAGGAAGAGATTGAAGTGGTACATAAGCTGTTTGGGGCGGCAGGAGATTATGCAGATGTGGAGGAACGGCTGATGAGCGCCGTGGTCTGTGCAAGCGGCAGCTCTCCGGCTTATGTATATCAGTTTATTGAGGCCCTGGCGGACGGGGCAGTGAAGTACGGAATGCCCAGGGAGCAGGCGTATCTCTTTGCAGCCCGGGCAGTGGCAGGGGCGGCCAGAATGGTTCTCGAGACAGGGGAGCATCCGGCAGCGCTGAAGGATAAGGTGTGCTCGCCGGGCGGCACAACCATTGCAGGAGTGGCGGCTCTTGAGGAGTATGGGTTCCGCAATGCAGTGCTTAAAGCCTGTGATTCCTGCTATGAAAAATCCGAGTCCATTAAGTGAGTTGAGATTTTATGAGTTTAACTTAACAGCATTTGGAAGCAGACAACAGCGGAAACATATTTTAGCGGCATGGAATCGGATAACCTCTCATACACTGGATAGTGTATGGGAGGTTTTTGCATGAAGATTAAGGGTGTGGATCTGAAAGACATTACTATCCGGCCGCTGTCATTTAAATTACCAGGTATGAAGTCTGTAAAACCTGTGAAATCCATGAGGCTGCAGAGGGCGGTGAAGGCCGGCAGGATGCAGAACCGGGGAACCATGAGGAGCACAGGCACAAAGGGCGTGAAAGGGATCCGCCTGAAAGAAAGGGATTTCCTTCTGACCCTGTTTCTCTCCGGATTTGTTCTGGGGGTTTTCTATATTACAGTGTTTGGAAAAGAAGTTGTGCACAGCACTTCTCTTTTAAGCCCGTACTTTTTTTCAAAATACGAGCGTCTCGAATTTGCGCCGGAGGAACTGTTTCTCTACACTCTGAAAGCCAGGCTCTCTGCTTTTCTTATTCTGTGGCTGACAGGCCTTACCGTGTTCGGCGCGCTGGCGGCCTATGGATACGTAATCTGGATAGGCGCGGCTCTTGGAATCACCATGACAACGGCAGCTATGAAAATGGGACTTTCCGGGATCCTGCTCTGTATCGCCGGGGGACTGCCTCATTTTATTCTTTATGTTCCGGCAGGCTGTTGGATTTTAAAGAGGATTTGTGAGATGTCGGGAAACCGTGACGGAAAACTGCGCCAGTGGAATAGCGGTAAAAAACAGCTTTTTTCGTACCTTTTTGTGGGGGTTCTCGGTATCCTGATCTTTTTTGCTGGTGCATTTCTGGAGAGCTATGTCAATCCCTTCTTTTTGAAACCTTTTTTGAAAAAAATCTGAAAAAATTTTTACAAGATTTGGTGGTCTCTCAAAAACGGGAAAACCAGATATTGTAGAAATGCCAAAAAACCTTGATTTTACAAGGGTTTTAGGCAAAAAATGACCATTGCTTTTCTGCTTTTTTCTTACTATAATGGTAAACATGACGGGTGTTTCGGCATTATGATTGTATAATTTTGAGGGCGGAAGTTTTATGGAACAAGAGATTAAAAGTTTTGTGTCTTATCTGCATGAGGTAAAAAAGACATCGCAAAATACGGAGCTTTCTTATCAGAGGGACTTGATGAAAATGATGCGTTTTCTTAAGACGCAGAAGGTGGAAAAGTTTAAGGATGTGACGGAGACGAATCTGAATTCTTACATTCTGGATTTGGAGAAGAAAGGGATGGCGGCGGCTACCGTATCACGGAATATTGCTTCGATGAAAGCGTTTTACCTCTATATGATGAGAAACGGAGAAGTGACTACAGATCCGGCGGAGCATCTGAAGGCACCGAAAGTGGAGAAGAAGGCTCCGGACGTGCTTTCGGTGGAAGAGGTGGAGAAGCTTTTAGAGCAGCCGGGGGACCGCACGGCCAAGGGTCTCCGGGATCGGGCGATGCTGGAGCTTTTGTATGCAACGGGAATCCGGGTTACGGAGCTGATTTCGCTTCGCCTGGAGGATGTGAACTGGAAGCTTGACTACATTGTCTGCCAGGATCGGAACCGGGAGCGGATCATTCCCTTTGGAGCCAAGGCCAGAAAAGCACTTGACCAGTACATAGAGTCTGCCAGGACGGAACTGGTGGGCGATAAGGAGTGTGAGATGCTCTTTCCCAACTGTTCCGGGGAGAGTATGAGCCGGCAGGGGTTCTGGAAGCTGCTGAAGCATTATGCAAAGCAGGCCGGGATTCAGATGGAGATTACGCCCCATACGCTGCGGCATTCTTTTGCGGCGCATCTGGTGGACAACGGGGCGGATCTGCGTGTGGTTCAGGAGATGCTGGGACATTCGGATATTTCCACTACCATGATGTATGCCATGCGTACACGGGAGGTTTATGCCAAGGCGCATCCGAGAGGATAGAGGGCAGAGACGGCTTGCCGGATATGAGAAAAAGAGTCTGTGCGGATAGAAAATGTCCGTACAGATTTTTTTCGTGACTTTTTGAAAGTCTTGTATTATGATAAAAACTGGAATTTAAGTGGATTCGGTCAATTCTAGGTTCAGGCTTTGGCTTAGGTGTGTTGACAGAATACTACGGAACTGGAATAAGATAAGAGGAGATTGAAAAAATGGGAATTACGTTTGTACAGCCGTTGCCAAGCCCGGAAGAGACCCGGAAGATGTATCCGGTGCCTCCCCGGGTGGCTGAGATAAAGAAGGAACGGGATGAGGAGATCCGCAGGGTGTTTACGGGGGAGTCAGATAAGTTTCTGGTGATGATAGGACCCTGCTCTGCGGACAATGAGGAGGCGGTATGCGATTACGTGCGCCGTCTGGTGCCTGTTCAGGAGAAGATTAAGGATAAGGTGATTATTATTCCCCGTATTTATACGAATAAACCCAGGACGACAGGGGAGGGGTATAAGGGAATTATGACGCAGCCGGATCCGGAGAAGAAGCCGGATCCGCTGGCCGGAATTATTGCTCTTAGAAAAATGCATATCCGGGCCATTGAGGAGACAGGACTGACTGCGGCGGATGAGATGCTGTACCCGGAGAATCTCAGGTATGTGACGGATTTTCTGTCTTATATTGCCATCGGGGCACGGTCGGTGGAAAATCAGCAGCACAGGCTGGTCTCCAGCGGGATTGACGTGCCGGTGGGGATGAAGAACCCTACCAGCGGAGGTTTCAGTGTGATGCTGAATTCGGTGTATGCGGCGCAGCAGGAGCATACGTTTATTTACCGGGACTGGGAAGTGAAGACGAGCGGAAATGAGCTGACGCATGCGGTGCTCCGGGGATCTGTGAATAAGAGAGGAGTGTCGCTGCCGAATTATCATTATGAGGATTTGCAGCTGCTTCTGGAACTTTATAATGAGAGAGAGCTTAAGAATCCGGCCTGTATTGTGGATGCGAATCACAGTAACTCCAATAAGCAGTTTAGGGAGCAGATCCGGATTGTGAAGGAAGTGCTTCACAGCCGGTCCTGTTCCGGAGATATCCGCGGACTTGTGAAGGGGGTTATGATTGAGAGCTATATTGAGGAGGGGTGCCAGGGGATTCATGATCATGTTTACGGGAAGTCTATTACGGATCCGTGCCTGGGATGGAAGGATTCGGAAGAATTGCTTTATGAGATTGCACAGAGGTGCTGAGATGATGCGGTTTGGACGATAGGTTGTGCCGGGAATGCCGCAAAGCAGCCCGGGAGTTTTTCCGTATCCTGTGTTCGGACGTTTCGCGGACAGCAGTCTGCCTCTGTTGTACATTGTCCTGCCGAAGCTGTTGAGGGTGTTTCGCGTTATAGGACAATGTCCACCAGATTCAGACTGCCGTTCGCGAAAAGCCGGACACTGGATATCGGAAAAACTCCCGGGCTGCTTTGCGGCATTCCCTATTTAGGTTTTGGAAGAGTTGTTTCCGCATGGTGATTGCTCCTTTGACGGGGATTAGGGGAGCTTTCGTTCTTCTTTTAGGGCGTTAATGTTTAGGAAGGATACGAAGAGCTGGTTGGCCAGAATACCCCAGAGGTAGCCCTGGATTCCGAATCTGGGGACGCAGGAGAGGATGAAGACAATTCGTATCATGACGCCGATCAGATTGTTGACAAAGCCGACAGCGGTTTTTCCCAGGCCGTTTAGGATGCTGTGAAGGGTACTGTTCAGGTATAAAAAGGGGCAGATCCAGGCCAGGGTGATGATGAAGTCGCCGGCCATCCCGCTTTTGAAGAAGAAAAGGCCCAGGGTTTTTCCGGTGAGGAGGAAGAAACAGGTGCAGGCTATCCCCAGGGGGAGACAGAAGGTGATTGTCCTGTGTATGGTGCGTGCGATTTGATTTTTATTTCCGGCAGCCTGGGATTCGGAGACGGCGGAGAGGAGCATGACGGAGACGGCGTTGGTGAGGACGCTGGGGAACTGGATAAAGGCCATGGCCATGCCGGTGAGGGTGCCGTAGACGCTTAAGGCCCGTTCGGTGTTCAGGCCGTACTGCTGGAGGGTGAGGGGGAGAAGGACGGCTTCCGCGCTGCCTAAAAGGTTCATGCATACCCGGTTGGCGGATACGGGAGCGGCTTCTGAGAACATTCGTCGGGCAAAGCTGCGAACCGGAAAGTCTCTGGTTTTTTTTGCAGGTTTCCGGAGGCTTTCGGAGGATATGGCAAAGAGGCCGAAGAGCATGGAAGCAAATTCACCAAGTACCAGACCGATGACTGCGGCTGCCGGGGAGAGATTTTTTCCTTCTTCCAGGGCAACCCGGTAGATGATGAAGACGGCAGCGACCCGTACCAGCTGTTCAAAGAGCTGGGCACAGGCAGGGACACCGGTTTTCTGAAGGCCGTAGTAGTAGCCGCTTATACAGGAATGACAGGCGCCGAAAGGGACGGTGACGGACATGATGCGCAGCAGATTGGCGCAGCGTGCTTCGTGGAGCAGGCGGACGGCAAGAAAATCGGCATTGGTGTAGACTATGAATGAAGTTAAGAAGGACAGGGACAAGGACATGGCCAGGCCGATCCAGAGGATGGAACGTGCCCGTTCTTTTCTTCCCCGTGCCATTTCCCCGGATACGAAGCGTGAGATAGCGATCTCAACGCCGGAGGTGGTGAATGCATAACAGACTCCGTAGATGGGAAATATCATCTGGTAAATGCCGATTCCCTCGGCACCGATGGTGCGGCTTAGGAATATTTTATAAAAGAAGCCGATAAAGCGGCTGGCAAGGCCGGTGAGAGTGAGTATGACAGTTCCGGCAATGAGAGGATGTTTTTGCTTTTTCATGGGGATTCCTGTTCTTCGGGAGTTTATTTTAATATATTCCCGGGAGGTTCTTGACAGAACTTTTGCCGGGTGGTATTATCTAATTGAATTCCGAGTAAAACACTCGGAATTCTGGAAATTGATTTAAGTAAAGTCGGGGAGGCGCACGAGAGGAACTTTTATGAGTGCTCTTACGAATGAAAGTTTCTCTCAATACAGGTGTGTCGAAGCGACTTTACCCTTCAGTGCCATTGCGAAGCGATTTTAGACAGTAAAGGTGTACTGGAAGGGATATTACGGAACTGGAATAGGAGGTGATTCTATGAAGCTGTCAACAAAGGGGAGGTACGGGCTCCGGGCGTTGATTGACCTTGCCGTATACAGTGAAAATGAGACGGTTTCCATCGCCAGTATTGCCTCCAGACAGAATATTTCGGAGAGTTATCTGGAGCAGCTGATTGCAAAGCTCAGGAAGGCAGGGCTGGTGACCAGTGTCCGGGGGGCCGGAGGAGGCTATAAGCTGGCAAAACCGGCAGAGGAGATCTCAGTGGGAGATATTCTAAGAGCCCTGGAGGGCAGCCTGGATCCGGTGGAGTGTCCGGGGCTTAAGGAGGAAAGCGCATGTGACGAGTCGGAATTCTGTGTGACCAAGTATGTATGGCAGCAGATCAATGACAGTATTAATCAGACTGTGGACAGGATTTCCCTGAGCAGACTCGTTGAGGAAAGCAGAAATGTAGGGAATAAAGGCGGGAGCGCCGTGAGCTCCTGCTGTAATAATTGAGTCAGATATCTCGCGGCAAACTGACGCAGCGGAGCATCAAACTTGCAGCGCAGCAGAGCTGAGGGGTACTTAACTCTCGCAAATTGTTCCGGAATCCGTATGCTGTATGTGCGGATGCGGAACTGGAATAATAAAGGAGACAGCATTATGAAGAAATTGATTTATCTGGACAATGCGGCGACGACAAAGACAGCGCCGGAAGTGGTGGAGGCCATGCTTCCCTACTTTACAGAACATTTTGGCAATCCTTCCAGTGTATACGGTCTGGCGGCAGAGAGCAAAAAGGCAGTGACGGAGGCAAGGGAGACCATTGCAAAGGCTCTGGGAGCAGGAACGGAGGAGATCTATTTCACGGCCGGAGGCAGCGAGGCGGACAACTGGGCGCTGAAGGCTGCTGCGGAGAGCTGCCGCAATAAAGGAAGACACATCATTACGACGAAGATTGAACACCATGCGGTTCTTCATACCTGTGAGTGGCTGGAGAAAAAAGGTTTTGAGGTTACTTATCTGAATGTGGATGAGAACGGCGTGGTAAAAATGGAAGAGCTTAAGAAAGCCATCCGCCCGGATACTATTTTGATTTCAGTCATGTTTGCAAACAATGAAATCGGCACGCTCGAGCCTGTCCGGGAGATTGGGGAAATAGCCCATGAGAAAGGCATTCTGTTCCATACGGATGCGGTACAGGCATTCGGACATGTGCCGATTCATGTGGATGAGTACCACATTGACATGCTGAGCGCCAGCGGCCACAAACTGAACGGCCCTAAAGGAATCGGTTTTCTCTATATCCGTAAGGGTCTGAAGCTCCGCTCCTTTATCCATGGCGGAGCACAGGAGCGGAAGCGCCGGGCAGGGACGGAAAATGTTCCGGGAATTGTGGGATTCGGGAAGGCTGTGGAACGTGCGATGGCGACACTTAAGGAACGTACCGACCGGGAGCGGAAGCTTCGGGACTATCTGATTGACCGGGTATTAAAGGAGATTCCCTATACACGGCTCAACGGACACAGAACCGGCCGTCTGCCGAACAATGCCAATTTCAGCTTTCAGTTTATTGAGGGAGAGTCCCTGCTGATTATGCTGGATATGGAGGGCATCTGCGGATCCTCCGGATCCGCCTGTACCTCGGGCTCCCTGGATCCGTCCCATGTGCTTCTGGCCATCGGCCTGCCCCATGAGATTGCCCATGGCTCTCTGCGGCTTACCCTGAATGAAGAGATTACAGAAGAAGATTTGGACTTTGTAGTAGAGCAGTTAAAGAAGATAATTGAGCGCCTGAGAAGTATGTCACCTCTGTACGAGGACTTTATGCGCAAAGCGAAATAAAAAGGCGGGATAATACGGAACTGGAAAACAGTAATATCCCTTACGGTGCACAAATCAATTTACAGGCGCAAATTTTTGTGGCTGGAAATTGATTTAGGTTAGGGTGTACAGGAAGGGATAATACGGAACTGGAAACAGTAATATCCCAGACAATGCACAAATCAATTTACAGACACATGTACTTGTGGCTGGAAATTGATTTAGGTAAAGGTGTATTGGAAGGGATAATACGGAACTGGAATAAGAGGAAAACAACAATGTACAGTGAAAAAGTAATGGATCATTTTCAGAATCCCCGGAATGTGGGAGAGATTGAGAACGCAAGCGGCGTCGGAACTGTAGGAAATGCAAAATGCGGCGATATTATGAGAATCTACCTGGATATAGACGATAACGGCGTCATCCGAGACTGCAAGTTTAAGACTTTCGGCTGTGGCGCCGCCGTAGCCACCAGCAGCATGGCAACAGAACTTGTAAAAGGAAAGACAGTTGAGGAAGCTTTAAAAGTAACCAATAAGGCAGTTATGGAGGCTCTTGACGGCCTTCCTCCTGTGAAGGTTCACTGTTCCCTGCTGGCGGAGGAAGCGATTCACGCGGCCCTTTGGGATTACGCGGAGAAGAATGGTATCAAGATAGAGGGCCTCACAAAGCCGAAGTCAGATATCCATGAGGGTGAGGAAGAGGAAGAAGAAATCTATTAAAGGAAGGTTTACAGGGGGAAAAGGAAATGAATGTGTTCAAAGAGATGGGATGTTCCATAGGAGTGCCGTCTGCTTACCCGGAATTTTTAAAAAACAGAAAAGGGAAAATCTTCGGTTACGGGATGCTGCTGATGCTGTTTTATTTTCTGCTCAGCACCATCTTCCCGTTCCTTGTTTTCCAGGTGAGAACCGGAGGAATCGGAAGTATTGTCAATGAGACCCTGCCCGACTTTGAAGTATCGGACAGCGGATTTTGGATTGAAGAGCCTTTTTATTATGAAGACGGGAATTCTTATATTGAGCTGGACTCGAATCACTATTTTGACGAGGAGGCGGCTTATCAGTTTTCCATGGGATATCAGAATATGCTTCTGATAGATGAGGAAAAACTGATTGTCAAGAGCAACGGGCAGGTGCAGACACTCTATTTTTATATGCTGGAGAGCGGAAGCTATTTGAGCAAGCAGAGTATTATGGCCATCATTCCCATAATATATCTCTTTTTGATTCTGGGCCTGGTGTTCTATTTTGTCTGGATTACAGCCCTGTTTTTCTTTGGAGTGCTGATGGTAAGTCTTGTAGGAATGATTCTGAATGCCATTCTGAAAGCAGAGCTGACCTTTGGACAGATATTTATACTGGGGCTTTACGGAAGAACCCTGCCGCTGTTTTTTAAAGGCTTTGTGCTCAGATTTCTGAATTGGTCGGTAATCCCGATCAGCATTCCGTACTTCTGGGTAATCAATTTTGGCGCAACCCTGGTGTATATGTTCCTGGCCATGAGACGGATCAGAGAACAGAAGGCACAGAATATCCGGTATGGATATCAGCAGCCCTATCAGCAGGGAATGTACCAGCAGGGCGGTTACGGACAGAACGGTTACGGACAGAACGGATATCAGCAGAATCCTTATAACCAGAATAATTACCAGGAACAGAACGGGTACTCCGGGCAGACGGATATCCAGGGCCGGGAAAATGGTCAGAATGATTATGGAGAACATTGACATACGGACAGCTTTTTACACAGAGATATCCGGACTGCACCCTGCAATACAGGTATCGGAGAGCCGTACAGATTCCGGCCTCAAAGAAAAAAGGAAAATAAATAAGTGAGTAAAAAAGAAAAAGTAGTTGTGGGAATGTCCGGCGGCGTGGACTCCTCCGTGGCCGCCTGGCTCTTAAAGGAACAGGGCTATGAAGTCATAGGCGTAACCATGCAGATCTGGCAGGACGAGGAAGAAGAGATCCTGGAGGAAAACGGAGGCTGCTGCGGCTTAAGCGCCGTGGAGGACGCCAGGCGCACGGCCCGGATATTGGAGATCCCCCACTATGTTATGAACTTTAAAGCGGATTTCAAACGAACGGTTATCGATTATTTTGTTTCGGAATATCTGGCAGGCCGCACCCCCAATCCCTGCATTGCCTGCAACCGCTATGTAAAATGGGAGGCGCTCTTAAAAAGGAGCCTGGAGATAGGGGCCCGTTACATTGCCACCGGCCACTATGCCAGGATAAAGCAGCTGGAAAACGGCCGTTTTGCCCTAACCCGTTCCGTGACGGCAGCCAAGGATCAGACCTACGCCCTGTACAATCTCACCCAGGAGCAGCTTTCCCATACCTTGATGCCTGTGGGAGCCTATACCAAAGAGGAAATCCGGAGCATGGCAGAGCAGATAGGCTTAAGTGTCGCAGATAAACCGGACAGCCAGGAGATCTGCTTTGTGCCCGATCAGGACTATGCAGGCTTTATCGAGCGTGCTGCAGGAAAGCCCTCCAGGGAAGGCAATTTTGTAAAAGCAGACGGAACTATACTGGGGCGCCATAAGGGAATCATCCGCTATACCGTCGGACAGCGCCGGGGCTTAGGGCTGTCCATGGGCCGCCGTGTGGCAGTGACTGAGATACGTCCCGACACCAATGAGGTAGTGATCGGAGAACAGGAGGACGTATGGACAGACAGCCTCATTGCAGAACGACTCAACTGGATGTCTGTTCCCGAACTGGAGGGGGAGCGAAAGGCTGCTGCAAAGATCCGCTATAATCACGCAGGAACTCCCTGTATCATTCGGAAAACAGGAGAAGATCAGGTTCGGGTACTATTTATGGAACCCGTAAGAGCCGTAACCCCGGGACAGGCCGTTGTTTTTTATGACGGAGACTGCGTGCTGGGAGGAGGAACCATTATAAAATAAATATACGGTCAGAAGGAATGGACTTCGTCCGGTATCCCATTAATTCATATCCCTTCGGGATGGGCGGACTTCGTCCGATAAGGTATGATAAAATAAAGGAACAGGCCAGGTATCAGAAAAATCAGAGAATAAAAGCGCAGAGCTGCCGGGAGGCGTAAAATATGGCGAGAACCGTAAGCATCGGATGCCAGGATTTTGAAACCCTTCAGAGAGAAGGATACTTTTACATCGATAAAACATCATTCATAAAAGAATGGTGGGAGGAAGGGGACAGCGTAACACTCATAACCCGTCCAAGGCGTTTTGGAAAAACCTTGAATATGAGTATGACAGAACAGTTCTTCTCCATAAAATACGCAGGAAGAGGAGATCTGTTCGAGAACCTTGCCATCTGGAAGGAAGAAAAATACCGGAAGCTCCAGGGCACCTATCCCGTGATCAGCCTGTCCTTTGCCAGCATCAAAGACACGAATTACGAAACCACACGCAGGAAGATATGCCAGATATTAACTAATCTTTATTCCCAGTATGATTTTCTCCTAAAGGGCGATTATCTGAATGACAAAGAAAAAAAATTCTTTGAATCTGTAACAGCAGACATGGGAGATGTGGAGGCGACATTTGCGCTTCATCAACTGTCCTTATATCTTTCTCGTTATTATGGAAAAAAGGTAATAATCCTGCTGGATGAATACGACACTCCCATGCAGGAGGCTTATGTAAATGGCTACCGGGATGAATTGGTATCCTTTACCAGAAGCCTGTTTAATGCATCCTTTAAGACAAATCCCTATCTGGAACGAGCCATTATGACAGGCATTACAAGGGTAAGCAGGGAATCCATCTTTTCGGATCTGAATAATCTGAAAGTGGTAACAACAACCTCCGATGAATATGCAGACTGTTTTGGATTTACAGAAGAAGAAGTATTCACCTTCAGCACCTTCGACACCGGAAACAAGCCCTCCGAAGCCGCAGAACCCGAACGCTTCTACCACGGCTTCGTACTGGGACTTCTGGTAGAACTGTCCGACCGTTACACCGTAACCTCCAACCGCGAGAGCGGCTTCGGCCGTTACGACGTTCTGTTAGAACCAAAGCAGGGAGACGACGGAATCATCCTGGAATTCAAAGTCCAGGATACAGACGACGAAAAAGAGCTCTCCGACACAGTAAAAGCAGCACTGCAGCAGATAGAAAACAAAAAATACGAAACCCTCCTCACAGAAAAAGGAATTCCCAAAGAAAAAATAAGAAAATACGCCTTCGCCTTCTGCGGAGAACAGGTACTAATCGGAAAAGCATCCGATTAGTGAAATCACCGTCCGTCCCCATATCAATCCAGCCGTACAAACTCCGCCTTCCTCCCTTTAAACAAAGCAAAATACCGAAATCCGCAATCCCTCAGAATCTCCCTAGCCTCCTCCATAAAGCTCCCCACATACTCCGCCGTATGCGCATCCGATCCCATAGTCACAATCTCCCCGCCAAGCTCCCGATACCTTCTAAGAACTTCCGGGCAGGGATTCGGGCATCCAAGTCCGGCCTTATACCCGCCCGTATTCACCTCAATCCCCTTCCCATGGGAAATCAGGAATTTCAGAATCTCATCCATCAGCTCCCCGTAATCCTCATAAAAAAAGCTCCGCGGCTCCAAAGGCGCATACCGCACGATATAATCCAGATGCCCATAAACATCAAAATCATCAAAAGCCTTCATATTCTCCAAAGTAACTTCCAAAAACCTGCGTATCCCATCTTTTGGCGCACATCCTTCCCAGAAAGAAGCGTAGTAAGGATCCTTCCCATCCACCAGATGGGTAGAACCAATCACAAAATCAAAAGGAAAACGCCCGGTATAAGAGCGGTAAAGCGCTCCAAGGTGCGGCTGCAGACCAAGTTCCACCCCGGATCCAATCTTAATCCGTCCCTTATAAGCAGAGCGAAGCCCGGCAATCCGTTCAAGACAGGCTTTTGTATCCAGCTCAAAACACACATCCTCATAGGGATAATCCGCATCATAATGATCCGTAAAGCAGATAGCGGAAAGTCCTCTTTGAAGCGCGATCTCGGCAATCAGCTCCGGCGCCGTGTCACTGTCTCCGGAAAAAAAAGAATGTAAATGAAAATCTGCTTTCATACGCTTAAAATCTCCCAAATCTAATCCTGTTTTCATTCTGCAGAAGCACATACGCTTATGCTATCCCTAATAGTAATGGAAGAAGCGGGAAATGGCAAGAGACAACTTGACATTTTCTTACCGGGGGGGGGTATAATTTACAAAAGTAAAAAACGTAAAGAACACAGACAACAACAGCAGCTGGTTTTTCAGAAGCAGAGGGAGGAGCTATGGAGGAAAATGGGCGGCAGCTGCCTTTTTATTACGAAGATAAGCAGCTCATGGAAAATCTGTTAAAAGACGTAAGCCTGGCGATCAAGGACAGTGATGCTTTGGAGGAAAAGGAAATCGTAAATGATTTCCTACGCAAGGTATCCGAGACATTTTTGTTTGTCACCATCGGAAGCAGCGGCGTGGGAAAAAGCACATTTCTTAACAGGCTGTTTCAGTGCGCATTGTCGGACAGAGAGATGCCGGAGAGCACAAAGAGCATCCGGGAATACCGCTACGGAGTTTCGGAAGCAGCGGTACGGGTAAATGAACACGTCACACGCATTTTCAAAAGCAGAGAGGAGCTTGACGGCCTGCAGATTATCGATACACAGGGCATCGACCAGATGGGAGAGAATGGCTCTCTGGAATGTGTGAGAGAATATCTGCGCAAAAGCAGCGTGGTCTTTGTTCTCTTTGATGTGCGCAGCGTAAAAGATTATGCCGTGTGGGATCTGTTAGAAGATGTAGAGACCAGAAAAACGGTGTTCGTGCTTACAAAATGCGATTTAGAAGAGCCGGATATTATAAAGGAGCGTCAGGAGAAGCTCCGGCAGTATATGGAAGAGGCCGGACTAAAGGCGCCTGTTTTCCGGCTCTCTACCCAGTGGGAGGACAGCTTTGAGGCAATCCGGGAATACGCCTCCCAGGAGGTCATAGGCAGTAATCCCGTACTGACGAGACAGCAGGAAAATCTGGACGAGCTAAAGAAAATGCTTGGGCAATTGGCGGAATCTTTTGAACGCCGGAGAGAGCAGTACGAATCCGATGCAGCCATTTTGAATAATATCAATACCTCGATTGATAACTTTATTTTAAATAATCGTGTCAAAATAGACGATTTAAAGACAACTCTTAAAAGAGAAATTGAGAGGGAAATAGAAGCCTACGAAAAAGAGGTGATAAGCAAACTGGATCCTCAGAAAATCAAAGAGCGTTTTCCAAACGGCAGCAGGGATTTTGAAGACTATCTGAATCTCATTAACGAGGGATATCGAAAGCGGATGACCGATAACGTGAACCGGAAAACCCAGATGACCGTTCAGACGTATCTGGCAGGGCTGGAGGGCGTATTTGAGGAAGCCACAGGCTATTTAAACAAGCGGGAAAATATTCTGGCACTGAAGGATAAGTTTTATGGAAGTATGGCGGAGAGTAAGAAGAGCATGGTCTACAGAGCCGCAACGGACATGGATGTGACAAGAGACTATTACCATAGTTTATATGACACCTCCACAGAGTTATTTATGAAGCTTTGGAAAGCAAGAGCGGAGCAGGAACAAGCCATACGAAAGGCAAAGACGATCGGAACTGTAACAGGAATGGCGGGGGGAGCTTTGACAGGCGCGGCCGTGGCCCATGCGCTTGCGCCGGCAGTAGCGGCTATAGGAGCAAAGGCAGGGGCCGGAGCCCTGGCAACGGCCCTTGGCTCTGCGGGAGCAGTTCTCTGGCCGGTAGTGGGACTTGTCTTAGGCGCTCTGGTAATCCGGCATATTGCAAAAAAGCTTGCTTCTGCCAATACCTTGTTGGAGTTGGAGAAAAAGACGGAGGAAGCCATAGCGGAATTTAAAAAAGAAACGGCAAAGGCAAAAGAATCCATGACAGAGCAGATATTGGAGACCATTGAAAATATGTTTCGGATGGAAATTGAAAAGACAGACAAGTCATTTTCGGAATTTCGCATGTCCGTAAATATTGAGGGAAATAATATTGCCAGGCTGGAGGAAAAATTCAGTACCATTAACAGCTATCTGCAGCAGATAAAAGAATTAGAGAGGAGACAGGAACTGGCGTTATGAGTAAGGAAGAACAAAGAGAACTTTTACAGTGGCTGAACCGTATGGAGAAAACGGCAGTCAAGGGGCATGTAAAGACAAGGCTCCTGGATGCCATAGAAGACTGCAGAAAGGATTTGGAAGGAGAACTGACAGAACAGGAGCAGAAAGCAAAAGTTCGGGAATTGGAGGAACTGTTCGGACAGGTGAAAAAGCAGACAGGCTTTGAGGCGGAAACGGACAGCCTGGGGGCGGAGGTCCGGCAGAAAGCGGCGGAGATGATGGAGCGGTGCAGGCGTTCGAATGAGGCCCTTAAGAAAGATTATCTGAACGGGGCAGCCGCCTATATCCAGGAAGCAGAGTTGGCCATGAAGGAGCTGTGCAATGTTGAGGCTAATTATGAGGAAGTGACAAATAAAGACAGGTTTCTCAACATTTTTAAGGGGATCGGACAGAAATTTAAGAGGCAGATGGATGATTCCCAGAGGGAGTACATAAGCGCCGGCAATCAGAACTATCAGAATGTTTTTGACCGGCTGAAATCTCTCTTTTCCTCCACGGGCTATGACAAAGAGGCACAGCAGAAATTTTACGTTACCTATTATGAAAATCAGGATGTTTTCATAAGAAATGCACAGGGCTATGGAGATAACCTGGAAAAGGGAGAAAGCAGTATCATTGAATATGCCGAAAGCCTTCAGGAGAAAATTGAGAAGATTGTAAAAGACATTAAGGGAAAGACGACCCATCGGAAATGGATCCCGTTTCTGGTGATTTTGCTGATTGCCGCGCTTGGAACCACAGGGAAGGTAATAAGCGATCAGAAGAAAGCCGCCAGGGAACAGGCGGCTGTAGAGCAGGAAATCAGAGAGCAGGAGGCAGCAAGAGAAGCGGAAGCGGCGGCCCGGGCAGAGGAACGCGCGGACGGGGGTTTAGAAGGATATATCAAGGATAAGGTAGATCAATCTGCAGAGATTGTGGAAGAAGCGGCAAAGGAAGCTACAGAAAAAGCAGTGGAAATAGCTATGCAAAAAGCATCTTATGAAGGAAAAAAGTTACTTCTGGCGGCGGTATTGACCGTTGGACTTCCGGTCCTCATTTTATTGCTTGTACTGTACTGGATCTGGGCAAAAGGGGCGGATAAGCGCTGCCGCAGCCAGATTATCCGGGAAACCGGGAAGCTTGAGAAAGAAGCCTTAGAGGAATGGCGGCAGAAGGGCACGCTGGCGGCTGCCGTGGAGGAGAGCTTCCAGCTTACAGAGGCTTATATGGAAAAGCAGTACGGTGATCTGCTTTCGAAGCTGTTAAATGACGAAGAAGAAGCGGATCCGGAAAAGGCGGAATTTGCAAGGCTTTGTTCCGATTGGGAAAATATAAAACGAAAGGCGGAATTTTAATGGGGCTTAATATGTCAAAGCTTACGAATTCTTTTTCTAACGTTTTGGCCGATAACAGCATGAAAAAGCTGCTGGAGGAAAAGGAAAAAGAGCGATCCAAAATCTATGGGTTCATTGGAATGGACGTCTACGATCTGTATAAGGAGGGAAAAGCGGATTTCCCCAAACTGGAGGTTCATTTTGAAAAAATGAAAGAGCTGGAGCAGGAAATTGCAGAGTTGGAGGCGGAAAAGCAAAAGAGGGAGCTGCAGAGCAAGGGGAGCAGCGTATGCTCCTGCGGACAGCCTCTGTCGGCAAAGGACTCTTTCTGCCCCAACTGTGGGAAGCCGGTTGATAAGGGAACAATTACCTGTGTCTGCGGGAATGAGATAAAAAGCGATCTTAAATTCTGCCCCAATTGCGGAAAGAGTGTAAAAGAGCTCTTAGAAGGCGGACAACAGCCGGGTAACGCCGGAGTGCAGACAAGATACAGGGAATGCATCTGCGGGGCAAAGGTGCCGGAGGGGCAGTTTATGTGTATGGAGTGCGGCAGGAGAGTGGAGGACTAAGGAGTTTTTACCCTTTAGTGCCATCGCGCAGCGATTTTAATAGGAGGGAAAAAATATGTTTTGCGGAAATTGCGGAAAAGAGATTGCGAATGATTCAAGGGTATGCGCATATTGTGGAACACCAGTGCAGACAGAAGGGCAGCCATATAATATGGCACAGCCGAATAATAAGCAATATTACGGCGAACAGCCAAATGGAGGGGCAGGATTGGCGATAGCATCAATGGTTCTCGGCATTCTTGCTCTGGTATTATCATGTTGCCTGTACTATGTTTCTGTTCCATGTGCAATTGCCGGGATTATTTGTGCTGTCATATCTATGAAAGGGAACAGGGCAGGGAAAGGTATGGCGATTGCAGGATTAGTGTGTTCAATTATTTCTTTTATTCCTGCAGCTGTATTAATGGCATCAGAAGCAGCAATGTCGGATTTCCTGGACGTGTTAGTGTCGTAGGCTTTATGAATCAGAAATATGGTATTTGTAATATTGAACAGGTTTCCAGATACTGCTATTATGCAGGTCTGGGATTCGGGCTCATTGTTCTGGCCGGGAGCCTGTTGATTATTCGCCTGCATATTCCGGTGCTGCAGCTGATTCCGCCCTGCTCATTTTATGAGAAGACAGGTTATTATTGCCCGGGATGCGGAGGTACACGGGCGGTAATGGCATTGCTGCGTGGAAAATTGCTGCGAAGTTTATATTACCATCCGTTTGTCATTTATATGGCAGTTTATTATGTCGTTTATGAATCCTCTCATATAATAAGCACTATTACCCATGGGAGAACCAAGGGGCTTAACTTCTTTCCTCCATATTTTTATGCAGGGATTGCAGTGATTTTAATACAGTGGGCGGTAAAGAACTATTTGAGATTAAAATATGGATTTTCGCTATGAGCCAAAGAAGAGGATATACTTTGGATGTCCATATGTGTTGTACAAAGGAAGCAGGTATGCGGAAAGGGATTTTATGAATGTAGAAGGAAAGAAGAAAAAAACCGTGGTAATTATTTCGTGCGCTGCGGCGCTGGCCGTGCTCCTGGTCTGCGGTTTTATATTTCTCAATTTCAAGTCAACACTGTTTGTTACTCTGCAGGTATGCCGGGCCGAAAAGGTTTCGAAGGATGATTATCTGGAATTCAGAATATTTGAAAAGGGTGAGACAAGAGAATCTTTCAAGTCTGAACTGGAGACCAGGATCCGGAGAGATACTGCATTGGAGAAATGGCAGACGGAAGAACCGATTGTGAGGGAGATGATAGACAGGGATGAGAGTGTGAGCAGGGATGTTATCAGACTTCTGACATTTGCGGTGAACTGTAAAGGAAAGAATTATGAGGATATAGTGGAAGAATTCGGAAACATACAGTTTACAGAGGAATTTGCGGCACTGTGCAGTGAACATTCCTTTGATACCGGCGATATGGCATCTTACATAGCAGCATTGTATGCGGAGGATGTTTTTTATATACGGGATACGGATATGGGCGCGGATCATGTCATGGAGATATTGAGTACATTATCAGATACGGATTTTGAGTCTGACGAGAAGATTTATAAGCTCAATATAACGGAATACGATCCGGCAGAATTGTGTGCAGAACAGGATGCTTCCGAATCTGAGTATATGGAGTTGTGCCGTGCAAAGCTTGGCGGAGATTCCGAATATGAGTATATCGTCAAAAAAACATTGACGGCACATGAATACGATTCTTTCTGCATTACCGTGTTTGCCGCAGCAAATACGGAAGCTTATAAGATTCTTGGATTGTACTTTTCTGTTCCGGAAGGGACGGAACAGTATATTCCGGGATTTTCATTGAATATTGATGGAACTTTTGCAGTATACGCTGATGGAATCGCGGATACCGTAAGACTTGATGCAGCCTCCCTGCGTGAAGCGACAGATAAATATGCGGCGCTGTTCGGCAGTCTGTTTGAACCGCTGGCTGATGATGCGGCTTTAGAAGAATTGTATGATTTTTTCTATGCAGACGCTGAAGAAGCTGTGTCAGAGGAAACGGAGGGGACGAAAGACAAAGAAGCGGAGGACGAAAACTCAGAAGAATCTGTGGGATACGATGATCTGAGTTTTGTGCAGCAGATGAACATGCTGGGGGATAAGATAGAGAATGATTATCCTGTCGAAGAGGATTGGGGCCTGATGAACATTTTCAGCATGTATCAGTATACGGTCAATATGATTGGCACAACATATGTGGATTATCGGTATCTTGCTGAAAACTTTGAAGAACTGTTTTCAGAGGCGGAGGACAAATCTGAAGTACGGGAAGATCTGGATTCAAATATGGCGCTTTTGGATAAACTGAGAGAGATTATCAGGAATTCTGGCGATCCGGAGTTTGCCGGAGTAGAGAACATCTGCGAGTGGAACATGAATGAGGATGAGTTCAATGCACAGTACGGCGATTATCTGCATAAATGGTATCCGGATGCAGAACTTCCGGAATTTCTCTATACTGCGGATGTGAAGTATTCGGCTTCTTCTGCAGCCGGGGACGGAAATTTTTACGATATGCAGTTTACCGTAGGGATTACAGATTCCGGTATGAGAATCATTGGAATAGACGCAGATTTTAACGATACACTTGAGGAACTTTTAAGTAATTACTCAAACAGTAATCTTTGGCAGGAGCCGAATTATATTTTTATGCGGCATAATGCGGAGGAATCTGTGAACAGGGATGACTATGCAGCCGAGGAAGAATACGATCTGGCCGTTGCAAGATGGCTGTATCAGAATTATCCGGAATATTACAATAATCCTGATGCAGGACAGGCAGAGTCTCAGCATAACTATACTGCAAGCGGATATAGTGCAGGGAGTCTGGGGAATCTGTGGGGCAATATAAAGGAAGGAGTTTCTGATGGAGCTAACGGTATTCTGGGCTGGATTGCCAATGCAGGAGAGTATGCGGAAAACTGGGAGCTGGATATGCAGGGGTATCTCGATCAGATCTGGTTCGATATGGAGCAGGGAGAGTATGGAAATCTTCCATGGATTATCACATATGGAACAAATACGGCAAAAGAGATTGGGAACGAAATTAAAGAGGCAGCTACAGATGCTTGGAGTGATGTGAAAGACTGGTGGGGAGGTTTGTGGAGATAAGATGTATGATGTGGGAATGTAAATGCGGCAGCATAAAGAAGATGTGAAACAGAAAAACCGATGGAACCGGCTTGAATCAGCCGATACCATCGGTTTTTCGGATGCTCTTTTGACATTTATCTGGCCTTCACCTTGGCAAGCAGGGCCTCCTGCAGCACCTGGGAAAAATTCAGATTCATTTCCAGTGCGGCGGCATTAAGCCAGGCCGGGATTGTAAGGGTTTTTCGGACGGATTTTTCAAAATGTTCCTTGGCGTAGGCAGCCGCATCAACAGAAACCATATTAACAAAAGCTTCGCCAAGGGGTTCTTCCGGAGCAATCTGATTAGAAACAGCTATCGGATCAATATCAGACATCCTGGAGGGTTTCGGAATCGCAGTTCCGTCCTTCTGGCAGCTATAAAGATAACCGGCCAGACATTCAACAGCCATCTCCATAGCCTCCTCAATGGTATCTCCCTGTGTGGCAAGCCAGTTCAGATCCGGAAAGATAACCGAATAACCGTCTTCCTCTTTGTAAAAACAAGCCGGATATATGGATAACATGATTTACGCCTCCTGATATATATGGTATTTCCGATTTAAAAGTAAAACCTGGGTTTGTCAAAGCCCTGCCTGCTGCCGGATGGAGTTCTCAGTTCTTTTACTCAAGTCTTTGCCTTTGTGAAAGGGAATTGTGACCTTGCCAGGTTTTATCGGATGTATGTACTGCTTATGGGAACCATGTTGTTCTTTAAAAATCCATCCGTCAGCAAGGATTAGTTTTTCCATTTCTCTTGGTTTTAATGGCATGCTGTCTTCCTCCCGACACCATAATGATATCATATCATACGCATAAAAGCAATACGTATAATATTTCTGCGTATGAATCTTCGGTCGGCCGCCTTCAACAAATATCAGATGTACGAACAGGATTAGACAAAACGTTAAAAAATGAATAACCATCCGGAAAGCAGGAAAATAACTGAATTTTCAAATAATTTTCCTGCTTTTTTAACTTCCCGGCAGAGCACACCGGACACATCCAAAAAGTCATCCAAAAAGAGAAGTATAAAATTTCATTTAGGTCTTGAAATTTTGTTTCCGATTCGGTACAATTAATACCAGATTGTGGGCTTTTCCCAAAAAGAGGGTTCACAGGAAAAAAATAAATAAAATTTATTTTTAGGAGGAATTGAAAAATGGCAGTAAAAGTAGCAATCAATGGTTTCGGACGTATCGGAAGACTTGCATTCAGACAGATGTTTGGTGCAGAAGGCTACGAGGTAGTTGCAATTAACGATTTGACAAGCCCCAAGATGCTTGCACACTTATTGAAATATGATTCTTCACAGGGTAAGTATGCTCTGGCAGACACAGTATCTTCTACAGAGGATTCCATCATTGTAGACGGAAAAGAGATCAAGATTTACGCAAAGGCTAACGCAGCAGAGCTTCCCTGGGGCGATCTGGATGTTGACGTAGTTCTGGAGTGTACAGGCTTCTATACCTCCAAGGACAAGGCTTCCGCACACATCACCGCAGGCGCTAAGAAGGTTGTTATCTCCGCTCCGGCCGGAAATGACCTGCCTACCATCGTTTACAATGTAAACCATGAGACACTGAAGAAAGAGGATACCGTAATCTCCGCAGCTTCCTGTACAACCAACTGCCTGGCTCCTATGGCAAAGGCTCTTAACGACCTGGCTCCCATTGAGTCCGGAATTATGTGTACCATCCATGCTTATACAGGCGATCAGATGCCTCTGGACGGACCGCAGAGAAAGGGCGACCTCAGAAGAAGCCGTGCGGCAGCTATCAATATCGTTCCCAACAGCACAGGTGCAGCAAAGGCAATCGGCCTGGTTATTCCGGAGCTGAACGGCAAGCTCATCGGCGCAGCACAGCGTGTACCGACCCCCACAGGTTCCACCACTCTGTTGTTCGCAGTTGTGAACAAGAGCGTAACCAAGGAAGAGATCAATGCAGCTATGAAGGCAGCAACCACCGAGTCCTACGGCTACACCGAGGATGAGATCGTATCCAGCGATATCGTTGGTATGAGATACGGTTCTCTGTTCGATGCAACCCAGACCATGGTTTCTCCGCTTCCCGACGGAAAGACACAGGTAGAGGTTGTTTCCTGGTATGACAATGAGAATTCCTACGTATCTCAGATGGTTCGTACAATCAAGTACTTCGCTGAACTTGCGTAATGGCAATGAGCCGTGCGGAATCGAGCGGCACGGCGGGGTAGAGCTAGCCCCATGTATTATGACCTACAGAGGTCCGGTCTTTAGGGACCGGACCTCTTTTCCTACAAAAAACAATAGCAGGAGGTAGATGAAAATGGGATTAAATAAAAAAACAGTAAACGACATCAACGTAAAGGGAAAACGTGTCCTGGTAAGATGTGACTTCAATGTGCCCTTAAAAGACGGTAAGATCACGGACGACACACGTATCAAAGCAGCCCTTCCCACCATTCAGAAATTAATCGATGACGGCGGAAAGGTGATCCTCTGCTCCCATCTGGGAAAAGTAAAGAACGGCCCCAACGAGGGAGAGTCCCTGGCACCCGTTGCAGAGCGTCTCTCTGAGAAGCTTGGAAAGCCCGTAAATTTCGTATCCGACTACAACGTAACGGGCGAGGCCGCAACCGCAGCCGTAGCAGCCATGAATGAGGGAGACGTGGTACTCCTTCAGAATACACGTTTCCGCGGCAAAGAGGAGACCAAGAACGGCGAAGACTTCTCCAAAGAGCTGGCCGATCTCTGCGACGTATATGTATGCGATGCATTCGGATCCTCTCACAGGGCACATGCTTCCGTTGCAGGCGTGACAGATGTTGTCCGCGCAAAGGGCGGCGAGTGTGCCGTCGGCTATCTCATGCAGAAGGAAATTGACTTCCTTGGAAATGCAGTAGAGAATCCGGTAAGACCCTTCGTAGCCATCTTAGGCGGCGCAAAGGTGGCAGACAAGCTGAACGTAATCGCAAATCTTCTTGAGAAATGCGATACCTTAATCATCGGCGGCGGAATGGCATACACCTTTTTAAAGGCACAGGGCTGCGAGATTGGAACCTCTCTTGTGGATGACGAGAAGCTTGACTACTGCAAAGAGATGATTGCCAAGGCCGAGAAGCTTGGCAAGAAGCTGCTTCTTCCTGTAGATACCACCATTGCCGCCGAATTCCCGAACCCCATCGACGCAGAGATTGAGGTTTCCGTTGTGGATTCCAATGCAATTCCGGCCGACAAGATGGGCCTGGATATCGGAACCAAGACTGCAGAGCTGTATGCTGAGGCAGTGAAGTCTGCTAAGACCGTTGTGTGGAACGGACCCATGGGCGTATTCGAGAATCCCATCCTGGCAAAGGGAACCATCGCAGTTGCCAAGTCTCTGGCTGAGACAGACGCAACCACCATCATCGGCGGCGGCGATTCCGCAGCAGCCGTGAACCAGCTGGGCTTTGCCGACAAGATGAGCCACATCTCCACAGGCGGCGGCGCATCCCTGGAATTCCTGGAGGGCAAAGAACTTCCCGGCGTAGCCGCAGCAGACGACAAATAGACAGCTGAGAAGCTTATAACAGAAAAATCCATTGTTCTACAAGACTTAATTTTAAGGAATCCGGGCCCGGCGGACTTCGTCCGGTAAAATAGGGATGACCGCAGGGTTTAAGTCTTGAGACAAGAACAGCAGAATAATTGATAAAAAAGGAGAATAAGACAATGGCAAGAAAGAAAATCATCGCCGGAAACTGGAAGATGAACATGACTCCGAGCGAGGCAGTAGAACTGGTAAACACCTTAAAGCCTCTGGTAGCAAATGACGAAGCAGACGTAGTATTCTGCGTACCGGCCATCGACATTATCCCGGTAATCGAAGCGGCAAAAGGCTCCAACATCCAGGTGGGTGCCGAGAATATGTATTTCGAGGAGAAAGGCGCTTACACAGGCGAGATTTCCCCGGCGATGCTCACTGACGCAGGAGTAAAATACGTGATCCTGGGACATTCCGAGAGAAGAGAATATTTCGGCGAGACCAACGAGGATATCAACAAGAAGATGCACAAGGCATTTGAGCATGGCATTACCCCCATCATGTGCTGCGGCGAGTCTCTGACCCAGAGAGAGCAGGGAGTAACCATGGATTTCATCCGTCAGCAGGTAAAGGTAGGCTTCCTGGGAATTACCGCAGAGCAGGCAAAGACAGCCGTTATCGCATATGAGCCGATCTGGGCTATCGGAACCGGCAAGACTGCAACTACCGAGCAGGCGCAGGAGGTATGTGCCGGCATCCGTAAGTGCATCGCAGAGATCTACGACGAGGCAACCGCAGAGGCCATCCGCATCCAGTACGGCGGATCCGTAAATGCGAACACCGCGGCAGACCTGTTTGCACAGGCAGATATTGACGGCGGCCTGGTAGGCGGCGCAGCGCTCAAACCCGACTTCGGAAAGATCGTCAACTACAAATAAGAGATAGCAAAGGGGGCTGCTGCGGCAGCCCCCTTTTTCGCTTTATAGGAAATTCCGAGTTTTGGAAACACAAAAAAGAACAGGAGTTTACCGAACATATGTTAGATAAACTCCTGTCTGGGGACAACAATAAGACGACACGGTTTAGAAGATAT
>JAETRR010000090.1 GCA_021770065.1 Lachnoclostridium sp. | reverse complement strand
TTCGTTCTCAATCTGAACATGCCGATCCTTTTTAATGACTAGAAGGTCAATCTCTAATGGTTTCGTATTCAAATTGTATTCTTTCTCATAGATTAAGTCAGCCCGGTTATCGGCCAATTCCAGATTCATGGCCGCCACGAAGCCTGGGTGCCATTGAACCTCAATATCATTCATATTTTTTTCCTTTCTTAAATTATAACAGATTCCGGCATTTTTACAACTATGTCATTTATCTTCTCACCCTTTCACTCCTGGATCATATACTCCCAGAATACATAGTTCAGTGCGTTCCTGAACTGTGGATAACAGCACGGTTTTTAATATTGCAGCACACAAAATTTTTGAGAATCAAGGCCGAATCGGCCCGTGAATAAAAGAACTTTGATGAATTTCATCATATCTGATTTATATAAGAAATTCAATCTGTTTTTGCAGACAAGAAACGACAATCTGTGACAATCCTAAATCATGTTCTCACGGAATGCGCAAGTTTGGCGCATTCCTGGGTATGATTTATGTATAGTTAAATTGTAAAGGAAAACCGCACGCCCAACTCCGTGTTAGAGACCTTACACTCACTCCCATGCCGCCCCAGGATCCGCTGGGTCACATACAGCCCCAGGCCGCTTCCCCCTGTTTTCCTGCTCCTTGACTGCTCAACACGGTAAAAGGCATCAAACAGCTTGGGAATGCTCTCGTCCGGTATACGGGTTCCGGTATTTTCCACGGAAAAATGAAACCTGCCATCCTCTATCTGTCCGCAAATACGGACGGATGCCCCTGTGGGCGAATATTTGACCGCATTTCCAATCAGGTTGGAAAAGACTTTTTCCATCAGCATTTTATTGCCGTTGATCCATACGGCGGCCGGCAGATCCATGGATACCTGCAGGTCTTTCTTTGCTATAAGGTCCTCCGTCTCATTCAGATAATTCCGAATTGCCTGCACGCAGTCAAAGGGCTCCATTTTAAAGCCCTCTCCCAGGGTGTCCAGCCTTGATATGGTCAGTATCTCCTGCACCATTGTTTCAAGGGTATTTGCAATCTCCAGGGATCTGACAAGGTATTTTTCATGGTTCTTGTAAGCCCCGATTCCCAAAAGCATCCCCTCTAACTGGCCCTTGATGACGGTGATGGGGGTCTTTAATTCGTGGGACACGGCGGAAAAGAAATCTGTTCTTGCCTGCTCCAGCTTCTTTCCCTGTTCAATGTCCTCCTCCAGCTTTTTGTTGGCATTCTGCAGTTCGGACAGGGCTCCTGAGAGATTGTGGGATAAGGAATTCAGGCTCTTTTCCAGGGTTCCCAGCTCGTCCGTCCTTACCGTGTCAATCTCCCATTCCAGATGAAGCCCGGACATTTCCTCTGATATGCGGCTGATTTCCAGTACAGGCTTTGTAATCAGCCGGGAGTAGAGCCATGATGCTGCAAATGAAACTGCGAGGATGGCAAGAAAAAGCAGCGGCAGAATATGCAAAAACGCCTGCCGTATCTCCGCAACCTGCTCTGCCGTTCCATATACCATAAGCATATAGGCTGCGCTGCTGTCTGAAAATGAAAAATAGTAGCTGTTTGATAAAACAGGACTGCTTTCAGAGGATTCCTCCGCTGCTACGGCCGTTACCGTCCATTCTTCTTCCGTCACTTCTGTGGGCAGCGGCACCTGACGGCCGTTCTCATCGTATAATTCTACAAAATATATTTCCGTATTCTGCAGGAATTGGTCAAACAATCCTCCGCTGTCCGAAAAAGGCGTCCGCTCCAGTTCCGAGAGAAATCCCCGTGTCTGCTCATCTAACATGGCATTCAGCCTGTTGGAATAGGTCTGGGGCATCAGCCACGCCAAAAGACCGTACACCAGCAGGGATATCCCCAGCAGCATAGCCGCTGTAATAAAAAATACTTTTGCAAACAGGCTGCTTTTAATTTTCTTTATCAATTCGATACCCTACCCCTCTGACCGTCTCTATAAAACCGATCCCCAGTTTTTTGCCAGGTCATGGCTAATTAGAGGTAATCAAAAGAGGAAAGGAAAAGCACAATCCAGACGGAACCGGCGAGCCGTCAAGAAATATTTGTGAGTTAGCAAGAAACCTGATATAATGGGGGCAGGCGCCCATCCGGGGCAGAAAGGCAGGGAGAAAAATGCACATCAGCTATAAACCGCTCTGGCACACGCTGATAGAGCGCAACATGAGGAAAGAGGATTTAAGGCTTGCCGCTGGCCTGACCACAAATATGATAGCCAATATGGGCAAAGAAGGGAAACACATCAGCATGGAAACGCTGGCACGAATCTGCGAAACACTGGATTGTGGCATTATGGATGTGATTGAACTGGTCAGTGACGAGCCTTCCGCCACAGGAGGGAACGATAATAGAAAAACTGGAGGAAAGAATCACAGAGAACGGCATTAACTATGCTCTGGTGGACGGCTTGAACAGGCAGGATTTAGTGACAGGCTGTCACGGGATAACCTTACCCATATATCTAAACGGATGTAGGAATATGGAAAAGAAAAAATTTTAGCAAGAATACGGGCGGCGCAGAGACAGATACCGCACGTCTTTCCATATTCACTGCATTCCTCTGATCCTAGAAATTCATTCAATGGTTTCCTAGCCCCATATTTCAATCGTTCCCCGGTTTATCTTGGCCTTACATAACATTTCATCTGCTTTTTTCAAAAGCTCTGCCGGAATGTCCGGGCCGAATGCGCCGCCGACGCTGGCAGTGATATGCTGTCCATCCTCGATGCCATCAATGGAAAGCGAGTAGATGTCGCCGCATATCTTGTTCAGCTTTGTCTCCAGTGCATCTCGGGCAATGGATGTGAACATCATCACGAATTCAGCGCCGTGGTACCGCACCAATACGTCTGGCTTTGGAACTTCTTTGTTGATCAACTCCGCAATGCACATCAGGATATGGTCGCCCACCGTGCGCCCGTACCGATGGTTGATGTCACCAAAATTATCCACATTGAGGACCGCCAGAGCACAGAATTTGTCAGGCCCCTGAGCCTTCGTGTTATAATACCGCCGGTTATATACATGGGTTACAGAATCAACATATAAGTCGCTGTGCATGTCAGAAATGGAAGCGATTGGCAGCCTTTCTCCATTTTCGCCAAAAACAGCATCGTCCGTAATCCGAACCAGGGTCTCTACCACCAGCGGAGTGTCGTCCACCTTAATATACTTGGCAATCACATGAAAAACCTCATCGTCCAGCAAGACCATTTTAGAAAATTCCTTTCGGAATGCCAGGCACTTCATAGAGATACAGTTCGTGCACCTCTGCTTCTGATTCCAAACATGATAACAGGCATGGCCGCTTTTGAAAAGCCTGCCGTTGCTGTCGATTTCCATGGTATTGCCGGTAATGGGATCGATCAAACGGACATTATATACCATAAACTTGAGGGCACTAATCAAATAGAAAGCGTCCTGCCCCGTCATCTCACGGCCCATTAACGGGAGTTTACCTCTCTCTTCAAAGCTGGGAGTTTCAGCGATTTCGCCCTCTAGGGGAATCAGCTTCCCCACCACTTCTGTATAGTGCCGGGCGTCAGCGGAATCCCAAATGGTCTGCATCTCACACCGGTACTTCCTGGGTTCTTCACCGGGCAGATTCAGCGTAATGGTTTCTTTTACCAAGGGGTGTTCATTCGTTGCAGCCGCAAGCTTGTGCCGCAGCTGCTCTGCCGCATGTCGGTCATACTGTTCGTGAGGGTCTGATTCTTGATCCAGTTCAACAATAAGCTCGTTTACGCCAAAAAGCTCCATCCCGGCTGTGTTATAGAGCAAAACAGGCGGTGATACTGTAAAATAAAACCCGGGGCATGCCCCATTAAAGAAGAACTTAAAATGCAAACGCTCACGGTCCAGCATCTCCATAATCTTTTCGGAGACGATCAGCCCATTATCATGCAGATGTGCAACAGCATTCTCAATCAGCTCCTGAGTGAGTTCCCCATCGCTTTTTGCCAGCTTTTCTGGCTCGGAGGCAGACAGCACATTCCTGAGCCTGTCAAATATTCTGGACAGACAATCTAACAGCAGAGGATTGAACGTCCCACACTGTCCGTCTAAAATCATATGCAACGCTTGCTCGGGCGTATGAGCCGGTTTATAGCAACGCTCGCTGACCAGCGCATCATATACATCCGCCACGGACACAACCTGGGCCGTGATAGGGATTTCTTCTCCCTTCAGCCCATCCGGATAGCCCTGGCCATCGTAACGCTCATGATGCCAGCGGCAGATATCATAAGTCAGCTGGATGAGCGGGCTCACGTTTTCCTTCTGGCGCAGGGTGTCCACCATATTTGCGCCCGCCATGGCGTGGCCCTTCATAATCTGAAACTCCTCATCCGTAAACCTGCCCGGCTTATTCAGAATTTCTTCCGGTATGGTCATTTTACCGATATCATGGAGGGAAGATGCGGTGCATATCAGAAGAATCTCCTCTTTTGAGAAGGAATACCGGTCTGTCACCTTCATCAGTTCTTCCAGCAGCATCCGGGTAATGGTTCGGATGTTCTGGACATGGCTTCCACTCTCACCGTTGCGGGTCTCCACAATATGTGAAAGGACGGAAACCATAGCTGAACTGGTCTCATTTTCCTGGATAACTTCATTTACCAGGGCGTTGGAAATCTCCCGCTGCCTGCTAAAAAGTGAAATGAGATTATCGATGCGGTGGTGGACTATTTTTTCGTCATAAGGCCGCTGCAAGATATCGCTGGCACCCAGACGATAAGCGGTCTCAATATTTTCCCTTGTATATGATGAGGAAATCATAATAACGGGAAGAATGTCCAGCCAGCCGCGGTTCTTCATGGCATTCAGGAGTTGAAAGCCGTCCATATTGGGCATCACAATATCCAGCAGGATCAAAGAGAATTCCTCCGCATGATCCTCTAAAATCAGCATAGCCTGTTTGCCATCGCACGCTTCTTCCAGGAAATAGTCCTTTTCAAGCATACTCGTTATGACCATACGATTGAATTTTGAATCATCTACAACAAGAATCTTATATTTTTTCGTTGTAAGCATAAGTATGACAACTTTTATGAATTTTTGGTGAATTCTAAAGAAATTTTAAATGCGAAATCCACTTGCGTGGTGGCCTAAATCAAAATAGACAAACATAGAGGCTTTTGGATGAATTTTTGAGAAAGCTTACTCCATCTGGAAAGACATTGTAATATAATAGAGCCGGAAAAAACAAAATTTGACAAAAGACTAATTAGCAGTTATTATCCCGCACTCATCACAGGTGCAATAATCAGTTGCTTTGTCGGCATATTTCTTGCTATCTATTTATACACATGATGTTACGGGATATTGAAATAACGTAGTTCAATTCCAGTTCAACAAGCTATATTATCAACTAAATACTATTAGCACAAAACCGCTGCTACATAGAAGCATACACAACCATGCAACAGCGGTTTTCTTATTTCCGTTTCTTCCTCTGGCCGACATAGCTTTTAAAGAATTTCGATTTTTCAAGGATATGTACAAGCTGCCGGAACTCCACATCAGACAGCTTGTTATAATTGATACCCAGCCGCTTGCAGTAAAGCGCAGCCTGTTTTTCAAGAGGGCT
>JAETRR010000047.1 GCA_021770065.1 Lachnoclostridium sp. | reverse complement strand
GACATTTATTTTTATCACAGAGATAACCGGGAGCAATCCGTTGAGGAAGAGATTGAGACTATGGAGGAGTTTGTGAAAGCCGGAAAGATCCGGTATTATGGCTGTTCCAACTGGGATGCGGATCGCATGAAGGCTGCGGATGCGTATTGCAGGGAAAAAGGGTACCGGGGATTTGTTGCGGATCAGAGCCTTCTGAATCTGGGAATGAAGTATATGAATCCATTAGATGATGACACACTCCGGTATACAAAAGGAGAGGCTTTCCAGTATCATATCGATACGCCGTTCAATCTGGAGATGCCTTATATGGGTAACTGCAGCGGTTTTTTCCATATTTTTGATATGGAAGGTGAAGAAGGCGTAAAAGGGAATCCTTATTATACGCCGGGAAATGTGAAAACAGCACAGAGAGTGAAAGAGCTGAAGGAAAAATACGGATGTACGATAACACAGGTGGTTCTGGGATTTTTTTACCATCAGCCGTTTCAATGTGTACCGCTGTATGGACCGGCCTGTGCAGAGCATGTAGAGGATGCCTGCAAAACTCTGGATGTGCCATTTACAGATGAGGATTATCAGTATTTACTGGAAGAATAATCGTTAGAGCTATCAAAGGCTTATCATGTGCCGGTTGAATCGATTACAAATATGAAGTCTCCCGAAAGGCTTTCTGAGAAGTTTATCTCTCAGAGAGCCTTTACTTCTGTGGGCACAAAATATCTTTGCTTATGGAGATAAAAATAAGGGTTGATTTGTGATACTAAATATAGTACTATAATACCAAGAAAGGAGGCTAATACTCTTGAATGTTGAAAAACTAATAGAGAAAATGAAAAGGCAGCCGAATGGGATACGTCCGGAAGAAGCCGAGAAAGTACTTAAAGCTTATGGTTATGAGCCGGTAAGACAAAAAGGAAGCCATAAACAGTACTTAAACAAAGAAACAGGGGATTTGACAACAATTAAACAGGAGAACCCCTTAAAAAAGGTATACATTACAGATATTTTGAACAGGATAGGGGAATAATTTCCCCATCCTGGGTATACTTACATAGAGGATAAAGAGAAAGAGGAAGAGAAAGATGGAGAAACAATGCATGGAAAATAAAAGCTTAAAGGAGTATATACAACTACCTTATACAAGATTAGTACAAGAAATAAATGATGACAGCGGTCACTATTTCTATGGCAGAATATTAGAGCTTGACGGCTGCCAAAGTACAGGTGGTACACTGGAAGAACTGTACGAAAGTCTTAATGAAGCAATGGAGGGATATATAGAAGTTAAATTAGAAAATGATTTGCCTATTCCGGTACCGGAAACAGTAAATAACTATAGCGGCAAGTTTGTGGTGAGATTACCAAAATCATTACACCAGAAATTGGCAATAGAAGCGAATAAGGAAGGCGTAAGCCTTAACCAGTTAGCGTTATATAAGTTGGCATTATAATTTTAGCGGCTATCAGCTTTAGAGTTGATAGCCTTAAATTTTGTGCAAATCTTGACTTTCACTATTGCAGCAGGTATTCTAGAAATAGTAAAATCTGGCAAAGTAACTTTTAAATCTGTTTGGATGACGCAGTAAGTGTATCAGAAGGAGGAAATGATGGAAAAACGAATCGTAATACCAGACACAGACCTTTCGCTGTTCCCCATCGGCCTGGGCACTGTGGACGCGGGTCTTAAATGGGACGGCTCGGAGGCAGATCGGATTTTTGGGACTTACCTGGAACAGGGGGGGAACGTGATTGACACGGCGCACGTTTACTCTGACTGGGTGCCCGGAGAAAAGGCCCGATCCGAGCGCGTGGTGGGCGACTGGCTGTCCCGGAGCAGAAAGCGCAGTGAGATAGTGCTGATCACCAAGGGCGGCCACCCGGATATGACAAGGCCCAATCCGGATCTGCATAAAAGCCGTCTGACACGTAAGGATATGGCAGAGGATCTGGACGGTTCTCTAAAACAGCTCCGCACAGATTACATTGATCTCTATTTCTATCACAGGGACAATGAGGAGCAGTCTGTGGAGGAAGAGATTGACACGATGGAGGAATTTGTGAAGGCCGGAAAGATCCGCTACTACGGCTGCTCCAACTGGACGGCCGGGCGTATGCAGGAGGCGGATGCCTACTGTGCCAAAAAGGGGTACCGCGGATTTGCAGCGGATCAAAGTCTCTTAAATCTGGGAATGAAATATATGAAACCATTGGAGGATGATACTCTGGGATACATGAGAGACGAGGCCTTTCAGTATCATGTGGACAATGCGGATAATCTGGCAATGCCTTATATGGGAAACTGCAGCGGCTTTTTTCATATTTTAGAGGCAAAGGGCGAGGAGGGAGTTCTGGAGAATCCCTACTATACGCCGGGAAATGTAGAGGCTGCCCACAGGATCAAAAAACTGCGTGAAAAATACGGGTGCTCCCTCACCCAGGCAATTCTCGGATTTTTCTTCTGCCAGCCGTTTGCCTGTGTGCCTCTGTACGGTTCCTCCAGCCCGGAGCGCATCATAGATGCCTGCCGCACCCTGGAGATTCCTTTTACGGCTGAGGATTACGAAGAGATTTTGGGGGATTAAAAAAGAGTTTTACAAAAGACTGCTGTAATGCGGATACGGAAGATTCTGCCCTGCCGGGGCAGGTGTATTGCAGCAGTCTTACTGTTTTTTTGTGATTTGTGTTGATTTTGAAAAATTTTTACCAAAATGTCAACAAAAAAACCTATAAAAACAAAAAGAAATGTGTTAAACTAGACGAAGAGAAGAAATTGGAAACCGTAATGTTTCCGGGTAAACACTGTGCCGGGCATTGCGGAACTGAAAATAGAAACCGGAATAGGAATGGAGACATGGTATGCTGGCCATTGAACGGAAAAATGAAATCCTGGCGATTCTGCAGAAGGAACAGCGGGTTCTGGTATCGGAACTCAGCAAGCGTTATGATGTGACCGACGAGACCATCCGCCGGGATCTGGAGAAGCTGGAGAGCGAGGGCTATGTGAAGAAGACCTACGGCGGTGCTGTTCTGAACCAGAACACCAAGGTAGACATGCCCCTTCGGATTCGCGAGAAAACAAACCGCAGCGAAAAGCAGATTATTGCGAAGCTGGTGGCGGATCTCATTGAGGAAGGCGACCGGATTATGCTGGATGCGTCCTCCACCTCTCTGATGATTGCCAAGGAACTGAAAAATAAAAACAAGCTGACCGTAATCACCAATTCCGTGGAGGTGCTCATTGAACTGGCTGGCCATGACGGAATACAGGTGATTTCCACAGGGGGGAATTTAAATGAGACATCCCTTTCCCTGGTGGGAAATGCAGCCCAGAAGGTCTTGAACGGCTATCATGTGGACAAAGCCGTCCTCTCCTGCAAGGGAATTGATATCCGCAATGGACTGACAGACTCCAACGAACTTGACAGCGACATTAAAAATGTCATGTACTCCTGTGCGGATACGGCGGTCCTGGCTGTGGACAGCAGCAAGTTTGAGCACGTTTCCTTCGTAAAAACCATGCAGATGAAGGAAGGGGATATCCTTGTGACGGATCGTGATCTGACAGAGGAGTGGAGAGCTTTTCTTGGAGAGCGCGGTGTGCGCCTGGTGGTACCGAAAGAATAGAATTAAATTTTAAATAAAGAGAAAGGAATTTTACTATGGGAGAGGTTTTTTACAATCTGGCGTTTGATTTTGGAGCTTCGAGCGGAAGGATGGTTTTGTGCAGGCTTGAGGATGGGAAGCTGGAGCTTGAGGAGCTGCATCGTTTTCCGAACAATGAGATACGGATTGGAGGCCATATTTATTGGGATTTATTCCGGCTGTATCACGAGATGAAGCAGGGACTTAAAAAAGCGGCGGCAAAGAAAGTTCCTATTCAGAGCCTTGCCGTGGATACCTGGGGCGTGGATTATGGCCTCTTTGACAAGGACGGCAATCTGATCGGCAATCCTGTCCATTATCGGGATTCCCGGACGGACGGCATGATGGAGGAGATTGGGAAGATCATACCTCTGGAGGAACTTTATAACCGTACGGGACTGGAGTTTATGTATTTTAACACTATTTTCCAGCTCTATGCGGAGAAGGGGATGCGTCCCGTAATTCTGGATAATGCTAAGAGACTGCTCTTTATGCCGGAGCTTTTTGGATACTTTCTGACAGGAATTATGTATACGGAGTATACCTTTGCAAGTACCTCCCAGCTTCTGGATGCCAGGAAAAGAGAGTGGGATTTTGAGCTGATTGAGAAGCTGGGTCTCAATAAGGAGCTGTTCGGCGATATTGTGATGCCGGGGACAGTGATTGGAGATCTGCTTCCTGAGGTGGAGGAGGAGACCGGGCTTTCCGGCGTGAAGGTGATTGCAGTGGGAAGCCACGATACGGCTTCCGCTGTGGCGGGCGCGCCCATAGAATCCCAGGATGCGGCATTTTTAAGCTGCGGCACCTGGTCGCTTCTCGGTATGGTGCTGGATGAACCTATTTTAAATGAAGCTTCCTACAAATATAATTATACCAACGAGGGAAGCATTGACGGCAAGATTCAGTTCTTAAAAAATATCAACGGCCTCTGGATCATGCAGAATCTGCGGAAAAACTGGTGTGAGTTTGAAGCGGAAGTATCCTTCCCGGATATTATCAAGGCAGCGCGGGAAGCTGCCCGGAAGGACTTTATCATTGATCCGAAGGATCCCAGATTTACGGCGCCCTTGAATATGATGAAGGAGATTTCCGCCTACTGCGAGGAAAAGGGCCAGGGACGTCCCGAGGGCTTAGGGGAAATGGCAATGGCTATTTACAACGGCCTGACAGAAGAGTACAGGAAGTCTATTGAGGGCATGGAGGAGATTACCGGAAAGAGTATTCCCTGCATCAATATGGTAGGCGGAGGGATCCAGGACGAGCTTCTGTGCGAGCTCACGGCAAAGGCCACGGGCAAGCGCGTAGTGGCAGGACCTACGGAAGGGTCTGTGCTTGGAAACAGCATAGTGCAGTTTGTGGCTACGGGAGCAGTGAAGAGCATTGCCGAGGGGCGCGAGATTATTAAGAATTCCTTTGAGCTTAAATTTTATGAGCCGTAGCGCTCAGATAAAATCCCTATATGCACAAAGAGCATGTGCAAATTAAGGAAATACCCTCTGGGCAAGGTGAATTTGCCTGAAAGGCAAAGAGAAGGTGCCCTGGGGCATATACCTATATGCACAAAAAACATGTGCAAGTTAAGGAAAGGAGGCAGGATTTATGGAAACACGTATGTACAAGATTCCGGCGCAGGCAGATCGGGAGGTTCTTCTTCGGGTAATTCCGGGACATTTTGCAACAAATCACTCCCACATCAATTACTATATTGATCTTGCCATGCTGAAGACAAGACAAAAAGAGGCCCAGGCAGCGGCCAGGATTTTGGCGCAGTACTGCAACTATACGGTGGTAGATACCATTGTCTGTGTGGAGGGCTGTGCGGTGATTGGGGCATATCTGGCGGAGGAACTGACCAATGCAGGAATCATGTCTATGAACCGGCATAAAACCATTTACATAGCAAGTCCGGAATCCCATACGGACGGACAGATTATTTTCCGGGATAATATGCAGATGATGATCCGGGATAAGAACGTGCTGCTTCTTCTGGCTACGGCCACTACGGGAAAGACTCTGGAGCAGAATCTGAAATGCATTGAGTATTACGGCGGGCGAATCCAGGGAATCAACGCCATTTTCAGTGCGGTGAATAAAGCCCGTTCCATTGAGGTGAAGTCCATTTTCACCCAGAAGGACATTCCGGATTACCACACCTATGAGTTCCATAACTGCCCTATGTGCAAGAATCACCAGAAGGTGGATGCCATTGTGAATACCTTCGGATACAGCAAGATTGAGTAGAAAACAGCGGAAAAAAAGAAAGACCCTTCGGATAAAGCCGGGAATTACGGCTGCCGGAGGGTCTTTTGCGGTAAAAGAAAAACCTGTCTGAACGATTACATCATTTTTGCATCATTTATACAAGTTGATTTTGCTTTGTTGAATTTGCCCCATTAATGTGATAAATTATACTTTAACGGACGAAGTCCGCCCGTCCCGAAGGGACATGTATTCATGGGGTACCCGAAGGGTATACTTTAACGGACGAAGTCCGCCCGTCCCGAAGGGACATGCATTCATATAAGATTTTTTATGTAAATCAAGAGTACAGCCAGGAGGAGATTCATGATGGTACGGGAATATTTGGAGCAGAATGTGTATGAAGCTCTCAGAAAACGGCTGAAATTTATTTTCGAAGAATTTGACAATATCTACGTTTCATTTTCGGGAGGAAAGGACAGCGGACTGCTTTTGAATCTTGTATTGGATTACCGGAAGGAATGCTTTCCGGAGAAGCGCATCGGCGTGTTCCATCAGGATTTTGAAGCACAGTATACGGTGACTACGGAGTATGTGAAACGCACCTTTGAACGCTTGAAAAAGGAGCCGCAGACGGAGCTTTACTGGGTCTGCCTTCCCATGGCGACCCGGACGGCGGTAGGAAGCTATGAGATGTACTGGTATCCCTGGGATGACAAGAAGGAGGAAAGCTGGGTGCGCGAGCTGCCCAAGGGAGATTACGTGATACATATGGGGAATAATCCCATGACCACCTATCATTACCGGATGCACCAGGAGGATCTGGCCAAACAGTTCGGACGGTGGTACCGGATGTCCCACGAGAATAAGAAAACCGTCTGTCTTCTCGGAACAAGGGCCAATGAGTCTCTTCAGAGATACAGCGGATTTTTAAATAAGAAATACGGCTATCACGGGGAATGCTGGATCAGCAGAACCTTTAAGGATGTGTGGTGTGCGTCTCCCATGTATGACTGGGCTCTGGAGGATGTGTGGCATGCCAATTATCTTTTTGCCTATGACTATAATCACCTGTATGATCTCTATTACAAGGCAGGCTTAAAGGTGTCCCAGATGCGTGTGGCATCCCCCTTTAATGATTACTCCAAGGATTCCCTCAATCTTTACCGGGTGATTGACCCGGAGATCTGGGTCAGGCTGGTGGGACGGGTCCAGGGAGCCAATTTTGCCGCTATTTACGGGAAAACCAAGGCCATGGGATATCGGAATGTGACCCTCCCCGAAGGACACACCTGGAAGTCCTATACCCAGTTTCTTCTGGATACGCTTCCGGCCAGACTTCGGAATAATTATGTAAAAAAGTTCAACACCTCCATTAAATTCTGGCATGAGACAGGAGGGGGACTGGATGAGGAAACCATCCAGGAGCTTCTGGAGCACGGCTACCATATCCGGAGGAACGGAGTTTCCAATTATACCCTGAACCGGAAGTCGCGGATTGTGTTCATCGGGAAGATTCCGGATCACACGGATGATATCAAATCCACGAAAGATATTCCGAGCTGGAAGCGGATGTGCTACTGTATTTTGAAAAATGATCATACCTGCAGGTTTATGGGGTTTGGAATCAGCCGCCAGCAGCAGAAGCAGATTGATGCAATCCGCAGCAAGTACAAAAGTTTAGAGGAGATAACACAATGAAGTCAAAAAGCCCTGTTTATCAAGTGATATCCGTACCTATCGGAAAAATCGAGCCAAATACCTATAATCCCAACACAGTGGCGCCGCCGGAGATGAAGCTGCTCTATGACAGCATCCGGGAAGACGGCTACACCATGCCCATTGTCTGCTATTACGATAAGACACGGGACGTGTATATCATTGTGGACGGTTTTCACCGCTACCGGGTCATGCTGGACTACCCGGATATCTATGAGAGAGAAGAGGGAAAGCTTCCCGTGTCTGTGATTGACAAGCCCATTGATCAGAGAATGGCCAGCACCATCCGCCATAACCGGGCGAGGGGGAGCCATGATGTGGATCTGATGAGCAACATTGTGAAGGAGCTTCACGATCTGGGACGCTCGGATGCCTGGATTTCCAGACACCTGGGGATGGATCGGGATGAGATTCTGCGGTTGAAGCAGATCACGGGCCTTGCGGCTCTGTTCCAGGATGTAAAGTTCGGACAGGCCTGGCGGCCGGCTGAGGAGGAATGGGAGGAACCATGAGTCATAAACGGGATAATGGGAAGAGAAGAAAAGAAAGAATAAGGGAGATTTTCGGGATTGCCCTTTTGTCTGCTCTGCTCTTTTTTCCCGTGATGACCGGAAGGGCAGCGGACACGGAGGATGAGCTGCCAAGAGAGTACCGGGCCTATCAGGAGCGTTTTGCCTCTATTGAGCGCCTGGAAGATTTAGAGGAAAATCAGTACGAGGTTATGGAGGAGCAGATATTTCCCGTAACACTGGATTCCATCCGTCCGGAGGAGCTGACCATGGTTCCGGCGGTTGACAGAACCTGTCAGCGGCTTGCCCTGTTTTTTCTTGATGAGGAGGGACAGGTGGTGTACCGTTATAATCAACTGGAAGCCAATTACCGGATTCCCGGAGAGCTCCGGCAGGCGGTGAAGGATGTGGCGGGCGTTGCCTTTTCGGATGTCAACAGAGACGGACTTAAAGATATTATTTTGATCAGCCGCTGCGAAAATCCCACGGGGGATTACGCCGGGATTCCCTATAAGGTGGGGGACGTGATTTTCCAGGGAGACGGACGGCTCTACCGGGACTGGCGGATTTCCGATAAGATTAACCGGTTCAGTATGAACAAGAGCACCAACCAGATTTTGTTTTACGCAAGGGATGGAATCTCTACGGAATTTTTGTATACGGCGACAACCCTGGATGAACTTATCCGGAACGGATTTTCCGTTTTCCAGGAGCAGTGTTATACGAGAGAATTTGAGCGTCTGGGAAGCCTCAAGGTGGTGCCCGGTGTGTTCAGTATGGCCTGGTATGACTTTTTCCTGATTTATCTCGTAAATGAACAGGGGGAGATCGTCTGGAGCCTTCAGCCGATGCTGGATTATGACGGGCTGTACTCGCTTAAGGGAATTAACGGACGGGATGTGGACGGGGACGGCATGAAGGATCTGGTAGTGCTGGCCCGGTACAGCCGGGAGGATGAATCCGGTGAGAAGGTGGTGGAAAATATCTGCTCCATATACTACCAGAGGACAAGCGGTTTTGAGACGGACAGAGGGTTTGAGGATTATTATCAGTATACGGAAGAGGACACCATGGAAGACATGATACAAAAGATCCGGGAATACTGGGGATGGCAGGTAGAGGAATGATTAAGATTTTGATTGTGGATGACGAAAAGCCCATTTGCGATTTGATAGACATCAATCTGTCGGCGGCAGGCTATCAGTGCAAAAGTGTCCAGGACGGACTGGCAGCAATAGATTTGATTGAACGTGAAAGATTTGATCTGATACTCCTGGATATTATGCTTCCCGGGGCAGACGGGTTTGATATTATGGAATACATACGGCCTTTAAAGGTTCCTGTAATTTTTATTACGGCCAGGGGAGAGGTTAAGAACAAAATCAAGGGCCTGAAGCTGGGAGCAGAGGATTATCTGGTGAAGCCCTTTGACGTGCTGGAGCTGGCTGCCCGGGTGGAGGTAGTCCTGCGCAGATTCCACAAGACGGAGCAGATCTTAACGGCCGGGGATGTAACGGTGGATCTGGAGGCGCGTAAGGTCACAAAAGCCGGCCGGCCGGTAGTGCTGACCAACAAGGAGTACGGTCTTCTGGTGCTCTTTATCCGGAATAAGAATGTGGCGCTTTTCAAGGAAACTCTTTATGAGAAGGTCTGGGGAGATGAATATCTGGCGGACAGCCGCACCCTTGAGCTTCATGTACAGAGGCTGAGGCGCAAAATGGGCTGGGAAAAGAATCTGGTGGCGGTTTATAAGGTGGGGTATCGACTGGAGGTCTGATAGGTGAAATTTTCTTATAAAATATTGCTGAGCTGTATCATTACCATGGCGGCGGCATTGGGAATCGGCGGATATTTTTTTGTCAATAACGTGTTTGAGGCATCCATGGAGCGGGAGATGGAACAGGCCGCGGATGAAAATAATATTCTTCAGTTTGCATTTGAGACAGCGGCGCTGAATATTCCGGCCAAGTATGATCTGCTCCAGAATTCCGCGGTTAAAGAGATCGGGGCGAATCTGGAAAAAAGGGGACAGGGAACCGGCCGTCTCCTGCGTCTTTCCGATGAAAACCGTGAAATTCTCTATGCCAGCGAAGGTTTCGTGGAGGATACGCAGCTTCTTGCCAGTATCGAAGAGCAGACAAGAGCCTATCAGGTAATTCATCCGGACGAGCACTACTACATTCAGACAGGCGCCGAGATTACGGCGCTTGACCGCACGCTTTATCTCGAGACCATGCGGGATGTAACAGCGGTTTACGAGGAGCGCACAAGGGGATTTTCCGTATACAGGAATCTGATGCTGCTGATTCTGGTTGTAAGCTCGGTGATTATGTTTTTTATTTCCACCTGGCTGACCAGACCCATACGGCTTTTAACAAAGGCCACGAAAAAGATGACGGACGGGGATTACAGCTACCGGGCCGAACAGGTGAGTACGGACGAAATGGGACAGCTTACCCTGGATTTTAACCATATGGCCGGAGTGCTGGAAGAAAATATCCATCAGCTGGAGGCGGAGGTACAGGCAAGAGAGGACTTTATTGCAGCCTTTTCCCATGAATTGAAGACGCCTCTTACGGCGGTGATCGGGTACGCGGATCTGCTGCGATCCCGGAAACTGGATGAGGAGAAGCACTTTCTTTCGGCTAATTATATTTATACGGAGGGGAAGCGTCTGGAGGCCATGTCTCTGCGGCTTTTGGATATTATTGTAACCAAACGCGGAGAACTGGAGCCGCAGGAAATAGATGTGGAGGTGCTCTTCGGCTATCTGAGGGATATGTATGGGGAACAGAAGAAGCATCCCTTTACTTTCCAATATGAGCCGGGCCGCATCTGCGGAGAGGTGGATCTGCTGAAATCCGTTCTCTTAAATCTGGCAGATAATGCCTGCAAAGCCTCGGATCCGGGCAGGCCCATTGAGATCCTTGGCAGGAAGCGTGAAGAGGGGTATTTCTTTGCGGTGAAGGATGAGGGCGTAGGTATCTCCGAGGAAGACTGCCGGCGGATTACAGAGGCATTTTACATGGTGGACAAGTCGCGCTCCAGAAGCTGCAATGGCGCAGGTCTGGGCCTGGCACTCTGTTCGGAGATTCTGAAGCTTCACGGCTGTAGTCTGGAGATTACGAGTACTCTTGGAAAGGGCAGTACCTTTGCTTTTGTGATACCTTACCGGACAGAGACAGACAGCGCCGGGAAGATATAAAGGAATGCGCGCTATACTTGTGAGGAGACAAAAAGATGATAGAACAAAAGAAAGCAGGGAACCTGGCGGTTATTGCGTTGACAGCGCTGATTCTGCTTGCGGCGGTCTTAGGGCCGGAGCAGATTGCCCGTTATAAGGATCGCTCGGCTTTAAATGAGATTACTTTTGAGGAAACGCAAAATATGAACCAGGGCTATCGCTATACCTTGAGCAGCAATGAAAAGCTTTACCTTTTGTCAGAGTGTTTAAGCAGGCAGGTGCTTCCGGAAAGCGAGCTGAGCGCCGTGACCAGGGCGGAGACGGACAGTACGGACAGAGGCTATGAGGGATTGATGGGCTCCTACGCCTTTGTAACGAACCGGCAGGGTCCTTCCGGAAAAGAAATTGCGGACGAGGAGATATTTTCCATATGCAACCAGGAGCTTGCTGCCTTAAAGGAGCTTGGGATCCTCTCAGAAAGTGTGAAGGAGGTAGATCCTTCCTCCTACAGCGCCGTACTGTACTCGGCCATTGATGTGCTGGAGCCACAGAACAATATGGCTGTCTGGAGGGTGAGCCTCTCCACCAGCCACCAGAATGCGGACAAGGCCAACCGGCTTATTGATGCCTATATTGATGCGGACTCCGGGAAGATTTACAGTTTTTATGCCCGGACGGACAGTCTTTGGTCCCAGATGGATCCGGAAGCGATGATGGATGCCTGGGACGGATATCTGGGGCTCACAGGAAGAGAGGCTTACGAGTCGGATAACCCTCTGATGGAGACTACGCCGGATTTTGAAAAGTACCGTTTCCCGGGGATGGAGGAGCGCAGTACAGTGGTTACCATTGGTTTTTATGAAGGGATTAATGAGCTGTTTATTAAACTGATATAATTTCCGCGGCAAAAGATGCAAAAATGATGCTAAAAATATGAAGTTTTGATGTTGCCCCTGAATATGATGTATATAGAGAGTAAAAGCAGGATAGGAAAGGGGCAGTACAAATGCGGAAATCAGGTCTGTACCTGTCGGGCCCGTACACACAATACACCGGAGAATTCAGCGATTATATTGTGTGGAAGGAGAAGCCCATAAGCAGGAAGGGAAAAAATATATTTATTCTTTTGATGGCTGTCGTTCTGGCCGTTGTTTCGGTTAACCCCATGGCGGGAGCCGTGAGTCGGATAAGGGCCGCGTCGGGCCGGAACTCTCAGGCCGCCGCCGCAGCGGCGGGAGCCGATAAGGAGCAGCTGTTCCTGATCCCGGAGAGACAGCAGGAGCCCCTTTCCGCAATTCCCCCGGGGGAACTGAAAAAGGAGCCTGAGGGTATGCTGATTCTTCTCGATCCGGGTCACGGCGGAGAGGATGAAGGCTGTGCGCGGGAGGGCGTGCAGGAAAAGGAGATCAATCTGCGGATTGCCCTCGCGGTACAAAAAAAGCTTCTGGAAAAGGGGTACCGGGTTCGGCTTACCCGGTACGGCGATACGGAACTTTCTCTGGAGGACCGCGCAAAGGCGGCAAATGGGGCAGGAGCCGCCCTCTGCATCAGCATTCATCAGAATGCAAGCGAGGAAGCACAGGCGGAAGGAATTGAGGTATGGTACAGCAGTCAGAATCAGGGAGAAGAAAGTGAACGCCTTTCCAGAGTCATTCAGAAATATGCCGCAAAGTATACAGGAGTCCCCGTACGCGAACTTGTGGAAAATGAAGAGCTTCATGTGATTCGGGAATGCACGATGCCGTCCTGTCTGATTGAAACCGGTTTTCTGTCAAATAAGGCAGAGCGCGCAAAGCTTGCCGGAACACAGTACCAGGAGCAGATGGCAGAGGGAATCGCAGCAGGTATTGACGCTTATCTGCATCCCAGAACCATGTACCTGACCTTTGACGACGGCCCTTCCGAAGAAAACACAGCCAGAGTCCTCGACATCTTAAAGGCCAGAAATATCAAGGCTGCTTTCTTCCTGGTAGGAGAAAATGTGGAAAAGCATCCGGAGATGGCAAGAAGAATCGTACAGGAAGGCCATACGATAGGAATACACTGCTACAATCACGATTATAAGGCTCTCTATGACAGTGTGGACAGCTACATTGCGGATTTTGAAAAGGCGCAGGAGGCAGTCAGGGCCGCAACCGGCGTGGAAGTAAAGCTGTTCCGCTTCCCGGGCGGCAGTATCAACGCCTATAACAAGAAAGTTTACCAGCAGATAGCCACCGAAATGACAAACCGCGGCTATATCTATTACGACTGGAACGCAAGTCTGGAGGATGCCGTTTCCAATCCCAAAGCTGAAACCCTTATACAAAATGCAGTGAACAGTACTCTTGACCGGAAAAAGATAATCCTGCTTGCCCACGATGTAGTGGGAGAAACAGGCCGATGCCTGGAAGAACTCCTGGATCAATTTCCGGAATACGAAATGGAGCTTCTGACAGAGGAAACAAAACCCATTCAATTCTGAAAAACAAAAATTTCCAACACCCTTGACGCAGTCTTTCATTTCCTCTATAATAAAATCCAAATGAGCAGCGTACAGGAGAGAAACCATTATGGTAAAAAGCATGACAGGCTTCGGCCGCTGTGAGGTGTCCGAGGGTGACAGGAAAATGACGGTAGAGATGAAATCCGTAAATCACAGATATCTGGACGTAAACATTAAGATGCCTAAAAAGCTGAATTTCTTTGAATCGGCTGTCCGCAGCCTTTTAAAAACCTATCTTCAGCGGGGAAAGGTGGATCTCTTTATCACCTATGAGGATCTTTCCGGGGCAAAAGGAACTCTGCGGTATAACAGGGAGCTTGCGGCGGAGTATCTGAAATATCTGAACCAGATGGCGGAGGAATTCGGCCTGGAAAAAGATATGAATGCGGCAGCCCTTTCGCATTATCCGGAGGTTCTTGTGATGGAAGAGGCGGATGAAGATGAGGAAGAGCTGTGGAAGCTTCTTGAGCGGGCTTTGAAAGGCGCCTGTGAGCAGATGGTGGAAACCCGGTCCAAGGAAGGGGAAAACCTAAAGCGTGATCTCATAGCTAAGCTCGATGAAATGCTGGAGCATACAGCCTTTATCGAAGCGCGCGCGCCCCAGATTGTAGCGGAATACCGCAGCAGGCTTAAGGATAAGGTACAGGAGCTTTTGCAGGATGCACAGATTGAGGAAAGCCGTCTGGCCATGGAGGTTACCATTTTTGCGGATAAGATCTGTGTGGATGAGGAGCTGGTGCGTTTAAGAAGCCATATGGAGCATACAAGGGCAGTCCTGAATGAGAAGGACAGCGTGGGACGCAAGCTGGATTTTATTGCACAGGAAATGAACCGTGAGGCCAATACCATTCTCTCCAAAGCAAATGACCTGGAGGTCTCCAACCGGGCGATCGAACTTAAGACAGGCATTGAGAAGGTGAGGGAGCAGATTCAGAATATCGAATAGAGGGAGCCGTATGGAAAGAAAAGGGATCTTACTGGTGGTATCCGGCTTTTCGGGGGCCGGAAAAGGAACTCTGATGAAGGAGCTGCTTCGTCAGCACGATAATTATGCTCTTTCCATCTCCGCCACTACCCGGGCGCCCAGAGAGGGCGAAGCGGAGGGAAGAGAATATTTCTTTAAAACCCGGGAGGAATTTGAAGAAATGATTGCCCGGGAGGAGCTGATTGAGTATGCCTGTTATGTGGGTAATTACTACGGAACTCCCAGAGCTTATGTGGAAGAACAGCTGGCACGGGGGCGTGATGTGGTTCTGGAGATCGAGATTCAGGGGGCCAGAAAGGTAAAAGAGCGGTTTCCGGATACGGTTCTCCTGTTTGTATCGCCTCCAAGTGCACAGGAGCTTCGCAGGCGTCTGACAGACAGGGGGACGGAAAAACAGGAGGTTATAGAGAGCCGCCTTGCCAGAGCCGCTGAGGAAGCGGAAGGAATCGAAGATTACGATTATTTTGTGATTAACGACGATCTGAATGCCTGTGTGGAGCATGTGCACCGGATTGTTGAGTGTGAGCGCAGCCGGACAAGCAGGGGCGCAGCCCGGATACAGGCTATCCGTGAGGAATTAAAAGCATTTTCAAAGTAAGCCCACATGCGCCTTATAGGCGCAACACCATAAATGAAAGCCGGCAGCAGCGCATGAGGCATTTCAGAATTATAGAAAGGATAAGGTGATTGTATGTTACATCCGTCATACACAGATTTGATGAAAGTAGTAAACAGCGGTGTGGAGGAAGGAGAAACTCCAGTGGTGAACAGCCGTTATTCCATTGTGCTGGCCACTTCCAAGCGCGCCCGCCAGATTATTGCAGGAGAGCAGCCCCTGGTGCCCGGCGACGGGAAAAAGCCGCTTTCCATGGCCATCCAGGAGCTGGAGAGCGGCCAGGTGAAGATTGTTTCCGAGGAGGATGCGGAACCGGAAGAAGCTGCTGCAAAGCCGGAAGAGGCTGCGGCAGAAGCCGGAGACATTGAAGGAGCGGCAGAGGGTACAGATGCCGCGGATGAGGAGACAGCGGCAGAAGAGGCCGCTGAGTAGAAAACATGCCGTTTCGGCAGGAATATCGGCAGAGCAGACATAAAAAGAACAGGAACTGTCCGGCAGACTAAAAGGCCGGACAGTTTTATTTACAAAAACGGTTAATCCGTTGACAAAAAATAGGGGGTTTGTTAAGATAGGATTAACCGATTAAGGTATCAAAAACCAGCCGGAAAAACAGGGAGAGATTACGGAACTGGGAACAGTAATATCCCTTACAGTGCACAAATCACTTTCCGGGCACATGTCCTTGTGACCGGAAAATGATTTAGGCTAAAGTGTACTGGAAGGGATATTACGGAACTGGAATAGGAGGAAGACATGAGAATTATTGAAGCGAAAGATTATGCGGACATGAGCAGAAAGGCTGCTCATATTTTAGCGGCACAGGTGACTTTGAAGCCGGAGAGTGTACTGGGACTGGCGACAGGCTCTACACCCATCGGAACCTATGACTGCCTGGCAGAGTGGTGCAAGAGCGGAGATTTGGATTTCTCCAAAGCGGCCACAGTGAATCTGGACGAATACAGGGGACTGGATCACAGCAACGATCAGAGCTACTATTATTTTATGAATAAGCATCTGTACAGCAGAATCAACATCGATCCCTCCCGGACCCATGTGCCGGACGGCACACAGCCGGATCCGGAAAAGGAGAGCCGGCGCTATGAGGAACTGATTCGTTCCCTGGGCGGCGTGGATATCCAGCTTCTCGGCATCGGCCATGACGGACACATCGGATTTAATGAGCCTAACAGCTTCTTTGACGGCGATACTCATTGCGTGGATTTGACGGAAATGACCATTGAGGCCAACAAGCGTTTCTTTGCCTCCGCAGACGAGGTGCCGCGCCAGGCTTACACGATGGGAATCGGGACCATTATGAGAGCCAGAAAGCTTCTTATGATTATCAGCGGTGAGGATAAGGCGGACATCACGGCTGCGGCTCTCTGCGGAGAGGTAACGCCCAAGGTTCCGGCATCCATCATCCAGTTCCATCCGGACGTAACTGTGATTGCAGATCCGGCAGCACTGTCCAAGGTAAAGAGATAGCTTTCTCTTTCGTGTGCCGCAGCTGTCCGGCCGTGAAAATGTAAGAAAAAGGAGCTTTTTTGCAGAATACTGCTGTAAAGAGGCTCCTTTTTTGCAATATTCCTAATCAGAATTGAAAAAAACCGGGGAGCAGTGGACATAAGTCCCAATTGCCATTGACTTTTATGGCAAAAACTAGTATACTATTTACAATTCGGGTATTACCCTCATTGTGCAGGAGATGCATGCGTTTCTGCATATTGAGGGTATACTAAAGGTAAAAGGTTTTACCAGAATAATGAAACAGGGAGGTATGAATTCTATGGAAACACGTCAGGGCAAGAGCGTATTTGCCGGAGTGGCAATCGGAAAGCTGTTCGTGTACAAGAAAGCGGCACAGGTTGTGGAGAAAAGAACGATTGAGGATCCCCAGGCCGAGATCGCACGTTATATGGCAGCTAAGGAGAAGGCGGCAGGACAGCTTGCACTTCTGAAGGAGAAAACCATGCGTGACGTGGGAGAGGCAGAGGCGGAGATCTTCGAGGCTCATCAGATGCTGCTGGAGGATTTGGATTTCGTAGAAGGCATTACGGGCATGATTGAGCAGGACAAGGTCAATGCGGAATATGCGGTATTTGTGACGGGCGAGCAGTGTGCAGCTATTTTCTTAAGTATGGATGATGATTATATGCGCGGCCGCGCGGCAGATATCAATGATATTTCCGGCCGTCTGATTGCGATTTTGAGCGGTACGCAGGTAAGCGCCGAGGCTATGCCGGAACCGGTGATTATACTGGCAGAGGATCTGGCTCCCAGTGAGACCGTACAGTTTGAAAAGGATAAGATCCTGGCGCTGGTAACCCAGAAGGGTTCTGCCAATTCCCATACGGCGATTCTGGCCCGTATGATGAATATTCCGTGCCTGGTAACCACGGATATTGATCTGGATACAGGGCTGAATGGAAAGATGGGTGTTGTGGACGGCTTTACGGGAGAGATCCATATTGAGCCTGATGAGGTCACTCTGGCCGTGATGCAGGAGAAGAAGAAGCGCGAGGAGGAGAGAAAGCTTCTGCTTCAGAGCTTAAAGGGTCTGCCCACTGTGACCAAGAGCGGCAAGGTGGTACATCTGTATGCCAACATCGGTAGCGAGGAGGACGTGGATTCCGTTCTGGAGAATGATTCCGAGGGCATCGGCCTGTTCCGCAGTGAGTTCCTGTACCTGGGAAGAGACGACTATCCCACAGAGGAAGAGCAGTTTACCGTATATAAGAATGTAATCTCCAAGATGAACGGCAAGAAGGTGATTATCCGTACCCTGGATATCGGAGCCGACAAGCAGGCGGATTACTTCAATATTCCCAAGGAAGAGAATCCGGCTATGGGCTTCCGCGCCATCCGTATCTGCCTGGAGCGGACAGAGGTATTCAAGACCCAGCTGCGTGCTATTTTCCGGGCGAGCGCTTATGGTACGGCTTCCATTATGTTCCCCATGATTATCTCTGTGGATGAGGTAAAGAAGATTAAGGGAATTGTGGAAGAGGTAAAAGAAGAGCTTACCAGAGAGGATATTCCTTTCGGCGATGTGGAGCTTGGCATCATGGTTGAGACACCGGCGGCCGTTATGATTGCAGACATGCTGGCGGCGGAGGTGGATTTCTTCAGTATCGGAACCAACGATCTGACCCAGTACACCCTGGCGATTGACCGTCAGAATCAGTCTTTGGACAATATTTACGATCCCCACCATGAGGCGGTGCTGCGGATGATTCAGCGGACCATTGAGTGTGCCCATGAGCATGGCGCCTGGTGCGGAATCTGCGGAGAGCTGGGAGCTGACATGGAGCTGACACGCCGGTTCCTGCAGATGGGTATTGACGAGCTTTCCGTATCTCCCGTATTTACATTGGAACTGCGTAAGAAGATTCGCGAGGCGGAATGAGCGGGAACTGTATTATAGCGGAGATTTCCGGTAAAGTATTTTGAGGTTTTTGAAGATAAACAGGAGTATCAGACAACTTGTGGATAATTGTGCGGAGCGGCTTACGGCTGACGCGGTTTTCTTAAAACAGCCCCATGCCATAGCTGTGCCGGATAATTGCAAATATGAATAAACATAAAGGAGAGACAGAACAATGAAAGAGTTTAAGTATGTGGTACAGGATGAATTAGGACTTCACGCAAGACCCGCCGGACTGCTGGTAAAGGAAGCAGCCAAGTATAAGAGTGCGGTGACTCTGGACAGCGGCGCTAAGAAGGCGGACGCAAAGAGAATCATGGCAGTAATGTCTATGGGTGTTAAGAAGGGTGTTGAGCTCACCGTAACCGTAGATGGTGAGGATGAGGACGTTGCAGCAGAAGCAATTGAGAACTTCTTCAAAGAGAATCTGTAAGCGTCAGTTTTTGTGAATTGGAAAAATGTTACTGTTCACTCCGTGGCCGGTAACAGAAAAACTGCCGCCGGCTGAAGAAATAGCCGGGCGGCAGTTTTTGTATAGGATTATCCGATTTTCTTTACGGAATTTCGAATTACAAGCTGAGTTCCGATCCGGGTTTTTACAGAACGGCTGAAAATGCCTGCTTCTTTTTCCTGTATCATAGAAAGAATCCCATTTACTGCAGAGACGCCAAAAGACACCTTTGGAACATTGACGGAGGTCAGCGGAGGAAGGGTGATCTCTGAATTTGGCCGATCGTTAAAGCCGACAATGGAGACATCCTCCGGAATCCGGTATCCGGCAAGGGTAAGTGCACGCATAGCGCCTATGGCAATGGTATCATCATCGCAGACAAGGGCAGTAGGCAGAGCTATGTTTTTCTGCAGAAGTGCAGCGAAATCCTGGAAGCTGCCCTCTTCCGAATAACGTATTTTATAAATGTATTCCGGATTCAGATTCAGATGAAAATGCTGAAGGGCTTCCCGGTATCCCTGTTCCCGTTCGGCAAAACTGCAGATGAAATCCGAGCTTTTTAAATAGCCGATTTTTTTATGTCCCTGCTGAACCAGATATTGAACGGCCTGGAAGGTTCCCAGCTGGTTGTTGATGGAAACAGTGTTGATATTCAGATAGGGAAAGGCATTGTCAACGGCCAGACAGGGAATGGGAAGAGAGGAGAACTGTGCCATATCCTCCTCCAGCATCTCTGTGGCAAAAATAAGAATCCCTTTTGGATTCATTTTGATAAGAGAGTCCAGCTGTTCCTGCATCGGGGCTTTGGAATCCATAGTTCTAAGGATAATATTATACCCGAATTTGCGTGCGTGGGACTCAATGCTTTCCATCAACAGCAGAAAAAAAGGATGCTGGTTCAGTATTTTTCCGTGTCTTAAATAAACAATAAAACAAATGGTCAGATCTTCGGCGGTTTTTTCGGCGGACTTGATTAAGTGTCCGTATCCCATGGCATTTATCTGCTGGATAACTGTGGTACGCGTGCGTTCTGATACGCCGGGTTTGTTATTCAGAATAAATGAAAGCGCCGTGGGAGATATATTGAGCGCCCTGGCAATTTCTTTGTTGGTCATATGGGTGTATTCCTCGTCATTCGCGAAAATTTTACTCCTGCTAAATATTATAAACAATTTATCTTGGATGTCAAACTAAATTAACTAAACACTAAATTCCAAATAATGTAAGATATAACAAGAAATGTGAAAAATGATTAACTAAATCAGAACTAAAAAAGAAAAATAGGAGAAGTGCACAAAAAATCGCAATGCATTTTGTAAATATTTAATATTGAATACTAAATATTTGTGTGATAAGATAAATTATCGCTAAACAAAAAATAAATAAAGGAGAGGAATATGATTGAATACAAGAAAGTGGACGGGAGCTTTGACCTGTCCGGCAAGTCGGCAATTGTAGTAGGCGGCGCCGGAGGCATCGGAGGAGCCACGGCGGAAATGTATGCAAAAAAAGGAGCCAATGTTGCGATTGCAGACTGCAAAGACAACGTAAAAGAAGTAGCGGAGGAACTGGCAAAGGCTTACGGGGTGAAAACGATCGGGCTGAAATGCGACGTCACGAAGCAGAGTGATATTGAACGGACAGTGGCGGCCGTTATAGAAGCTTTCGGCGAAATTAACATCCTTGCGAATATGCCTGGATATGTGGAACTGGAAAGTGCAGAGTGCATAGGAGTGGATGTGATAGAGAAGCACCTTGCGATCAATGCCGTAGGTGTATTCCGGATGTCCCAGGCGGTTGCAAACCAGATGATAAAGCAGGGGAAGGGCGGAAAGATTGTATGTGTTACATCCCAGGCGGATTTTATTGCAATTGACAAGCATGTGGGTTATACCATGTCAAAAGCAGCGCTGGTGGGGATGATTAAGGTCTGCGCTCTGGAGTGGGCGGAATTCGGAATCAATGTCAACGGCGTGGCTCCCACGGTTGTGAATACATACATGGGAGAGAAGGCATGGCAGGGACAGGTAAAGATCGATATGATAAACGCCATTCCGGCACACAGGTTTGCGGAGACGGATGAGATCGCGGCAGCGGTACTGTTTTTGTCCTGTGATGAATCAAATATGATAACCGGAGAAGACTTAGTAGTAGACGGCGGCTTTACAATTAAATAAGGATATTACGGAACTATAAACAGTAATATCCTGACAGTGCACAAATCGATTTACAGACGCAGGTTTTTGCGGCTGGAAATTGATTTAGGCTAAGGTGTACTGGAAGGATATTACGGAACTATAAACAGTAATATCCTGACAGTGCACAAATCGATTTACAGACGCAGGTTTTTGCGGCTGGAAATCGATTTAGGCTAAGGTGTACTGGAAGGATATTACGGAACTATAATGGAGGAAGAAAGATGAAAAAGAAACTTTTAGGGATTTTACTAACCGCTGCAATGATAACCGGCATGCTGGGAGGCTGCAAAAGCAAAGAGGAAAGTCCGGCAGAAGAGCCTGCGGCCGGGACAGAGGCCGAGACGGAAGACAGCCGGGATACACAGGACAGTGACAGTACCGGCATGAAAATCGGCTGTGTGTTTGCGGATCTGGGCAATACTTCTTATGTGGCCATGGGAAAGGCAATGGAGGAGGAAGCGAAAGCAAACGGTGCGGAGTTTATTCTGAAGGATACAGGCAATGATTCTTCTGTTCTGGTTGACACGATTGAGAACTTTATTGCCTCCGGATGTGACGTGATCATTGAGCAGAATTCGGATGCTGCCGTGACAGAAAGTATAAACCAGGAAGCTCTGGATAAAGGCATTATTATTCTCTCTTTTGACAATGAGATGGAAAATGCCAGCGCCTCTTATCTTGCATCCAACTATGAGCTGGGATACCAGATTGGAACAATGTGTGCGGAGTGGTCTAACGGAGCTTTTGAGGACGGAAAATGCCAGATTGGCCTTTTAAATGCCAGCTCTTACGATTTCATTCTGGAGCGTGTTGACGGAATTAAGGCCGCCCTGGAAGAAAAGAATCCCAATTGTGAGATCGTAATTGAGGCGGATGCCGTATCTACCACGGACGGTCTTGAGGCCGCAGAGAATTTCCTCCAGGCGTATCCGGAGCTGAACGGTGTGGTAGGCATTAACGATTCGGTAGTGCTGGGAGCATACGAAGCATTCAAGGGAGAAAACAGAGTCGGAGATGATGTGGGGCTTTTTGCCTGTGACGGCTCCCAGGAGGGCTTAGAAGCCGTGGCAGAGGGAAGCATTCACCGGGGAACCGTATCTCTTCACCTGACGGATGTGGGAAAACAGATGATTAAGGACGGAATCGCTCTGATAAACGGCGAAACTGTGGAATCAACGACGAATTATTTCCCGTTAGAGGCCGTAACGGTTGATAATGTACAGAGCTTTTTGGATGAGTTGAAATAAGCAGATTATCAGAGGGGCTGTCTTATTTCCCGACAGCCCCTCTGACTTTGGAAGGAGATCCGGGTGTGGAACAATATATACTGGAACTGAAAAAGATTACAAAAAAATATCCGGGCGTAACTGCACTGGATCAGGTGTCGCTGGGCTTGAAAAAAGGTGAAGTCCATGCCTTGATGGGAGAAAACGGAGCGGGAAAATCGACCATGATAAAAGTGATATCAGGCGCAATTACACCCGATGAGGGAGAGATTGTGGTGGAAGGAGAAGCTTACGCACATATGACGCCGGCTCTTTCCAAAAAGCTTGGTATCGAAGTGATTTACCAGGAATTTAATCTGCTCCCGAATCTGTCAGTGGCTGAAAATATGTTTATGGGTGAGCGCGTGGGAGGGAAAATACTGGCTGACTTCGGGCAGATGGAAAGAAGAGCGGCCGAAGTATTTGAAAGGATGAAGATAGACATCAATCCGAAAACGCTGGTCCGGGATCTGTCGGTGGCTTATATGCAGATGGTAGAGATAGCCAAATCTATTGTGAAAAACGTAAAGATACTGATTATGGACGAGCCCACGGCGCCGCTTACCTCTGATGAAGTAGACATTCTGCTGGAGCTGGTTGAAAAGCTGAAACAAGACGGTGTTACGATTGTCTATGTGTCTCACAGAATGGATGAGATTTACCGTGTCGCGGACCGTCTGTCTGTGTTCCGGGACGGAAAATGGATTTCCACAAATCTAGTTGAAGAGATATCCAGGCATGATCTGGTCTGTGAAATGGTGGGCCGGGAAATTACGGAAACTTATCCCGAGCGCAGAAAATGTAAGGGAGAGACCATATTAGAGGTCCGGAATCTGACGGGAAAAGGCGCTAAAAATATCAGTTTTGATTTGAAAAAAGGAGAGATCTTAGGGCTGGCAGGATTGGTTGGGGCTGGCAGGACGGAGACGGCCAGAATGATTTTCGGTGCAGACCCCATAGAATCCGGTTCGATTTTTATGAAAGGGAAAGAGATAACCATAAAATCGCCCCGGGATGCCGTGAAAAACGGAATCTGCCTTGTTCCGGAGGACAGGAAACAGCATGGTGTTATCTTAAGCCTTTCTATAAGGGATAATATCACACTTCCGATTGTAAAAGCGATTTCAAAGCTTGGAATTGTGGATCGGAAACGTGAGGATGGGATCCTTGAACAACAGAAAGATGATTTGAGGATAAAAACCCCATCTTTTTCACAGAAGGCAGGAAATCTAAGCGGCGGCAACCAGCAGAAGGTTGTCTTAAGCAAATGGCTGGCCAGCGATGCCCAGGTGCTGATTTTTGACGAGCCCACAAGGGGAATTGACGTAGGTGCAAAACAGGAGATCTATTTTCTGATGAACCGGCTGGTAGAGGCAGGCAAGGCAATTATTATGATTTCTTCGGAAATGGAAGAACTGATTGGAATGTCAGACAGAATTATTGTCCTGTATGAAGGGGAGCAGAAGGGCGAGATTGAGAAGGAACAGTTTTCCCAGGAGCTTATTATGGAACGCGCTTCGAATATTGTGCGCTGAAAAGGATATTACAGATATTACGGAACTGGAAACAGTAATATCGCTCACAGTGCACAAATCGATTTACAGACACATGTTTTTAGCGGCTGGAAATTGATTTAGGCTTAGGTGTACTGTGAGGGATATTATGGAACTGGAATAGGAGGAGTTTATAAAAATGAATACAAAGGCTTCAACGAAAATAAACGCAAGGGCTGTAATCCGGGAATCGGCAGTTTTTCTGGTTCTGCTTGTGATAATTGTTATGTTTTCCTGCTTGTCCCCTCAGTTTTTTAAATTCAGCAATTTTGTAACGATCCTGCGCCAGGTATCGATTCTGGCAATTGTCTCCGTGGGAATGACGGTAGTTCTCATTTCGGGCGGTATTGATTTAAGTGTCGGCTCCATTGTATCTGTAGTGAGCGTACTGACTTCCATGGCCGCAGTGAATCTGGGTCTTCCTGCTGGAGCAGCAATTATAACCGGGCTTTTGATCGGTATGCTTATGGGACTGCTTAACGGTACTCTGATTACGGCTACCGGCATGCCGCCCATGATCGGAACGCTGGCAACACAGATTGCCTTCCGCGGACTGGGCTTTATTGTCTGCGACGGGGCGTCCATCTATCACCTGCCGGAATCTTTTAAAGTATTTGGACAGGGGTACGCAGGCCCGATTCCGGTTCCGGTTATTATTATGGCGGTTGTTCTGCTGCTGTCTGCCTTTGTTCTGGGAAAAACTTATATCGGAAGGCATTTTTATGCAGTGGGGAGCAATGCGGAGGCCGCAAGGCTGTGCGGGCTTGATACAAAACGGATTCAGATTCTGGCCTACACGGTCTGCGGATTTTTAAGTGCAGTGGGCGGTATTATTATGACATCCCGGGTAAATTCCGGACAGCCGAAGGCAGGAGACGGCTATGAAATGGATGTTCTGACAGCCTGTGTTGTGGGGGGAATCAGCATTAACGGAGGCGAAGGAAAAGTACGCCATATTATCGTGGGCGTACTGATTATAGGCGTTTTGTCAAACGGCCTTACGATTGTAGGGGTGAATGAATACTGGCAGCAGGTGGCAAAGGGCATCATTCTGGCAGCGGCAGTAGCGTTTGATTCTATTCAGAAAAAGAATAAGGCATAACGGAGGAACCGGTTATATGATTCAGTATATAGAAAAGATTGAGATTACAAAAGATTCACACCCGTTTGCCCGGGCATACGAAAAATGCGGTTTTGAAGAAAACGGGTATATCGAAGAAGAGTTTTTTATCCACGGGCTGGCTGATGTCTATGGGTGGAAGGATGGGAAGAGGGTGACGGAGCTTCCGAAAAATCCATATGTAAACCGTATTCTTGTCCGCAGACCCCGGATAAAAGAACGGTTCAGCGGCAATGTAGTGGTTGAAATACTGAACTCTACCAGCTTCATTGATTTTGACAGGTGCTGGGTGCTGACCTGGAGACATATGATGCGGAACGGAGATATTTACATCGGGATTACAAGTAAACCGAATGTGATACCGGCCCTGCTGAAATTTGATTATCAGCGTTACCGGGCGCTGAGCTGGAAAAATCCGGTGGAGAATCCGCAGTATACTCTGGAAGAAAAAGATCTGGGAAATATGGAGGGAGCCTCTTTTGCAGACACGGAAGACGGACTGTTCTGGGATATGCTGACGGATTTGGCCCTTCTGCTGCGGAACCCGGAAAATGAACTGCTTGGAAGCTATGCGCCTTATTATCAGTACCTTGCAGGCTGGTCGCAGTCCGGAGCTTATATGATTCGTTTTGTCAATGATTTTGCTTACGGGCGGCAGCTGGAGCAGCCTTATTTTGACGGTTACTTTTCGGCAGGAAGCGCAAGTACCTGTCTTCCGGATTTAAACCAGGGATATGGCAGGACAGCGCAAAAAACGCCGCGAAAGCTGAAGATGGTAAGAGAACCTTTTATGGAAGTGCATACGGAGAGCGAAAATGCATTGTGGGGGAATGTGGAAGCGAGAGGCAGGACATGCTTTTTTGAGGACATGAATTACTGCATTTATGATATTCCGGGAGCGACACATGATGCCAAATCAACGATGACAGATTATTATTGGAACGATATGGATGTATTTGCTGCAGGAATTGTTCCGGTTTATCCGGGCAAAGAAATCTGCCCGAACGATTTTCCGTATGAAGTTGCTTTTCATACGGCTCTCCAGCTGTTGTATGAGTGGGTCAGAGAAGGAAAGAGGCCGTTTGAAGCAGAACCGATCCAGACAGATCCGGATTTGAGAAATGTAACAGACGAAACAGGGAATGCAGCAGGCGGTCTGCGGCTGCCCTTTGTAGAAGTTCCTTTATGCATATACCATCCGGTCTGCACTCCGATGAAACCGGATTATGCATTTGCCTGCACTCTGTTTGGCTATGTGGAACATTATACGAGGGAGAGGGCTCTTAATCTGTACGGCTCAAAAGAGGGGTATTTAAACAGGTTTTCAGCCTGTCTTGGAGAATGCATCCGCGACGGGAGAATCCTGCCGGAGGATGAACAGATTTGCATGGACTATGCAAAAAGGAAGGCGGAGGAGGTTTTTGGATCATAGGAAGGGGATCCTAATGTAACCTGCACTTTACAGATATCCGGGAACATGGTATTATATAAATGAAATTATAATTACATAAACGGATTGGAGGGGCAGGAAACTATGAGAAAAGAAACATATTTAAACAGCATGGGCGGGAAAAAGCCGCTTTCCCCCATGGAATTGGAATTTATGGAATTGGTCTGGAAATCACCGGAGGGAATCAGAAGTGAAAAGGTATATGAATTTTTTCCCCAGGCCAGAGGAACAAAAAGTACGGTTCTGTATAATCTTTCACAAAAAGGATATTTGGAAAAGCAGCAGCAAGGGCTTCATTATATTTACAAACCTCTGGTTAAAAAGGAAGAATATCAGAGAGCTTTGATCCAGCAGCGGCTGGAAGAAACCTTTGGCGACAGTTCTTTTGAGAGGCTTGTAGCTGCTTTCTGCGGCAAACGGGAGCTCACTTCAGAACAGCAGGAAAAGCTTCACGCTCTTTTGAAGGAACTTAGGGAGGCGGCCGATGAGGAACTGGAACTTGAATAGCATATGCAGGCTGCCCTGGTTATGGAAGCTGAGCGATTTGACAATGCTTACTCTGGCTTGCGTACTTGCCTTTAATGCTCTGGTGAGCTTATTGTTTTTAAGCCGCCGCGCGCTTGAACAGAAAATGAAGATGTATCATATAGACAGGCTGCTGAAGGCGGTTCTGGTCTACTCCTTGTTTCTGTTGCCGGTTATTACAGGCTTGAACCTGTTTTTTCAAACATATAAAAAAATATGGATGCCGGGGGGAGGGGACGGTTTTGGTTATGGAATGGTAATCGGAAATAAGTCCATAAGTATCGGAACAGACTATGGAAACCACTGGGGCTTTATTTTCCTTTTTACAGTATGGCTTTTCGGTATTACCTATTTTGGTTTGCGGTATCTCTTAAAAGATTTGCTTTTTTTAAAAAAACTGGAGGGCTTTAATGAGGCTTCAATTGACATGGAACTGCAAGGTTTAATGGATGAATTGAGGTGTGAATTAAAAATAAAAAGTTCTGTAAAGCTGGGGATCAATTCCATGATATCAGAGCCCTTCGTAACAGGATTTTGGCATCCGAAGTTGTTTTTCCCTGCAAGGGAAATGGAAAAATCCGCACGTAAGCTGATGCTCAAACATGAATTGGTTCATTGCCGCTGCAGGGATTATTTTTATCGTCGTCTTATGTGTTTTATGTGTATGTTTTATTGGTACAATCCGGTTATATACCGTTTCGCAGACTATTTTGTTGAAGTAAATGAAATGGCCGGTGATGAAAAAGTGCTGGAAGGGGCATCGGCTTTGGAACGGTATCATTATGCGGTTTTGCTGGCCGGAACGGGACGGGATAGTCAGCCCTTATCAAGCGCAGCTACTCTGACAGGCCATACAGAAAATGAATTGGTAAGACGGATTGAATATATATCAAAGATGAAAGACAGGCCGGCCCGTCTGCTTTCTGGGATTTTAATGGCGGCAGCGTTTTTATGCTGTCTTCTTACAACGTTTGCTGTTTCTTCCGGTGTTTCTAAAGCTCAGGATATATTGCTTGATATTGTTATGGAAGAACCGAAAGCAGCTGCTCCGGAAGTTATGATAATACAACAGACGCAGCCTGTCCCCTTGCTGCCCCTTGCTCGGGCCGCAATGCAGATAGCGGACTGGACAGAAGATTTAACAGATATCACAAGGAATGGGGAGCATGCATTAAGGATTGGCACCTATATTTTACCTGGCGGGGGCATTGTTCATTTTTGGCGGCTGGATGAAAATAATGAAACGGAATCCCCTGCCAGCTCTGTAAGCAGTTCTGGAGGCAGAACATATATCACATCTGCTGACGGCTTGATGCGTTATAGCTTTCCGACTCCTAAAGCCGGAATATATATGTTATTCGTTGAGGGAGATACCACGGTTACAGTACCTGTCTTTGGATATGTTCCAATTTGATAAATTTACTTTTAAATATTAAAATATGTCAATGAAATTATAAACTCATTGACATATTATTTTTTTTATGTTATAAAGTAACTATAGCCATAATTTTGCTGCTGTGAACATTGAGAGGGTTTGCTGGTATTATGATTAGGGGGTGATACGAAGGGAAAGATGTTTTGGAATTACTATGTTGATGTGGCTTATGATGTGGGGATATTGTAGTTTTGCTGGGAATGAGGAAGAACAGATTCCAGACAAGATTTTAGGTTTGTGGATTCAGTTAATAGATTTATTAAGAGAAGCTTTGTATATGGAACTGTCATTATCATTAATGAGTTTTAGGAAACATTTAATTTAAAATTTCATATATCCATTTTGATAAAAGAGAATTTGCACTCCCCACAGTTTTATATTATTACATATAACAACAGAATACATAGGAATCTGCTGAACTTTTCTGGTTTCTAACGGAATAAATTTTTGATTCATAAGTATAAATAGACGATATAGGCTTATTAGGAGGTGTTTCCAATGGAAAGGGAAAAATTTGATAAATATTTAGAGGAGAACATAGTTGTTTAAAAAAGAAAAAAGATCATGGATGATACTGTTTTGCATAATCTTGGTTCCGATTTTTTGTATTGTTATAGTGCCTCTTATGCTCTATAGTATTGGATGTTTTCTGTTTACAACGGAAAAAATGTATGAAATAAACTGGAATATTACATTACCAGATGACATGGATTTACTTGATG